>JBBSDM010000016.1:0-59224 GCA_038249445.1 Bacteroidales bacterium
AAGATAGAGAAATATGCGCTATGGAGATTTTGAAAGACTAATTCTCTAAAATAAGTAGCAAATGTTAACTCATCGATGTGACAAAAATCAGAAAAATCAGAAAAAAAACATCGGAATGGATCGGTTTGAAGAATAAAAAATACTAAAGCGACTGCTTTATAAAGATGGACAAGATGAGAATTCTGCTATTATTGATTGTCGTAATCTCATTTTCAACTCTTCCATATCCACTTCTGCGTCCAATTCTTTTTGCATTGAGGTAACACCTTTATCTATGAAACCGCAAGGATTGATGTACTTGAAGTATTCTAATTGCGTATTTACATTTAGCGCAAACCCATGCATGGTTACAAAACGGGAACTCCGCACCCCGATGGCGCAAATCTTGCGGCAGGTGGGCTTGCCAATATCTAGCCACACACCGGTTGCGCCATCCAAACGTTCGGTAGCGATATTATAGTATGAAAGCGTTTTGATAATTGCTTCCTCTACATTATATATGTATTGTTTTAATCCAAGTTCAAAATTGGCTAGATCAAAAATGGGATAACCCACTAACTGCCCCGGTCCGTGATAAGTAATGTCTCCTCCTCTATTTGTTTTTACAAAAGTGGCATCTTTGCCCTGAAGTTGAATATAGTTAAGCAACATATTATGCTCATCACCACTTTTGCCCAAGGTATAGACATGCAGATGCTCACAAAAAACAAGAATATTGCTCGTTGGCTCGCTTTTCGTTTTACGATTGATAGCAGCATTAAAAAGTTCTTCTTGTTTAGTCCACGCCTGATTATATTCTATCAGTCCCCAATCGATGGTTTCTATTTCTCGATTCATCTTTTTCTATGTTTGCGGGTATGTTTTACCGGAGCGGATTTATTGTCAAAATCAACTTGCGGCAATTTACTCATCAAGTAAACGATTTGCGATTTTCGTCTAAGAATATATCCTGAAGGGTGGCCGGCATTAAACCGTATGGGGTTTGGCAAACAAGCAGCAATAGTGGCCGCCTGTGATTTTGTAAGTTCCGATGCATTTACCCCAAAATGTTCTAAGGACGCCGCCTGAATTCCATAAATACCATCACCCATTTCTATTACATTAAGGTATAACTCCATGATCCGCTCTTTCGACCAGAACAATTCAATCAGCACAGTGAAGTAAGCTTCGAGCCCCTTGCGCAGATACGATCGCTGCTGCCAAAGAAAAACATTCTTTGCTGTTTGCTGCGAAATAGTACTCCCTCCCCGTATCTTTTTGCCATTTTGATTGTGTTGAATGGCTTTTCCGATATCAGAGAAAGAGAAACCATGATGCGTCAAAAACAAATTGTCTTCGGATGCTACCACTGCCTGCACCATATTGGGCGAAATATCTTCGATAGGTACCCAGATTTTACTATTTTTTGGCATTTCGCCACTGAACATGGACTCTACAAAGCGAATGGCCATAAGTGGGGTTACATATATTGGTATAAACCGAGCCATAACTACCCAGACGATACTGAAAACAACAAAAATAAAGAAAAGGTTTCTGAGGATTCTCAGGATACGAACCCCCAACCCCCTGAAGGGGGCTTTAGAGATTTTATTTTTTGCAGTATTTTTTGTTGTCATAGAATATGTAAGTCCTCTTTAGGGGATTTAGGAGTCATCTTAAACCGAACTCTCCACCGACCATTTTCAAAATCGTGACTGATAATTTCGAAGCTGCCCAGCTCCGAAGTATTATCCACATGTTGGCCAATACAAGCACAAGCATCGTAATCACCAATGCGGATAACCCGCAGAGATTCGGAAGCATCCGAAGGGAGCTTAGACAAATCAGCGATTTTAACAGCTTCTTCTCGACTCATCAATTCTTCATAAACAGGCAAATGTGTATCAATAATTTCATTTACTTTGCGGACAATTTCGGCAATTTGAGTCTCGGTGGGTATTTCGTTGAGGAGGTAATCGCACTTTGATTTTCGGCGTTCAATGTGTGCATTCACCGACCGACCACATCCAAACATCCGAACCAAGGTTTGATTCAGAATGTGTTCGCATGTATGCATCGGCTCGTTATACATTTTTTTGGCTTCGTTAAGTATGGGCTCCATTATTTTCTAATTAGGCTGCAAAGATAGCCATTCAAATTGAATTGAATAAAAAAAAAAGCGAATAACTCTGATTATTGAGTTACTCGCTTTGTGTTTTTAAAAAAAGAAATCGTTTAATGAAACAAATGTAGAAAATCGCGCGGTACAGGAGTTTCAAAACTAACAATTTCGAGTGTTATGGGGTGATAGAAAGCCAACACACGGGCATGTAATCCCAAACGTGCGATAGGACTCACGCTGGCTCCGTATTTTTTGTCGCCTACAATAGGGTGTCCAATACCTTCCATGTGAACACGAATCTGGTTTTTACGACCCGTTTCCAATTCAATTTCTAACAATGAGTATTTGTCGTTCGACTTCACACGGCGGTAATGCGTAACGGCTTGTTGTCCGCCATCGTCAGAAGAACTTGAGTGAATTTTCAATGATTTCTCGTTTTCTGACAGCCAAGTAACAATGATATCCTGTTCTTTTTCTACAGTTCCTTCAACCAAAGCCACGTACACACGGCGGGTAACAACATTGTGCCAGTGTTCCTGAAGTGCCAACTGAATCTCGCGACTTTTGGCAAACATCAAAACACCAGAAGTCTCTCTGTCTAAACGGTGAACAGTATACACACGGTTATTAGGCGAGCTTTTTTTCACATGATTGCGCAGGATAGAGAAAGCCGTTGTTTCGTCATTATCTCCGGTACTTACAGTAAGTAGTCCTTCTTTTTTCTCTACAATAATTAAATAAGCATCTTCGAAAATGATGCGCAATTTTGGATGGGTAAGCTCGATATTTCCACGAGAGCTATTCACCACAATTTTATCATTTACCTTCAGCATGTGATTAAATTGAGTAATGATAACTTCGTTTACGGCCACTTGTCGGTGAGCCAAAAGCGATTTTACGGAGCTGCGACTCATACCACCCATCTTAGAAAGTAAAAAAGTCATCATCTCTACCGGTTCGGCTACTTTGAAATGGGTTGGCTTGGGAGCCGGAATAAATTTTGTTTTACGGTTGTTCATATATTTATGTCATCAGTCCAACAGACGGTAGTCGGCAGACTTTCATTATTTTTCTTACTTTTTAACAATACTTGCCACTACTTTTTCAGCTGCTATTTCACCATCCACGGCCGAAGAAGTGATTCCTCCAGAATAACCCGAACCTTCACCGGCAGGAAAAAGCCCTACTATTTCGGGATGTTGTCCTGTTTCAGCATCCCTAGGAATGCGTACTGCGGCCGAAGAACGTGACTCCACTCCTACTACCACAGCTTCATTGGTTAGATAACCACGCATTTTGTGATCGAACTTTTTAAATCCTTCGCGTAATCGTGACGAGATAATATCGGGCAACCAAAAATGCAAAGGCGAAGAAATCAATCCAGGCAAGTACGAACATTCGGGTAAATCTGCAGAAAGTTTCCCTTTCACAAAATCGCCCAATCGCTGAGCCGGTGCTACCTGCCCAAGTCCTCCATTATTTGCATACGCCAAATGCTCAACATATTGTTGAAACTTTAGGCCTGCCAAAACACCATATTCTTTAAAATCGACCGGAATATCTTCGGGTCGAATTTCAACCACAATGCCTGAATTGGCAAATGGCGAGTTACGTTTCGAAGCCGACATGCCATTGACCACAATTTCGTTAACACCACTTCCCGCCGGAACTATATGCCCACCCGGACACATACAAAACGAATAAACACCGCGTCCATTTACCTGATCCACCAAGTTATACGTAGCAGATGGCAAAAATAGTCCGCGTTTTTCGCAGTGATATTGTATGCTATCGATCAATTCCTGTGGATGCTCAACCCTGACGCCCATTGCAAAACCTTTGGCTTCGAGCGCAATGCCTTGACTATGCAGCATTTCGTACACATCGTGCGCCGAATGTCCTGTAGCAAGAATCAATGATTTGGCTTCAAAAACACTTCCATCGGAAGTTTTACAACCAATAAGTTGTTTTCCATCCAGTAGTATTTCAGTAAGTTTTTGTTCAAAATGTATTTCGCCACCGCACGAAATAATGGTTTTACTAATATTCTCAATTACTTGTGGTAATTTGTCGGAGCCAATGTGCGGATGCGCTTCGAACAAGATATTATCGTCGGCACCATGAAATTGGAATATCTCCAACACACGCTGCGAATTTCCCTTCTTTTTAGAGCGAGTATATAGTTTTCCATCCGAAAAAGTTCCTGCACCACCCTCACCAAAGCAATAATTCGAATCCGTTTCAAATCCTTTATTCCGATTCAATTGCGCAATATCCACCTTTCGATCGTGGGTGTTTTTACCACGTTCCAAAATAATCGGTTTCAATCCGTTTTCAATCAGTTTAAGCGCCGCAAAAAGTCCAGCAGGACCGGCACCAATGATAAGTACAGGTGTTTTCTCGCCCACGGGTTGGTAATCAAAAACAGGCTTTGGAACAACAGGAGCTTCCTCGTCCCAATATACTTCCACCGTAACATTCACCTTTGGAAGAAAGGCACGCGAATCAATTGATTTTTTCAGCGTCCTTAATCGGGTGATTCTTGCTGGTGAAATTTCCAGCTTGTCCGCTACTTTTTTGACAAATAAATCGGAGTTTTCAGCTTGCTCAGGAGTGAGTATAAGTTGTATTTCGTTATGCATTGTAGTTTAAAATTGTAATGGGTGCAAAGATACATAATAAATATGTATCCTTATAATGTATGAATCAGGGTCATTGTAAATAAAAAAACCGATAACATGTAAAATGTTATCGGTTTTTTCGTGATCCGGATGAGATTCGAACTCATGACCCACGCCTTAGAAGGGCGTTGCTCTATCCAGCTGAGCTACCAGACCAATCACTGTGCTTCATTTCTAAAGCGGTGCAAAAGTAGTTGTTTTTTCCTAAAGTTGCAACACTTCTATCGAAATATAAAGAAAAGAACTTATTATATGCCGAAAAAACGCTATTTTTGCAAGCTAAAACGCAAACAATAAAATTTAACATAAAGCAAACGATGAAGGTATTAAAATTCGGTGGAACATCCGTAGGTTCTGTCAATGGCATTCTGAGTGTGAAGAAAATAGTGGAGGCTGAGGTTGAGCCGGTAATTGTAGTTGTATCTGCATTTTCAGGCATTACCGACGAACTTTATAAAGTGGCTAATCTGGCTTGCGAAGGCAACAAAACCTATGTGGCACAATTCGACATGTTGGTGACACGCCACATGGAAGTAATTGATGGTGTGATTGCCGACAACAAAAAAACGGAGGTCATCAACCTGGTTCAAACACAATTTACCGACTTATCCAATATATTCCGCGGGGTATTCCTTATCAAAGATATTTCTACAAAAATCATCGATACTATTGTCAGCTACGGCGAGGTTATTTCGTCTATCATAGTGGCAAATGCGATCACCAATGCCGTTCATTTTGACTCGCGTACATTTACTAAAACCGAGAATCAATTTGACAAACACATTGTCGACTTCGAAAAAACAAATCATTTAATTGCCGAGAGTTTCTCTACACTTCCTCAAATAAGTGTGTGCGGTGGGTTTATTTCTACAGATAGAAATACTAACTTCACAACCAATTTGGGACGTGGAGGCTCCGATTATACTGCTGCTATTTTGGCGGCTGCTCTGCATGCGTCTATCCTGGAAATATGGACCGACGTGGATGGCTTTATGACTGCCGATCCGCGCATCATCAACAATGCTTACGTTATTGAAAAACTTAGCTTTATCGAAGCTATGGAACTTTGTAACTTTGGGGCAAAAGTAATCTACCCTCCTACCATCTTCCCTGTTTTTCATAAAAATATTCCTGTAAAAATAAAAAACACCTTCAATCCTGAGGCCGAAGGAACCTTTATTTCGCGCGAGAAAACGGGCGAAGCAGGCAAAGCCATTAAAGGTATTTCTTCTATCAACGACACTTCGCTTATCACCGTTCAAGGTTTAGGTATGGTGGGCGTTATTGGGGTAAATCACCGAATTTTCCGCATACTTGCCAAAAACGGCATCAGCGTATTCCTTGTTTCACAGGCCTCGTCCGAAAACACCACCTCTATCGGAGTTCGTAACGCCGATAGTGCGGTGGCTGTAGAAGCACTGCGCAAAGAGTTTGACTACGAAATAGCACAAGGTGAAATCAACGATATTTTTTCGGAAGATGATTTGGCTACCGTGGCGATTGTTGGCGACAACATGAAACGCACACCGGGTATTGCCGGCAAACTGTTTGGAACGTTGGGGCGCAATGGTATCAATGTTGTTGCCTGTGCGCAGGGAGCTTCGGAAACAAACATCTCATTTGTTACCGACCGTAAATCTTTACGCAAAGCACTAAATGTTATTCACGATTCGTTCTTTTTATCCGAATATCAGGTTCTCAACATATTTGTGGTGGGTGTAGGTACGGTGGGTGGCAGTTTGCTGAATCAAATCAAAAAGCAACAAACCAAACTAATGGAACAAAACAGCCTAAAACTGAATGTGGTGGGAATCACTTCCAGCAAAAAAATGCTGTTTTTGCGTGAAGGCATTGATTTAGAAACCTATGCTGAGGACTTGAAAACCAAAGGTGCCGACGCTTCACCCGAAAAGATTTGCAACGAGATTCTGAATATGAATATTTTCAATTCGGTGTTTGTGGATTGTACCGCTAACTTGCATATCTCCAACTTGTATCAAACATTCCTCGAAAATAATATTTCGGTAGTAGCTGTTAATAAAATTGCAGCCTCATCATCGTACGAGGAATATATCAATTTGAAAGAAACAGCCCGTCGTCGTGGCGTAAAGTTCCTTTTCGAAACTAATGTTGGTGCCGGATTACCGATTATCAACACGATGAATAACCTGATTTATAGCGGAGACCATATTCAAAAAATGGAAGCGGTACTATCGGGAACTCTCAATTTTATTTTCAATACCATTAGCAGCGAAATCCCGATCAGCAAAGCTATTTTAATGGCCAAAGAAGCCGGTTATGCCGAGCCAGATCCTCGTATTGACTTGAGCGGTAAGGATGTAATACGCAAATTGGTGATTTTGGCACGCGAAGCGGGCTATAAAGTGGAACAAGAAGATGTGATAAAAAATCTGTTTATTCCTGATAAATACTTTGCTGGCAGTCTCGACGATTTCTGGAAAACTGTTCCTGAACTGGATGCAGAGTTTGAAGAAAAACGAAAAGCACTAACAGCACAAGGTAAACGTTGGAGATTTGTGGCTACCATGGAAAATGGAAGTTGCAAGGTAGGGCTGCAAGAAGTGGATAGCACGCATCCGTTCTACGATTTGCAGGGCAGCAACAACATTATTCTGATCACCACCGAGCGCTACAATGAGTTTCCGATGATGATTAAAGGATATGGAGCCGGTGCAAGTGTTACTTCGGCCGGTGTATTTTCGGACATTATCAGCATTGCAAACATTCGCTAAAACACCATGCTAAAAGTCTTTAAGCTGTTTCTTGTTACTCTGATCATGGGATGTTTATTTGTATCTTGCACCAAAACTGCACCTCAACTACCGACCAACAAGGGTAATGTGGTTGACAAGAACATCTCTAACTTATTGGAAGTAAACCAAAAATTGGCTATTAAAGAGGATAGTGTTTTGATGATTTTTGCAAAAAAAACAGATCCGAAGTTCAAAAAAAGCGAAATCGGATTTTGGTACAAAGTGGATGTCCCAACGAATGCAGAGCTGATTAAAGATAAAGATGCTTGTAAACTTTCGTGTACTTCATTGTCGTTGGACATGAAAGTTATTCAAACAGAAAAAGTGCAGATTGTAATTGGCAAAAAACAATTGGTGCTTGGATTGGAAGAAGGATTGAAGTTGCTGCACAGAGGTGAAAGTGCAACATTTATCATTCCGTGGTACTTAGCTTATGGAAGAAACGGCAAAGGCTCACATGTTAAACCATACACTTCCATCATTTATCAAATCGTACTATTTTAATTTATTTATACTCCTACCAAATCAATTTATTAATTATTAATTACTAATCTTCTTTATTAACTTTTAATTTCCGTTTTTTTATCGGATATTTGTATTCAAATAGAAACTATCATATGACAAAGAATTATTATCTACTTGTTCTTACATTGTTGACTTCATTGGTCATCACTTCGTGTAGTAACAACACAACTTACGCGGATGAGTTGAAAACAGAACAAAGTTTAATTAAAAACTATATCAAACGCAAGCATATCAATGTTTTGTCTAAAATGCCAGTTACATGGGGACCAAACGACTATGTACTAACAGAGAGCGGTTTATATTTCCATCTGGACTCTGTGGGTGAAATAACTACAGGCGACATTCAAGCCGGGAACACTGTAATTCCACGTTACATACAATATACACTTGGTGAGCCTGCGGACACCATCAGAAAATGGACTACCGTTGATTACCCTTACCCTGAAATATTTGCATATGGCGACAATAGTAACTTAGATATTTCGTGTACAGCTTTTCAGGAAGCAGTTTCGTATATGAAGCGAAATGAATCTTATGCAAAACTTATTGTCCATTCAAAAATTGGATTTAGAACAAACTGGAGTCCAGCAACTCCAATGGCCTATGTATTAAAAATTCGTATTCGGAAATAGATATCCCGAATCGTTTATTACAAAATACCGTTAACTTAAGAACATTCAGTTGTTCTTAAGTTTCTTTTTATTATATCAAAAAAGAGACTTCTCAAAACACTAAAACTTTAAACTCGTTTACAGCATGACTTTAATTAAATCTATTTCGGGTATCCGCGGAACTATCGGTGGTCTAGTAGGTGATGGATTGAATCCTCTGGATATTGTTCGTTTCACAGCAGCTTACGCTACACAAATCAAAGCCACTAAACAGAGCAGTTCAAACAAAATTGTTGTTGGACGCGATGCCCGTATTTCGGGCGAAATGGTTAACCAACTTGTAATTGGCACATTGCTTGGCATGGGATTCGATGTGGTGAATATAGGATTGGCAACCACTCCAACAACTGAATTGGCTGTAACCATGGAAAAAGCTGCCGGTGGAATTATTCTTACCGCCAGTCATAACCCAAAACAATGGAATGCCTTGAAGCTGCTAAATGAAAAAGGCGAATTTCTGAATGCTGCTGAAGGTGAAAACGTACTCAAAATAGCTGCCGAAGAAAGTTTCATCTTTTCCGATGTAGATGAATTGGGTAAACTTACCGAAGATTTTTCATACACGCAAAAACATATTGATAGCGTTTTAGCACTTAGTCTGGTAGATGTTCAAGCTATCAAAGATGCCAACTTCAGTGTTGCTATCGACTGCGTAAATTCTGTTGGAGGTATTGCTATTCCGGCATTGCTGGATGCCTTAGGAGTAAAGAAAGTTGAAAAACTATTCTGCGAACCTAATGGTCATTTTCCACACAACCCAGAACCACTGCCCGAACATCTTACCGAGATTTCAGGCCTTTTGAAACAGGGACGTGCCGATGTGGGATTCGTTGTGGATCCTGATGTAGATCGTTTGGCTATTATTTGCGAGGATGGAACCATGTTTGGCGAAGAGTACACATTGGTTTCAATTGCCGACTACGTGCTTCAACACACACCTGGCAATACCGTATCTAACTTAAGTTCTACCCGTGCCTTGCGCGATGTTACGAACAAATACGGCTGTACTTACACAGCAGCAGCTGTTGGCGAAGTAAATGTAGTGACGGCCATGAAAGCAACAAATGCAGTCATTGGCGGCGAAGGTAATGGTGGTGTTATCTACCCAGCGAGCCACTATGGTCGCGATTCACTTGTTGGTATCGGATTGTTCCTTACACTTATGGCAAAATCAAAACTATCTGTATCAGCCCTTCGTAAAACATATCCCGAATATTACATTTCAAAAAATAAGATTCAGTTGACACCAAATATCGACGTAGATACTGTTTTAAAAGTGGTAAAAGCTTCCTATAAACAATATGAAGTAAACGATATTGACGGAGTAAAAATCGATTTCCCTACAGGATGGGTACATTTACGCAAATCGAACACCGAGCCCATCATTCGCATTTACTCCGAAGCCGGAACACCGGAACAAGCCGATGCATTTGCACAGGCAATGATTGAAGAAATAAAGCGAATAGCGAATATATAATATGCTTCGCATCAAAACAAAAGAGAGCAAATTCTAAATACTGAATTTGCTCTCTTTTGTTTTATCACGTTAAATTGTAAATCACTAATTTTGGCATACCACTACTTCTTTGTGTTGGCAACAGGTACTGGCGCAGGAATAGGTTGTCGGGCAGGAACAACAACTATAGTAGGAACTGTCGTCGAAGCAGGTATTGCAACCGTTGGTGTAGCGGCACCAGCACTTTTATCAACAGGAAAAATACCCTGTGGTTTGCGGATAGTATATCTAGTCATTGACTCGTCCGATTCAAAACCAAGTCCTGTTATGATATGACTTACCTGAGTTATTTTAATTACACTATCAGAATAGATGCGTCTTTCACGCTGACTCCAAAACAGTTGCTCTGTCTCAAACAATTCACCTTGCAAGTTAGTTGCTCTTACTTTTCCGCGCAGCTCCCAGCGTTTATCATTCACATCAAATCTGGCATATCTACTATGAATGTTAGCATCCACCTTTAAATTTATATCAAATTTCTCAAAATGAATTCCATCAGGAAAATTCCAGTAAGGTTTCTCGGCTCTATCAAATATATCCCAGCGGGAGGCCGAAATTCGATAACGTGTAACTCCCGAATCGGAAATGATAGTGGTTATTTCTGTAGCATGAAGTTGTGGCATAGCAGAGCGATTCTTTATCGCTCCAATTTGTTCAACTTTTGCCTTGCTACACGAAAACATAAAAAATAGCACAACTACTACTATTAAAGTAGTGGCAATGCTATTCTTTTTATTGGAATATAATTTTTCGTTCAAAATTTCAAAAAATTTAATCATGAAGATGCTCCTTTTTCAAACAAAAAATGAGTTCTAAACCTACGATTACTCTACAATACAATCGTTCTCTTATAATTTGCGTTTAAAGAACCAATGTTCATTAAACACCAGATTCATTGTAAATTTGAAATAATTCTCACGCAAGTTGGTTGATGAACCAATTCTCCCGTACTCAATTGAAGCATTCAATGTAGAAACGGTTTGAGTAAATTTGTTATACAATGGCAAGCCTATACCTAACGACAATCCATAATTCTTTGGCAGGGTAACTCCGGGAATAGTGTAATACGGATTACTAATGTTTGAACCTACACGATAATGTACTCTATCGCTAAATTTACGCGCTAAGTAATTTGGTGTATATTCAATACCAAGAGATAATTTCGAACGATTATTTAAAGTTTCAGCGTTTGTGGAGGTGGTAGGGTTCCAAAAGTATTTCGTATCAGCCCATTTTTGCAGACTATAGTCAAGACCGATAGAGAGTTTACTGGCGTAGGTATAATTTAAACCAATACCAAAAACTGTAGGCATCTCAAACTGATAATTATTAATAGTCGTATCGTTCAATACGCCAGCAGTTCTTTGAGAGAAATCACCACTTAACTTCGCTTTATGCTCGTAAACAAGGCCTAAAGTTACATCATGTTTTTTATCAAAAGTTGTAAAATACTGAATACCGTATCTTAAGCGGAAATTACTGGCTTTAATAGAATTAGTCTGCATCGTTGAATCAGGCAAACTTCCAATACGGAGACTGCGGGTATTATTCACACTACCGTACATGTAATAGATGTTAGCCCCTAGGGATATGTGCTTGCCTATCTTAGCAGACAGACCAGTATATACCTGACTGAAACCTCCGTTACCGGTAAAGCTCTTTGAAGTAGATATGGTATTGTCTTCGGAACCCTTTATCTGATCAATATTATAGATATTATAACCAGCAAATGAATAAGGAAGCAAGCCAGCACTAAATCCCATTCCTTTCGACAAAGGGAACTGCATGGTTAAGTATTCAAGATTAGCATTGAAAGTACGCACCGACTTATTCGTATCCGAAAAGCGGGACGACAAGGCCGAAGTACCAATATCAAACATAAATGTCATGCTATCAACAGCACTATACGAAGCCGGGTTTACGGTATTGATATACGAGTGGGATCTGGAGCCAATAGCAACTCCACCAAGTGCTCTTTGTTCTCCTGAATTTGATTCACTAATGTCGCCATAACCATATCGGGTATATGGTGAGTTAATATTGTTTTGAGCAACAACAAATTGAATACACACTAAAGACGAAAGTACGAGAACTAAAACTTTATTTTTGTACATTGTATTGAAGTATACGGTTTAGGCCGATTAACACTAAATTTCTTTCTGCAAAGATGGCATTTTTTAGCTTGGTATCAAAGTAAAAAATGCTACCTCCTGTTAAAAAAACTGAAAGTTTCGGATATTTAATTTTTAAAGCATTTATATATCCATCAATTTCGAAAACGATGCCATGCAAAGCGCCCGAAATTAATGCTGAATTTGTACTATTCCCTATCAACGGGCTATCTACTAAAGGCTCTACTAACGGTAGCTTTTGAGTAAACTCGTGCAGTGCACGTAACCTCATGCTAAGACCGGGAGAAATATTCCCACCCCAATACACACCATCAGCATCCACCAGATCGTAGGTTATGGCTGTACCTGCATCAATAATCAAAAGATCGTTATCAGGCTCCAAAAAAACAGCTCCAACTATGGCCGCCAACCTATCTTTACCTAAAGTCTGTGGTGTTTCATATTTATTCACAATTGGAACAGCTGTATTGTGATCCAATTGCACAAAAAAAATGTTTTTTTTAGTCAATATTTCTAAAACACCATCGTATTTCATCGTTACACTAGAAATAATGCAGGCAGCAATTTCAAATTTATCGAACAATTTTTCTATTTCAACTTCGCTCAATTCTTCAATCACAAAGTATTCAATCAACACATTATCATCAAACACACCTATTTTGGTACTCGAGTTACCTTGATCGATACAGAGGTTCATAAATAATGTACAGTTTACAGAAATAACACCGAAACTTATAAAATCATTTTTTCAATTGGAACAACTAAAATTCCTTCGGCACCCAACGCTTTAATTTTACCTATAATGTCCCAGAATTGTTTTTCATCAATAACGGCATGCAACGAATTCCACCCTTCTTTTGCCAAAGGCATAATAGTGGGGCTTTTCATTCCCGGCAGTACTTCAATTATTTTATCAATATTTTCGGTAGGAACATTCATTAACACGTATTTCTTATCTTCTGCCATCTGAACAGCCTCAATGCGGAAAAGCAATTCCTCTAAAATAGCTTGTTTCTCTGGACTTAGGTTTGGATGTGAAATTAACAAAGCCTCCGACTTCATCAATACCTCAACTTCTTTCAAATGATTGGTAACCAGAGTGCTGCCAGAACTCACTATGTCAAAAATTGCATCCGACAAGCCAATATTGGGAGCCACCTCAACCGACCCTGTAATAACATGGATATCAGAGCTTACATTGTGTACCTTCAAAAAATCTTTCAATATCTCCGGATATGAAGTAGCAATTACTTTAGCATTGAACCACGAAATTCCAGGATAATCCACTTCTTTTGGAATAGCCAATGAAAGTCGACATTTACTAAAGCCCAAACGCTTAGTTATAACTGCATTTTTTTTCTTTTCAGCATATTCATTTTCGCCTACTATTCCAATATCTGCAATACCGTCGGCCACAGTTTGGGGTATATCATCATCGCGCAAAAACAACACCTCTAAAGGAAAATTTCGAGCTGGCAATAGTAATAGTCTTTTACCTGATTCTAACTTAATACCAGATTCGGTAAGCAAAGACATTGTCTCTTCAAATAACCTTCCTTTGGCTTGTACTGCTATTCGTAACATATTGATTTTAAATTTATAATTTTAGTCTACAAAGGTACAAAAAATGCTTGAATTGAACATTTATTTAAATAAAAAAAGTCCGTTATCGAAATAACGGACTTTTAGCGCTAGCAAGAATTTCTTTTTGCGTTAGCTTTTAATTACTTAGGTGCAACTGTAGAGTCAGCAACAACAGCAGCAGTATCAACAGCAGCAACTGTATCAACAACAACAGCAGTAGAATCAACAGCAGGAGCTTGTTCAGCTGCCTTAGGTGCACAAGATGCGAAAGCCAAAGCTACCACAAAAAACAAAATTACTTTTTTCATTTCTTTTTTCCTTTTAAAATTTAACATGTTTGTTTTGCAATTCAAAATCGATGCAAAGATACAACGTTTTTTTATACTGCATTAATAAATATCGGTTTTTTTTTTAATTATTTTTCAATTTGGCCAATAAAATTAATAGTTTTGCCCATTTTTATTGATAAATGTAAAAAATATTAAATTTTTATAGCAAAAAAAAGTCCATTAGAAAATTCTAACGGACTTTTGTAACGTACTAAAACGTTTAAATTACTTAGGAGCAACTGTAGAATCAGCAACAACAGCAGCAGTATCAACAGCAGCAACTGTATCAACAACAACAGCAGTAGAATCAACAGCAGGAGCTTGTTCAGCTGCCTTAGGAGCACAAGATGCGAAAGCTAAAGCTACAACGCAAAACAAAAATACTTTTTTCATTACTTTAAAATTAAAAATTTAACATGTTAATTTTGCTATTCAAAATCGATGCAAAGATACATCTTTTTTTCCACCAACATAAACATTCAAGAGCTTTTTTAAAAAAAAGAGTAACTTTAACACCCATTGCGGTCATTTGACTCATTTCTTACTTTATAATCCTGCTGAATACAGATATCTCTTGATACTTTTCTTTGGTGTTTTCTCGAATTCGTGGGGGTATAACTTGATTTTAGCAATACCTTCGTATGAAGCCACGGCAGAATTGAGCAATTTACGGTTTTCCTCCATCAGAACTTCCAATTGTCCCTGATTAACCCCTTCGGCATCTACTGCTTCATAATCGGGACAAACCAGCGCTATTAACTTCCCATTACTTTCAACCACCAGACTCTCCATCACGTATGGCATGTTGTTGAGTTTAGCTTCTATTTCTTCGGGATAAACGTTCTGACCGCTAGCACTCAAAATCATTGTTTTGTTTCTACCCCTGATAAAAATATTATTATCGGCATCGATAGAACCCAAATCTCCGGTATGTAACCAACCATCTTTGTCAAGAATTTGAGCGGTAACTTCAGGGTTTTTAAAATATCCTACCATCACATTCTCACCACGCACATAGATTTCGCCTACCCCGGTATTCGGATCTGGATGCATAATTCTGGCCTCCATAATATCTAGAATTTTACCCGATGATTTTGGAATAAAGTCTTTTGTGTTTGAATAACTGATGAGTGGAGCACATTCAGTCATCCCATATCCTACCGTGAATGGAAATTTTATTTTGTTGAAAAAATCTTCTACTTCAGCATTTAAGGGTGCACCACCGACCACAATTTCTGAGAATTCTCCACCAAAAGCATCGATGAGCTTCTTGCGTATCTGCGCCAGAATTTGTTGATCGAGAAAGGGTATGCTTAGCACCCAACGCATGGAAGGCTTAGCAAGCATAGGTTGAATCTGCTTCTTATAAATTTTTTCGATAATTAGCGGCACACAGAAAATAACATTAGGTTTAATTTCAGCGAAAGCCTTGAGGAGTATTTTAGCCGATGGTGTCTTGCCAATAAAATGAATATGACAACCGGCACAGACCGACGTTAGAAAGTCGAATGCACATCCATAGGCATGCGCTAAAGGCAAAAACGATACGATACTGTACTGAGGTGCCACCAGTTTTGTACGAAAGCCAAAGGTAATGTTTCCGGCCAGTGCATTTCCTGTAGTCATAACCCCCTTACTAAAACCTGTAGTCCCCGAAGTGTAGTTAATAGAGACCACTTCGGAATTAGATTTATCTACATACCGAACGCAATCACGATGAAATCCATAAGGATATTTTTCATCGAATAAGTGTTTTATTTGTTTGCAATCGAGTCTTGATAAGTCCAGCTTTAATTCATCGACATCTGCTGCTTCAGTTTCGTGGTCATTATGTCCAGTAAAACCCTTGTTCAAAAGAGTGATACATCCAAAATTGGTCAACGAAAAGGCAGCTTTAATGGTCGTCAACTTCTCTTCTTCCAGATTTTCCCAGATAGCATCGCCTACAAATAGAAGTTTTGATTCGGAATGATTGGTAATATGGTGCACATCGTTAGGATTAAAGTCCTGCAAAATTGGAACTATGACAGCTCCATAAGTCACTACCGACAGATATGTCACTGCCCAATTAATATTATTTCTGCCAATAAGCGCAACTTTATCATTCTGCTTTAATCTACACTGATCAAATAAAATATGTAATTCTGCCACCTTCTTAGCAATATCGGCATAGCTCAGCGTAAGGTTTTCGCCATAGTTACTGAAGCCTGGAAGATCCCAGTTTTTACGGAACCCATCCTCGAAAAGGCGAATAAAATTTTCTTGAATCATAACAAATTTATTTTGTACTATCTATTCATTCTGACACGCAAAATTATAAAATAAAAGGGGGTAACAAATTATTCTACAATAAATTTACATCTTTTATCCAATTAGACAAAAAATGTGAATTCAGCCAAGACATCAAATCATTTTCAGAAAATGAATTAATGAGAAGGTCATGCTCGCAAAAAAGGCACCTGTAAATAATTACAAGTGCCTTTTATAAAAAGTATAGAATTTCTTATTTTGCTTGCGCAGCAGCATCATTAATCATAGCAGCACTAGCGTACATGTACACTTCTACGCGACGATTAGCTGCTTTACCAGCAGATGTAGCATTGTTAGCAACCGGTTGAGTCTCGCTCTTACCAATGACGTCTTTAATTTGAGCTTCACCAACGTTCTGCATTTTCAAGAAATCAGCAACTGCTTGTGCACGATTTTGAGAAAGTTTTTGGTTAGTATCCAAAGACCCTACATTATCGGTATGACCTAAAATAGTGATATCCATAGTAGGATTAGCAACCAAGATTTTAGAGAATTTAATCAAAGCACCTTTTGAAGCAGTGTTCAATGTGCTCTTATTTGTAGCAAACAAAATACCTGAATCGAAAGTAACTTTCAGAGCTTTCAAATTGTTAGCATCTCTGATGCTATCTACTCTAGCACCTTCGATAGCAGCAGCCTGAGCAGCAGCTTTATCCATTTTTTTACCAATAATTGCACCGGTAGTTGCACCTACAGCAGTTCCAATACCTGCACCAATTGCAGCACTTTTGGCATCTTTACCAATTAAAGCACCTACACCAGCTCCAAGTGCAGCACCAACACCACCACCTAGTAAACCTCCTTTTACAGCTTTACTCATTGAGCTACAGCTTGCAAGTAAAATAACTGCACTTAAAGCGACAGCTACTAATCCATTCTTTTTCATTTTCGTTAATTTTGAGTTAATAAATATTATTGAATTGTTTATCAGTGACCCAGGAGGGGTTCGAACCCTCGACCCACAGATTAAGAGTCTGTTGCTCTACCAGCTGAGCTACTAAGTCATTGTTGTTCGTATTATAGTATAACACCAAAACGGCTGCAAAGTTAAGCAATAAATCGTTTTTTAAGAAATAAATTCAAACTATTTTTCTCGAGACATCTATCTTTTAAGTTGCAAAGAAGACACCGCTTTGAATTTCAGGCATATAACTTTCAATAAAAATTACAATTTATTTGCACAGCTCTTACACTAAATACACTTTGCTGATTGCTGCATTTTTTTTACCTTTGCACACTCGTAAAAAAACTACAAAATCAATTATAACAATATGTTTGAATCGTTAAGTGAAAGACTGGAACGGTCGTTTAAAATCCTGAAAGGGGAAGGACAAATTACCGAAATTAATGTAGCTGAAACGCTCAAAGATGTACGCAAGGCACTGTTAGATGCCGATGTAAACTTCAAAATAGCCAAAACATTTACTGATACTGTAAAAGAAAAAGCACTAGGACAAAATGTGCTTACTTCTTTGAAACCAAATCAGTTGATGGTAAAAATTGTGCACGATGAGTTGAAAGAACTGATGGGCGGTGCCAATGTGGATATCAATCTTAAAGGTTCACCAACCGTTATCCTTATGTCGGGTTTACAAGGTTCGGGTAAAACAACTTTTTCGGGTAAACTGGCCAATTATCTCAAAACAAAACGATCTAAGAACCCTTTATTGGTAGCGTGCGACGTGTATCGTCCAGCAGCTATTGAACAATTGAGAGTACTTGGAGAGCAACTTCAGGTACCTGTTTTCTCTGATTTGGAAAGCAAAAATCCAATAGCGATTGCCGAAGCAGCTATAAAATATGCTAAGTTACACTCTAACGATGTTGTAATTATAGATACAGCAGGACGGTTAGCGGTTGACGAAGCCATGATGGACGAAATTGCGGCCATCAAGAAAGCCATTCAACCACAAGAAATTCTGTTCATAGTGGATGCAATGACAGGACAAGATGCCGTAAATACTGCTAAAGAGTTCAATGATCGTCTTGATTTTGACGGTGTGATTCTTACAAAACTTGATGGTGATACACGTGGTGGCGCTGCGCTTTCCATTCGCACTGTTGTAGACAAACCGATCAAATTCGTTGGTACAGGTGAAAAAATGGACGCATTGGATGTGTTCTACCCTGAACGTATGGCCGATCGTATTTTGGGAATGGGTGATATCGTTTCGTTGGTGGAGCGTGCTCAGGAACAATACGATGAAGAAGATGCACGCCGCTTACAAAAGCGTATTGCTAAAAATCAGTTTGACTTCAACGACTTTATTTCTCAGATTCAACAAATCAAAAAAATGGGAAATATCAAAGACTTGGCTGCAATGATTCCCGGTATGGGAAAAGCGTTGAAAGACGTGGAAATTGGCGATGATGCTTTCAAAGGAATTGAAGCTATCATTCAGTCGATGACTCCTACCGAACGTGAAAATCCAACTCTGCTGAACGGAAGTCGTAAACAACGTATTGCCAGTGGTAGTGGATCGACTATCGTGGACGTGAACCGTTTGCTAAAACAGTTTGACCAAACCAGTAAAATGATGAAAATGGCAACTATGAGTAAGGGCAAACTGAAAATTGGAAAGCACAGATAAAATTATTTAGAATTTATAATTGGCTTATTATTCATACTTAAGCAGTCAACATATCAACCAATAACAAATCAACCAATGTCGTATCAAATTATCGATGGCAAAGCCATTTCGGAACAAGTAAAGGCAGAAATCGCTGCAGAAGTAAATCAAATAGTTGCTTCGGGAAAAAGAGCGCCCCATTTGGCAGTGATTATTGTTGGACATGATGGCGGCAGTGAAACCTATGTGGCACACAAAGTAAAATCGTGTGAGGAAGTGGGTTTCAGGTCGACTAAAATTACGTTCGAAGATGATGTTACTGAAGATGAACTACTGGCTAAAATAGATGATCTAAATAAAGATGTAGAATTGGACGGATTCATTGTTCAACTGCCATTACCAAAACATATTTCGGAACAAAAAGTCATTGAGGCTATCGACTATCGCAAAGATGTAGACGGTTTTCACCCAGTAAATGTGGGTCGCTTATCTATCGGTTTGGCATGTTACGTTTGTGCAACCCCTTCGGGCATTATAGAATTAATCAAACGCTACGAAATTCCTACCGCCGGTAAAAACTGCGTGGTGATTGGACGTAGCAATATTGTTGGAAAGCCGGTTGCTTCATTAATGATGCAAAAAGGATATCCAGGCGATGCAACGGTCACTGTTTGCCACAGCCGTACTAAAAACCTGAAAGAAATTTGCCTGCAAGCCGATATTATTATCGCTGCGCTGGGAATGCCCGAGTTTTTGACGGGCGACATGGTAAAAAATGGTGCTGCAGTCATCGACGTAGGTACCACCCGCGTTCCATCTGATAAAACAAAAAGTGGGTTTCGTTTAAGTGGTGATGTTAACTTCGATGAAGTGGCTCCTAAATGTTCATTTATTACTCCAGTTCCTGGCGGTGTAGGACCTATGACGATTGTTTCGTTATTGAAAAACACGCTATTGGCTGCCAAGGGAGAAATCTACTAAATAATTCATAATGTATAATTCATAATGCATAATTAGTTATTGGATTCTCTTCAATTATTAATTGTGAATTGTGAATTATGAATTAAATTAAAATGGCTTTATTCTACGTTCCAAATCTTGCTGCCGGTACTATTCTTCCAGAAGACGAATCGCAACATGCTGTCAAAGTACTGCGACTGCACGTGGGCGATGCTATTGAGGTAGTTGATGGTATTGGAGGCTTCTACAAAGCAAAGATTACGAATCCGCATCCAAAGCATTGTGGATTTGAAATAACAGATACCGTATTGGAACATGGCAAACGTGATTACAAATTACACATTGCAATTGCTCCCACCAAAAACATAGAACGTCTGGAATGGTTTATCGAAAAAGCAACCGAGATAGGCATCGATGAAATTACACCTATCATTTGTCGTTACTCCGAGCGAAAAATCATTAATGCTGAGCGCTTAGAAAAAATCATTGTTTCGGCATCCAAACAATCGGTAAAGGCATATTTCCCAACATTAAACCCACTTTGTACTTTTGATGAATTGTTGAAGAAACATCAAGCCTCGAAGAAATTTATTGCACATTGCCACGAAGAAGATAAACGACTTTTGCAAACAGAGTGTCAAAATTTAACAGACGTATTGATTCTGATTGGACCAGAAGGCGATTTCAGCAAGGAGGAAGTGCAAAAAGCATTGTCGTTAGGTTTTGTGCCTGTTTCGTTAGGAAATAGCCGCTTGAGAACCGAAACGGCCGGTGTGGTGGCTTGCTGCACGGTGGGCATACAAAATTCATAACTCACCAGACAATCCTACCTACGCAAAATATTCAAACGCAAATTACGCAAATAAATTCTTCTCTTTTAAACAGCATCTAGCGATAAAGATTAGCCTAAATTTGCGTTTATTTGGGTAATTTGCGGTCCAAACTCTTGTTCTTTGTTTACCAGACTTGTTGATCTTCGGGCACATTTTCTAGATGAAAATTCTCTCCATCGAACACTCCGTAAGAAAATATGCTCACAAAGTCGCCCAAAATAATCACACGTTTTTTATCTTTCAGCTCCAAATCAAGGAGTATGTGTCTGTGTCCATAAATCATAAAATCGACATCGTTATCTTGAACATATTTTTTCGAGAAGACAACCAAATCTTCTTTTTCTTCACCTAGAAACTTATTTTCCAAATGTAAAATTCTCAGTCTGTTCCTTTTCGACCAGGCATATCCAAAGCTCTGACCGAGTTGTGCTGGGACTAATCTGAATAACTTTTGTGCAGTACGACTATGGAATATTTTCCGTAACAACTGGAATCTCTTGTCATTTGCATTGAGTCCGTCGCCATGGGCTAGGAAAAAGCGTTTGCTGCCAATTTCTATTTCAATAGGACTACGATGAACAATAAGTCCTAGTTCCTGTTCAAAATAACCAAAAGTCCAGATATCGTGATTGCCTGTAAAGAAATGAATTTCAATACCGGCATCGACCAATTCGGCCAATTTACCCAGAAAACGAACGTAGCCCTTTGGAACTACAGTGCGGTACTCGTACCAGAAGTCGAACATATCGCCTAGAAGATAGATTGCTGTAGCATCTTTTTTTACACTATCCAGCCAATCCGTTATTTTTTTTTCGTGCGCTCTAGGATTTTTCACCAAACGCGAACCCAAATGGGCATCGGATATAAAATAAATCATTTATTTAGTTACGAGTTACAGGTTACGAGGTTGTAGTTGGTATGAAATGCCTTCACTGTCAATTGTCAACTATCAACGGTCAACTTTATTTATAAAAATCCCAATTCCAGTTGCGCTTCTTCGCTCATCATTTCTTTGTCCCAAGCGGGTTCAAACACTATCTGAACATCCACTTCTTTTACGCCCTCCACGCTACCTACTTTCATGCGCACATCCTCAACAATAAAATCTACTGCCGGACAATTTGGAGCAGTTAAAGTCATTTCAATGATTAGTTTTCCGTCGTCGGCTAAGTCAATTTTATAAATCAATCCTAAATCATAGATATTTACAGGAATCTCGGGATCGAACACGGTTTTAAGCATTCGAACTATATTTTCTTCTATTTCTAAAAATTCGTTCATAAGGTATTTGAAATTTAATTATTAATTGGATAAACAAGTGAATAAGCAAATAGTTTAAACCTCTTTGGTCTGACTGCGTGCCACTAACTCGTCGAAAACAGGCAGAGAAGCTACCAATTTTCCATTGACAACCACTACTGCATTTACTTTTGCCTTAATGGCCAGCTTATTATCGGATTTACGATAAATGACCTGATGAAATATATAGCGAACCCCTTCCTGGGTAACATAAAGTTTTGAAATAAAACTATCACCGGGTTTTAATGGTGTTTTGTACGCTATTTCAATACTCGAAACCATGGCATCAATGCCTTGGTGGTGCAGTTCGGCAAAACTGATATGGTTTTCTTCCAGAAACTCATGACGCGTATGCTCCAAGTAATTCTGATACACAGAATTGTTTACAACACCCTGAATATCGCACTCGTAATCCCGCACCTTTAATTCTAATTCGTAAATATACATATTTTTCAGTTATCAGTGAACAGTTAGCAATTATCTATCGATTTCTGTCGCATTGTTCAACATATCATTTCTATAAATAGCAAAAAAAGACGCCAGCAGACAATATATATAAACATCATTGTCAACTGTCAATTGTATTTACTTTTTTCGTATCACAGTCAGTCCATCTCTCAGTGGCAGTATCACTTTTTCAACCCGTGGGTCGATGGCTACAAAGTCATTGAACTTACAAATTTCAATGGTTTGCTTGTCGTTTGGTTCCATTGTTTTCAGCACTTTACCGTCCCACAAAGTATTATCGGCAAGGATAAAACCGCCTTGTCTGAGTTTGGGCAGCACGGCTTCATAGTAAGCCAGATACTCCCGTTTATCGGCATCGATAAAAACGACATCAAAGGTTTCGTTGAGCTTCGCAATTTCGGTCAATGCCTCACCAATGTGCAACTGAATTTTGCGCCCATGCTCCGAACCGGCAAAATTAGCCCGAATAAAATCTTCGGCTTCATCATCGCATTCTATCGTATGTAGTACGCCCTCTTCGTTCAATGCTTCGGCCATACACAAGGCAGAATAGCCCGTAAAGGTGCCCAATTCCAGTATGTGTTTGGGCTGAATCATGTGACAAAACATAGCCAACACGCGCCCTTGAAATGCACCCGAAAGCATTCGTGGATTGATCATCTTCAAATGCGTATCCCGGTTCACTTTGGCCAGATAAGCTGGTTCAGCATCCGAGTGGGATAAAATATAATCGTCTAACATCAGTTATCTGTATGCAGTTATCAGTAAACAGTAATCAGTGACACAGCAATCAGTAAGTGACAACTGTATACAATTAACTGCTCGCAGTCAACCTATTTTTTTATTTGTTTTTGTATTCTCGAGGTTTCATTTATCCACACAGCAAGCATCTTTGCCACGAAGTGGCTACATCTGAATAACCGTGGGTGCAGCCCACTGAATTAATACCTAGAATCAGGCAGCCACGAAGTGGTTGAATAACACTATCTAATGTTCAGCCCCTCTAGGGCTGAATGCATGAACTATTGTCCATCCGTGGGCTTCACCCACAGTTATTCAAATTAAACTCTTTCAGGGTTTTCAGTATGTAGCCTACTCATTTGACTCTTAATTGAAAAGCCTCGTATTCCAGTTCTACTCAATAACGTTTATCATCTCGAATACCACTCTTTTAGTCCCCTTAAGAGCTTGTCCGACTATTGGCGGAGGATTGAGAGTTTCACGAAACTGATCAAACGTATTTCAGCACCGACAATTGTTCCACCTGAAAAATCTCACGGGCAACAATCTGAAGCTCTTCGGCCGTAATAGCATTTATCTTTTTTCGTACAGTTTCCAAATCATCAATTTTGCCGTAACGCATAAAACTCTTGCCATAACTGAGTGCCATATTCTCTTTCTGCTCGCTGGCAATGGCCATTTGACCCAAGAGCTGAAGCTTATATTTCTTCAACGCACTTTCGGACAAGGGTTGTTCGCGAAGTTTTTGCAGTTCGGCGTACACTAGCTGTTCGCATTTGGCGGCATTTTCTACATCGCAACCAAAATATACGCTCCACATACCCGTGCCTACAAACGGTTGGTAGTTGGAATCCACGTTATAAACCAACCCGTGCTTTTCGCGCAACGATAGGTTCAACAGGCTATTCATGCCCGGCCCCCCCAGAATATTATTGAGCATATACATCGCTATCCGTTTAGGATGATAGAGATCATACGCTCTGTTTCCAACAATAAAATGGACTTGATGTGTATTTTTTATAATCTCACGTCGCGAAGGCGTGTAGGTGGTAGGGGCAGTGCGTTCGGAGATGCGCTCGGGACTTGGCTCAGTAGCGAGATATCTCTCGGCCCAGCGGATCAATTGCTTGAAGTTTAAATCGCCCAGCGAAAAAAACACCATTTCCTGAGGAGAATAATGTTTTGCGATGAAGCGTTTGGCATCGTCGGTAGTGTAGTTGACCAACAATTCGGTTTTGCCTAAGATATTATGACCAATGGCGTGGTGCTCGAAAAGCATTTCCTCAAAATCGTCGTAGATAAGTTCCGAAGGACTATCGTTGTACGACTGAATCTCGTCCAGAATAATCACCACTTCCTTGTCGATTTCCTTTTGCGGAAAGGTAGAATGCAGCGTAATGTCCGCAATCAGTTCCATGGCACGCTCAAAATACTCGCTCAAAACCGTTGCATACACCACCGTTTCTTCCTTCGAAGTAAAGGCGTTTAGCTCCCCTCCCACATTCTCCAAGCGATTGATAATATGACTCGAACGACGTTTTTCGGTTCCTTTGAAAAGCATGTGCTCAATAAAGTGCGCCATGCCCTGCTCTGCGTCAGCCTCGTCGCGCGATCCGACATTAATCACCAGTCCACAATAGGCCACAGCCGACGTGTCTGGTTTATGAATTAGTTTGAGTCCGTTAGAAAGTATATGTGTTTGGTAAGTCATTCTGCTGTATAATGAAAAAGAAACGCAAAGGTACATTTTTTTCAACAAAAGGGAAAATGGGGATAGGGAGTTTTTTTTGGCGAAATGAGGGCAGTGGGGAGATAGAGATGAAGGAGAATACACTCCGAACAATTAAAACCTTGTCTATATCCAAGCGGCGAGCTCACTTTGCCCGCCGCTTTTCTTTTTGTACGCCTTAGCGTTTGTCTTCGATGCCGAACGCTTTCCACTGGTTTTGTGGGAAGTCCATTTTCACTATCTTCCGGGCTTCTGCGGCTTGCAGATCCAGTTCGAGTAGTTTGGCATCCAATTCGGCTGTTTTCATTTTCAGCGCGGCTTTGAGCTTTTCCTGTTCGTCGTTAAGGGCGGTTGCATCGTTACGATTGGAGTCCATTCGGATCACAAATGCTTCGTCCAAACCACGACGGGCAATCTGATCGGCATTACCTTTCAGACCAGAAATAAGAACCTGTGCTTTGCTGATTTGCTCAGCATACGAAATGTTACGCATAATTTCATTGGAATAATTGTAAACAAATGGAGGGACATTCTCACGCTTATGCACCCCCTCCAGCTGGTACATTAAGTCGGTTTCGGTTTCAATCAGGAAGTACAAACTTAAAAGAGTGCGCTAAACCTGAATTATTATCTCCCCTTGATGGGGAAAGCTTGCTCAAGATGAATAATCGTTTCCCCGCGAGGGGGATCACTTCCCTACCGCGGGGAAACCGCCCCCATGATGGGGATGACGTCCTCATTAACAATAAGCTCTTCCCCATCAGGGGGAAGTAATGCTCAATCGTGGGGAACTAGCCCCCGTGATGGGGACGAGTTCCCCACGAAAATAGAGGCGTAATTAAAGCGTAGAGTCGTGCTATAATGCTGCTTACATAGGATTACAACTGTATTGCATTTTCAATGGGTTAAAGATAGATGTTCTATTTAACACTGGCAATAGTTTAGTGAATTATTTTCGGAAAATAATTCAGTTATATAAATTCGAGGATAATTTATCCCCAAAACAAAATCCCCTCAAATCGAATAATCGATTTGAGGGGATTCTTTATTCCTTTTTATGATGACAGGTCACGGTTATTTTTATTTTTATCTTTAGGAGGACACAGGTCACGACCTGTCCCTAGAATTACAATATTGCTTGTTCAAAATCTTTAAACAAATCCTCCACATCTTCCAATCCCACCGATATACGAATGGTCTTGTCAGACACGTTCATTTCTTTGCGCACCTCGGGGGTAAATGTGCCAAAAATGGTGCTTGCCGGGTGAATAGCCAAACTCACATTGTCGAATAAGTTAGTAGCACGTTTTACCAGTTTCAACTTGTTGAGGAACGTAAAGCAAGCCTCGCGCGACTCCAGATTGAACGTAAACATAGCACCCGGTTGTTTGCCAAACTGATTTTTGCTTAGCAAGTAATATTTATTTTCGGGCAGGGCGGTATAGTTTACCGATTCTACCTTCGAAAGCGTTTGCAGTCGTTGTGCCAATTGCAGACAGGTGTTGGTGGCACGCTCGTAACGGAGAGTGAGCGTTTCCAACCCAAGGGATTGCATATAGGCCACCTGAGGAGTCATATATGCACCTAAGTTACGGTGAATTTCCTTGCGAAGCTTAGCGGTAAATGTTGCCGACCCGAATTCCTTAGCCATAACATGCAGCTTAGGTGCCGAAATCCAGTTGAAATTACCATAATCCAAAATCAAACCACCCAAACCGGTAGCTCCACCCGAAATGTATTTTGTACTGGATACAACCTCAATGTTCACACCCCAGTGTTGGGCCTTAAATGCAGAGAAAGGAATAATGGTAGTATCGGCCACCAAAGGTACACCTGCTTTTTTAGTAATGGCTGAGATGGCTTTCAGATCCACCACTTCCATTTGCGGATTGGTGATAATTTCCAGAAAAACAGCACAGGTATTCGCATCAATCTGGGCTTCCACTTCGTCAGGGTTCGTCAGGTCGCAAAAGCGGGTTTCCACTCCAAACGCTGCCATGGTAAATGCGAACAACGAATAGGTATTACCAAACAAATGGCGCGAAGTAACGATATTACTGCCCGTTTTGGCAAGGGTAAAAATTACATTCGAAATAGCTGCCATGCCCGAGTTCAAAGCCGTTACGCTAAATGCACCCGTAATTGTTTGCACACGGCTCTCGAAATACTGCACCGTAGGATTCGTAATGCGAGAGTAAGTATGTTCGGCCACCTTTCCCATAAACGCAGCTTCCATCATCTCTGCCGTTTCGAATTCGAAAGCAGCATTTTGATAAACCGGCATGCTCAATGCACCATAGGCATCAGGCTTTGCGTATGGGGTGTGGAGAATTTTTCCAGTGAATGAGAGTTCTTCGTCGTTCATCTTTTTATTTTTTTAGCGGCAAGCGATAAGTATTAAGCAGTAAGTAAATTGCACGGCTATTTGAAATATATTTTTCCCTCAATTATTTTCTATTCTTTTTTTTATATTGACAGACAAGTTCCTTGCCGCTTACCGCTCACTGCTTCTTCTACCTTAGTTTCGCACCAAGTTTTGTTTCAAAGTTGCCTTGCAGTTTTTTCATTATCGGCTCTATTTGTCCATCAGTAAGTGTTTTGGTCTCGTCTTGCAATAGAAAACTTACGGCGTACGATTTTTTGCCTTCTTCTAAATTCTTTCCTTCGTAAACATCAAATAGGTTTACACTTTTCAATAGTTTGCGCTCTGTTTCGAAAGCTATTTTTTCTATTTCGGCAAATGTTACATTTTTATCAAGCAATAATGCCAAATCGCGTTTTACTTCAGGGAATTTTGCCAATTCGGTATACCGCACTTTTTGGTTGCCTAGTTCTGCCAGAATAGCATTCCAGTTCAAATCAGCAAAGTAGACTTCAGCATCAATATCCATCATCTTACGAATTTTGGCATCAACAATACCGTAAACGCCCAATTGCTTTCCAGAACGAGAGTAAACAGCCAATGCTTCGCTCAACAAGTCGTTGGCATATTCGCCCATAACCAGTTTACGCATACTAAAGCCCAAACGGGCAAACACATTTTCGACAAATGCTTTCAATTCGTACACGCTCGATTTCTCTTCGGCAGATACCCAAGATGGTGAGCGTTTGTTGCCGGTAAGCCATAATCCCAAATGGAAATCTTCGGAATAAGCAGACAGCGCTTCACCGACTTTTTTATTCTCTGCATTGTAATAATAGCAATTACCAAATTCGTAGAATTTCAAATCGGCATTTTTACGGTTGATATTGCGAGCAATATTATCCAGTCCACCAAAAAGCATAGTTTGACGCATCACGTTCAAATCGGAACTTAGCGGATTAAGCATTTTCACCAGATTGGCAGCAGGATATGAAGTCAAGTCGGTGTAATAACCACCTTTGGTAAGCGAATTGTTTAACACTTCGTTGAAACCCTGAGCGGTTAATTGCTCCGAAATAAGGTGTTGCAATTTATAACTATCCGGTTTGGTGCCGAAGCTCAAATTCGATTTCAGTGTATCGCCAATTTCTACATTATTATATCCGTAAATACGCAGAATATCTTCAATCACATCCACATCGCGTTGCACATCCACCCGGTAAACCGGCACATGCAACACATATCCTTCTTCGGTTTGGCTCACAATTTTCATTTCGAGAGCCGCGAGGATCGTTTCAATGTTTTCTTTGCCAATTTCTTTACCAATCAAGGTATTTACTTTACGAAGCGAAAGTTCTACCACGAATGGTTTTACTTCTTCGGGATAAACATCTACAATTTCACTGGAGATTTGTCCACCGGCCACTTCCTGAATCAACAAAGCACAACGTTTCAGCACATAAATGGTATTGGTAGGATCGCACCCACGTTCATAACGGAAAGAAGCATCAGTGTTCAACCCATGACGACGAGCCGTTTTGCGAATGGTTACCGGATTAAAGTAAGCACTTTCCAAAAATACATTCTTGGTAGTCTCGGTTACACCCGAATCTAAACCTCCAAATACGCCACCAATGCACATCGCATTTTCGGAGTTACAAATCATCAGATCGGCAGCATTCAGCTTGCGCTCAATACCATCCAAAGTAGTGAATACTGTTCCTTCGGGCATATTTTTCACACGTACCTCGCCACCTTTAATTTTGTCGGCATCGAAAGCGTGAAGCGGCTGTCCCAATTCGTGCAACACGAAGTTGGTAGCATCCACAATATTATTGATAGGACGAAGTCCAATAATTTGCAGGTAGTTTTTCAACCATTCAGGCGATTCGGTAACCGTAACACCCGAAATAGTAACGCCCGAATAACGCGGACAAGCATCCGTATTCTCCACCACTACAGGAATGGTCAGGTTTGTATTTTGAACGGCAAAAGCATCCACCGAAGGGCGAGTAAGTTGTACCGATTTATCTTTCAATGCAAAAAAAGCAGCCAAATCGCGCGCTACTCCAAAGTGCGAAGCAGCATCCACACGGTTAGGTGTAATATCTACTTCCAATAAATAATCACTTTTAATGTTGTAGTAATCTTTGGCCAAGGTACCCACCTGAGCATATGCAGGCAAAACAATAATCCCGTCGTGGCTTGTTCCTATTCCAATTTCATCTTGTGCACAAAGCATTCCCACTGACTCAACACCACGTATTTTTGATCGTTTAATGCTAAAACTTTCGTCGCCCGAGTAAAGTTTGGTACCCACAGTGGCCACTACTACTTTTTGTCCGGCAGCTACATTGGGTGCACCACATACAATTTGTAAAGGTTCACCTGCACCCACATTTACGGTGGTTACATGTAAGTGGTCGGAATTTTCGTGCGCACCACAAGCAAGCACTTCGCCTATTACCAATCCTTCCAATCCACCTTTTACAGTTTGCACCTCTTCTACTCCACCCACTTCTAAACCAATAGAAGTTAGTGCTTTCGACAATGCATCGGGGGTTACATCAATGTTAATGTACTGTTTTAGCCAATTATACGATATATTCATAACAATTTATAATTAATAATGCACAATTCATGATTTAAAAAGAGTTTTCGATTTAGGTATTTTAATTACCAGTTCAAAATCGAAAGCTATTTTTTTGAAGGTACAAAGATACGCTTTTTTTCAGAGTTTCATATTTGGAGTGCTTCAATTCAACGCATTTTTTTCTATCAAAAAACAGAATCCATTCCGTAAAAAAGGATAGTTTGTAACATAAACTATTCTCAAAATATCATCCTGTGCTTTAAGTTGTATTTTTCCTTTTAGTATTTGCAGTTTTTTTGTACTTTTGTGCACATCTCAAAAAATGGATTCATGAAACAAAATATTGTCAAGTCAGCCATGCATGGCGGCCTTATTTTAGGAGGTTTATTCTCCCTAAATTTTATTCTTTCCGTAACCAAAATCACAGCGCTGGCTCTGCTAACTTATGCTATTGCTGCATATATTGTAGTTCTAATGTATAAATTATCAGTGCGTTTTCGCGATAACGAATGCGAAGGGTCGATTTCGTACGGCAAAGCGCTGCTTTACATCTTGCTCACCTTTTTCTACGCAGCATTGATTTCCACGGTGGTAAAATTTGTTTACTTCCAATTTATCAACACCGCATTTTTGGAAAACATGTTTCAGGAAACAATGAAAACCATGCAGATGATGAAATTCCCAATGAACGATGCCAGCGTATCACAAGTACAAAGCATGTTTAAACCCGCCTCATTCTCCATGGTGTATGTGATTACTAATCTTATAATGGGACTTGTTGTAGGAGTAATAATGGCTGCATTTGTAAAAAAAGACAAAGACTTATTCAGTCAACAGTGAACAGTAATCAGTTGGCCGTTCTATAAAAAAGCTTGCTATCTGTAACTCAGAACTTGTAACTTGTAACTAAATTAAATATGGATATTTCGATAATAGTGCCGCTTTACAACGAAGAAGAATCGTTACCAAAACTCTTCGAATGGATTGAACGCGTGATGAATGAAAACAAATTCAGTTACGAAGTGGTGTTTGTAAACGATGGTAGTACCGACAAATCGTGGGACGTGGTGGAATCGCTCCAAAAACGGTCTAAAAATGTGAGAGGAATAAAATTCCGTCATAATTACGGAAAATCGCCGGCCTTGTATTGTGGATTTCGGGCTGCTCAAGGCGATGTGGTCATTACCATGGACGCCGATTTGCAAGATAGCCCTAACGAAATTCCGGAATTATTCGAAATGGTAAAGAACCAAAATTACGACTTGGTTTCGGGCTGGAAAAAGAAACGCTACGATTCAACACTGACTAAAAACATTCCTTCCAAACTATATAATGCTACTGCCCGTAAAGTTACCGGTTTGAAACTGCACGACATGAACTGCGGACTAAAAGCCTATCGTAACGATGTGGTAAAAAACATAGAAGTTTACGGTGAAATGCACCGATACATTCCCTATTTAGCAAAGAATGCCGGATTTACAAGCATTGGCGAAAAAGTGGTTGAACATCGCAAACGTGAGTTCGGTGAAACAAAATTTGGTTTAAGCCGTTTTGTAAATGGTTATCTTGATTTGCTCTCTCTTTGGTTTCTGTCGAAATTCGGCAAAAAACCCATGCATTTCTTTGGATTATACGGTAGCATCATGTTTTTACTCGGATTTCTGGCTGTAATAGCTGTTGGAGTAAATAAACTAGTGGCCATCATCGAACATGTAAAAGCACCTCTAGTGACGGATAGTCCGTATTTCTATCTGGCCATGTTGGCTATGATGTTGGGTACGCAGTTATTTTTGGCAGGTTTTGTTGGCGAAATTGTAGCTCGCAACTCTACGGAACGTAACAATTATAAGATTGAAAAAGAAATATAATTCAGATACCAGTTACAAAATTACGAGTTACGAGTTACATTGTATTAAAAATAAGGTCGAAGCTTTATTGAAGTAATTGAGAATAATTATTAATCTATTCGTTAATTATTTTTATTCCTTTTTCTGTTATCGCAAAATACTATTTATCACTTTCAGAGAACAAAACTTGTAACTTGTAACTAAACATATGTAACTACTTAAGCATAAAAGCAAAGGAAATAATGGAGATTTTAAAATACATATTACCGGCTTTAGTCGTTTTACTTACGGCCTATTTGCTTATTGACAAATTGCTGCGCAATGAAGAAAAACGGCGCAACTATGAATTGCGCAAAGAAGCCTCAGCAGTATTTACCCCTATCCGGTTGAGAGCTTATGAACGATTGATATTGGTATTGGAACGCACCACACCGAGCACATTAATTGTAAGTGTGGCTAAACCGGGGATGACCAATATGGAACTTCATACCCAATTGCTGTCGGCCATACGTCAAGAATTTTCACATAATCTATCGCAACAAATTTATGTAAGTGATGAAGTGTGGAACCATATACGCAGTGCGCAGGAAAGCCTGCTGCGATTAGTCAACAGTACTGCTGCCGATTGCCAGCCAAATGATTCGGCATCAGTTTTGGCAGAACTGATCATTCAGGTATATAATTCTAGCGAAAATACACCTTCCGAATTAGCTACGGATAAATTGAAAAAGGAAGTAAGAATGCTTTTGCAATAAATTTAGCAGGTATAAGAAATAAACAAAATGAAACACAGCACTAGCCTACTCCTCATAGCTTTCGTACTACTTGGCATTTCGTGCGCAAGTAATGAAAATTGCACCGAAGACCGAATTGTAAAATTGGGAGTTGGCTTTTATACCCAGGCTTTAACCGATACTGCAAAAAACATTTACACTACCAGAGCAATAAACCTGGATACCTTATCTGTAAGAGGGTTAGCAACAAATGGAACGCTTATAGATTCGATTTTATACAAATCAAAATCTATTCAAAAGATCTATTTACCTTTAAATAAATTTGAAAACGGGTCGAAATTCGTACTTACGTTCAAAACAGCAAAAGATACAGTCCAAGTTCTACATACCAATTCAAACTATTATCTATCATTAGAATGTGGTTGCATGGAAGTGCATTCCATCGATACTGTACTCACAACCAACCATTTGATCGATTCAATCAAAATCATTAATCACAAAGTCAACGCAACAAATGCAGAGCACATACAAATATTTATTAACTAGCTTACTGATTTGCTTTGTTGTGTTTTCCATTCAAGCACAGGAAAAACAAGACAAAAAAATAGAAGTTAAAGAACCTAAAACTAAGTTTTGGGATGGAATGACGCTGCAAATTGATGCCGCATCAATTGTAAGCTCAACACTTCTGTCGAAAGATATATACTCTGTTGAAGCAGGAGCACAAATAGATATTAAACACAAGTACCTACCGATTGTAGAACTAGGCTACGCAAGTGTAAACAAAACATCGCTAGAGAATCTCACATTCAAAACCAACGGTTTCTTTGGCCGTGTAGGTATGGATTTCAACTTAGTAAAAAAGAAGAAGGACGTTAAACTAAGCCCCAACCTCTTTCTTATGGGATTGAGGCTAGGTATGACAAATGCTACCTATACAATAAATAACATGGTTATTGCCAGTGATTATTGGGGAGCCGGGCAGACACTTCCAGAAAGTAAACTAAGCCCCAGCAAAGTCTGGTTCGAACTAGTCTTTGGTATTCGGGTAGAAGTGGTCAAAAACACCTTTATGGGTTGGTCATTGCGCAACAAGCATTTACTCACTACCGATAAAGTTGGTGAAATAAGCCCGTGGTATATTCCCGGGTACGGAAGAAATGCAACCAGCAATTGGGGATTTAGTTATACGGTTGGATACAAGTTCTGATCACTACAAATGAAACAACAAACAACAAATATAATGAGTATGAATTCAACACAAGTTTTAAACCGTGCGGCCGACAATATCCGTATTTTGGCAGCTTCAGCGGTAGAGAAAGCAAAATCGGGTCACCCGGGTGGTGCTATGGGTGGAGCTGATTTTATCAATGTACTTTATTCTGAATTTTTGGAATACGATCCAAAAAATCCTGCATGGGAAGGACGCGACCGCATGTTCCTGGATCCAGGCCACATGTCGCCAATGTTATATTCAGTGCTGGCTTGTACCGGAAAATATACTATGAAAGAATTGGCACAGTTCCGTCAATGGGGAAGCCCAACTCCGGGACACCCTGAAGTAGACATTATGCGTGGTGTAGAGAACACATCAGGTCCTCTCGGACAGGGTCATACCTATGCTGTAGGTGCAGCTATTGCTGCTAAATTTTTGAAAGCTCGTTTTGGTGAACTAATGAGCCAAACCATTTACACTTTCATTTCGGATGGTGGTGTGCAAGAAGAAATTTCACAAGGTGCAGGTCGTATTGCCGGTCACTTGGGCTTGAACAACCTAATTATGTTCTATGATTCTAACGACATTCAACTTTCAACCGAAACCAATGCTGTTACCAGCGAAAACGTAGCTCAAAAGTATTTGGCTTGGGGATGGAAAGTTATTGAAATCAACGGTAACGATGCTGAACAAATTCGTAAAGCATTGAACGAAGCCAAAGCAGAAACTTCTCGCCCAACACTTATCATTGGTAAAACAATTATGGGTAAAGGCGCTATGAAAGCTGATGGTTCTAGCTTTGAGCGTCAATGTGCTACTCACGGTATGCCTCTTGGTGAGTGTGGTGCTTCATATGCCGAAAGTATCAAAAACTTAGGTGGAAATCCTGAAAATCCGTTTGTGATTTTTGAAGAAACAAAAGAATTGTACGCTAAACGTGCTGAAGAATTGGCTGCAATTGTAGCTACCAAACAAGCTGCTAAAGCTGCATGGGTAAAAGAAGACCCTGAATTGGCTGAAAAATTAGCTTTCTTCTTTTCAGGAAAAACTAAAATGAACTGGGATGCCGTGGTTCAAAAACCAGGTCAGGCAACTCGTGCTGCTTCGGCTACCGTTTTGGGTGAACTGGCAAAACAAGTTGAAAATATGGTGGTTTCAAGTGCCGATTTGTCGAATTCCGACAAAACAGACGGTTTCTTAAAAAACACCAAAGCGTTTACTAAAGATGACTTCTCGGGTGCATTCCTTCAAGCTGGCGTTTCCGAATTAACAATGGCAGCTATCAGTATTGGTATGAGTTTACACGGCGGAGTTATTGCTGCGTGTGCTACTTTCTTCGTTTTCTCCGACTACATGAAACCAGCAGTGCGTATGGCTGCATTGATGGAACAACCAGTGAAATTTATCTGGACACATGACGCTTTCCGCGTTGGTGAAGATGGTCCTACACACGAACCGGTTGAACAAGAAGCTCAAATTCGGTTGATGGAAAAATTGAAAAACCACAAAGGACATAATTCTATGTTGGTATTGCGTCCGGCAGATGTTGAAGAATGTACAGTGGCTTGGAAAATGGCAATGGAAAACACAACAACTCCTACAGGTTTAATTTTCTCGCGTCAAAACATTGCTGACCTTCCTGCTGTTGCTGGCCGCAAAGCTGAAGCTGAAAAAGCTCAAAAAGGTGGTTATGTTGTTGAATGTGATGGCAACCCTGATGTTATTTTAGTTGCTTCTGGTTCTGAAGTTTCTACCTTGAACGAAGGTGCAAAATTACTACGCGCCGAAGGTGTAAAAATTCGTTTAGTTTCAGTCCCGTCAGAAGGATTATTTCGCACTCAATCGGCAGAATACCAAGAAAGTGTATTGCCTCACAATGCTAAAATTTTCGGTCTTACAGCTGGCCTTCCGGTAAACCTACTTGGTTTAGTGGGTGCTAATGGTAAAATCTGGGGATTAGAATCGTTTGGGTTCTCTGCGCCATACACAGTTCTTGACGAGAAACTTGGTTTCAACGGCAAGAATGTTTATGAGCAAGTAAAAGCGATGCTTAGATAAATTAAAAATGTAGGAATGGAAATTAAAAATGAAATGAAAGAGAATGTTATTAAAACAAAAACGTATCAATTTGCAGTTAGAATTATCAAGCTCAATAAATTCTTGGTAAACGAGCAAAAAGAATATGTATTGTCGAAACAAATTCTCAGAAGCGGAACTTCAATAGGTGCTAATACTGAAGAAGCTGACGCGGGACAAAGTAAAAAAGATTTCATTGCTAAATTATCCATTGCTCTTAAAAGAAGCTAAGGAAACACATTATTGATTAAGATTACTTATTGATTGTGAGTACATTACGAAGCAAATGTTTGATTCATTGATTCAAGATTGCGAGGAGATTATTTTCATTCTAACGAAAATACTTCAAACTTCCAGAGAAAATTTGAAAAACAATAATTCTTAGCAGATATTAAGTCTGAATTGAGTCCACTATAAACACATTTTTATAGTGGACTCATTCCTACATTTTACATTCCTACATCTTACATTTAAACAAATGGACATACTCTCAATTATCATTATTGGCATTGGTTTAGCCATGGATTGCTTTGCTGTAGCAGTAAGCAAAGGTGTTTGTGCAAAGAAATTTTTCTTTTGGCACACATTAAGAATGGCTTTACTCTTTGGATTGTTTCAAGCAATAATGCCTTTGATTGGCTATCTGGTTGGTGTTAGCTTTGCACAGCAAATGGAAAGTTTTGATCATTGGTTAGCATTCATTCTGCTTACATTAATTGGAGCTAAAATGGTTTTGGAAGGTTTAAAACCACATGACCCTGATTGTGTTCAAACAAAAAATCCATTCAAAATAAATTCGCTCATCGCATTAGCATTTGCAACAAGTATTGATGCACTTGCAACAGGAATTGTATTTATACCTTATGGTAATTTGATATGGATAGCGATAGCGATAATCGGAGGAATTAGTTTCTCTTTCACTTTTATTGGAATGTTTATTGGCATTCACTTTGGCAAACGATTCCATTTAAAAGTAGAAATTATTGGTGGACTAATTCTTTTCTTAATTGGACTAAAAATTCTTGTCGAACATCTAACAAATTTTCAATAATTTAAATCGTATATTAACAATAAAATAATTGAATTATGAATGCAATGCCTTTAGTAATTGGAGCAATACTTTTTTTAATTATTGCTTATCGATTGTATATTAGTTTTGTTATTGCAAAGTTGGCAACAATAAACGATAGTCGCATAATGCCATCCGATAAACTATACGATGGACAAAATTATGTTCCTGTCAGCAAGTGGGTATTATTTGGTCATCACTTTGCAGCAATTGCAGGTGCGGGACCATTGGTTGGACCAGTTTTGGCAGCACAATTCGGATTTTTCCCCGGATTCTTATGGATGTTGGTTGGGTCGGTATTTGCAGGTGCAGTTCACGATTTCATCATTCTTTACGCCTCTACTCGTTCTGACGGAAAATCTTTAGCAGAAATTGCTCGAAAAGAAATTAATAAGGTAAGTGGATTTACTGCCTCTATTGCAATTTTGCTGATTTTAATAATTGCAATGGCTGGATTGGGTTTGGTAGTTGTAAATGCTTTATCCGAAAGTTCATGGGGTCTATTCACCATTGCTTCGACTATTCCAATCGCCCTATTTATGGGAGTTTGGATGTTTAAATTTCGAAAAGGGAAAACGGTAGAAGCGACCATAATTGGAGTTTCACTGCTGACTCTTGCAGTAATTATGGGACGATTTATTCCAAATTCGCCCTTTGCCTCATGGTTTACATTCGACCATAAAACATTAACCATACTTCTTGTCAGTTATGGTTTTGCGGCTTCAGTATTACCTGTTTGGCTCCTACTTTCACCTCGCGATTACTTGAGTTCAATAATGAAAATTGCAGTCATTGGCATGCTCGCAATTGGGGTGATAGTTGTTGCACCAACAATGAAAATGCCCGCTTTTACAGAATTCATTCACGGAGGAGGCCCAATCATTCCCGGCACATTGTTTCCATATTTATTTATCACAATTGCTTGTGGTGCTATCTCTGGCTTTCATGCTTTGGTAAGTTCTGGTACTACACCTAAAATGATTATGAAGGAGTCGCATATCAAAAGTATTGCTGCTGGCTCAATGCTTGTGGAAGCAATGGTTAGTATTTTAGCCCTAATTGCTGCATCGAGTTTGCTACCTTTAGATTATTTTGCCATTAACGTTCCAGCTGAGAAATTTGCTGCCATACTTCCAAAGCTTCATCAAATGGGCTTTGTGGAATCTAATTTAACTCAGCTCTCGGCCGAGGTAGGTGAAAAAATTGCAGGACGTACAGGTGGTGCTGTTTCGTTAGGCGTTGGTATGGCACAGATTTTTTCGGCCATTCCAGGATTAAACGGATTGATGTCTTACTGGTACCATTTTGCAATTATGTTCGAAGCTCTATTCATTCTCACCACAATTGATGCTGGAACGCGTATTGGACGGTTTGTTTTGCAAGAAATGCTTGGGAAAATTTACAAGCCTTTTGGTCGAACCGATTGGTTGCCAGGCAATATTATTGCCAGTTTATTGATTGTGTTCTGTTGGGGATATTTTATTTACACTGGAAGTGTATCCACTATTTGGCCAATGTTTGGTACAGCCAATCAGCTCTTAGCATCAATAGCATTAGCGGTTGGAACATCGTACATTATTAACCGAGGTAAAATAAGATATGCTTTAATCACAATTATTCCATTTGTATTTATCGGTTTTACCACTGTTTATGCAGGTTTAATGAATATTTTCAATATCTATTTACCTCAACTTCAATCTCACGAAACTCTTGTTCAGGGTATAATTAATCTGTTCCTTTCTATAACAATTATGGGATGTGCAGCAGTAGTTTATTACAATACAATTCCAACATGGGTGAGTGCTTTTAAAACAAGAAAAAAACCAATAATCAAATTCGCTGAAGATTAAATCTCTGACATTATTCACAATTTAAATATTATTAATCAAATAACTTTCTCATGCATTTAAGAAAAATTCTTATATCTCTCACTATTCTCATTTCAATTTCGTTGTTTGCGGAAGAACAAACAACCAAAATCAAAGTTTATGGTTTTGTAAGAAGCGACATTTTTTACAACAGCCGTCAAAACATTGAAGCAATTGATGGTATTTTTCATATAGCTCCAAAACCAATTGAACTTGAGGCTAATGGTGCTGACAAAAATGCTGTAGCACAATTGGAAATGCTAAGTATTGCAACTCGTATTGGCTTAGACATAAGCGGTGCTCCTATTTTAGGTGCAAAATCAAGTGCCAAAATTGAAGGTGACTTTGCGGGATTTGGAACTAGCTATTATGTGCTTCGTTTACGTCATGCGTATGCCAAACTTAACTGGGATAAATCGGAATTATTAGTTGGTCAGACTTGGCATCCAATGTTTGGAAGTGTAATGCCCACAACCATGTCATTAAATGCTGGATCGCCATTTCAGCCATTCAACCGTAGTCCTCAAGTGCGATTCAAACAAAATCTAAGCACTACATTTTCGTTTATGGCAGCAGCAGTTTATCAAATGCAATTTATGTCTCAAGGTCCACTAGGTTCAAGTTCTGTTTATCTGAAAAATGCTTTGATTCCTAACTTTTTTTTAGGATTTGAAAACAAAACCACCCACTGGACTTCTGGTGCTGGTGTTGACTATAAAACAATAAAACTAAACCACGAAAGTTTATCTTCGGTTAGTGCTGTGGCATACACTCAATATGTGGGTGCAAAATTTCAGTTTAAAGCAAAAACGGTTTATGGCGAAAATCTTAGCGACCATATTATGATTGGCGGTTATGGAGTAAGTGGTACTGGTTCTGACACTTATACTAACTTCAAAACTGCCTCGGGGTGGATAAATGGAGTGTATGGTACAAAAATACAGGTGGGATTGTTTTTGGGAATATCTCAAAACTTAGGTACAAACAATAACCTACTTGAAATAACTCCAGGCAAATACACCAATTATGGTTATGGAAACTTTGACGTAAACAATATTCATTTAACTCTGGATCAGGTTTACAGAGTGACACCACATGTGAGTTACAATGTTCCAAATTTGAAATTCGGACTAGAATACGATTTTACAAACGCCACTTTTGGCTCGTTAAAGGCAAGCGGACGAGTTGCAAATCCTTACAATATTAGCAACCACCGGCTGGTTGGTTCGGTAAGCTATTTCTTCTAATCATTTAAAAAATTAAAAGAAAGTCTGTTTTAAAATTGCGTTGAAACAGACTTTCTTTTTTTAGTGAACTATCCATCTTTCCGTTTGCTTAACAGTGAACTTCCCCAATACAAATATGAAGTGTACAAATTATTTGTAAAGCATTTATTTGTAATTCATAACTTTTATAACTGATTACTGTTGACTGATTACTAATTTATAACTACTCTTTCAATTATGATAAAAGGCTTTTTTTTTATTCTACTTTTTCACTTCCTCGGTCAGTTGGTGAGCCTGTTTATTCACGGCTTTATCCCCGGAAGTGTAATAGGCATGATTCTACTTTTTCTTGCCCTATTTTTCAAAATTATCGACCCCGAAAACGTTAGAAGTACAGCTACTGTGATTACGAAAAACATGGCGTTATTCTTTGTTCCTGCTGCTGTAGGTCTTATGGCGTACCTAGAAATTGTATCTCATAATTTTTTGGCCATCATCGTTGGAATTGCCATCAGCACAATACTAACCATTGTTACAGTAGCACTTGTTCAGGAGCATATGGAAAAACGTGGCAAGAAAGGAGACGCAGCTCATGAATGAATTATTTGAACAACTAAAGCCTTTGTTCTCGGGCGAGGTATTTTTGCTAACGTTGGTAATGGGTAGCTTTTTACTGGGCATATTTTTATACAAACGCACACAAATCACCCTACTTCAACCACTGTTGATCACCATGCTTATCATCATTCCTTTTCTGAAAATTACAGGTATCGAATATCATACTTTCTATCAAAAAACAAGCATACTCAACTTCATGCTCGGCCCTAGTGTGGTGGCGTTGGGATATGTGCTCTATGAACAAATTGAAAATGTAAAAGGCAACGTTATTTCCATCCTAACATCAGTTTTTGTGGGCAGTGTGGTGGGAATTGTTAGTGTAGTGCTTATTGCCAAAGCATTTGGAGCCGACAGATTACTAATGGCATCACTTGCTCCAAAATCGGTGACAACACCTATTGCCATTAGTCTGTCCGAAAAAGACGGAGGCGCACCAGCTCTTACAGCAGCCTTTGTAGTTATTTGTGGATTGTTTGGAGGATTGGTAGGACCCATCATTCTTCGTCGAATGGGGATAAACAGTAAAATTGCCAAAGGACTTGCTATGGGTTCGTCGTCGCATGCGCTGGGAACCGCCCGTGCTATGGAGATGGGAGCACTTGAAGGTGCCATTAGCGGATTGGCTATCGGGATAATGGGAATAATGACTGCTTTGCTAATTCCTTTTGCTGAATGGCTATTCTAAATCAATAACCATTCAAACAAAAGTATCTATTTCAATAAAATAGCAAACAAACCGGCGATCCAATTTTCAACTGTTTTCTGCTATTGGTTAGCAAGCCAGTGTTGATATTGCGATTGAAAATCACTGCATTGTCGGTAAATTGGTGAGCAACTAGAACGTAATGTCCATCAGGGCTTATCGCAAAATTGCGTGGTCCGTCACCGCCTGTTGACACCTGTTGTTTAAACGTCAACTTACCATCCATCGCCACTGCAAAGCAAGTTATATCATTGGCCGTTCCACGGTTTGTAGCGTATAGAAACTTACCATCTGGAGAGAAATGGATATCTGCCGCACGATTTACAATTCCATCTTTTAGAGCCACAGTTGTTTCTTGTAAAAGTTGCAGCCTACCTTTCTTAATGCTCAGAACGGAGAGCGTTCCATCAATTTCTTGCAATACATAAAGTAGCTTTCCATCTTTGCTAAAAACGGTATGTCTTGGTCCGCTACCCAGTTTGAGGGTGATACTATCAAAAGGCACTAAAACGCTTGCCGAAGCACCGCTATTGTATTTGTACACCGTCACCTTGTCTGTTCCTAAATCGTTGGCCAATAAAAATTTACTGTCTGGTGTCAGCAACACCTGATGCACATGCGGTTCGCCTTGTCGCTCGGCATTTATACTTTTCCCAACATGCTGAATAACTTGCAAAACATTAGTCAACGAGCCGTCCGCTTTTCGTCCAAAAACAGAAAGACTTCCACCTCCATAATTTGCCGTAAAAACATGCTCCTTGCTTACCGAAATAAAGCAAGGGCCACCACTATTGGTTAGCGACTTATTTATCAAACTCAGTTTTCCAGTTTGTTCCACGAAAGAAAATGCACAAGCGGAACTTCCATTGTCGCTTTCGCTTACCGAGTAAACAAACTTTTTGTCGGGCGTAAATACCAAAAAACTTGGGTTAGAAACGCCGGCAGTAACAGATTGTTGAGTAAAAATACCATTGGCTAAATCGACATTATACGAGTATATTCCCTGACTTTTACCCAGAGCCGTGTACGTACCTATCAACAACCTATAATTAGCTGTTTGAGCAAAAGTGACTGAAATAAATAGTGATATAATGACGGTAAGAATCGTTTTTTTCATTTTATGCCGATTGAGTTTTAAATTGATGTATAAAATGATTGCAAAAGTACGTATTTTTGTAGAATAAATAAAGGCAAAAAACAAAGTTGTAGGAATAAACGTTATCAAATAGTTACAAAGTTCAACAACTAAATATAAAAGACAATGTCAGACAAACATAGTATCAGAACCGAATGGAAAGGTAATTTGGCCTTCGAAGCCGACGTTAATGGACATACAGTAAGAATGGATGCACCTGTAGACGGTGGTGGTGAAAACTCGGGTGCAAGTCCCAAGAGGCTTCAATTAGTGGCTTTGAGTGGATGTACCGGCATGGATGTAGTTACCATTTTACATAAAATGCGCATTGATATTGAAAAGGTAACGATCGAAGTGCAAGGTAATGTTACCGACGAGCATCCAAAATATTATTCTAAAATGCATGTCATTTATGAATTTAGTGGCAAAAACCTGCCCATGGACAAACTAGAAAAAGCCGTAAAAATGTCCGAAGAAACCTATTGTGGCGTAGAAGCATTGTATCGCAAAGCCATTGAAGTTACATCCGAAATCAAAATCATTGAATCATAATAAAAAATGGAAATACGACATATTTTTGATAATAATCAACAATGGATTAAAGAGAAAATAAAGACAGATAAAGATTATTTCAAAAAATTATCTTTAGGTCAGAGTCCTCATATCTTGTACATTGGTTGTTCCGACAGTCGGGTAAGTTCCGAAGAATTGATGGGTGCTCAACCCGGCGAAGTTTTTGTTCACCGAAACATAGGTAATATGGTGCCGAACACCGACATGAGTGCCATGTCGGTTATTAACTATGCTGTTACCCATCTCAAAGTTCAGCATATTGTTGTTTGCGGGCATTATTACTGCAACGGGGTGAAGGCAGCTATGCAGTCGGCCGACCTGGGCATTTTAAATCCCTGGCTTCGGAATATCCGCGATGTATATCGCTTGCACAAAGACGAACTGGCAGCCATCACCGATGAAGAAGAAAAATACAAACGGTTAGTGGAACTTAATGTGCAGGAGCAATGTGTGAATGTAATTAAAACTTCCGATGTTCAAAAGGCCATTAAAGAGAGAGGGCTAACGGTTCATGGTTGGGTTTTTGATGTACACAGCGGCGCTCTTATCGATCTCAAAATTGATTTCGAAAAGATTTTGGAACACATCATGGAGATTTATAAAATTATCTGATGATTCAACCTTTATTTCATTCTACTACACAACTCATCGTATACTTTTTTATAGGTGAGTGTATCAATGTTATATTTCTTACCCAACTCCACTACTATACCGGTCAAACCATGCACTTCCGTGTTTTTACCCGCTTTAAAATCGCTGTGCATGGAGGCTGTGGTCTCGAAGGGTAGTTTCTCTAACTGATGAATCACTTTATCAATAACCGACCGCTCAATTTCGGCGCCTTCGGCATTGGCCACCAAGAGTAATTCTTCCAAAACACCTACCAAAGTGGCCTTTCGTGTATCATCAGTCAACAAAGCCCCAAAACTAACATCAAAATAGGAAGTAAGAGAAGCAGTTGCTGAGATAAAGAAAAACTTCGTCCAGATTACATGCATTATTTTTTCATGAAAAGTGGCATCAATTCCTGCCTGTTTCAATAGTGTTTCAAAACTAATCAAACGCTCATTGCTTTGTTTATATTCGTATCCGAAATTAAAACGGTGCACACCGCCCAAACTTTCCACTACACCAGGTGCATTGAGGCGTGCCACAATGTAACAACAGCCCTGCCAGACTTCTGATCCCGGCAATAAAGCACGAATCCGATCCGAATTATCAATACCATTCAACAGCGGCAGAATAACCGTATTTGCTCCAACAATGGGTTTTATTTGAGCAACAGTGGACTCTAAATCATAGCTCTTAGGAGTCATGATAATATAATCGGCTGTTCCAATTTCTGTTACATTATCCGTTGCCAGTGTTGGATATACCTGAAAAGTTCCGATTTCGGTGATCAGCGTTAATCCACTTTCCTGTACTTTTTTGAGATGTGCACCACGTGCCACAAAATAGACTTCGATTGTCGGATCATCGGCATATTGTTTTGCCAACATTCCGCCATAATATCCTCCTACCCCACCGAGTCCTACAATTACAATCTTTTTCTTCATATTTTATTCCTTGAAAATAGAATGCAAAGTTAGCTCTTTTTGCCACTACGATGGTCTCATGATAAGTAAAACTGTCATTTAAATAAATATTCAGCAGAAGAAATTTAGATGAATAATTTTATTCGTCTAACCATTTAAGGCTATTCTAATGAGATAAAACAATAGTAATTTTATCTAATTTACTTTTTATTTAATTAATTATTAGCACTTTAAATAGTTGGTTTGGGATTTATAAGTGTATTTTTGTGAGAGTTGACTAACTAAGCAATAACTTTAAAATTTATTAAGTATATGAAACTAATTATTGTTGCAAACAGGCTCCCACTTAAAGCCACTAAGACAGAGGAGAATATATTTGAATTTATACGAAGTGAAGGCGGGTTAACCACTGGCCTTGACTCTCTGAAAATAGATGTCGAAAAACATTGGGTCGGTTGGCCGGGAGCTTTTGCTGAAACGCCAGAAGAGGAAAACCAAATTACCGAATATCTCCAACCGTTCAATTTCCATCCTGTTTTTCTTACTCCCGATCAAATACAAGAATATTACGAAGGCTACAGCAATAGCACCCTTTGGCCGCTATGCCACTATTTTTATTCGTTCGTGGAGTTCGAGACCAAATACTGGCAAACGTATAAGCAAGTAAACGAATTGTTTTCACAAGCCGCCTTGCCATTTATAGAACCCGGCGACATTGTTTGGGTTCAGGATTACCAATTGATGCTACTGCCGCAGCTGATTAGAAAATCGACAGAGGATATAAGCATTGGATATTTTCATCATATTCCGTTTCCATCCTACGAGCTATTCAGGGTATTACCCGAAAGGGCCGAACTGTTGAATGGCTTATTGGGAGCTGATTTAGTCGGGTTTCATACTTACGACTATATGAGGCACTTTGTCAGCGCTTCGGAACGGGTACTCGATTTACGATTTAAACTGGACGAAGTAATTCTTGACAATAGAATTGTTTCTGTAGATTCATTTCCAATGGGAATTAATTACGAACTATATAACGATGCAATATTGCTACCATCGGTACAGCAAAAAGCATTGGAACTTAAGAAAAATTACGGGACTCATAAATTAATTCTTTCGGTAGACCGACTGGATTATAGCAAAGGAATACTTCATCGTCTGAAGGGTTTTGCCTTATTCCTGGAAAACCATCCGGAATACAAAGAGAAAGTTTCACTGGCCATGATCATTGTCCCTTCCCGCGATAATGTGGATCGGTATGCCGATTTGAAAACAAAAATTGATGAATTAATCGGTGCCATAAACGGTACATATTCATCCATCAACTGGACTCCGGTTTATTATTTTTACCACGGTTTTGATTTTGAGGAATTAGTAGCCATGTATCACATTGCCGACATAGCACTTGTTACTCCGCTTCGGGATGGCATGAATTTGGTGGCCAAAGAATATATTGCAGCTAAAAGAGATGTACCTGGCGTACTTATTCTAAGTGAAATGGCAGGTGCAGCTATCGAATTACCCGAGGCAATAATTGTCAACCCGAATAACGTGGAACAAATTGAGCGTGCCATACTTGAAGCGCTTGAAATGCCTGAGGACGAACAATTGAGGAAAATGAAAATAATGCAAACCCAAGTAGCCAAACAAACGGTGAATAAATGGGCAGCAGATTTTGTACACGAACTTGAACTTATCAAATCGAAAAACAATGATTTGAACAGCGAACGGATTGACCAAATCAGTTCTAAGAAAATAGACCACGCATACCAAATATCCAAAAAACGTTTGTTGATACTGGATTATGATGGCACACTTGCACCCTTTAAAAGGACTCCGGAAGAAGCTATCCCTACAAAAGAAATAATGGAAGTATTGGAAACTCTGGCAGCCGACAAGAAAAACAATGTGGTCATCAGCAGTGGAAGAGATTATAAAACGCTGGAAAAATGGTTTGGGAAATTACCCATTAATATGGCGGCCGAACACGGTGCTTATTACAAGGAGGGTGGAGTTTGGCACAACAATGTACCTGCTAAACAAACATGGAACAATCAGATTATTTCAATTCTTCAGGCATTTGTAGATAAAACACCACGTTCAAGGCTCGAAATAAAAGATACCGCATTGGTATGGCATTACCGCAATGTGGATGGATGGTTGGCTTCATTGCGTGAGCAACAATTGCTGGAAACGCTTATTGGCCCATGTTCCATTGAAAATTTACAAATTTTGTGTGGAAATAAAGTGGTTGAAATTAAATCTCCGTATCATAATAAAGGCACTGAAACCCGCCGATTATTGGATCAGGACAACTACGATTTTATCTTGGCCATGGGCGATGATACTACGGATGAAGATATGTTTCGCCAGCTTCCAGCTACGGCTTTTTCAATCAAAATAGATGGAATGTCTGAATTTGCTCGATTCAACTTAAAATCACAGTCAAAAGCACTTCCTTTCTTACGAAAGCTATATAAGAAATAGACCGGAGAAGTTCAAATCATAAAACGATATCCAAAAAACAACCGTTGCACAAAAGTGATCCACTTCTGTACAACGGTTGTTTTATGACTGACAGGTCTGTTTACGGTTTTATAAATCGGGAAGTCAACACTGGGTCGGCGAAAAGGGCGGCTGTATTAATCAATGCCAAATGTGAATACGCCTGAGGGAAATTGCCCAATTGACTTTTTGTATCGAAATCAAGATCTTCGCTGAACAGTCCTAAGTGGTTGGAATACCCAATCATTTCCTCGAACAATATATTTGCATCTTCCACTCTGCCAATAACAAATAGACCACGAATCATCCAAAATGTACAAATGGTGAAAGCAGACTTAGGAATGCCAAAGTCATCGGGAATATTATAACGGAACATCAAACCTTTGTAATTTAACGAACGATATATTGACTCTACTGTTTTAATGTAACGTTCATCATCTGCCTCAATAAAACCATAAGCCTCCATTAGAAGAAGGGATGAATCTAAATCGGCAGTACCATAACTTTGTGTAAAACTTTCGATTTGGCTGTTCCAACCATTGGTAAGAACATCACTTTTTATATCGTCAGCAAGTTGCGACCACCGTTTTTCAAAGCCACTTTTTTGAAGAATCTTTGCAATGCTCACCGCTCGGTCTATGGCAACCCAGCTCATAATTTTCGAAAACACAAAATGTTTCTCTTCGCCACGAATTTCCCAAATACCATTATCCGGATTTGCCCAATCTTGTGTAACTGTTTTCACAATATTCTTTACCACCTCGAACATATCTTCAATATCATCCAGTGTGTCCGGAAAAAACAGGTAATAATTATAGATAACGTCCATCAGGTATCCCAAGGAGTCATTCTGCTTTTGTCCATACGCACCATTGCCAATGCGTACCGGTTTTGAGTTTTTAAATCCACACAAGTGTGACAATTCAACTTCTGTTAATACTCTTTCGCCCCGAATACCATACATAATCTGGAAACTGTCCGATTTTGTTTTTAATATATTCTGTACAAACAATATGAATTTCTTTGCAGATTCGCGATGCCCTATTCTGAGCAAGGTTTCGATGGACATGGATGCATCCCTGAGCCAGCAAAAACGATAGTCCCAATTGCGCACTTCACCCACCGATTCGGGAATGCTGGTAGTTAGAGCAGCCAATACAGCACCAGAACGTTGATAAGACATTAATTTCAGCACCAGAATGCTTCGTTCAACGATCTCATTATATTTGGTAAACTTTTTGGATCTGTTCGACCAGTTCATCCAATACACTTTTGTACGCTGAAACTCCAAATCAATCCGATCCTGATTTATGGTAATTAATTTTTGATTGTAAGAAAGTAAAAAGAATTCATTTCTATGGAGTATAATTTCATCACCTGCCAGAACCTGGGCTAAATCGATGCTTGAATATAAATATATGGCCTCTCGTTTATTTTCTAATGAATATGTTTTTACATATTCTGGGCCAACCTTATGCCCTACTTTTTCCTGTGCGTAATTTAATACCGGCTGATAATTAACCCTGAAACGAGGATTACCATGTCTAAATAAAATCAATCGATGAACTTCAGCAGGCAAAAAATAATTATCAGATTCATTTATCCGGTAGCGTGGCATAAAGTCAATGACTTCAAATCCACCTTCCATCGATTCAAATACTGTAGACAGGATATTGGTGTGTTCAATATATTTTTGGGTGATAGTATAAAAATCTGCTACTGTAAAACCAAAAGATCCTCCGGCTTCATTGTCCAGTATTTTTGCAAATACGGAAGGAGAATCAAAATCGGGGAAACAAAGCCAATCGATGCTTCCTGTATCAGAGATTAGCGCCGCGCTACGACAATTGCCGATTACTCCATAGTTTAAATGCTCCATGTCTTTTAATAATTTGTAAAATTCAATCTCTGCATGAGAATAAAACGTAAAGCTACTCAATTTCTTCCAACATAATGATTTTGAAAACATTATTTCACTATAAACAAAAAGCTCAAAGAATTCCGTAGAACCTTTGAGCTTTATTATTTAATCTGAACATTTTAACCTTCTTTATCGGGCTCGAAAAATACCCACTACACGGCAGGAAAAGCATTTTTGAGGGCTTCCCCTGATTCCCACAATCGGCATAAGAGTGAATGGATTCGGCCAACATGGCTCCCGAACCGATAAGCACTGCCGCCACTGTTTTGGTAATGGCTATTCCCAAATTGGCTGATAAGGCAAATATGATGGATTTGATGGATGCGTTTTGATGTGACATGAAGTTGTGGATTTATTAAGTGCAAAGCAGCTAGTATTTTTCAATTTCCGCTTGAATTAGTTTTTCTATTTCCAACAGCTTATCAAACGATACAGAATTCAGCGTTTTAGTCAGATCTAGCACTTTATCTTCCCTGTACAATGAAGCCAAAGCATGTTGTGTTGGATCACCGTCTCCTTTGTCGGGTTTCCACTCCATTACATCATTGGGAGTACACTGAAATATCTTACACAACCGTTCTATATCACCCAAATTTAGTCTGCGATAGCGGTTTTTGGCAATTCCCGAAGCAAATTTATCCGAAAAACCATTCTTAATGAGCCAAGCAGTGGGTGCTAAAATACCCTTAGCCTTGAAAATGCGGGAAAAATTATATTCTAACATACTGATTTTTGATATATTGGTAAATAATATTGGCGAAAATAATAAAAATATCTTATATTTTATTCAGCATACAGTATATTTATTATCAAATACATTATATTTAATTAAATTTATAGTCTATTTAATACTAGACACAGTCTAGTAAATTATAATCACCGTTTTTCTAATTACACATACAGTATAATTAAATATATATACAGTACAATTAAATATATATACAGTACAATTATATACATATACAGTAAATTTAAACATATATACAGTATATTAAAGAGCAATTGACCTGTTTTGTAAAGATTATATCAAAGATTTGCATTAATTTAAAAATTATCAGATAAAAAAAACGAACTTATCAATAGCGGGTAAGTTAATTTTTTAACTTAGAATGAGATTTGGATAAACGATTACTAATTGTATCTTTGTTTCGTGTAAGAGGACAATAACTAATTCATAAACAAAATCAATTATTAAAATGAAACCTACGCTCACTCAGCTAATTTTGGAGGGAAAAACTTTAGTTTCAGATGGTGCTTGGGGCACATTTTTACATGCAAAAGGTTTACAGCCGGGCGAGTGTCCTGAATTGTGGAATTTAGAGCATCCCGAAGCTGTATTTGACATTGCTCAAGGCTATATAAATGCAGGTGCCGACACCATTGAGACCAATAGTTTTGGAGGTAACCGCTTTAAACTGGAAGGTTTTGGCCTTGCAGACAGAGTATATGAAATCAATCGTCGTGCAGCTGAAATTTCAAGACAGGCCGCAGGATCAGATAAGTACGTGCTTGGCTCTATTGGCCCTACCGGAAAAATGCTGATAATGGGCGATGTGACCGAGGATGAACTCTACGCTGTATTCAAAGAGCAAGCAGTAGCACTTTATGACGGTGGCGCTGATGCGCTGATAATTGAAACAATGACTGCTATTGACGAAGCTGAAATTGCTGTACGTGCAGCTCGTGAAAACACGCCTTGCGAAGTGATTTGCACAATGACCTTCGATTATTTGGCAACCGACGAATATCGTACAATGATGGGGGTTTCACCTACTGAAATGGTTACAGCACTAGTGGCTGCGGGAGCTAATATTGTTGGTGCTAATTGCAGTAACGGCATGGAAGGAATGATTCGGATTACCGAAGAAATTCGTTTGGTGGATAAAGATATTCCTGTTTTGATTCATGCCAATGCTGGATTACCTTTACTACAAGGCACCTGCACGGTTTTTCCTGAATCGCCCGAAATGATGGCCGGTCTAGCCTCTCAATTGGCAAAAGTGGGCGCAAATATAATTGGTGGGTGTTGTGGCACCACTCCCGCTCACATTCAAAAATTAGTGAAAGTATTGAATAATTAGAAAACTACAGTTGGTTTTTCCAACTCAAATTTCCACTCCGAACAAACAACAATTTGAGTATTCAGAATTAAAGTAAAACAAACGGACTCACCCTAAAAAGGCAAGTCCGTTTGTTTTTCAAGTCTCCCCTTTGGGGAGATTTAGAGGGGCTTTAGTCTTCCAACAAAATTTCCATGATAGTACAAGCAGCTTTAGCTACCGGGCTTCCTGGGCCAAAGATTGCTGCAACGCCGGCTTTGTAAAGGAAGTCGTAATCTTGCGCTGGAATAACTCCACCTGCAATGACAACGATATCTTCACGACCCATTGCTTTCAGTTCTGCAATAACTTGTGGTATCAATGTTTTGTGACCTGCTGCCAACGAAGAAATACCCATGATATGCACGTCATTTTCCACAGCTTGTTTGGCTGCTTCGGCAGGAGTTTGGAACAACGGTCCCATGTCTACATCGAAACCACAATCGGCGTAACCGGTTGCAACAACTTTTGCACCACGGTCGTGACCATCCTGACCCATTTTAGCAATCATGATACGTGGTTGACGACCTTCTTTCTTGGCAAATTTCTCGGTAAGCTCGCAAGCTTTTTTGAAAGTTGCATCGTTTTTAGTTTCTGATGAATACACGCCTGAAATAGTTCTAATAGTTGCTTTATAACGACCTGCAACAGCTTCGCAGGCATCAGATATTTCGCCTAAAGAAGCACGCAAACGAGCAGCTTCAACGGCTAGTTCGAGCAAGTTACCGTTTCCGGTTTTAGCACATTCGGTAATAGCAGCCAACGCCTTTTGAACATCAGCTTCGTTGCGGTTAGCGCGCAATTGTTTCAAACGTTCAATTTGTTGTATACGTACCGCAGTATTGTCCACTTCCAAAATATCAATTGGAGCTTCTTTTTCCAAACGATATTGATTTACACCAACAATTACCTGACTTCCTGAGTCGATACGTGCTTGTGTGCGAGCCGAAGCTTCTTCAATACGCATTTTAGGAACACCTGTTTCGATAGCCGCAGCCATACCACCCAGTTTTTCTACTTCTTCGATCAACGCCCATGCTTTTTCAGCAATTTCGTTGGTCAATGTTTCTACGTAGTAAGAACCTGCCCATGGATCAACTTCCTTGGTAATATCAGTTTCTTGTTGAATATAGATTTGAGTATTACGAGCAATACGAGCAGAGAATTCGGTTGGTAAAGCAATTGCTTCGTCCAATGCATTGGTGTGAAGCGATTGAGTGTGACCCAATGCAGCAGCCATAGCTTCGATACAAGTACGACCCACGTTATTAAACGGATCTTGCTCAGTCAACGACCATCCGGAAGTTTGCGAGTGTGTACGCAAAGCCAGTGATTTTGGGTTTTTAGGGTTGAATTGTTTTACGATTTTTGCCCACAACATACGTGCAGCACGCATTTTGGCAATTTCCATAAAGTGATTCATACCAATTGCCCAGAAGAATGACAAACGTGGAGCGAACGAGTCGATATCCATACCTGCATTTACTCCGGCACGTAAGTATTCCAAACCGTCGGCAAGGGTGTAAGCCAATTCGATATCGGCAGTCGCACCTGCTTCTTGCATGTGGTAACCCGAAATTGAAATCGAGTTGAACTTAGGCATTTTTTGTGAAGTAAATTCAAAGATATCAGCAATAATCTTCATCGAGAATTTAGGTGGGTAGATATACGTATTACGCACCATGAATTCCTTCAAAATATCGTTTTGGATAGTTCCGGCCATTTCTTCCAGTTTAGCACCTTGTTCCAAACCTGCATTGATATAAAATGCAAGAATAGGAAGCACTGCACCGTTCATGGTCATAGAAACTGACATTTTGTTTAATGGAATACCATCAAACAATACCTTCATATCTTCAACCGAACATATAGACACACCAGCTTTACCTACATCACCAACAACACGTTCGTGGTCGGCATCGTATCCACGGTGAGTTGGCAAGTCGAAAGCAACCGACAAACCTTTTTGTCCTGCAGCAAGGTTACGAAGATAGAATGCATTTGATTCTTCTGCGGTAGAAAAACCTGCATATTGACGGATTGTCCATGGTTGCATGGCGTACATTACGCTATAAGGTCCACGCAAATATGGTGGAAGTCCGGCAGCATAATTCAAATGTTCCATTCCTTGTATATCGTCTTTGGTATAAAAAGGTTTTACTGGAATCAACTCAGGAGTAAGCCATGTGCTTTCGGTCTGAGGAGCAACTTGATTAGTTGCTATATTTTTAATATCAATATTTTTAAAATCTGGTTTCATATTGTTTTAGTTACGAGTTACGAGTTACAAGTTACGAGCTACAAAGTAAACTAGTTGACGAGCAAACAAGTACACAGTTTATTTACAATTAATTGAAAAATAGAATTAGTTGATACCTAATTTGCTATTGAATGAATTCAACATATCCAGTACATTGGTTTTCACATTTACAAAATGGTCGATACCAATAGCTTTCAAATCGTCGGTACAAGCAGGAGCTCCTGCAACTACAAATTGTGCTTTTCCTTTAGCCAATGCATAAGCAGCAGGGGCCAGTTCAGCATATTCGTCATCGCTTGAACAAATAACAATAATATCGGCATTTGCATCCAAAGCTGCCTTAACACCTTCTTCAACAGTATTGAAACCTAAGTTATCAACTACCTCATAACCTGCACAAGCAAAGAAATTACAAGAGAATTGAGCACGAGCCAAACGCATTGCCAAGTTTCCGATAGTCAACATAAACGCTTTTGGACGTTTAGCAGCACCTTCGGTAGCAAAGCGCAATGCTTCGAATTCAGCAGCAGCACGAACTGGTAACAGTTTTTCTGTACCGCTATGGTTGCAACTGCAATCTACCACTTCTACATTTTGTACTTTTTCAGCACCAATTTCGTTGAAGTTAGGGAATTGATTTGTTCCTAACAAAATCTCTCGACGGCTAGAAACAGCTTTCAAACGTTTAGCAGCAGTAGCTTTAATAGCTTGTTGAACAGAACCCGAAGTGATAACAGCAAAAAAACCACCTTGCTCTTCAACTTCCAGGAACAATTTCCAGGCTTGAGCAGCTATCTCGTTTGTCAATGTTTCAACATAGTACGAACCGGCAGCCGGATCAGAAACTTTATCGAAGTGACATTCTTCTTTCAATAATAATTGTTGGTTACGGGCAATACGTTCTGAGAATTCGTCGGTAGGTTTGTATACAGAATCGTAACCTAAAACGGTAAGTGAGTTAACGCCTCCAATGGTTGCACTCATGGCCTCGGTTTGGGTGCGAAGCATGTTTACGTTGGCGTCAAGTATAGTTTTGTTGAAAGTACTGGTTTCGGCATGAACGCGCATTTTAGCTGCACATTTGCAAATTCCGTTTTCGGTACTTTTACAATCGTCTTTTTTGCAAGCAGGTTGGTAAGCGTCTACAATCATCGCCCACAACATGCGCGCTGCACGGAATTTGGCAATTTCCATAAAGTAGTTACCAGAAACTCCATAATTGAATTTAATTTTTTTAGCAGCCAATGAAGTATCAACCCCGGCTTCAACCATTAACGAAAGGTATTCATTACCCCAAGCCAATGAGTAACCTAGTTCTTGTGCAATAAAAGCACCAGCATTACTCAAAACAGTTGCGTTAACACCAATTACTCGGTAAAATGGTAATCCAGAAGCAGCTTCGATAGTTGCTTTTGCTTTTGTAACAATTTCTTCTTTTGTCATTTCCTTCCCCACTTGCAACATACGTTTTATTGGGTCGAAATTGATAGAGCCATGCAATTTGGTTACGTCAGCATTTTGCGATTTGAAATAAGCACTAAGAATGGTTGCCAATTCGGCAGCAACACTTACACAAATACTGAAATTTAATTCACAAGATTCAGCAACAATGTTTTTAAGCAAAGTAGCAATGTAATCAGCGCTCAAGTCGGCTTTTTTCAATTTAAAACCAAGTGAAGTTGCACCTTTGCAAAGAACATCCAACGCTTTAGCATTCGCTTCTTTTGCATCTACCACCTCAATGTCTTGACGAATAAGCCACTCATTACCTGGTTTAGTACCACGGATGTAAGGAAAAATACCCGGGGCTGAATCTTTAGTTTTGAGGTTTGCAATATCCTCTGCACGATAAAAAGGCAACACATTGAAGCCTTCATTGGTTTTCCAAACGAGCTTTTTGTTGAAATCAGCTCCTTTGAGATCAGCTGTAACTTTGTCCATCCATTGCTGTGTGCTAACCGATGGGAATTCAGCTAATAAATTCAATTTTTTTTCTGCCATAATATATATTGATTTATGTAATTTCTAAGCGGGTGCAAAATTACTACTTTCTATTGAGTTAGAAGAATTTTTTGCTTATGAATTAAAGAAAAAAATCACTAATTGAAAAACAACCTTATTTTTATCAGTTGATTAGCCTTAACAAAGAGCAATTATCAGATTATTAACCTTTTAATTTATCAGAATAAATAATGGGTAGTAAAGCAACTAACACAGTAAATTGAATATTATTTTGATTTATTTTTATTTTTAATGTAATTTTACACTAAAACACAAATTATTTTTATCTTTACATACTAAACACAGTCACGAGTATTTAGTTACAAGTTACAAAGTCATATTATCTGATAGTGATCTCAAAACTAAATAACGATAATCATTTTTAATACTTACAAAAAACAACTTTAAATACAATTTAAATGGAAAATGAAATTAACAGCCAAAAGAGACAGCATTAATACTTACTATACGTTACAGCAGAAATCAAAATGCATTTGCACACAGTCTGCCGCTGGGCAAAACTGCTAGCCATTTTATCATTTATCGGATTAATAATTATGGTTATCGGAGGATTATCTATGGCTTTTTACCCATTAATATCGAAATCGAGTACTGGAGTTTCATATTTAATATCAGCACTTATTTTAATATTTACTACTATTTGCCTTTATCAATTTGCTGACAAAACAAAAAAACTGTTGTAAGTAACGATTAAGAAGGACTAACCGTTTGCATAGAGAAATTAAAATCAATGTTCAAAGCCATGGGAATAATAATTTTAATATGTACTGCCGTTTCAATAATATTAGCAGGAGGATTTGTAATTTTTATAATTTATAAAACCAGTTTTATTTAGGAAACGATTACGAAAAGTCAATGCGAATAAGCACTTTGCTGAGAGACTATATGAAATATCGCCAAAAAATCATTAACAACCCACATATTTATTCCTTTTTTATTCCTTTTAATTATTTAACCTACAAACAAATAGCATTGTTGATAACTTTGAGAGAATAAATTCATTTTTATCATTTCTGAGGTTGCAGATAAAAATAAAAAGCAGTACTTTTGCACAAATTTGGACAATTGAGTCGGAAAGCAGAGAATTTATACAATCCACAATATATTTATGCAAGAGTACAAGCCCCTTCACTTAGTTTTGGAAGACGGAACCGTTTTCAAAGGTAAATCCTTTGGTTACGAGAAACCGGTAGCCGGAGAAGTTGTTTTTAATACCGCCATGGTAGGATACCCAGAAAGTTTGACCGACCCATCTTATTCCGGTCAGCTATTGGCAGTAACGTTTCCGTTGGTTGGTAATTACGGCGTTCCGAATGACATCATCCAAAACGGACTTTCTACTTATTATGAATCGGAAAAAATTCAAGCTACAGGCCTGATTATTTCCGATTTTTCTTTTGAATACAGTCACTGGAATGCAGGAAAAAGCCTGAGCAAGTGGTTGATAGAAAATAAAACACCCGGAATTTTTGGAGTTGATACACGTGAGTTGACAAAGTTGGTTCGTGAGAAAGGAACCATGAAAGGCAAGTTTGTTTTCCCTGATGGAGATGACATTGATTTTATAAATCCTGATGATGAAAACCAAGTGGCAAAAGTGAGCTGCAAAGAAGTAATCACATACGGAAACGGAAAACACCGCGTACTGCTTGTTGACTGTGGAGTTAAACACAATATCATTCGCTGTTTATTGAATCGGGACACTACTGTGATACGTGTGCCTTGGGATTATGACTTCAATCACATTGAATTCGACGGTTTGTTTATCTCAAACGGGCCGGGTGATCCTGAGTATGCTCAAGATACAGTTCGCCACATTCAAACGGCCATGAAAACGGGAAAACCAATTTTTGGCATTTGTATGGGTAACCAATTGCTTTCGGTAGCAGGCGGTGCAAAAACATACAAACTAAAATACGGTCACCGCAGCCATAACCAACCGGTACAATTAGTTGGAACACAACGTGCCTTTATCACTTCTCAAAATCACGGTTTTGCGGTAGATAATAAAACACTGAACTCGGATTGGGAATCGTTATTTGTAAATATGAACGATGGAACCAACGAAGGTATTCGCCACAAAACAATGCCTTGGTTCTCTGCCCAATTTCACCCAGAAGCTTCTTCTGGACCAACTGACACAGAATTTTTATTCGATGTGTTTATCAAAACACTGGAAGGAATCGACAAAACCATTCCACAATTAATAGAGGAAGAATGCGTTGCCAAACTAAAAACAACACACGAAGACAAACAAATCAACAAAGGCGAAATCAAGAAAGTATTGGTACTTGGTTCGGGTGCGTTGAAAATTGGTGAAGCGGGCGAGTTCGACTACTCCGGTTCACAAGCATTGAAAGCATTGAAAGAAGAAGGTATTGAAACCGTGCTTATCAACCCTAATATTGCCACCGTACAAACTTCGGAAGGTATTGCAGACAAAGTTTATTTCTTACCTGTAACACCCGAATTTGTTGAACGCGTAATTGAAAAAGAACGTCCGGATGGAGTTTTCCTTTCATTCGGTGGACAAACAGCGTTGAACTGTGGGGTTGCATTATTTAGAGATAAAATATTTGAAAAATACAATGTACGTGTTCTTGGAACACCTGTGCAATCGATTATCGACACCGAAGACCGCGAAATTTTCAACCAAAAATTATCGGAAATTGATGTTAACTATATCAAGAGTGAAGCGGTTAATGATCTTGAAAATGCCATTCGTGCTGCTAATGAACTAGGTTATCCGGTAATCGTTCGTGCAGCTTATGCACTGGGTGGTATGGGTAGCGGTTTCTGCGATAATGACGAAGAAATGGTGGAATTGGTTACTAAAGCTTTCGCTTATTCTTCTCAGGTTTTGGTTGAAAAATCATTGAAAGGATGGAAAGAAATTGAATACGAAGTAGTACGCGACAAGTACGACAACTGTATTACGGTTTGTAATATGGAAAACTTCGATCCCCTTGGAATTCATACCGGCGAAAGTATCGTTGTGGCTCCTTCGCAAACACTTACCAACCGCGAATATCATAAACTTCGTGAATTGGCTATCCGCATTATCCGCCATATTGGTATCGTGGGTGAGTGTAATGTTCAATATGCCTTCGATCCTTTCTCAGAAGATTACCGTGTAATTGAGGTAAATGCTCGTTTGAGCCGTTCATCGGCACTTGCCTCTAAAGCAACCGGTTATCCGTTGGCTTTCGTAGCTGCAAAATTGGGACTTGGTTACGGATTACCAGAATTGAAAAACTCGGTAACAAAAGATACTTCGGCATTTTTCGAACCTGCACTGGATTACATTGTTTGTAAAATTCCTCGCTGGGATTTGGGTAAATTCCAGGGCGTTTCGCGTCAGTTGGGATCAAGCATGAAGTCGGTGGGCGAAATTATGTCAATCGGTCGAAATTTTGAAGAAGCATTCCAAAAAGGATTGCGTATGATAGGTTTGGGAATGCACGGTTTTGTTGGCAACAAAGATTTTTATGCCGATGATGTTGATATTGCATTGAATCAACCAACCGATAAACGTGTTTTTTATCTGGCACAAGCACTTCATAGCGGTTATACCGTTGATAGATTGCACGAATTGACTCGCATTGACCGTTGGTTCTTGTATAAACTGAAAGCAATTGT
>JBBSDM010000017.1:0-58561 GCA_038249445.1 Bacteroidales bacterium
ATACGAAAGTAACAAATGGTATATTAGAAGGGATTAACTCTAAAATTCAACTTGCAAAAAAAGAGCAAGAGGATATAGAAATCCAAAGAATTTTATTGACATTATATATTTCATTTCAGGCAAGTTAAAATTTGATTACCCGCCTTATTCGTTATAGAGCATTTTTTTGTAATCAAAATCAAATATTTCTAATTTGCTGATTCAAATTGTTCCAAGAATCGAACATCGTTTTCGGAGAACAAGCGCAAATCTTTCACCTGATATTTCAAGTTAGTGATACGCTCTACTCCCATTCCAAATGCGTAACCCGAATAGATTTTCGAATCAATACCACAGTTTTCCAACACATTAGGATCAACCATACCACAACCCAGAATTTCTACCCAACCGGTATGCTTACAAAACGGACATCCTTTACCACCACACAAGTTACACGAAATATCCATTTCAGCACTTGGCTCAGTAAACGGAAAATAAGATGGGCGCAAACGAATCTCAGTCTCAGCACCAAACATTTCCTTAGCAAAATACATCAACGCTTGTTTCAAGTCGGCAAAAGAAACATCCTTGTCGATATACAACCCTTCTACCTGATGGAAAAAACAGTGGGCACGATACGAAATGGCTTCATTACGATAGACACGTCCCGGAAATAATTTACGAATTGGCGGTTTTTGTTGCGTCATGATGTGTGATTGCACCGACGAAGTGTGTGTACGAAGCAATACGTCAGGGTTTTGCTCAATAAAGAAAGTATCTTGCATATCGCGTGCTGGATGTTCAGGTGCAAAGTTCAAAGCACCAAACACATGCCAGTCATCCTCTATTTCAGGGCCTTCGGCAATTGTAAAACCAATGCGCGAAAAAATCTCAATAATTTCGTGCTTTACCAACGAAAGTGGATGACGTGTACCAAGTTTAATGGGATCGGCAGTACGTGTTAAGTCTGTTTTTTTATCGGAGGTTGAAGAACCTTCAAAGGACTCTTTTAATTCATTGAATTTATCTTGAGCAGCATTTTTAAGTTCATTCAGCATTTGACCAACTTCGCGTTTCTCTTCGTTAGCAACGTTTCTAAAATCGTTGAAAAGCGCAGATACTTCGCCTTTTTTACTCAAATACTTAATACGAAGCGCTTCCAATTCATCTTGATTAGATGCAATTAGTTGGTTCACTTCTTCCAACAACTGATTTATTTTATTTTTCATTTCTTTATTTTGAAAAAGGATGTATATGAACAAAAAATCTGTTATACAGCCATTTAAATATTATTTTGCAGACTGGCTTATCAGCCTATTTGACTACAAAAGTAATCAATTTTCCACAAAGTTGAGTCTTGTTTAAAAAAATATGAATTCTATTCCTTTTTTATCTGAATTTTAGCTTATATTTGTCAAACGCAAAAATAAATGGGTATGCAAATCAAAAATATACTTCAATTTTTAAATGAATTGAAAATCAACAACAACCGAGAGTGGTTTGCCGAAAACAAAGTCTGGTATGATAAAGTGCGGTTGGAATTTGAACAGTTAAGTAAGGATTTAATTACAGAAATATCGGGGTTTGACGACGAAGTAAAGCACGTAGAAGTTAAAGATTGCGTTTTCAGGATATATCGTGACACTCGTTTTTCGCACGACAAAACTCCATACAAAACCCATTTTGGTGTATACATTGCCACGCAGGGTGGACGCAAAAGTCAACGTGCCGGTTATTACCTTCATCTCGACCCAGCAGGATGCTTTGTGGGAGCAGGTGTTTGGTGCCCGCAACCAAATTTACTGAAAGCACTACGCCAAAGTGTCTACGATAATATCGACGAACTGAATGCTATTCGATCGAAAAGGGAATTTGCAAAACACTTCACTACTTTTTTTGAAGATGATAAGCTTAAAACTGTTCCACGAGGTTTCCCAAAAGATTTTCAGGAAGCAGAACTACTTAAACTGAAACACTATTTGGTTGAATATAAACTGGACGATTTAATTGAAAAAGAGCAATTTGTTCAAAAAGTAGCTGAGGTATTGAAGTATGCTCATCCATTCAATCAGTTTCTGAATTATACCGTAGACGAGGTAATGGGATATTAATAATATACAACTATAACAACTAAATATTTAACTCAATATGATTTTAGACACATTAGAAAATAGCGGATTGTACGATTCAATCCATCCACGGTTTAAAAAAGCATTCAACTATTTGAAAGAAACTGATTTAGTAGCTCTTCCATTTGGAAAAATAGAACTTGAGGACACCAGTTTAGTTATTCTCGTTGTTGAAATTACTGGAAAGACCGCCGAAGTAGCAAAAATGGAAACACATAACAAGTTTATCGACATTCAGGTACCTATTGGCAAAGCAGAAACTATGGGCTGGATAGCCGGTAGTAAACTGACTGAAGTTGCCGAAGCATATAACGCCGATAAAGATGTGAGCTTTTTTACCGACAAAGCATCCAATTTCATTAACGTTCAACCCTTTGAATTTGCAATATTTTTTCCGGAAGACGGACATCAACCTGGCATTTCAGAAGGAACTTACAAAAAGATTATTGTGAAAGTACTGGTTTAAACCTTTTACAACGAACATCTTTTTTCTGCAATTTGGAGCAGTAATAGTTTACAAATTACAACTACTGTTTCAAATACAAAATCTCAACCTCAATAGTTTAACTGAAAAAGAAACAAGTATATGAAAGATCTAGCCATACTCAAATCCGATCCATGGTTGGCACCTTATGCCAATGCCATTAATGGACGTTACGAATACTTTGAAAGTATTGAAAAGAAATTAGTTATAGAGGGGCAAACGCTTTCTGACTTTGCTTCCGGATACCTATACTTTGGTTTGCATCGTCTTACCGACGGCTGGATTTTTAGAGAATGGGCACCGAATGCAACTGCAATATTTTTGATTGGAGATTTCAACAATTGGCAGCGACGCCCTGATTATCAATTAAAAAAGCTTCAAAATGGTATTTGGGAAATACGCTTACCCGATTTTGCCATGGCACATTCGCAACTTTATAAATTGCTGATTGAATGGGAAGGTGGAAGCGGCGAACGTATCCCTGCGTGGGCGCGCAGAGTAGTGCAAGATGAGACTACTAAAATTTTTAGTGCTCAAGTTTGGAACACTTTTCAACCATACGTATTTAAAAATCTTGATTTTAAGCCTCAAACCGAGCCACTTTTAATTTACGAATGCCACATTGGCATGTCGAGCTCCGAGGAAAAAGTGTCCAGTTATAACGAATTCAGAACTACAGTTTTACCCCGTATAGCCGCTGATGGGTACAACTGTATTCAAATAATGGCTATTCAGGAGCATCCTTATTACGGCTCATTCGGATACCATGTTTCAAGTTTCTTTGCTGCTTCATCCCGTTTTGGCACTCCCGAAGAGTTGAAACATTTAATTGACGATGCGCACGGAATGGGAATTTCCGTCATTATGGATATTGTTCATTCACATGCTGTTAGAAATGAAATAGAAGGATTAGGGCGTTACGACGGAACTCCATATCAGTACTTTCATGGTGGAACACGTCGTGAACATCCGGCATGGGATTCGCTCTGTTTTGATTATGCTAAACCATCTGTTCTTCACTTCCTACTCTCCAATTGTAAATTTTGGTTAGAAGAATATAAATTTGATGGATTCAGGTTCGATGGCGTTACCTCCATGCTATACCGTAGCCATGGGCTGGGTGAAGATTTCAACGGATATGAATCATATTACAACATGAACCAAGACGGCGATGCAATTTGCTATCTGACCTTGGCTAATAAATTAATACACGAAGTAAATCCAAACGCAATAAGTGTTGCAGAAGAAGTAAGCGGAATGCCTGGTTTGGCCACGAAAGTGGATGAAGGAGGTCTTGGTTTTGATTACCGTATGGCAATGGGTATTCCCGATTTTTGGATTAAACTGATAAAAGAAGTAAAGGATGAGGATTGGAAGGTAGGTCATATTCTTTGGGAACTTACAAATAGACGAGCTGATGAAAAAACGATTAATTATGCCGAAAGTCATGACCAAGCTTTAGTTGGAGACAAAACTCTAATTTTCAGACTAATAGATTCAGACATGTATTGGCACATGCAGCGCAACGATAGCACTTTACTGGTTGACAGAGGTGTGGCACTACATAAGATGATACGTTTGATTACCGCAACCACTATTAATGGTGGTTATCTGAACTTTATGGGTAATGAATTTGGACATCCTGAGTGGATTGATTTTCCGCGCGAAGGAAATGGCTGGTCGCACAAATATGCTCGTCGACAGTGGGAATTAGTTGATAATGAAGGTTATTTGTATAATGCATTGGGCTTATTTGATAATGCAATGATTGCATTGATCAATTCTATTCCACAATTTAACCGTACTTCAATTCAGCAGCTTTGGGATAAAGAAGACGATCAGGTTATGGCTTACCAACGTGGCGATTTGATTTTCGTTTTCAACTTTAACGGAACCAAGTCATTTACCGATTATGGAATCCTTGCCGATAAAGGGGCGTATAAAATCATTTTAAACACAGATGAAACAAAGTATGGAGGCTTTAACCTGATAGATGAAACCATAACTCATTTCACCACAAAAACGCCAAAAGAACCTTCAGGAAAAGAATGGTTAAAACTTTATATTCCTGCACGCACAGCATTTGTATTGAAAAAAAATACAGATACCGCAACTGCCTAACATAATAAAAGCCGTCCATCAGATAAAAATGATGGACGGCTTTTATTATTTTTCAAACAGAGTAAATTGTGCTAATCGATTTTAGATAACCAATTAAATTATTTCTTCTTTTGACATTTCCATTTCAGGTTGATGGCAGAATTATCAAAATCGAAAGTAACACTTTGCACCTTATTATTATTAGAGATGCTGAGTTCCTTTGGTCCCACATTAAATGAGTTTAGCGTATCAAACCCATGAATAATTAGGCGTACTTTTTTGAATCGTCCTACGGAATCGCCTTTTTTTTCTGACAGTGTCAGTTCATTTTTATCGGGATTGAAACTAATCGTTCGTTCGTATGACGCTCCTTTTTCATAATTGTATGTTGTGCCATCATCTTCATAGTAAAGCAATTTTGTTGCTTTCGATCCAGCAAAAACATGAAGTTTTAGTGTATCACCGGCACTCTCGGTAGTGTTCTGAACAGTATTTTGCATTGGGATAATAGCCCCTTCTCGAGCAAAAACAGGCAGGTCATTGAGTGGTGAAGCTACGTGATAATCTTTGCCTCCTTCAAAAACCTGATCGTTAGAAAAACGATACCAGCGACCCTCGGGCAAGTACACTTGCGTGTAGTTATCGGTGCTGCGTGCTGGGCATACTAGCAAACCGTCGCCAAACATATATTGATTCTCAAAACTACGATCGTAGATACGATTATCATTGGTATAATCGATAGCCAAAGTGCGCACAATTGGTAATCCTGTTCGTGAAGCCAACACTGCATTAGAATAAATGTATGGCATTAATTGATAACGTAAGTTCAGATAATCGCGCACAATATCCTGGTAATCTTTAGGTAAAATCCAAGGTTCCCGATAGTTCAAATCCACAGCACTATGATTACGATAAAATGGTGTGAATGCCCCAAGTGACATCCATCGAACCATAAGTTCTTTGGTTGGTTCGCCCATAAATCCACCAACATCAGGACCTGCGAAAGAGAAACCGGCAAGCCCTAAGTTAGCGACTAACTTAGCACTAAGCAACATATGGTCATCCGAAGCAAAATTATCACCAGTCCAGATCGTTGAATAGCGTTGACCTCCTGAGAATGTAGCTCTGGTAATAGTCAACGGCCGACGACCATCCATTAACTTTTTTGTTCCCTCGTAAGTGGAACGCACCATCTGCATTCCAAAAATGTTATGTCCTTCTTTGATCGTTGTTTTGTTTCCTTCGAAACTAAATTCAACCATATCCGGAATTTTTTGTCCCCAAGTGGCTGGTTCGTTCATGTCGTTCCAGAAACCTTCAACTCCTTTGTCCGTAAGTGATGAAAATTTTTCGCCCCACCATGTACGAACTTCCGGGCTTGTAAAATCTGGAAAATGGGATCGGCCCGGCCAAACTTTACCTACATAAGGCTGCCCGTTGGGGTACGAAAGAAAGTACTTATTCTTGATGCCTTCATCGTATGCCGAGTATCCTTTCTCCACCTTAAGTCCCGGATCAACAATCACAGCCAAGTGAAAATTCATACCCTTCAAACTATTTATTGTTTGCTCCGGATTTGTATAGCGTTCAGGATTCCATGTGAATACTTTATAATTGTCCATGTAGTGAATATCAAGATACAGCACATCGCAAGGAAACTTTTTATTGCGAAAAGTTTGAGCCACACTGAGTAATTCTTTATCGGGATAGTAACTGTAACGACATTGTTGGTAACCCAAGCTCCACAGCGGTGGCAGTTTTGGCCGCCCAGTTAACCATGTGTATTCCTCGATGACGTTACGAACCGAATCACCAGCAAAGAAATAGTAGTCCATCTCACCCCCTACAGCGCCAAAGTGTGACATTTCATCGTCGGTGGAAGCACCAAAACTAAAAGTACTCTTGTAGGAATTATCGAAGAAAATTCCATAAGCAATATTATCATGAATGCCCATATAGAAAGGGATGGTAGCATAAAGTGGATCTTTATCTAGGCTGTATGCCGGAACGTCTGAGTTCCAGTTTTCGTAGGCCATGCTTCGCTTGTTTAACGGACCAGTTTTTTCACCCAAACCGATAAATTTTTCTTTCTCAAACATTTGTTTATAACAAGTCACATCGCTGCCAAGCCATGTCATCCCAAATCTTGGATCATCGGCATTGATTAATTTACCATCGAGCGTATAAAAACTGATACGAATAGGAGCTTTTGTAATTTCTATTTTCAAGACGGATGTTTTCAAAACAAGTTTCGAATTTTCGTCAACCACACTTGTAAATTTACCTTCGGCTTGTTTATCAACAGCATACGAGAAGTTGCGCAGAGGTTTCTCTTTGTACGCTCTTACGCGAATAATGTCATCTCTGAAAGCAGTAATTTGAACAAAAGCATTGTTTGCTTCTATCGAAATCAGATTATTTTCCTGTTTAAATGTTTTTAAATCACCTATCGATACAGACGTTTGAGCCCAACTGGATAGCGGAATGAACATTAGACAAAAGAGTTGAATGATTGTTTTTTTCATGAACTAACTATGTTTTTATGGTTGTAAATAAGAGTAATACTTTTTTTTTGATAGAATACATAAAACTTTGCATCGGGATTTATTTATTGCTTTCTACAACTCTCTAGGGTAATTGGAACAATGACAATAATTGTATTCCATTGGAGCATTAGCCTCAGCGAATATGATGATATTTAGCTTTATGTGCTTTATTTATTGTACAAATATATATGAAACTGGTTGAAAAGAAAATAGCAGAAGTTATTAAGTAGTAAAAAGTTAGTAAGATTAATTTCTAAGTGATTTAGTATCAATAAAAGAATCATTTTATAGCATAATGAGAAAGTAGTAGTCTCTATATGAAAAGCATTCAGTATTTGTAAAAAAAACTATGTATCACTATACAACTAGCCTATACTTTATGGTTTAAAAATCCGGTCACAGTTCCTGTTACTTACAACTCCCATGAGGTTGTGATTTTCTTTCAGGAATTGTATTTTTGACTTGATAATCGACATTTAAAATAAGTAACATTTTATTGAAGACCTAATCCATTATACTTCAGAGGTCTAAACATCATACAGAAAGCGTTAATTTAAAATACAAAACTAATCAAATTCTAAAGAAACAAACTGAATACTAACCTTCGTTTTGGTTATTCTTATCGCAAACGTTTGATATCGGACGATCTCAAATATTTCAGACTAGAATCATTAGGGTTGATAATCAAAAAAAAGAGCAAATTCAACCTTAAATTGAATTTACTCTTTTACTAATTATTCTATTCTATTGTCGTTTCTGGCTTCTGTTTGTAGGTTGGGTAGTTATTGGCAGTGATGTTTTAGAACCCTTCTTAGTATTTCTCGGATCATCCTTCAACAGTTCCACCGGTTTTTGTTTTAGAAGTGGCACAGAGTTATAATCCCACGTTTCCTCGAATTCCCAATTTGCTTTCAGCGTAAATTTATGATGATAATAATAAACCTCTTCGGCGTGACGCTTAGTCGATAAATCGCCAGTATCCCATACTCCATTGCCATTGTTATCTATAAACATGCGCAAATAATAGTCGTCGGGGCGTAGGTACTCAAAAATAGTTCCTTTTTCGGAGGCAGGCTTGGTAGCGAGGACTACATCTTTTGGATCCAGCACTTGCATTACTACTTTTGGATTGAATATTGCCAACTGTATTTTTAGACTCGAATATTCTTCCAGCGATCGGATTTTAAAGTCTCTGTCGTACTTGTTGCTAATTCTTTTGTAGATACTGCTGAATGTAGCCGAATCAATTTCAATCTTATACGCTGTTTCGGCAGTCCATTTATGTTCAATGCTATAACACATCTTCGTTGAGTCCAATTGCCGCCACTTAAACGGTATCGTTTTGAATACGGTATCTACTTTTTCGCTCAACTTTATCTTCGAAATATCAAAGTTGGCTAACGGAGCTTCAAATCGAAAAATAATAGGATTAAAAATTTCGAAAGCCGTGGACACATTGGTTGTAAATTTGTAAGGTTCAGCTTTTGCAGCAACCGCTTTCTTGGCTATTTTAGTTCTTGGGTTCACGCGCGCCTTTCGCATCGCTATGTTTATGGTATCGGTGATGGGTACTAGTTTAAACAACGAATCGGTTTTCAGATAGGTCATCGACATTTGCAGCGTATCCACATTCCACACAGTAGAATCGGTGAGCCAATAGGTCAAACTATCCTTCGTTGCATTTTTTTGAAGTAAATATTTATTATCCCAATTAAAATTAAGTGGGTTCAGCTTTGGTAGTTCGGCTGCCGGAGCATTAAAAAACAGATTGAAAACAAACGGTTCTTTGCGTTCGAACTTTGCAAAATACTGACGTTTCTTGTTTTCTTTAAAAAACCGCAGCGTCAAATCATCAGGCAAGAAGCGTGTACCCATGTATTTATGAACACTATCTACCGTTATCGAATCTTTCCAAATTGTGTCACGCATCTCTTCCATTCGTGATGTCGGCACTACAAGCGAATCGTGCAACGCCAGCCCTTCGCCCGGTTGATAAAAGAAATCATGATTTACATCATCCAGAGCATAAACTTTGAATTTCCCTTTTTTCATATTATCGATAGAGAAATGTCCGTATTCATCAGTTTTACCAATACGTATAAAAGGTTTCTTGAAAAAAGAAGAATCATTATCTGTGGCATAAATACCAACATAAATACCCGGCATTGGGTTTAAGTCCTGGGCATTAATCACTGTTCCAGAAACTCTCATGGTATCAATCTGTCCGCCTGTAGAAAAAGCAAAAACATAATTCTTCAATGGATTTTTCTCGTTATTATCTACAATGGCATTCCCAAAATTAATGCTGTAAGTAGTACTATCTGCAAGATCCTGATTAAAACTCACCGTAACTTGTTTTCCGTACGATTTTACATCCGGCGGATTTTGCTGTGGTGGAGAAATAATCACATTCTCGGAAGCTTTTTCGACATTTACAATCTCGTCGAAATCAATCTGAATCTGTTTCTTTTTGAAGTACAGAGCGCCACTAGCCGGAAATGATTTTACAACCTTTGGAGGAGTAATATCTTTCGGACCACCTGTTGGCCCCTGCGACATATTGGCACAAGCATTTACGAGTAAAATAATGCCTGCTGTAACTATAAAAAGGTATATTTTCGTTATCTGTTTCATTCTTTATTTTGTTTTTTCTGCCACTCATCTATTTTTCAGCTGGTGAGCACTTTATGTCCAATTCTGCAACGCAAACATTTTTTATCGTCACAATATTGCTTTTTCAATTGCAACAAGGCCTGAGAATCGTAGGCCGATACCGAACCGATTCCAAGTTTTTGCCATGCCGTAATAATGGCATTTCGTTCGGGCGGTAGTAGTTCTAACAGTTGCAATGCTTTATCTTTAAGCACCTGATTGTTTTTCTGCTGCGCATAACAAAACAGAAAAGGAACCACTGTATTTATCAAAATTACATTTATCGATTGAGCACCCAGTTTTTTATCACTTAACGAACTGTGGTGCGAAAACACATAATGATGTTTCCAATAGTCTGACGGCTCACATACAAATATCGATCGAAGGTATTCAATTTCAGTATTATCTACTATTTTAGAAAACAACTTTGACGACGAATGTATCAATGCAGCAAACTGTGCAATGCGAACATGCGGAAAATTATCGGGTCGTAATCGCAACAATTTCCATTGCGAACGGGCCATCGGCTGCAAACCGAATTTAGCTTGCAAGAAACTATATTCTTGTTTCAACAGCATGCTGTATTCATCGGTAGCAGCGTCGGTCAACAACCCGGCCTGTCCGAAAAGTACAGCTTCTAACTGGAGCAATTGATCTTTGTGCTTGCCCAATACCGATAGCGGTACTGATTTAGCCAAACTCTCGAAAGCCTGACTGTTAGTACCAAATCCAAAATTACGTGCCAAGGTGATATAAAAAGCTTCTTCCCAATGTTGATTGTTGTCCAACAGCAAAGTGCTAATGGCTTGCATTTTTTGCTCCAACCGTTCAGTTAGCAAAGCGTTTTTCCAACTTTCAATAACAATACCTGAAACAGTAGAAATCTTATCCTCGCACGGAATCCATTTCTGCTCACCTATTAATCGATCGTAATTTTGCGATATATGGTTTGGATATACCAACAGCAGTTGAGGTATCTTGGCACCATCCTCCCGAAAAACTTCTCCATCAATTTCCGACACCACATGCAAAATAACGCTATCGTAAGCCTTGTCGGAATGGTGATTGTGTTTACTCCAGTCGGTAGAATGCGTATGAATTTCTACATTTCCAGCCCAAAGCGTTTCGCCTATTCGGATCTTGGCATTAAAAAAATCGGGACCAGCATCTGTATTGTGTTTACCCACATCAATCACTTCCACCGCCTCTCCATCGTTGGTAAACAGGTGCTGAGCACTAAAAAGTTTGTGCTGCCAAACGTAATGTAAAATTGATTCTTTCATTGCAGTTATCAGCTATCTACAAGTTCACATTATTTGTAATTAAATACTTGTTGATTACCCTTTGTAAATCTTTCTCAAATTCTCGAAAAGAAATCAGACTCCTTAACGGACTAAAATCTTCGATATACTCAGCTACCAAGTGAATAGCCTTGTCTGGGTTAAACTTCCGAAGGTTTCGTCCCTTCAATCCACTTGCATCAGCCAATAAGTTATGTAATCGAATTTTAGGTTGATTTTCTTTTTCTAAACTTTTGAGTAAGGGCAAATTGATTTCTCCAACATAATTTCTATTTCCTGCAGCTTTCTTTATCGCATTTTTATCTATCAACAACCACGCTTCCATCATTTTTATTGGAATAACACAAACTGTGTTTTGAAATTCAATCTCTCCAATTTCATCTTTAATTTGAGCAAACCGCTGTCCAATTACTTTTACATTTGTTGATTCGGCATCTCGATGAATAAAAACAACATCAAATGGATATATTTTTTTTGCTGTTTCTAATTTATCTTTCAAGCTTTTTGGGGATTTCTGCAAAAACCTAAAATCAGCAAAACTTTCCTCATTAGATAAATGGGGATACAAAGTATCCAGCGACCATTTAATAATTTTGAGTAAAGTCTTATCCGAACTTCCATCAGCGATTAATGTATATTTCAACGCCATAATTAAAATTCAAAATCAATTATACCTTGTAACACATTCTCAGCTACAGTTCGTTTACGAGATGATTGAGAAGAAATTTTCTCATATGCTACGGACTGATCAGCAACTATATCTGTTTTACCTATAATCTTTTTGTCTAAATAAGCCGAAATATCGCCTAACGAGGTAGTTTCGGCTAGCCCATAAACCGTTTTCCATGTATCATTTAATGCAGAAAAACCAGTATAGGTAATTTTTCTATTAAAACCTTCGTAATACATTTCTTTACCTTTAGCCAAGTACAAACTTTCATCGGAAACAACACCGACAACAATAGGCGAGTGTGTATTTATTATAACCTGTCGTAGAGGGTTATCTTTATCCACCTCAAAACAACAGTCGGTAGCCATTCCTTGAAGTAATTCAACCATTTCATACACTTTCTTCGGGTTAATCCCATTTTCCGGTTCTTCCAAACAAATTAGTCTACTTCCAGAGCTATCTTCCTCAATAATTGCCAGTCCAAGAAATCTCAAGATACCATCCGATAAAGACTGTGCTGGTAGAGTAAGTCCATCTCTAAATTTCACTTGAAGCGTCAGCAAATCTCTCTTTTCATCTTTATCAACAGTAATTTCAATGACATCATCAACTAACTCTTTTAATTTATTTGTAAGAGATTGATAGACATCCTTGTCAATCTTCTCTGATTGAAGTCTATATAATGTAGCCGGCAAGTTAAGCCCATTTGCTTTAATTTCAGCATTTTTTACTTCATAAATTGAATTTGGTTGTCGCAAAGCACTAGGTTCAAATTGCAACATCATCCAATTACGCATTTCCTGTCTTGCTAAAAATGCTGTTGGCGATTCAGCGGTTACCGTAGATAATAAAGTCCGTGGCATCTTTTGCGAAATAAAGTCCGTTGTTCTTCCTTTATTACCATCCTGATGTAACTTAATTTTATCTCCATCTGTCGAAATAAAAGGATTACTTGTTGAACGTCTTCCTTGTAATATAGATTCAACCCACTCCTTCTTATATTCAAAATGAATATTCCTCTTCGTATCTATCTGTGTAACAGGGCGTAGTTCTTCTTCCAATATTCTAATTGGCTCATTATCCCCAATTTCATTATTCAATTCCAACTTCAGAGTGTATCTTAAACTTGTAATAGTTGCTTCTGCTACCTGACCTAAATCATCAATCCCTCTTTGAGGAACTAACATATCCACTTCAAAAGTCATTTGAGAAATATAATCAGAACCACTTCTATAAAATATATCTCGAATATTTGAGTGTTTCTGATTCTCACTTCTAACAGATTTTGTAGCCTCAATAATTGTTTTGTCTGCTAAATTTGAGAGAAAAGAAAGTGCATCAAAAAAATTTGATTTACCAATCGCATTTGCTCCAACGATACAAGTGAAAGGACCAAAATACAATTCTGTATCCACTAAACTTTTAAATCCGTGTATTTTAATTCTAGTTATCATAACTTTAAATTCATTAAAAACTCGTTATTGCACTGCATTCTTTTCAAAAAATCTAAATCTAAAGGGGCAGCTTGGGATAAGGCATAAAACAAAACTATAACACCCCAAAGGCATACCCTTTCTCCTTCCAGTATTCGATAGCCTGCGGCAATACGGCAAGTACGTTTTCTTTTGCTTTTATCGAGTCGTGAAAAACGACAATGGAACCATTGCGCGAGTAGCGTTTAATGGTTTGCATGATGGTTTCGGGCGATAAATTGCGGTTATAATCGTGGGTAATAACATCCCACATAATAATTTCATATTTTTCATTTAACGCCCCTATTTGACGACGAGTGATACGACCGTAAGGTGGACGGAACAGTTTACTATCAATCCAACCAGCTGCTTTATCGATATTATCATAATATATATCATCCGAGACAGAATACCCTTTCAGATGATTAAAGGTGTGATTCCCAACTTCGTGCCCTCTATCTATTACCCGAGCAAAGATTTCGGGGTGCTTTTGCACATTCTCACCTACACAGAAAAAAGTAGCTTTTACCTGATGTTTGTCGAGCAAATTGAGCACCAATTGCGTTACTTCTGGCTCAGGTCCATCGTCGAAAGTAAGATAAATTACTTTCTTCGATGGGTCTTTACGCCATATTACATTTCCCCACAAAGGGCGGAGAAGTCTTGGAAACTGTACATTCATTTACAACTGAAGTTGTTTAGCGTACTGCATGTATTTAGGCATGAATTTGGTCAAAATCACATCTTGTTTTGCATCTTGCGAAATACGCAAAACTTGTTGTAATACAGCTATATTATGTCCAACACGATTGTTTACACTATTGCGGTTGACAGTATTTAAGCCCAAATACCAATCAAGATTCTCTATACAATCTTTGGCTACAGCATTCATTATTTCATTCCCTTTTGCAGGCTTATGAAGTTTATAATAATAATCGGCTAGTTGAGTAGAAACATAATCGTGACGAACGGTAGCAGCAGGAATTTGTTTATCGCAGTAATTCAATGCTTTCAATGCGCGCACCGAATCACCTTTGGCAACTAGGGCACCAATCAATTGGCTGAACATCATACGGTGCGTGCGACACATTCTGGTAATATTTTCGTCAAGGTATACTTTAGGATTATTGATACCGCCATAGCGGAATTTAGTCATCATATTGTTATACATTTCGTCCACATTTACGCCCGCACCGGTACCTTTTACTCCCACCGGCACTACTTGATAAGCCATACCTGTAAGTTCAAAATGGTCGTTCAAACCCATGTAATAATCATCTCCAACGGTGGCCGCAAAATAAACTGGACGTTTCCAGTTATTTTCTTTCAGCAGTTCGAGAATCATCAACGAGCTCTTCGTAATTCGTCTATCGAGTTTAATATCAATTTGCGGTACAATTTCTCCGACTCTTGATATCGGCAATGTTCCCATTTTAATAACTTGCTGTGCATCAACAGGCAAGAACAAATGATTAGACGGAATAAATGCTTCGCCCTCGCGTTTTGTTTGCGGATCGGTGCTTAATACAAAGTCGTAAGCCGTTTTCACATCCAGTTGCGGCATCATAGAATCAACATACACCACTTCGTTTTTGCCGGACACGTAGTCTTTTGGCTGCCACGAGATGGGTAGCGGAGTCGATTTGTATGCACCACGTTTCATTTGGCTAATGTACCAGTCGGTTTGCAAGTAGCTTAAGTTACATACACGCACATCGGTTCTGTATCCTTCCACTTCCTGATTGTACCATAGTGGGAAAGTATCGTTATCACCATTAGAGAATATAATCGCATTAGGTTTACACGAAGCAAGGTAGTTACCACCAAAATCGCGACAAGTATAACGGTTGCTACGGTCGTGGTCATCCCAGTTTTGTTGCGCCATAAGAGCAGGCACACCCAAACAACAAACAGTAACTACAATAGCACTTACTGTGCGGGGCACATATTTATCGAGTGCACGGATAATACCGAGCACACCCAGCCCAATCCATATACTGAAAGCGTAGAACGAACCCGAGTAGGCATAATCACGCTCACGAGGTTGATATGGTGTTTGATTCAGATAAATAACAATGGCAAGTCCTGTGAGTACAAACAGAAGCATGGTAATCCACAAGGTTTCGCCACCCTCTTTTCCGGCATACATAAGAAACAAGATACCAAAGATCCCCAACAAGAGTGGCAACATAAAGTAAACATTATGTGCTTTGTTATCTTTAAGTTCCGATGGCAAGTTGGTTTGATCTCCAACCAATACATTATCGATAAAACCGATACCGGTAATCCAGTTACCGCGGTCAATTTCACCATAACTTTGCATATCGTTTTGACGACCGCTGAAGTTCCACATAAAATAACGCCAGTACATAAAGCGCACCTGATAGTCGAAGAAAAAGCGGAGATTCTCGCCAAAGGTTGGTTTGATATCTGTTTTTTGTTGACCGCAATAATCATAAGTCACCGATTCACCCGTAATATCTCCCCATTGTTTATAGGCTTCTACATGTTGAGGATTATCGCTGTACATACGTGGGAAAAACATATTAAAACGCTCGTCCATTTTGTAGTCGACTTTGTAACCGGTAATGATATATTCATCTTTATCGGCAGGCGATATTTTTAGTTTTGGAGCATAAGTGGCATCACCTTGTTCTTTTTCAGGCACACACATATTACCCTCTACATTCAACTTAACGGGTGCGTTGTATACCGATCCGTACAACAATGGGCGATCGCCATATTGCTCGCGGTTAAGATAATATTTAAGTGAGAACACATTGTCGGGCGAATTTTGATCCATTGGCGGTTTGGCCGACGAACGAATAACAATAACTGCATACGACGAATATCCAATAAGGATAACGGTAATCATCAACATCGCCGTATTTACCCAACGCGCATCAATTTTGTCTCTTTTCCAATAAAAGAAACCACTCAGTGATGCAATAATTACCACACCGACAAACACACTATTCCCAAAGAAAGGAATACCAACTATGGTTACACCCAGCACACACGAAATTGCCAGACGCACAAAACTTTTGTTTACACACGATTCGTAGATAGACCATGCCAAAATAACAACGGCAAGAAATATATAGACAAATAAACCTGTATTAAATGTAAAGCCCAGTTTGTTTACAAAGAACAATTCGAACCAGCTGGCCACCTCGACCGAACCAGGTATAATGCCATACAATACACTTCCCAGAATTACCAATGAAGCCAGTAAAGCTAACACGACACCTTTTGTAGAAGGTTTGTTGTTGCGGAAGTAATAAACTAATACCATGGCAGGGATAGCCAACAAGTTAAGCAAGTGAACTCCGATAGAAAGACCCATCAAGTAAGCAATAAGTATCAACCAACGATCCGAACCCGAGCGGTCGGCAACATCTTCCCATTTCAGCACAGCCCAGAAAACTATAGCCGTAAAAAATGACGAATAGGCATAAACTTCACCTTCTACCGCCGAGAACCAAAATGAATCGGAGAAAGTGTAGGCCAATGCACCTACTAATCCGGCACCCAAAATGGCAATTGTATTTCCAAACGAAAATTCAACTTCTGATTTAGCAACCACCTTGCGAGCCAAATGAGTGATGGTCCAGAACAAGAATAGAATAGTAAATGCACTCAAAAGAGCCGACAATGAATTCACCATAATGGCAACTTTAGTGGTATCGGCAGCGAAAAGCGTGAAGATACGACCGGTAAGCATAAAGAACGGCGCACCCGGTGGGTGACCAACATCCATTTTAAAAGCTGTAGAAATGAATTCACCACAATCCCAGAAGCTTGCTGTAGGCTCCATGGTAAGCAAATACGTTACGGCAGCCACAGCAAATGCAAGCCACCCAAAGATGTTGTTCAGTAATTTGAATCGTTTCATGTATAATTGTTATTGTTAGTATTCCTTTTTTCAGTGAGCAGTAAACAGTGAGCAGTGTCTTTTACTTACCCCTTGCTCCTAGCCTTATAACTTATAACTTGTAACTTATAACTTGTAACTATTTTCCCTTTCGCAAAAAACGTCCAAAGATACAAAGAATTTTTAGTTTGTATGAAATGTGAAATTTAATTTAGAGTAAATTAAAACAATTTAATCACAATGTAAAGCTAATACATGTAAATTAACCATAAATGCGCCAAATAAGGACAGAGCATTGAAACCGACATTAAACTTCCCCGACTCTACTCTGTAAACTTCGGATTAAAAAGAAGAAAACCTATATTGACGCCAAAATTCCAAACACTGCCTGTATTGCAATAATTGGCAAACAGACCTGCAGATGCAATTTTAAAGTTATACACAAATGCCGTTTCAACCATTACCTGCGAAGAACTAAACGGTTTGGAATAGTAGGCCGAATTATCGGGGGCACGATTCATCGTTTCGTAGGGCACAAACCAGTAAGCTTCACATCGTACATTAAATTCCTTGGTGAAGTTATAGATTGGTTTCACCCCAACAGTTGCATATTTATTGGCACTAAACCCATCCTTAAAAACAGTGCGAGTGTAGGGAGTGGGACGAAAGGCGGGTGCCTGAATAAGACTCACTGTATAATTTTGCAACAGTGAACGGGTAGAGAAAGCAAGTTCTCCATACGCACCTAGTGTAAATTTGCTCGAAAGTGGATAGTAACGATCCACTTTGGCACGCCACTGCAACCATAGATCCTTTACATTTTTTACATTAGCGGACGGTGTGTTACCTGATTCGTAGGACTCTGCTCCGGTAAATGCCTGCAAAGTGGTAGAAATATTATACCCTCTTGTAGGATACATTGAATGATTCAGAGTTTGCCCTTCAATCCTTCCAAAAAGACTGGCTATCGAAAAATGGCTCTCATCTTCGCGGGTAGACGGAGTAATGGTGGCTCTGTTTAGAAAATAGGTATCAGACAAATAGCCATAACCTGCACCAAACTCCAAACGACCGTTCATCCCCACAGGAAAACCTACACTTAATTTGCTATAAATTTCACCTTGCGAGAAATCGGCAGTTCTGTTATCGCTGTAAAACAATTTGTCACCTTCAAAGAAATCGAACTTATGAAGCACAAGAGCCAACTTTACATACCAGCTTTTTTGATCCGGAATTTCAATGCGCGTGCCCAGACCCAATCCATTATACACTTTCCCAAACTGAGCATCAACATAAGAAGATTGTGCGTAGTCGGTCAGGTTTTGGTGCGAAATACCAAAATAAGCCTGATTGGAAGTGGAGGAGGAAAAATTACCACCCACGAGCAGTTTCAGATGATTCTGGACTTTTACATGGAGGTTTAAATCGAAAGTGCCGGTTGCGGAATTGAATACGGTATGTGGCATCACTTCCTGAATTTTATCGTCGGAGATTAATTTAAAGTAAGATTCTTTAAACTCTTTCATCGTAAACACATCATTGTCGTAGTGAAAAACCTGCTCCACGTATCTCATTTGCAGACTATCCACCCCTTCTACCGTAACCTTCTGAAATTTGAATTCGGGGTAACGATCTCGGAATTGTTGACGTCTTTGAGCCGTTTCTTCGGGAGTTACACGGCGAGGAATGCGTGCTTTTATCTCGTCCATACGCTTTATTATCGAATCATATCCCATCTGAACCAACTCGTCTACTTTATCAAAATCAAACATTTTGTACATTGATGAATTAAACGTGAACAGAATACCTTCTTTTTTCGGAATGGTATAATCGGTTTTTGTCATAATCATGTTTTGTACTTGCATAAGTATGTCGCCCTGTTCGGGTTTACGTGGATTTGAGGCCACTACACTGCCTATCATCACATCGGGTTTAAAGTCGTTACGCATCACATCCACCGGAAAATTATTGAAAATACCACCGTCGAAAAGCAACCTACCATCCACCACGATGGGTTTGTACATAAACGGAAAAGTCATGGAAGCCCTGATTGCATCGCCCAGCACTCCTTTACTAAGCACCACTGCCTCGCGGTTATAAATATCGGAAGCAACACACCGAAAAGGAACAAAAAGTTTATCAAAATTACCTCCCGCTACGGCGTTAGCCTGTGCACAAAGTTCTACAAAAGCAAAGTTCATTTGTCGTGGCGACACCAGGTTGGTAGGCAGTATAGTCGATTTAAAGTCTATCGTATCTTTCTTGTTCACCCTGAACGCAATTTCTGCAAAGTTGGGTTTCGGATCGGCATTACGGTAATAGTACTTGTAGTTTAACTCCACCTCACCAGTCGACCAGTTTTTAAAATCATTGGACTTAAGCACCGCTATCATTTGCTCCGTGCTGAAACCCATGGCATACATTCCTCCCACTATGGCGCCCATCGAAGTACCGGCAACATAATCTATCGGGATATTATTTTCTTCCAATGCTTTGATAACGCCTATGTGTGTAATGCCTTTAGCACCACCGCCACTCATCACCAGTCCTACTCTTTGTGCAAAAAGCGAGGGCACAACACATAGCGAAAACAGTAAAATAAAGAATCGTCTTTTCATTCTGCGTAAAGGTTTGTTTAGACCGTAAAAGTACAAATATTAAATTAGAAAAATGACTAATAACTTAAAATTAATATACATACAAAACCTGACGATTAATCAAGAACAATGCGTAATTTTGGAGGGTGGGCTGAAAGATACCTTCAACATGGAGCGAATCAACAGCCTCAAGTTTTAGACATCCGCCTCACCAATATTGTTTTCAACAAACGTCTCCTTTAGTCCTCGCCCACCTGTAGAAGACTTTGCAAAGTTTACTGATTAATTGCTAATTGAAGTACTTTTGGGATACTATCGTTATGATCTCTTTAAACAAACAAAAGACACAAGAAATTGTGCCTTTTGTTTGTTTAATATGCCAGCCAAACGACGGAATCGACTTCGCCGTACAAAAAGCGCCAAGTTACAATCAACAAGATTCTTTGTTTCTTTTCAACCACCACAAAACTCCGCCAATGGTCGGACAAGCTCTAAAGAGACTAGAAGTTACAACAGTCTACTTGCGTTTCCGATAGATGAGTAAGCATTTGTAATACTATTGGCTTTATCAACACACTTGATTAAATGGATATCGTCTAGGAAACCACTCTTACAAGCCCGTCAGCCGACGAATTTATGGTGGTTTTACTTAGTCACGAGACACTATGGCAAACAAGTAATATTACAACTGTGACTATTTTTTGATTTGCTCCTAAAATGGATTAAAACCAGTACTTTTATTATGCATTTTCATCAAACATAATTTCTTCTGAGCTTCCTATTTTATATAAAGGCTTATCAATTAGCAATGTAAAATAAAAAGAGGAACCTTCACCCTCAATACTTTCTACCCATATTTCACCGTCGTTTTTTTCTAAAAATCCTTTCACTAATAACAACCCAATTCCTGCCCCTTTATTCTTTTTTCTGGCTTCAGTAAGAGTTTTCATCTGAGGTGTAAAAAGTTTTTCAATTATTTCTTTGGACATTCCAACTCCAGTATCCTTCACCTGAACAATAATTTTATCATCTTTACTTTTTGCTGAAATCGTTATTGTCCCACCATTTCCTGTGTGTTTTATTGCATTTGAAACAATGTTATGAATGATGGAAATTAGCATTTTGCCATCCGCAAATACAGATATATTTTCTTCAATTTCGTGATGGAGATTTATTGCATTTATTGATGCAGTTTCATTAAATGTTTCAAAAACTTTATCAATGTATTGTATCAGCTTTATTTTTGTTGGAGAAAATACGTCCGATGCGTATTTTATTCTTGCCCATTCTACTAAATAGTCTAACATTTCTAATTCATTCGTTGACGATTTGTAAAGCAATTCAAGCATTTCCTGAACAGCATCGGGCTTCATTTTATGAAAATTTTCATTCAAATATTTAGCAGTTCCAATTATAGCCGATAGAGGACTTCTTAAATCGTGTGAAAGTATTGCGAGAACACTCTCTTTATGAGTATTAAGTTCTTCCAGTTCTTTTACGTATTTTTTTATAGCATCCTCTGATTGCTTCCTGTCTGTCAAGTCACGCAAGATCTTAACGTAGCCCAACATTTCTCCATTTAAACTTATGAGCGGAAAAACCAACCCATAAGCATAAAAAAGACTCTTGTCTTTAGCAATGTGCCATCTATTATCTGTTGCTCTGCCTTCTTTCAAGGCTGTTTCGATTTCCTTTTTGGGAATGCCATTCTTTAAATCGTCCTCCGTAAATATTAAATCGAAAGATTCTCCGATAACTTCCTCCGTTTCGTAACCAAATATTTTTGTCGAGCCAGAACTCCAACTATTTATGATGAATTCTTTATCTAATGTAAAAATTGAATAGTCTTGTAAGCTATCAATTATTTGGCTATAAAATTCAGTAGTTGGAATATATTTACTTTTAAGAATTTCAGGATAGTCGAGTTTGTTTTCCATTGAATTATTTTTTATATTTCTACTTATGTTACAAATGTACAAGAATAAATTTAGATATCAAAGTATGCAGTTTATTGGAATATGGGGCTACATAGCGGGCTATTCATCAAAATAAAACAGGCAATCGAGACATCTCCGTTACACGTAGCATCGCTATGCCGAACTTAGAAAAAAAGTTCCGGCTTTCCATTTCCAAAACAACTTATTCTCCATTAGTGTGGTTTTACGATTATAAGCACCCATAAAATAGAAATTCACTTGTTAACGCTACAAATGTAATTCTTTTTGTTTGAGTTGTGAATATCAAAAAAAAGAGGCTATCTCATCATTAAATGAGAAAGCCTCTTTGGTTTATTCCTTCAAAAATAGTTTAATCTTCGTCAATCACATCAACTGTCGATTCGATTTCGAAAACTGAAAGTTGGCGACGGAAAATTTCGTCGAGTGAAATTTGAAATGTTTCGGTATGTGCTATGCCTGGTATAAGTGTAAGACGTTCCAAGATAATATGCAATAAATGACGGTTGTCTTTTGCATAAATCTTTACAAACATCGAGTATTTACCTGTTGCATAGTGGCACTCCACAACTTCGGGTATTTTTTTCAACTCTTCCACTACATTGTTGAATTGTTTGATATCGCTTAAGGTAATTCCAATATAAGCGCAAGTTTGAAACCCAACTTTATAGGTATCTACTACGAATTCAGAGCCTTTGATAATGCCTGTGTTGCGTAATTTCTGGATACGTTGGTGAATAGCAGCACCAGAAACATTACATTCGCGTGCCACTTCCAAAAACGGAATACGGGCATCTTGAGAGATAAGTTGAAGTATTTTTTTGTCTAAGCGGTCAATTTGATGTTGTGCCATAGTATTTAAACAGTTACGATAAATAGAGTAGGATAGTTTTGTCTGACAATCATTACTAACTTACAGTTTTTACGAGTCAATTAGTTTTGATTGTAAGAATTTTAGTGCAAATGTATTCAATAATTTTGTAATTCCGTGTTATTTTGCAATAAATTGATAGTTATATGTGCAAAATATTCATTTTAACGATATTTTCCTTCATCGCAGTCTTTCATCACGCTTATGTAACTTTGATAGCGCGACGAACTGATGTGGTGATTTTCAAGTTCTTTGAGTACATTACAGCCCGGTTCGTGCACGTGCGTACAATTGGCAAACTTACAGTCCGCCGATGCTGCAAAAATCTCTTTGAAATAGTGACCCACTTCTGCCTCTTCCATATCAATTGTGCCAAAGCCTTTTATGCCCGGAGTGTCGATAATGTGACCACCTGATATTAACTCAAACATCTCCGAAAAAGTAGTTGTATGCATTCCTTTGTTGTGATAGGAAGAAATAGCTCCTGTTTTGGCTAGCGAAAGAGGGGCAATGGCATTGATAAGAGTAGATTTCCCCACACCCGAATTACCGGAGAAAAGCGTTGTTTTGCCGCTCAGAAAGGTTAGCAAGTCATTTATATTGTCCGAATGCAAAGCCGACACTTTGAAAGCAGGATAACCCAAACTGGTGTACAAATAAACCAAGCCATCTAGGTACTTCATCTCTTGCTCGGTGTATCGGTCAATTTTATTAAAAACAAGACAAGCCGGCACACGATACGCTTCGGCAGTAGCCAGGAAACGATCGATAAAAACCAACGATGTCTCGGGGTAATTGACCGTAACGACCAACGCCACCAAATCGAGATTGGCAGCCAGTATTTGAAATTGTTTCGACAGGTTAGACGAACGACGCACAATGTAGTTTCGTCGATCGCAGATGGTATTGATCATGGCGGTACCGTCCACATTCATTTCAAATCCTACCCTATCGCCCACAGCAATAGGATTGGTGCTGCGAATTTCCTTCAAGCGGAAATTTCCTTTTATGCGACACTCTAACAATTCGCTGCCATCAGTTTTTACCTGATACCAACTTCCAGTATTTTTTACTACTAATCCTTCCATTATTCTATTATAAGTTACGAATTACAAGTTACAAGCGGTAAACAGGTAATCCATCTTTAATTGTGAATTATGTATTATTAATTGATAATTATTAACAATTAACTAAAAAGCTTCTGTTGCAGTGATATAAAATTGCACTTTATCACCGTAATTATTCTTTGCCATATCCAGTCGCAAGTGAACCCGGGCATCGTTCAGCCGATAGCGCAAACCTGCTCCATACGCCACTTTCAATTTATCCATCTGATAATCAAAACTATTCATCACATCGCCCACCGAACAAAACACAGCTGCTTTAAAGCGTTTACAGATCGGCAATCGATATTCCGACTGAAACATCATCAGTACATTTTCGCGATACATGCCTTGTCGGAAACCTCGAAGTGCATCGCGCCCACCAAGGGTTGGCAATAGCTGAAACGGAATATCTTTACTACCAAAGATACCGGCAAAATACGCCTGCCAAGCCAACACTTGTGTTCCAAAAAGCGGTATATAGTGTCGGCAATCCAACGAAACTTCCTGCAAGGAGTAACTGCTTCCCCACCCTGCCTTCGACGCAGACAATGTGGTTTTGGCAAAGAAACCCTGCAGTGGATAAAACTGATTATCCCGGCTATCGTACGCCGCCACCATACCAACACTTGTCACTGAGAAAGGTTTACAACCACTGCTGCCAAATTGGGTATAAAGGCTTGCTTTATTCTCTTCGAAGGTCGAATCGGCCTTCACGCTCTCGTGACGAGTGGCAAACACCATCCCAACAAATAAATGCTTCGATAAAACACATTGCGGTTGCGCAACCAGTGAAACACTTTGGGCGGTAAAAGCTTGCCGAATAGCTGTTTGCACATTTCCTATCCCATAAAAATGATCGGGATAATTGCGCAGACTAAAATTAGAATATAAATACCATTTATTAGTATTAAAATAAATTCTCGGCGTGATATTAAACAAAAACTGATTACGAAAGGTATAAACGGCACTGCCTGTTAACGAGCTAATGCGGCTTATGACTTTACTTTTGAAATAATATCCGTAAGCAATACCTGTAGCCACACTGGTTTCTTGCTGATACGAAGCCTGCGGTATGACAAACAAACTTTTACGCGACACAATGGAATCAGACGACTCTACAGCGTGGGCAACCGCCGTAACTATCGAGAAAAAAAGAGTGATCCACTGCCTTAATTGCATAATTCATGATGTATAAATAAAACATCAGTCATCCCAAACCGCATGAGATGACTGAACTGTTCGACTGATTGTAAACTTATTATACTGTCATAATTTCTTTTTCTTTGGCAGCATACATATCTTCAATCCGTTTGATGAATTTGTCATGAATTTTCTGTACACTTACTTCTGCGTCCTTACCCACATCTTCGGGCAAGCCTTCTTTCACCATTTTCTTGAAGTTTTCAATGGCATCCCGACGGGCATTGCGGATACTGATTTTTGCATCTTCGCATTCAGCTTTCGATTGTTTAGCCAATTGTTTACGTCGGTCTTCGGTCAATGGAGGAATGCCCAAACGAATGGTTTCACCATTGTTCATTGGAGTAATGCCCACGTCCGAATTCATAATTGCTTTTTCAATTACAGAGATCAATGCCTTTTCCCAAGGTTGAATAGTAATGGTTTTAGCATCGGGAGTTGTAATTGTTGCCACACTGGCAATGGGCACATGTTGACCATAATAATCCACCTTTACGCCATCCAAAATACGCGGATTGGCTTTACCTGCGCGAATATGCGCCAACGATTCGTCCAAAAATAGAATGGAAGATTCCATGTTTTCTTCTGCATGGGTCAGATGTGGTTTTACGTCTAGCATAATTTATTTTAAGTTTAGTCCTCTACTCAAAAAAAAAGAGTGAAGAAGCGTTCAAATTTATATTGTTTGATAGTGCTGTTTAATTCGACACCAATGTTCCTATTTTTTCGCCAAGCATCACCTTTTTCAGGTTACCAACAGTATCCATATCAAATACATAAATAGGCATGTTGTTTTCCTTACACATGGTAGTGGCCGTTAAGTCCATTACTTTCAGGTTGCGATTATAAATTTCGTCGTAAGTAATTTCGGTAAATTTAGTAGCTGTTTTATCTTTCTCCGGATCGGCAGTATAAATTCCATCCACACGGGTACCTTTCAGCATTACATTGGCTTCTATTTCGATAGCACGAAGGGAAGATCCTGTATCGGTTGTGAAAAACGGATTACCTGTTCCGGCCGAAAGGATTACTACCTCACCACGCTCAAGACTCTCTACAGCTTTTTGTTTGCTATAAAACTCACCAATAGGTTCCATCCGAATAGCAGTAAGCACTCGCGACTTTACGCCTCCGGCTTGTAAGGCAGAGTTCAATGCTAGACTATTAATAACAGTGGCCAACATACCCATTTGGTCGCCCTGCACACGGTCGAAACCTTTGGAAGTTCCACTTAGACCGCGAAAAATATTTCCACCGCCAATAACAATACCAACCTCAACGCCCAATGCAACGATTTCGGCAATTTGACTTGCATATTCACTCAATCGTTTTTCATCAATACCATATTGTTTATCGCCCATTAGCGATTCACCGCTCAATTTCAACAAAATGCGTTTAAATGCTGCCATGCTTATATATTTACTAGTTGGACATTTACAATTATCGTTTTTTTAGCCTTACTAAAGAACAAAAGTAAATAATTTGAAGCGGATACGCAAATAATATAATCCATTATTTATTTACCATCCGGCTATTGGAGGTTTTTCTTGTTTTTTGTATCTTTGCGCCCGCAAAACAAAAACTAAATCAACATTTATGCACGAAAAAGGAACGTATGTTCGTATTGAAGTCGCTGATCCAACTCCACTAGGACTTACGGGTTTGGCAATGGTTACACTTGTAGCCGCATCTCAGAAATTAGGATTTACTGAAGGGTTATCCATTTTAATTCCATGGGCATTTTTTTTGGGCGGAATAGCACAAATTATGGCTGCTATCTATGACTTTAAACACAACAATTTGTTTGGGTCAACAGCTTTTGCCGTGTATGGGTTATTTTGGGTTGCAATGGCAGCTTCATGGTTAATTAAGGTTGGCGCATTTGGCCAAGCACTTGCCGATGGCTTCGATGTTCGTCAACTTGGCGTTGTATTTTTGGGTTACTTAATCTTTTCAATATTTCTAACTATTGCTTCGTTCAAGACGAACAAAGCTTTAATAGCTATTATGATATTGATTGATGTATTGTTCCTAGGTTTAATGCTCGATTCGTTTAAAATGGGCGAATACTGGCACTCAATTGCTGCATGGAGCGAGCTAATCATTTCGCTGATTGGCTTTTATGCTGCTGGGGCTAACCTACTAAACAAAATGTACGGTCGCACCATTCTTCCTTTGGGAAGTGGTATCTGGAAATAATATCCGACATTACAAAAGAGACTGTCTGTCAGAAAATGATATTTTTCTTTGACGGACAGTCTCTTTCTTTTACCCGAATACACAAGTTCTACATTCCAAGCACTTTAAATGCCTGATATACTAGAATTGCAGGCCACACAATTGCCTTTAGAACACCATATACGCCCAGTCCAAAAGTCCCGGCATGGGAGATAAAATAACCGGCAGCACCCAAGAATCCCAATCCATACATTGCACCTCCGGTAGCATTACTCTGGTGTCTGTAGCTTCTGTTGCATTTTGCTTCTTCACTCATTGTTATATTGTTTTAAGTTGTTGTTGATTAGTCATACCTCTAATTATTCCCTCTCCAGCATTTTAGTAAACAAAGATATTCCTTAATTTCTAAATTATCATCCATAATTGGCATAATTTTCAATATTTATTCAGTTAAAAATTAAGATCAACAAACGTATATGAACAAACAAGCTTATTTATGGTTATATTTGCACTCACATTAAAATAATGAAAACAGAAACGAAGTTTAAAGCCAGCCCCCTATTAGCACTCCTTTTATTGGCAGTGTTTGTAGTCGTTTTAGCCTACAAACCCATTCACGTTTTGGTTAGCAATCACCATTCCGAGACATGCAATAACTGCGTTCAACCCCATCAACAATCAATCAGTACTCATCATAGCGTCTGTCCGGTCTGTGAATTTGAGTTTTGCACTTTTATCCCTCAAAATCAGATATTCATCCCACGAGCTACAATTAATTTAGAGACAAAGCTGACTGCTCGTACATTTTCATGTTTGACTCAACAAGCATCACAGCATTTTCAATTACGTGCTCCTCCAAGTTTGTAACCATTTTCCTTCAATTTCAATACGACATTAATTGAGCAATACATTAGGCATTAATTTGTTTGATGCATTCATCAATGCTTATGTCTGTATCTCAACGTGAAGTGTGACAAAACAAAATCAGACACACTTATCCATTTTAAACATTACAACTATGCAGTTACAAGCAGTTGATCAGGCATTAAAAGCCTTGTTATCGGAAAGTTATTAAAAAATAACCGATCCATTGCTTTTGGTAACTTCAACTTTACCAAATTAAAAGATGAACCACAAAGCTTGTCCGTCAACTGGCGGAAGGGGTCACAAAAGAAGAGAAAAAATAGTTCAGCAAAGCAATTGATTTTCTAAAAGGATCAACATGTCACTTTTATGGTCTTGATTTTAGAATAAAATCTTTTATATTAGACTTTTGTGAAACCTTTTGTGGTAAAAATCTCTTTAGTTTTTGATTTAGAAAAAAAAGAATTACTTACAAATAAAAAAAAAATGTACAAAATACACACTATCATACTTGCACTTTTAATGTGCTTCAACCTCACAGCAGAGACAACTAATGTTTCTCAAACAAGCCTTAAAGGCAAGATAAGCGGAAAAAATGGCGAACCAATTATTGGAGCCACTATCTTTTTCTCTGAATTAAAAGCCGGCACTGTGACCGACATAAACGGGAACTATACTATCGAGCATCTACCCAAACGATCGATGCTTTGCCAGATTAATTCGGGGGGATATAAAATGATAGCCGAAAATATCGATCTAAAAACAATCAATACTAGAGACTTCATCATGGAAGAATCTGTTGTTGAAATAAACGAAGTAGTGGTGACTGGACAAGTCGGAGCTTCACAAGTAGTGAAAATGCCCACTCCCATCAGTGTGGTTACATTGGCTGATATTCAGCAACACAGTTCCACCAACATTATTGATGCCATAGCTTCTCAACCGGGCATTTCACAAGTCACTACCGGAAGTGGTATTTCCAAACCGGTCATTCGTGGTTTGGGCTATAACCGGGTGGTAGTAATGAAAGATGGTGTTCGTCAGGAAGGTCAGCAATGGGGAGATGAACACGGCATAGAAATAGATGAATTTGATATAAACAGAGTGGAAATTTTAAAAGGGCCTGCAAGTCTTATGTATGGTTCCGATGCTATGGCTGGCGTTATCAATATGTTCTCTGCACCTATACTCCCTCAGGGCAGTATGAAATTGAATGCGCTGGCTAATTACCAAACCAACAATGGATTGATGGCTTATTCGCTGGATTTTGCAGGACACAAAAAGACTTTTGTTTGGGATCTCAGATACAGCAATAAACAAGCACATGCCTACCAAAACAAATACGATGGCTATGTTTTCAATTCAGGTTTTAAAGAAAATGCTGCTTCGGCATTGGTGGGCATCAACAATTGGTGGGGATATTCTCACCTCTCATTAAGCACCTATCAACTCACTCCGGGGATAGTAGAAGGAGATCGCGATGCCACTACCGGTCAATTTATAAAACCCATCGCACATAGCGATGGAAGCGAAGGCACTGCCTTTGCCACTCATTTCGACGCCATGAGTTACACGCCCCAGATTCCTTATCAACAAGTGAAACACTACAAAGCTATTTGGAATAATAATATTCTTATCGGTGACGGAAGTCTCAAAAGCACGTTTGGATATCAACAAAACAGACGACAGGAATTTGCAGACGTACTCAATCCCAACACCTACGGGCTTTACTTTTTATTGCAGACCCTGACCTACGACATTCATTATACTATGCCGGAGATAAACGGGGTTGCTCTTGCTTACGGAGTGAATGGAATGTATCAAAACTCCATGAATAAAGGAATTGAATACTTGGTGCCGGAATATCGGCTGTTTGATGCCGGTGCATTTATTGTTGCAAAAAAATCATGGGACAAATTAGATATCAGTGGTGGAATGAGGTACGACAATCGATCCGAAAAAAGTGATGCACTCTATCTTAATGGCAGCGAAGAAAAAACCACCGCAACCGACCCAACAGCCGCCCTGCGCTTTGCAGCATCATCCAGAAACTTTGGAGGCATAAGCGGAAGCATAGGTGCCAGCTATCAACCCAGTAAGAACTGGAGCACAAAATTGAATTTTTCACGGGGATTCAGAGCACCAAACATTAGCGAACTAAGTTCAAACGGTGTTCACGAAGGAACCATTCGATACGAGATTGGTAACACCAGCCTGAAAGCGGAGAACAGTCTGCAAGTGGACTACGAACTTGGCTACAATACGGAGCACGTGAGTGCCAAAATGAATTTATTTGCCAACACTATCAGCAACTATATTTTCTCAAGGAAGCTAAGCAATACCAACGGGCAAGATTCTATCATGAATGAATTGCCAGCTTATAAATTCAACTCGGGTACAGCACAAATGATGGGCGGTGAGTTCTCGATCGACATTCACCCCCATCCATTGGATTGGTTGCACTTCGAAAATAGCTTTTCGTACGTTCACTCTCAATTGAAAAACCAACCCGACTCTACAAAATATCTACCCTTTACTCCTCCTGCAAAGTTAAAATCAGACATCAGAGTGGATATGAATAATGTGGGCAAATACATAAAAAACGGGTATTTATCTTTTGGACTAGATCATTATTTCAAACAATCTGATATCTTTTCGGCTTACAATACAGAGACAGCAACCGATGGCTATACATTATTTAATGCCTCAGCCGGTGGCGATATTGTTTACAAAAAGAAAACAATTTGCTCCATCTATCTGAGTGGGTCAAATCTGACTGACATTGCCTATGAAAGTCATTTGAGCAGACTGAAATATGCTGCTATAAATGAAGCTACCGGGCGAAGTGGCGTTTTTAATATAGGACGAAACATCAGTATTAAACTGATTGTTCCTGTGAATTTATAAAAATAAAATGGCGTGTGATATTGAAATCACACGCCATTTTTTACTTTTTATTTTCTAGAGAATTGCTTTAGAAGTAATTGGAAGAATATAAAGTCTTATTGTCAAGTAAGTATGTATTTGAGCACCAGATTTATATTTAATTATTAATTGTGCATTATTAATTACTTATAAAGTTTCTCGCGAATTACCTTGATATCCTCTGAAGTCACATAATCTTCATAATCCATCTGCTTATCAATAATACCATGCGGTGTTAGTTCGACAATGCGATTACAAACTGTTTGAATAAATTCACGGTCATGAGAAGCCATCAGTACATTGCCTTTGAAATTTACAAGCGTGTTGTTGAACGCCTGAATAGATTCCAAATCAAGGTGATTGGCAGGTGAATCCAGTACCATCACATTGGCATTTTTAAGCATCATACGAGAAATCATACAACGCATTTTTTCACCTCCCGAAAGTACACTTGCTTTTTTATAAATCTCCTCACCGGCAAAAAGCATTTTGCCTAAATAACCACGGATAAACGCTTCGGTAGTATCGGTTGAGAATTGTCCAAGCCAGTCTACCAATTTCAAATCGGTATTGAAAAATTCGGAATTGTCGAGTGGTAAATAAGCGTGTGTAATAGTAACACCCCAATTGTAAGTACCTTCATGGGCTTTATCGTGACCATTGATAATTTCGAAAAATGCTGTCATAGCACGTGGATCTTTCGACAAAAAGATGATTTTATCGTTTTTCTCCACATTGAAATTCACATCTTTGAACAACACTGTTCCATCTTCCAAGGTTTTTCCAAGACCAGCAATTTCTAGTACCATATTTCCCGGTTCACGTTCTGGTGAAAAAATAATGCCAGGATATTTACGTGTAGAAGGTTGAATTTCTTCCACGTTTAGTTTTTCAAGCATTTTCTTACGACTGGTTGCTTGTTTCGATTTAGCCACATTAGCACTAAATCGGCGAATAAATTCTTCAAGTTCCTTGCGTTTTTCGTCGGCTTTCTTATTTTGATTTTGTTGCTGACGAAGTGCCAGTTGGCTCGATTCGTACCAGAAAGAATAGTTACCCGAGAAAAGCTGAACTTTCCCAAAGTCGATATCTACTGTGTGCGTACTTACCGCATCCAAAAAGTGACGGTCGTGCGAAACAACAAGAACCGTGTTTTCGTAGTTTGCCAAGTAATTTTCCAGCCACATCACTGTGTCCACATCAAGGTCGTTGGTTGGCTCATCGAGTAGTAAGTTATCAGGTTTTCCAAAAAGTGCACGTGCCAACAGCACCCGTACTTTTTCCATACCACTCAATTCACTCATCAGTTGGTAATGCAAATCTTCTTTGATTCCCAATCCGCTCAATAAAATGGCAGCATCGCTCTCAGCATTCCACCCGTTCATTTCGGAGAACTTCTCTTCCAATTCAGAAGCGCGCAAGCCATCAGCATCCGAAAAATCCTCCTTCATGTAAATGGCATCCTTTTCGTCTTTTACTTTCCAAAGCACAGTGTGACCCATCATTACCGTATCGATAACGGTAAATTGATCAAACTCAAAGTGATCTTGTTTAAGTACCGAAAGACGCTCAGCAGTACCAAACTGGACGTTTCCACGCGTAGCATCAAGGTCGCCACTAAGTATGCGAATAAGTGTAGATTTACCGGCACCATTGGCACCAATAATACCATAGCAGTTACCTGCTGTAAATTTTAGGTTTACGTCAGAAAATAAAACACGTTTGCCAAATTGAATGGCCAGATTTGATACGGTGATCATATATTTTTTTATGTTTAAAGTCGAAGACCCAAAATCACATGATTCTAAGCTTTCGACTATTTTATAACAAAGAATAGAACTTGCCTGTTTTCCAAACCCGTTCTATTCTTTTATATTTCAACTAATATTATTTAATCAATTATTCTATGATTCCTAAAGTGCGAGCAGCTTTAGATATTTTTTCTATCGATTCGTCTATTTGATCAAAAGTATGTGTTGCCATCAAGGAGTAACGAATCAGAGAATCTTCTGAAGGTACAGCAGGCGAAACAACTGGATTAATAAACACTCCATCGTCCATCAACATACGGGTAATCTGAAATGTTTTGGTATTATCACGCACATAAAGTGGAATAATTGGCGTTTCGGTTGGTCCGATTTCAAAACCGGCTTTCAAAAATCCAGCTTTTGCACGTGCTGTATTAGCCCACAAAGCATCTTTACGCCATGTTTCTTCCGCCATTACATCAAGAGCAGCAAGTACACAACCCGTTGAAGCAGGAGTAATAGAAGCACTAAAAATCAAGGTACGTGAGTTATGTTTGAGGTAATTGATGATATTATTATCAGAAGCAATAAATCCACCAATAGTTCCCAGCGATTTGCTAAAAGTCCCCATGATTAAATCAACATCCTGAGAACAACCGAAGTGCTCGCAAATACCAGCTCCTGTTTTACCAAAAACGCCTAGCGAGTGAGCTTCGTCGACATAAATCGAGGCATTGTATTTTTTTGATAGAGCTACAATTTCCGGTAATTTAGAAACATCACCTTCCATGCTATACACTCCGTCTACAACAATCAGTTTCAATTTGTCTGGCTCACAGCGCTTAAGCACTTTTTCCAACGCATCCATATCGTTGTGACGATATTTGAATTGTTTTGAAAAAGACAAACGCTTGCCTTCGATAATTGAGGCATGATCATATTCGTCAAAAATCAAATAATCTTCGCGACCTGTAACGCATGGTACAACTCCTGAATTTACAGTGAAACCAGTTGCATAAACCAATGCAGCTTCTTTGTGCACTAATTTTGCTAAACGATCCTCTAATTCAAGGTGAATATCTAATGTTCCATTCAAAAAACGAGATCCGGCACAACCGGTTCCGTATTTTTCAATTGCTTTAATCGAAGCTTCTTTTAATCGAGGATGATTGGTCAATCCTAGATAACTATTTGACCCAAACATCAAAACTCTTTTACCATCAATTGTTACAACCGTGTCTTGGTCAGACTCAATTGGACGGAAATATGGGTAAACACCCATATCTTTTGCTTGTTGAGGTGCATCATATTGCCCCAATACATTACTTAATAGACTCATATAATACTATGTGTGTTATAAATAAAAACGGCTGCAAAGATACTATTTATTTATGGAAAAACACAAATTAATTTGAATTCTAACATATATTTAGCTACTTTTGCAAGCCCAAATTAAACCCTAAAACATTTGTGAGCAAACAAATAGATTATAGATTATTGCCCTTGTTGGCTGCTAAATCGGAATCCGAATGGAAACGATTTTACGTAAAAAACAAGAAGAAAATCGAAGGAATAGACCTTCGGGTACAAGCCTTGCACGATAAGATCTCAGCCGGCACCGATTGTTTGAAGTGTGCGAACTGCTGTCGGTCACTTGGCCCCCGCATCACCGACAAAGATATTGAACGAATGGCTAAAGCACTTAAAATGAAAGCCGTTGATGTCATGAAAAACTACTTGCATATCGATGAAGATGGCGACACCGTCTTTCAAACTATGCCATGTCCATTTTTGGGAGCGGACAATTATTGTTACATCTACGAGTCTCGCCCCAAAGCTTGTCGAGAATACCCTCATACCGACCGGAAACGGTTTTACCAAATCTACAACCTGTCGATAAAAAATGCTTACACTTGTCCTATTGTGTTCGAGGTGCTTGAAAATCTTACAAAATAATCATTCTCTGCGGGTTAATTCCGAATCGTCGGTGATTAAATGGCTATGATTCACTCGCAAAAATAGTCTTATCCAGCACACCGCTTTTATGAAATGAATATTTAACTGTAAATAGAATACTTAAAGTAATACTCAAAACCGTGGAAGCCAAAATAGCAATCATGATGGCTATTTGATATTTTATGGCCACCAAAGGCACCGACCCACCCAGAATTTGTCCAGTCATCATACCCGGAAGCGACACAATCCCCATGGTAGCCATGGTGGCGATAGTAGGATTTAATGCCGACACGAAACTCTTCTTTGCAAAATGGAGTAACGCCTCATATTTTGTAGCTCCTAAACCAAGTTTGTAAAAATAAAGTTGCTCATCCTTTCGCAATGATTTATAGAAATCGCCTAATCCTATAACATTGGATCGCAACGAATTACCAAGTATCATCCCTCCTATCGCAATCATATACTTTGCATCGAGAATAAATTTGAGATGAACTATGAAATAGTTGAAATAAAGAACTACAAAGAAATTGGCGATAATGAAAGAGAGCAGAACAGGTAATGCAAACTGTTTGATTTTTAGTCCCGAATTTTTTAATACTGAGAAAGTGGCAGCATTAATCATTACCAAAAACCAGACTAAATTCAAAAACCAGTTATTAAAACGAAATAGGTATTCAAGAAAAAAGCCAATCAATACCAATTGAATGGCCATTCGCAAAGTAGATGTAACAAGATTTTTTGTTATTCCAAGCTTAAAATGCCAAACAGCAACTAATGGAACGAGCAGCAAAACGGCACACATTACCATCGAGAATACGGATAAATCGGTTGCTCCAGTCATACTTATTCCAACTTTAAGTTATTAATTTCAATTCCCAAAGGCAAATAATTATCGTGAGAGATAGACAAAACCGTAAAATCCGGATTCAGCAAAAAAGAATTAAGCACCTTAATTCTCAATGGTTTGTCGAGTGCAGAACTAACCTCATCAAGAAAGAAAATATCTCGTTTCAGCAACAATGCATTGATGATAGCAATTCGCTGTTTTTCGCCTCCCGAAAGAGTTTCAATGTCTTTCTGAAGCAAACCATCCTGCAATTCGAAATAATCGAACAGTCTTTTTATTTCGCTGGTAGCACCGAGTCTATATTTTAGATTTGCCTTGAGCAATAAAGTTTCATCAAACAAGGACTGAACTTTACCAGTGCCAATATTCAAATCCTGACTTACATACGCAACTCGCTTACGCAAACCCCAAACGCTGACATCAGTCAACTTGGAGTTCTCGAAATAAATACTGCCATTATCAGGTTTTTCAAAACCCAACAACAAACGAAACAGTGTGGTTTTACCAATGCCCGAACGACCTGAAACAATTACTTTGTCACCAGACTGGATGTTGAAAGAGAAGTCTTTCAGCACAAATTGTTCTGAAAATTGTTTGGTGATCTTATCTATTTTAAATACTTCCACAGCAATATTCCCTTTTAGGGGTTTAATTTTTCTAAATCATCCCAAAAGTTCGGATACGATTTACTTACGACTTCCGGGTTTTCAATACCGATAGGAGTCACCAAGGCCGCAGGTGCGAAAGCCATAGCCATACGATGATCGTGATAGGTGGCAATGCTTATTGGCGAGGCTGGTTCACAACGTTCACCATCCCATGCCAACTGACGTTCAGCAGGTTCATAAACCACATAACCTAACTTAGCTAATTCGTTTATTAATGCTGCAATTCTATCTGTTTCTTTTATTTTCAGGGTTTCTAAACCGATAAATTTAAAGGGAATATTTTTCAAGCAGCATGTAACCGCAAATGTCTGCGTCAAATCCGGTTCATCGGTAAAGTCATATTCCATTCTCGAAGTTTGATTTCCATTTGGCGACAAAAGAACCCCATCATCCATATACGAAGTTTTAACACCCAATTGCTCAAAAAGATCGGCTACCTTGCTATCACCCTGGTAACTATTTTCGACCAACCCTTTGAGAAAAATGCCGCCATTGCCTACCAAAGATAGTATTTCATACCAATAAGATGCCGCCGACCAATCAGACTCCACTTTATATGGAATCGGCTGATATTCTTGGGGTTCTATTTGGATAACATTTCCCATAAAGTCAACATCAATTCCATATTCGTCCATCATTTGCAGGGTCATATTGATGTACGGCTTAGAAATCACCTTGCCCTCCATTACAATTTTTAACCCTTGCTGCATGCCTGGAGCAATCATCATCAATGCCGAAATATATTGGCTACTCACATTTCCCTTTAAATGAATCTCACCACCTACCAGCGCACTTCCGAATATTCGCAAGGGTGGAAATCCATCGTTTTCGATGTATTCAATTCTTGCACCAAGACCATTAAGCGCGTCCACCAATAATTTAATTGGACGTTGTTTCATGCGCACACTACCCGTAATCACCCATTCGCCCACTGTTTTCGACAGAAAAGCCGTAAGAAAACGCATAGTAGTTCCGGCAGCTCCAATATCGAAAGTTGTATTGTTTGAATCTAATGCATTCACTAACACATTTGTATCATCACAGTCCGATAGATTCTGAATATCATAAGGGCTGTACGATAACGCATCCAAAATTAAAGCGCGATTACTTATACTTTTAGATGCGGGTAATGAAATTTGAAGCTTAATATCATCCGTAACAATGTTTAATTGTTTTATTTCCATAATTCAACTCTGTTTTTTTGAGTTTTTGTTTTAGCATTGTCGATCATCAGTTGCTTTACAATCACAAAATCATCTTCTGGTCATTTTTTTAAACCGCCAATTCATAAATTTTATTTATATCCTCTTCGGTCAGTTTTACAAAGCTACCTAACGAATGATTACCTAAGTCCAACACTTTAAGCAAGGTAGGAATATCTTCGGCTTTGGCACCAAGTTCCGAGAAGCGAATTGGCATCCCGATAGAAGTAAGGAATTGTTCAAATCTTACAATTCCTTGTTTCGCCGTATTTTCTGGTTGCTGAAAATCCATTTCACAACCCCACACCCGAACGGCAATCTGCGCAAATCTCATCACATCATGATGCATCACATATTTCATCCAAGCTGGAAACATAACTGCTAAACCTGCACCATGTGCTACATCGTACAACGCTGAAAGCTCATGTTCAATTTGATGAGTCGCCCAATCTTGTTCACGCCCTACACCGCAAATGTCGTTATGAGCCACCATTCCCGCCCACATAATATTAGCGCGAGCTTCATAATTATACGGATTAGCTAAGGCCTTGGGAGCCTCTTTAATTACGGTCAAAAGAACCGCTTCACACAAACGGTCTGTTATTTCAACGTCTTTTGTATTTGTAAAATAACGTTCCAATACGTGCGCCATCATATCGGCAGCACCACAGGCTGTCTGAAATGCTGGCAAGGTGCAAGTCAATTCAGGGTTAAGAATAGAGAAAACCGGACGCAGCAAATCGCTTCCAGCTGCACGCTTAAGCATACCGTTTTCGTGAGTAATAACCGAACCATTAGACCCTTCGCTTCCTGCTGCCGAGAGCGTCAGAATTGTTGCAACTGGCAAGGCTTTCTCAACCTGTTTGCCTTGATAAAAATCCCAAAAATCTCCATCGTACAAAGCACCAAGTGCAATGGCTTTGGCCGAATCAATCACGCTACCTCCACCAACAGCCAAAATAAAGTCAATGTTTTCACGCTTACATACGTCAACACCTTCATACACCAACCCACTGCGTGGGTTAGGCATTACGCCACCCAACTCGATAAAAGTTATATTTTCGTGGGCTAATGAAGCTTTCACACGATCGAGCAAACCACTTTTTATCACGGAGCCACCACCGAAATGAATGAGCACTTTTGTTCCGCCAAAACGTTTCACGTATTTTCCGGCTTCTGTTTCACGACCTTTTCCGAACACAAAAGAAGTCGGACTATAAAAATTAAAGTTATTCATAATTATTTAGTAAATAAGTGTGGAGCAAAACGTACCGTCAATCTTTAAAATTACAGAATTGAGCTATCAGTTTCGCAGCTATCTCTTTTGTTATATTCATTTGGTTATTTATCTCTTTTACAAAAACATCACCTTCAAATGTACCACGAACGGCATCAAAGTCGAGCTGCTTATCTGTTTCATTACTATCCAATCCAAAACCGGTTCTTGAAATGGCATTAAATTCTTTTTTTGCGTCGCGCAATACCAAATCATCAAAGGTCAGCACCGCTTTTTCCCATTTTTCTACAATTGAAATAAAATCTTGTATCTCAATTACTGAAAGCGGCTTTCCTAGTTGTTGCTCAAGTATATTTTTCGACCAACTCCACGAGTAATCAGAATAATTAGCGTGCAATTCGATCAGTTTATCTTGAATTGATTGAAGTGATAAACCGGTTGTTGAAATTTGATTAAGCAGTTTATCAACTTCACTTTTGGGAGCTATTAAACCCGCCATATCCACCCATTCTCCCAACTCAATTTTCGAATCGGCAGACAATAATTTAAGCAAATCATCTTTAGAGCTGATTATGTTATCACCAAGTCGTTCCATAAATTGACTACCAACAAATTGATTGATTGCCATTTCATACAATTCAATTCCTTTTTTAATAGAAGAGCGTTTGATTTTGCAATTCTGATACCATGCAAAAGAAGTGCTAGCGTCTATGCTTTGTAACATAGCACCTAGAATTTCAATGCCTTTCAATGCCTTCGACAATGTGTATGGCGATAGAAAATCGAAATTTATCTGATCATCCTTCTTATCATCAGTCCGGTTATCGCGTTTTGGCCATTTTTGCACATCGCGAATGGTTCCGGCACTGTGGAGATTTATTGCGGGCAACAAACTACTTTCGCCTTCATTTTCCATCAAATAAGAAAAAGGCAAGTCTGAGATATCCGGATTACCTTTATGACGACCCAGCACAATCGTAAACGCGCCAATTTTGGCCGGCCACATAATATAAGAATCGCTAGATGTTTTCACACCACGCTCAGTAATTCCCTGATGAACAGGCCCAAGCTTATACATATGATTGCTAAAATTCGTCCCACTACCTGCATTCATAAACGAATACAATGCGGTTAACATCAGCGTAGATTTATGGTGCGTTACCGTGTAAGGCCCTGCAAAAACGGAAACCGCCTCACCGTGCAATCCCTGACAATTAGCAAAAAACAGTGAATCTATCGCCGAAAATTGTTTACTAATCAAACAACCCTGGCCCACAAAACAATTAGAGATTAGAGCTGATTCAGAAACAATTGTACCCGAGTTGATAATAAAATTAGAGCATTGCACCCCTCGTCCGATATAAACCGGCGCTTGTTCATTGCAATTTATGGTTCCATTCTCAAGTAGCAATGCACCTTCAACAATAGCAAAATCAGCAATGCGCACATTTTTAATGCTATCACAATTCGTAATGCGGACATTCTTCCCAATACTGCCTTTTTTCGATTTTTGTGAGTTTGCATAATCTTCAATCCTGCGCTCCAGCGCTTCTATTGCCTTAGAATTATACCGATAGAAAGTCAGTACATAGGCCAATGAAGCCGACAGCTGATCAAAAATATGCACTTCGCGGCCACCTGCCTCAATCATTAGCGGCACTTTTACGCCGTTGCCAAAAGCAGACTCGCCTTCGGTTATTATCAGATTTATATTCTCAAGATAAGCCCCTTCACCAATTTCGTAGTTAGCAATATAATTGTTGATCTTATCAATAAATACATCGTTAGCAATCACGCAATTGTGCAAATGACAATTGAAAATTCCCGAATGTTTTTTTACACCGCCGGCAAGCTCGAAAACTTTGGTATGAGTTCCCAAATATACGTCTCCCGAAAAGTGCACATTGTAAAAATAAGATGCCGAAAAATCCTCAACAACCTGCACTTGCTTCCAACTTTCGGCAGAGCAACCATAAACAGTGAGTGTGGCTATTTCTTTATCTAGAAGTGGACGATAAGTTGTCATATTTATTCATTAACCGGCCACAATTGACCTTTATTATTATTTAATATTTAGTCAGTTACTTCATCATAATTTTGAAATAGAAAATCATTGTATGGATATCGGTCCACATGAATGGCTTTGATATTTTGGTACATCAACGCCTTCAAATTGTCAATATTATCCTTCTCGCGAGCCGAAATAAAGATACAGTTATCGTGCATCTTACCCATCCATGTCTTTTTCAATTCTTCCAGACTAACATTTTCACGCTTATCAGGAGCTAAGTCGTCTTCCTCTTTTGGCACATAGCTAAAAGCATCTATTTTATTGAATATCAATATCATTTGCTTCTGTTGAGGATCAATTTCTTTCAAGGTCTCGTTCACAACTTCCAGTTGTTCTTCGAAATTTGGATGCGATACATCCACCACATGCAGCAGCAAATCGGCCTCACGCACTTCATCGAGCGTGGATTTAAACGATTGCACCAAATGATGGGGTAATTTGCGAATAAAACCAACAGTATCAGACAATAAAAACGGCAAATTATCAATAATAACCTTGCGAACAGTGGTATCCAACGTGGCAAACAATTTATTCTCAGCAAATATATCCGACTTACTCAACAAGTTCATGAGCGTAGATTTTCCCACATTGGTATAACCCACCAACGCTACGCGCACCATCTTTCCACGGTTTTTGCGTTGGGTGGTCATTTGCTGGTCAATGTCCTTCAGGTTCTGTTTCAGCAACGAAATCTTTGTAAGAATAATCCGACGGTCGGTTTCAATTTGCGTTTCACCTGGACCACGCATACCAATACCACCTTGTTGACGCTCCAGGTGAGTCCACAAACGGGTAAGTCGTGGCAACATATACTGACATTGAGCAAGTTCCACCTGTGTTTTTGCACTTGCTGTTTGTGCTCTTTTGGCAAAAATATCCAGAATAAGACTCGTTCTGTCCAATATCAACACTTTAAGTTCAGCCTCAATATTTCGTAGCTGTTTAGGCGATAATTCGTCATCGAAAATAACTACTCCAATTTCGTTCTCGTCGACAAAACTCTTTATTTCGAACAGCTTACCTGGGCCAACATAAGTTTTCGGGTTTGGATAATCTAACCGCTGCATGAATATTTTTTCGGGCGAGGCACCTGCTGTCTCAGCAAGAAATGCTAATTCATCCAAGTACTCGCGTGCCTTCTCTTCTTTCTGAAGTTGGGTGATTACACCAACAAGCACGGCTTTTTCTTCGTATATTTCGGTTTTCATATTTCATTTTTAGAAAAAAAAACCGTTTGGCAATTCCAAACGGTTTTATGTTTATATTCTTCAGTTTAGAACAATGTAGACTGACCGTTGAGTTATTGTTTAAACTTATATTGACCAACATATCTCAACTCGTAAAAAAAACAGTATAAACAAACTATTACAATCTTCAAAAAACAACTTCTTACAAAATGATAGCCACCACAAATCTCAACAATCTAAAAGGTTTATTATTTATGAAACAATACTTTAGTCAATTTATCAAAACTTTGTAGCACTATATTTCTTTCAAAAAAAACTGATTTACAAATGTAATATATTTTTTCTAATGTTCATTTGACTCTTTGCAAAAAAACTGATATAATTCGAATTTAAAAAGAAAAAAGATGTTTGGTTCATATATAATCTTTCGACAATATAAAATTACCTCTTTTCACCGTCTAGTGTTTATAAATAGGTTTATTTCATCAACTACCTGTAAAATTTGTGTATCTTTGACTGTTTTTTTGAAATGGAAATGAGTAAATCTATTTCGTAAACTTGAACTTCCATTTATATCAAACTAGTTGGAAATGCACAAGACAATTTTTCCATTTTTATTCATCATTCTTAGCATTCAGTCTGCATTTTCGCAAGCAGGTAGTGGAATCTACAAATTCCTTGATTTGCCGGCTTCATCGCGACTTGCAGCTTTGGGGGGATCAAATGTTTCGTTGACCGACAATGATATCAATTTTGGATTTCAAAATCCGGCATTATTAACGGCCGAAACACACAAGACTCTGGGGATTAACATGGCCAATTATTTAGCTGATATACGCTTCGGCTCGGCAATGTATGGACGAACCATTGGCTCTAAAAATTACCTAGCCGTTGGGATACAATATGTTGATTATGGATTATTTAAGGGAACAACTGCTTGGAACGAAATTACTGGTGAATTCACAGCTAAAGATCTGTCAATAAGCTTAATATATACAAGACCATTGTCAGAAAAATATTCAGTGGGTGCCACATTGAAACCGGTTTATTCTGTATATGAACGCTATACAAGCTACGGCCTAGCAATGGACTTAGGCGCAAGCTACAAAGATACAGCTTCACTTTTCTCGGCAGGACTTGTTTTTCGAAACATTGGTACACAATTAAAAGGGTATTATTCCGATGAAAATGGTCAACATATGGAACCATTGCCGTTTAGCATTCAACTGGGAATATCAAAAAAGTTCCTCCATGCGCCATTGCGACTGTCATTTACACTGCATAATTTGCAGCGATGGGATTTAGCATATCAATCAACAAATCAACCTATTGAAACGTTAGAAACAGCGACTAACATAAAAAAGACTGGTTTTGCAGACATGTTCTTACGTCACACCATTCTAGCGGCTGAGTTTGTACCCACTAAAAATTTCTATCTGGCAATCGGCTATAACCATCGTCGCCAAAAAGAAATGAGCATAAATGGTTTTAAGAGTACCGCTGGGTTCTCATTTGGTGGCGGAGTAAAAATTTATAAATTTCAGGCCGGATTTGGAATGTCGCAATTTCAAGTCGGCAATTACTCATATCAATTTTCCATCACCACCAATCTAAACGAGTTTAGACTGTAACTGACTAAATAACTTGCACATTGCTGATAAAATAAATGAAAAAAATAATTGTTGCCATTGATGGCTTTTCGAGTTGTGGCAAAAGCACCATGGCGAAAGAATTGGCTCGCAAAACCGGATATGTTTATGTTGACACAGGTGCGATGTACCGTGCTGTTTCGTTTTTTTGCATACAAAATGGCTGGATGACTGACGAAAAGATAGACATTGAAGCACTGGAAGGTCATATCAGTTCTATTCGTATCGAATTTAAAACAAACGAAAAAGGTCTTTCAGAGACATTTCTGAACGGCAAAAATGTTGAACAAGAAATAAGAAGTTTGAAAGTGGCCAATGGCGCCAGCAGAGTGAGCACCATAGGTTTTGTGCGCCGCGAATTAGTTCGTCAGCAACAACTCATGGGCGAGCAAAAGGGCATTGTGATGGATGGACGGGATATTGGTACCGTAGTTTTTCCAACTGCCGAACTAAAGATTTATCTCACCGCTTCGCCTGAAACAAGAGCGAAAAGGCGTTTTGACGAAATGATTGAAAAAGGCGAAGTTGTAGATTATGAGGCCGTATTGGCCAATGTGAAAGAGCGTGACCACCGCGACCAAAATCGCGATGAAAGCCCGCTAAAAAAAGCTGCCGATGCTATTGAAATAGACAATTCGGATTTAACAAGAGAAGAACAACGGGAAATTTTACGAACTTTGTTTGCAGAAAAAACGTTATAACGATTTGCAATTACGCAACATTAAACCAGCTTTTTCAACTAAAATATGACCGCAGGTTTAATTTGTAAATTATTAATCATTAACTGAAATTTGTATGCCAAATATCGAAATTGATCAAAAATCAGGCTTTTGCTTTGGAGTAGTAAAAGCCATTACAAAAGCGGAAGAAGAGCTGGCAAAAGGCGAAACACTTTATTGCCTTGGCGACATAGTACATAACGGCTTGGAAGTAGAGCGACTCGCCAAAATGGGATTAATCACCATCGATCACGAAGAGTTAGCGAAACTACACGATGCCAGAGTATTGCTTCGCGCACATGGTGAGCCACCCAGTACTTACGAAACGGCAAAGAAAAACAATATTACGCTGATTGACGCTTCATGTCCGGTGGTACTAAAACTGCAATCGCGCATCAAAAACGCCTACGAGACCCGACCAACACCCGACACCCAAATAGTTATTTACGGACATATTGGACATGCTGAGGTGAATGGACTTATGGGACAGACGAATGATGAGGCAATTGTAATTGAAAGTGAGGATGACTTGTACAAAGTCGACTTTTCGAAAAATATTCGCTTGTTTTCACAAACCACAAAATCGCTCGAAGGGTTCAATAATCTGGTATCTACAGTTGCCGATATGACAGACGAAGATGCTATTTTTGAAAATACTGACACAATTTGTCGCCAGGTTGCGAATAGAATTCCAAATATAACTACCTTTGCACAACAAAATGATATTATCATATTTGTCAGCGGCAAAAAAAGTTCAAACGGGAAAGTTCTCTACGAACACAGTAAAAACATCAACCCAAACACCTACATAGTGTCCCAAGCCAGCGAGGTTGAAGCTCTACATCTTGATTTGACAAAAAAAATAGGAATTTGTGGTGCTACCTCCACGCCAAGTTGGCAAATGGAAGCCGTAGCAAATAGATTAAACGAACTTGCATTGCAGGTATAAAGAAGATAATTGTTACTATATACACACATATTTTTTTTTAAAAACAGAAATGAAATACGAAATTAAATGTATTGGCGTGCTCACCTCTGGTGGTGATGCACCTGGAATGAATGCTGCTGTTCGTTCAGTAACTCGTGCCGCTATTTTCAACGGAATACGCGTAAAAGCAATTTACAGAGGTTATAGAGGTTTGATATCAAACGAAATCATTGAATTTCAGACCCAAAATGTAAGCAATATCATTCAACAGGGAGGTACTATTCTAAAAAGTGCGCGCTGTGCAGAATTTCGCACCCCAGAAGGACGGAAACTTGCCTATGAAAACATGAAAGACGCCGAAATTGATGCTTTGGTGGTAATTGGCGGTGACGGTACTTTTACAGGAGCTCGTATTTTTGCTCAGGAATATAATGTACCCATTGTAGGTCTTCCGGGAACTATCGATAACGATTTGTATGGCACCGACTCGACCATTGGATACGACACAGCTCTGAACACTATCGTTGAAGCCGTAGACAAAATCCGTGACACAGCTTCTTCGCACGAACGTTTATTCTTTATCGAAGTAATGGGACGTGATGCCGGCTTTTTGGCGTTGAACAGTGCATTGGCTTCGGGAGCCGAAGCAGCCATTATCCCTGAACGTGAAACGCAAGAAGATCAATTAGAAGAATTGATTAAAAATGGCTTCCGCAAGTCAAAAAACAGTAGCATAGTCATTGTTGCCGAAAGTGAAATAACTGGTGGAGCCACTGCGTTGGCGGCACTAATGAACAAAGAGCACCCCGAATATGATGTACGTGTAACCATTCTTGGGCACATTCAACGTGGAGGTTCGCCAACAGCTTACGACCGGATTTTAGCTAGCCGTATGGGAGTTGCAGCTATCGACGCATTGCTGGACGAGCAAAGAAGCATTATGATCGGAATTGTAAACAATGAGATCGTTCATGTACCTTTCACTAAAGCTATCAAAGATGACAAACCTGTTAACGACACATTATTAGGAGTACTTTCTATTTTATCAATATAAACCAATTCTCACATTCTTCAAAGGAGACTTTTAGGACTACTAATTAAACAAGAGCCAGCTCTTATTTATCCACATTAGTTTCTTCAAGTCTCCTTTGGTGGATTTATTCTAACGATAAACCACATGATTCCAACCTCAATTTTATTTGTCTGCCTAGGCAATATTTGTCGCTCACCAATGGCAGAAGGTGTGTTCCAATCCATATTGGAACGCGAAAAACAATTGTCTAACTTCATTGTAGATTCGGCGGGTACGCTGGGAGCTCATCAAGGCGAACTGGCGGACAGGAGAATGCGTTTTTATGCCGAAAAACGTGGTTACAACTTGACGCACCGTTCACGAAAATTTACAAGAGCAGATTTCGGTAAATTCCACTGGATAATTGTGATGGATGACCGAAATTACGATGACGTAAAAGAAATGAGCATGACCTCAGACGAAGTTTCAAAGATTCATCGAATGGTAGATTTTTGTCAAAAAACAGAAGCATCTTATATTCCCGATCCATATTATGGCGGAGATCAGGGTTTCGAAAACGTCATTGATTTATTGGAAGATGCGTGCGAAGGGCTTTATTCAAAGCTAAGAGACAAGAAGTAAGAGGCAGAGATAGCTTCTCAACATTGCAATTATATTATCAGATATTATTAAGCGGAAAATCACTAAAATTCCAGTCTGTAGGCTCATTGAAGTATTGGTAAGACAATCGATTGGCAGTGTATCCTGTCCATGTATGCATGTGAATATGATTTTCCCTTTTCGAACCAAAAAAAGCACTTCGCAAACTTGCGGGAACAATTTTAAACCAAAAATAGAAAAAACCCTTTTGGCGAAATTGCAATATGTGACCAAACTCATGACGAAGTAAATCAATATCTTTCGATTGATGTTTGCCAACGAGAATTCCAATACTAGGAATTGTCATTGCAGCACCTTGATTAAACTTCTGAATATCAATTACAAAAATACTTACGCCTTCAAATTTCTCAGTCATTAAAGTAGACAATTTGATTGATTCACAAAACTATTCGTTCCAAATCTTCCAAGCCGCCTCAGCTTGCCCAATAAGCATTCCTTCACCATTCAAACCCTGAGCACCTTGCTCCCGTCCTTTTTGAAGAAACATGGTTAATGGCGGATTGTATACAGCATCAAACAATAAATGATCAGCACCCAAAAATCGATAAGCAATATCAGGACATTCGTTTACATGCGGAAATGTGCCAACAGGCGAAGCATTAACTATCACAAAATGATCAGTCATCACCTCCTCGGTCAGTTGATTATAAGTTAGCATCCCTTCTTTTGCCGTGCGCGACACAAAAGTGGTAACAAGTCCCAGTTTGCGAAGTGTGTAATCAATAGCCTTAGAAGCACCACCCGTTCCCAGAATTAATGCCTTTTTGTGACAACTCTTCAGCAAGGGCTGGATAGAAGTCTCAAAACCAATTGCATCCGAGTTATACCCTTTCAAGTGCAATCCACTTTCACTCCGAATAAATTTAATGACATTTACAGCACCAATTTCGGCAGCTGTTTCGTCAAGTTCGTCGAGCAATGGAATCACCTGTTGTTTATATGGAATAGTTACATTTAAGCCACAGAGCTGTGGCTTTTCTCTAAGTTCCAACAATTCCGACACATTTTGCAATTCATACAAATTGAATTGAGCATCAATATCTTCTGTTTCAAACTTATTCGTAAAATATTTTTTAGAGAAAGAATGTCCGAGGGGTAAACCTATCAAACCGAACTGTTTCATTTATCCGCTGGATTATTTTTTTTTCGTACACTTCTTACAATCATCCACATCAATAAAACCGCTCCTACAGCAACAAACACGTAGGACAGTTCATGGCTATATTTATTTATCATATCGCGATTCTCTCCAGCCACATAGCCTAATAATGCGAGTACGATGTTCCAAAGGCCTGCACCCAAAAAAGTATACAACAAGAAACTTAAGTAATTCATTTTTGCCAAACCTGCCGGAATAGAGATTAGGTGACGAACCACTGGTATCAGTCGTCCAATGAAAGTTGAAGTTTTTCCATGATCGTTGAAGAACTTTTCGCTTTTCTTTATCTTTTCGCTACTTAACATAAACAACTTACCCAATTTACTGTCAGCAAATTTATAAATAACCAATCGTCCCAACCACATCGACATCAGATAATTAAACGATGCACCAATCATTGCCCCAAGCGTTCCGAAAAAGATAATCCAGAAAACTCTTAAATCGCTTTTAGGATCCATAGCCACATAAACAGCCGGTGGTATAACCATCTCCGAAGGTACAGGAAGAATTGAACTTTCGGCCGCCATCAGAAGCGTAACAGTAAAATAGTTGGTATTTGATTTATACCACTCTTCGATATGTTGAATAAAACTCAAGGAGTCGTTAGCAACAGGAGCTGAATCTACAGTTTTAGTTGGAGCTGCACTGACAGCAAGCGCAACAAAAAGTAGAACTGTAATAAAAAGAAATTTCTTAATCATAAATGGGGGAGTTATCAAAACAAACGTCACCAACCGATGACGTCAAATAATTTTAGTTTATATACAATCAGCTGCTCAGCAGCAATTTATCAATGGCCTCCGGACAAAGCTCCAGAAACAACTCAGCCGCTTGATCGTCTTCGGCAACCGCTTGTTTCAGGTATGGAATCGCTTCAAGTACCATTTCCATTTTAAAATAGACAACTCCAATAAACAAGTTTATGTGTTCGAGTGTATTTTCAAGTGCGTATGCGTCCGTGTAATACCGCAGGGCATATTCGAAATCGTTTTTTTCCAAATATATATTCGCAATAGCCATCAAGGTGTCGGGCTGTTGGGCATCCAGCACAATCGATTTTAAATAAGCTTCCAATGCCTGTTCGGTTTCATCCAATCCAATGAAGGCCTCAGCCAGATAGACCCAGGCATCAGCTGCTTCAGGATCGATAGCTAATGCTTGCTCAATATAACTCTTGCTCTCTATAAACTTCTCAAGCTCCAACAAACAAATACCGATACCCGTAAGCGCATCGTAATTATTGGAATGAACACTCAACGATTGTTTGTAGGACACAATGGATTCCTCGTATCGCTCTAGTTTTTCGAGACATTCGGCGATAAAAATTTCCGTTTCCCACAAGTTGGAAGTCATTCTTTTATAATCCATATAACATTCTATGGCTTGCTCAAACTGATCGAGCTGAAAGTGTACGTGCCCTTTTTGCAAACAGGTTAGCGAATCATTTTCATCGATAGCAAGTGCAAAGTCATAGGCCTCCAGAGCTTTATGAAAATCTTGAAGGGCAAAGTAGATTTGGCCCAGATTGAACCAGGCTTCGTCGGTATATGAATCAATATCGATAATGCGATTGTAAGAAACGATTGCTTTTTCATAATCGTTATTTTGCTCATAGCAAAAGGCCAATTCAAATAGCAAATCAATATTCTTAGGATTTATTGCATCCCCTTTCTCGAGCATTATCAACGCTTTGGCATAGTCAGATTTCGTCAAGAAAATGAATGCTATATCCAAACAAACATTATCTAAGTCGTAATTTTCCTGTGTAATAATATCAGCAATCAATAACTCAGCTTCGTGAAAACGCTCCATTTTAACGAGCACCTCCACTTTGAGCAGCAGCACTTCATAATCGCTGGTTTCGGTTAGTGAATCGAGAATTCGAAGCGCCTTGATTTCGTCACCAGTTGCCAGATAGGTTTTGGCACGCTTGGTTTTTAGCACATAGCTATTGGGGTGCAACTTAAAACCAAATTCCAGAGCCATTGCCGAATCGTTGGTGCGACCGCGCCGAAGGTAGTATTCCACTATATTTCCTAATTCTTCGACATCGAAATAGCCGTTAGCAGTTCCAGCAAGGTACTGCTCATACTTTTCTATAATGTCGTTGGACTCATCATCCACTGAATAAGATAATTTTCGGCTCATGGGCTTCAGTATTTTTTGCAAAAATAATACTTTAAATGCAATTAAATAAACCGCTTACACAAAAGTTATGAACAAAACTATATACATTAACTAATTTTAGATATACCAACTGTCCATTTTTGACGTTTTAGGCATAATGTTTGGTGCATGATTGGCTTTTACACAAATTGATAAAAAACAGTGTCATTGCGGAATTATCAGCCTTCACATTTCTAAACAATCACAGTTTCAATTTTTCATTGTATCTTTGTAACAATTAAATTTCACGAATCACTTTATTATGCATTTTTCTGAATTATTCACACACTGTCCCACCTGTGGTTCAAACAATTTTCCACAAAACAACGAAAAATCAAAGCGTTGTAAATCATGTGGATTTGTTTTTTATGTAAATCCATCGGCGGCCGTGGCAGCATTTATTATTAACGAAGCTGGCGATTTATTGGTGTGCAAACGTGGAAAAGAACCCGAAAAAGGGACCTGGGATTTGCCCGGAGGATTTGTGGATGGCAATGAAACAGCCGAAAATGCACTGATACGGGAAGTAAATGAAGAATTGCAAGCCAAGGTAATTGATTACAAGTACATTTTCTCTTTGCCAAATTTATACGAATACAGCGGAATGACGATTCCTACATTGGATTTGTTTTTTATCTGTAAAATTTCCAATGATGATAAATTAATAGCATCGGATGATGTTGCAGACTGTTTTTTCGTTCCGATAAAGGATATAAAGACGGATTATTTCGGTCTGAAATCAATAAAAAAAGGAGTCGGGATATTTCTAAAAAAAAATGGTAATTTTAAAAATTGAGATATAATATGTTATGAGACGGACTATCACTAGGTCTTTCATCCAGAACAAAAAAATGAATTTATTCAAAATATGATGAAAAAAATAATTGTTTTACACCTGCTTTTGATAAGTTTTGCTGGCACACTGCTTGCGCAGCACACACTTATTTACACCAACTCCGATGTCCGGTTCAATCAAGGGAAAGAACTTTTCAAGCAGCATAAATTTGCGGCCTCGTACCGTAGTTTCGAAGCATTTTTGAAAGAGACTAAATCGACTCAGGCAGGTCAGATTCAAGAAGCCGAATTTTACATGTCGGCTGATGCTTTTGAACTTCGACAAGAAGATACAAAGCTTCAGTTGAAAAATTATTTGTTAAAATATCCTTACACTCCTTTTTACGATCAGGCAAATGCAATGTTGGGCATTTTATATTACGAAGCAAAGGATTATAAAAATGCGTTGGTCTATTTCAAAGAGGTAGATGAGCAACATTTAGGAAGCCGTGAGCGTGTAGATTTCTTGTTTAGCAAAGGATTCTCGTGCCTGCAAACCGGCGATAACGCTAAAGCTCGTGACATTTTCAAACAATTGAAGGGAATGAAAACGCGTTATGATCTTTCGGCAAGCTATTACTATGCTTATGCGGAATACACCCTGAAAAATTACGATGTGGCTCTCCCTGAGTTTATAAAAATTGAAGATAATCCGGAGTATAAGAACATTGTTCCGTATTACATTGTGCAAATATATTATGCTCAAAAAGAGTACGATAAACTAAGTACCCGTGCCGAATTACTTTTAAAAAACAATCCTGAAAATAAAAATAATGCAGAGATATACCGCATTATGGGTGAAATTGCCTATCGCAAAAAAGATTATGCCAAAGCCATTGCTTATTTAAAAAGCTACGAAAAGTTGAATCCTCAGGTATTGCGCAACGATATGTACTTATTGGGGTTATCGTATTTCCAGCTGAAAGATTATCCTAACGCTATCCAATACCTGTCAAAAGTAACCACTGCAAAAGACGAAATGACAGAAAATGCATATTTACATATTGGAAACTCATACATCAAAACCAAGAATATAAATAACGCCCGCTTAGCTTACGAAGCATCCTTACGCACAAAATTCAACAAAACAGTGCGCGAAGAAGCTTTGTTCAACTATGCGCTAACCACTTACGAATCAAACACCGGTTTCGGTGAATCTATTTCGGCGTTTGAGCAATTCCTTACCGAGTTCCCAAATTCAAAATACAGAGATAAAGCTTACGATTATTTATCATCGGTATATCTCACCACCAAAAACTACGAAGCAGCCTATCAATCCATCTCAAAGATTGCTGAGCCTACGGCCAAATTATTAGAAACCAAGCAATATCTTCTTTACCAGATAGGCACAGAAGCATTTACACTGAACAACTACGAAAAAGCGATTGAAGCATTTACACTTTCGTTGCAAAGTTCTTCAACAGGTAAGTACTCTGCCGAGAGTTATTTCTGGCGTTCGGAGAGTTATTTCCGAGACAAACAATCGACTGAGAGCATCAAAGACCTTAAAGCTTTCTTTGCAAATCCATATTCAAAATCGAGCGTTAACAAAACTGCTGCCAATTACTCATTGGGTTACGGTTATTTTTCTCAAAAAAATTACAATGAAGCGCTGAACTGGTTCTTGCGTTACCTCGATGCCGAAAACAATGCGGGCAACCCAACCTATCCTGATGCGTTGAACCGTGCAGGTGACTGTTACTATTATAACAGGGACTTCGCCAAAGCCCAAACCAACTACAACAAAGCCATTGCAATAAGTCCGAACACTGGCGATTATGCTATGTTTCAGGCTGCATACGTTGCCGGAATACAGAAAAACTACAGTGCAAAAGTATTGAAGTTGGAAAAACTCCTCGCTACTTATCCAAAATCGGAATATACCGACAATGCGCTGTACGAGATGGGACGCGCCTATTTATTGATGGAGAACGATTCGAAAGCCATTGCAACTTACCAACGATTGCTAAGTAACCAACCCAACAGTGCATTGGCACGAAAAGCGGCAATAGAAATAGGAATGATTTATTTCAATGAAAATAACTTTGATCAGGCAATTGCAGCCTATAAAAATGTTATTTTCAAATATCCGGGTAGTGAGGAATCATACACTGCTTTGGAGAGTTTAGAAACAGTGTACATCGAAATAAATGATGTACCGGCCTATCTAGCGTACACAAAAACATTGGGACGAACCATTAGAACTACCACAGCCAGTCGCGAGGATTCTATCTCGTACATTGCTTCCGAGAAACAATATATCAGCGGAAAATACGCACAAGCTATTGGTGGAATGCGCACCTATCTGAACAAGTTCTGCCCGGGTGGACGATATTGCTCCATAGCTCAATACTATTTGGCCGACTGTTATTACAGAACCGGCGACAAAGACAATGCATTGGCAGCTTATGATGCAGTGTTGAAAATCAATGGAAATCAATATGCCGAAGAAGCCAGTATCCGTTGTGCCGAAATAACTTTCGACCAAAAAGACTACGCCGCTGCATTGAATTACTTTAAACAGCTGCAAACCCTTGCTCAAACCACCGAAAACAAAAATGTAGGCAGACTGGGAGTATTACGTTGCAGCTATTTCCTCAACGATCATCTGACCACTGTCAATATTGTAAATGAAATAATGGATGATCCGCGTTCCAGCGAAGAATTGAAATCGGAAGCACGTTTCAATCGTGCAAAAGCCTATCTGGCTCTGGGACAATCGGCACAAGCTATTTCGGATTTGAAACTGATAAGTGCCGACACCCGAACTGCCAATGGTGCCGAGTCGAAATACCTGTTGGCCAATGTTTACTTCGAACAAAATAAGACGACAGACGCAGAAAATGAAGTGTTCGATTTTTCGAAAAAGAATACACCACATCAGTTTTGGTTAGCTAAAAGTTTTGTGCTATTGTCGGATATTTATATTAAAAAAGGAGATGATTTTCAGGCGAAGCAATATTTGCTGAGTTTGCAAAAAAACTATAAAGCTGTCGACGAGATTCAAACCATGATAACCGAAAGACTGACGGCTATTAGCTTGCGTGAAAAAAACACGGTCATCAACTAATCGATTTTTTCTAAGATTTATATTATTAATATACAATGATCAACTAGATGAAAACATCAAATTTTATAGCATCAATCATATTATTAGCATTTTGCTCCATTGCTAAAGCAGAGGTAAAAGACAGCATAATAGACCGAAATATAACAGTAGAACGTGAGTACAAGCCTCTGATACAAGATGCAGGAAAGATAAATACTTCGCCCAAAATGCTAGAGCCAAGCGTTGAAAAAACCACGCCCAAATACTCCGACTTTAACTTACCATTAACTGCCGACTTCAATATACACACCTTGCCATCAGCAGAGTTGCAACTTGAAAAACGCAAACACTCAAAAGGCGGATTTGCTCGTTTAGGACTCGGTAACTATTTCAATACCTTAGCCGATTTCGCTTATCCACTTATAAAAAAATCCGATGTACGTTTGGATTTTTCATTGAACCATCTGGGTGCTTTTGGTGACAGAACCCATTCAAAGACCAATACGGCACTGGCGTTCGACAAGTATTTCAAAACATTTAATCTGTATGCCGGACTAAATGCCGGACACGAATATTTTAATTATTATGGTAACAGTTTTAATGCAAATGGAAAGTACGTCAACCTCGACAGTTTAGCCATAAATAATCCGGTGAATCCGTATTTTGAGGAGAACCATCGTGAAGGACTAAATTCCGTGCCACGCATTATGAGATTAAATGAGCTGGCCAATGACTCAGTTTTCCAAACATTCTGGCGAGTAAGTGCCTACGCTGGAATTCGCTCTTTAGCCCTTACAGAGGGTGTGCAGTACAATGCAGAGATTAAATACAATAGTTTTACTTCGCACAACGGAATGAAAGAAAATCACTTCCGCACACAAGCCCAAATAAATATGGACTACAACGATAACCGCGTAGGACTGGACATTGTACTCGACAATATAACTTATAAAACGGCACAACCCAATTTCCTGAATTTTTGGGATGCTTATGCTGTTTATACGATAAATCCATACTATAAAATTGAAAGAGAAGACTTTAATGTTCGTCTAGGTGTCAGATCCAGTTTCACATTTGCTCCGGGAAGTACCGCTGTGAACCCATCGCTCGATGTGAGTGGCGAGTGGAAAGCATTTCCAGAGTATCTGTCGCTCTATGGCGGCATTACAGGAGAACAAACGGTGAATACGCAAGATAAGATCTTCAATGAAAATCGTTACCTTTCGCCCGACATCAGGGTAAAAGACACTTCCACTCCTCTCGATTTCTTTGCAGGAATTAAGTTGAAACCAGTGTACAATTTACTGTTCGATGCCTATGTGGATTACAGCGCCATCAACAATCAGTATTTCTTTGTCAACAAAGAATACAATTTTTCTGACTTAAACAGCTCAACGATTCCCTCCGAATATGCCACCTTGTATGCCAACAAATTTGATATTTTGTACAGCAAAGCCTCACATTTAAAAATTGGGATGCGTGCCAACTACAATATCCGCAGGGTAATAAATATAGAACTTAAAGGGGCTTACAACGAATGGAACGTAACCACAGAGCAGTACGCATGGAATAAACCGAAATGGGAAGCCAACCTCAACACCGATATTTTTCTTACGCACGACCTGAGCCTTTCGGCTAACCTGTTTTACGAGGGGGAACGATATGCTAAACTCGGCACCATGGCCATGCGTATGCGACCAAAAGTAGACATTAACCTTGGATTGTCGTACTCCACCAACAGTTGGTTTACTGCTTTTGCAAAAATAAATAATTTGATCAACAATCCATACGAAATGTATTACGGTTATCAGGTGCAAGGGCTCAACGCATTGGTTGGTGTAGCATTTTCGTTCTAAAAAACAGCAACTCTCTATTAATTTTACAAAAGCTCCTCAAACCCGAACGGTTTTGAGGAGCTTTTGTATGTAAATATACCAAGTAACGCCTCTTCTGCTTGAAACTAAATTTTATTTATTACATTTGTATTGCATTATTATACGAAAAAGAGCACCCAACATTCTTAGTATACAACTGATTACTTTACATATAACAATAATTTAAAATGAAGAAAATTCTCATCGTAATGCTTTCGCTCTGCTTATTTACGGCAGTAAAAGCTGACGAAGGTATGTGGATGCTACCTTTGATTGAAAAACTAAACATCCAAAAAATAAACGGCATGGGATTAACCCTCACCGCCGACCAAATTTATAGCGACAAAAACGTGAGTTTGAAAGACGCAGTAGTGATATTTGGAAATGGATGTACAGGCGTAATGGTTTCCAATCAGGGTTTGGTATTTACCAATCACCATTGTGGATTTGACGCCATACAAAAAAACAGTACTGTAGAGCACAACTATCTTAAAAATGGATTTACTGCAGAAAAATTGGAAGACGAAATTCCTTCACCTGGACTTTCGGTAAAATTCTTAGTTAGCGTAAAAGATATTACCGAACGCATTATTTTGCAATTGCCTGAAACTTTGTTGGGCAAGGCGCGCGTTAACAAACAAGACTCCATCATCAAAGCCATTCAGAAAGAAACCGAAAAAGGCACACACTTCATTGCAAGTGTAAAACCGTTTTACTCGGGTAATGAGTTCTACCTGTTTACTTACGAAGAATTTACAGATGTACGGTTTGCTTTCGCCCCTCCTACCTCTATTGGCAAATTTGGTGGCGACACCGACAACTGGATGTGGCCTCGTCACACCGGCGATTTCTCTGTTTTCCGTGTTTATTGTGCTCCCGATGGTCAACCCGCCAGCTACTCGAAAAATAATGTTCCCTACTCACCAAAACGATTTGCAGCTATCTCTAACCAGGGCTACAAATCTGGTGATTACAGCATGATTATGGGTAATCCTGGAAGTACCAATCGTTATTTATCTTCGTTTGGTGTTACTTACCGCATGAAATCTGCTAACCAGTCGCGCATTGACGTGCGTGGAGCAAAACAAGATGTTTGGCGCTCATTTATGCGCGCCGACGAGGCCATCAACATTGCCTATGCTAGTAAATATGCCCACAGTTCTAACTACTGGAAAAACAGCATTGGAATGAATAATGCCATTGCTAAATTAAGAGTTCTGGAAGAAAAACAAAACCAGGAAAAAGAGTTTAGCAATTGGATAAATGCAACACCCGAACGTAAAGCCAAATACAAAACCGTGTTGCAAACGCTCGAAGATGGATATGCCAAAATTCATCCTTACGGTAGAGCCATGAATTATTTATTGGAGTCTCTCGCCAACGGTGTGGAAATGCCGCGCATTGCTTCTGAAGTAAAAAAACTATCAGCGACCAAGCTGCCGCAAGAGTCTTTACTTATAAAAACTGTTGAACTGTACAAAGACTACTATCCGATGGTTGACGAAGCAACAATGGTAGCAATGCTGGACATGTACAAAAAATCGGTAGATGCAGATGCACTGCCGGAAATGTATCGTACAATTGCCAAAAAGTTCAATGGTAATTACGCAAATTACGCAAAATATATTTATGAAAAATCAACATTTACGTCACTTGATAAAATTAGTAAAGTTATCAAAAAAAATAAAACCGATTTCACTCACGATCCAGCCATCATCTTCGCAACTGATGTAAAGAAAACAATGGAAGTGATACGTAGTGCTGAATATATCAAAGCCTCGGAGCAAATTAAAGATGCGGAAAGACTATACGAATCTGCCATAAAAGCTATGTCCGACGAAAAAGGAAAAGCGCTTTATCCTGACGCCAATTTCACCATGCGTCTAACTTATGGCAAAATAGGCAGTTACAAACCTGCCGATGCAGTTAATTATAAATATTACACTACTACCAAAGGAATTCTTGAAAAAGAGAAACCGGGTGATGCCGAGTTTGATGTTTCACCGAAACTAAAAACAGCCATTAAAGAAAATAATTATGGCGCCTATCTCGACCAAAAAACAGGCGAAATGCACGTGGCTTTCCTTAGCAATAACGACATTACAGGTGGCAACTCGGGCAGCCCCATTTTCAATGCCAAAGGCGAATTAATCGGATTGGCATTTGATGGAAACTGGGAAGCTATGAGTGGCGATATTGTTTTCGAACCGGATTTACAACGCACTATAAACGTAGATATCCGCTATGTGATGTTCGTAATGGACAAAGTGGGTGATGCCAAACGTTTGATCAGCGAGTTGACAATAAAATAAACCGCCAAACATTCTTTTTAAACATAAAAGCACTTACAGTTTCGGCTGTAGGTGCTTTTTGCTTGAAATAACGAAACGCAGAGCTAGATCAACACTTAAAAATACGGTGTTTGGTTCAATTATTCCAAGGTTGTAGGATTTTTTTCTAGTATTTCCTTCTACAAACAGTGATTTTATCTAATTTTTAGCACTATGTTTAAAATTAATTGTATATTTGCTAAGTACATGACAAAAATTTAAAAATATCTATATTTGATTGAAAACCAGCATTTAAAAGTATTGTTGCAATAAAAGTCAGCCCATATTTGAAATAACTTTTTGCCATTTTTCCGTTATTGAGTATTCTGATTGGCTTATCA
>JBBSDM010000018.1:0-57146 GCA_038249445.1 Bacteroidales bacterium
CCTTTTCAAGCAATTGAGAAATGGTATGAGTTGAGTCCTGAAATTTTTACAATAACACCAACAGAATTTAAAAATAAAATATTAAATTTGAACCAAAATACAATCAACTTACATCAACAACCTTGTGAAACTTGACAATTACTTACTCATAAAGCTTTTCGGGTTACGCTGTATATTTTATCTTCACTAGCACAGGTCTCGCAACCCGTGCTAGTGGAGAGTTTTTTTATCCTTTCACCAACATTATCTCCAAACTATAGGGTTTATCGCCCATAAGAGTAATGGTAATTGTTTGTGTTTGGTAGCCAATTTTGGTAACCACTACAGTATAAATACCCGGGGCAATAGTTTTCACTTGGAAGCCACCTTTAGCAGCCGATTGTTTTACTATCAAATCTTTTGTACTACCGTTGAGCGTAATAGTTGCAGTTGCATTGGGTACGCCTGCACCTGTTTCGGCATCATTTACTTGTGCTACCAGTTGCACAGGGCTATAACTTGCATCTACTTTACGAATAGCCTTGTAGTCGGCATAAAACTTAACATCCGAAGTACGCACAATCTCTACCAACATGTCAAAATTCTCGATTACTTCGTCAGCCGTAGCAAAATTATCACTCAGCAAAACAGTTACATTATGTTGATCCTGCTTATCAATTTTCACTTCGGGTGTAATAATTTCATACAGCGTAATTTCATTCATGTATGCAGCTTGTGTATCGGCACTAAAACCATAAGGTCCTAATTCATCACTATGTTCCTCCACTTTGTTGTAAACACTTTTTGCAAATTCAGTAAGCTTCACATCTGCCAAAGCATTCAAGTTTGTTTTTGTAAAATCCAGAAACTTAAATAAACTTTCGTTTTTACGATATGCGGCATAGGGTCGCATTTTTCGTTGAATTTCCAACGTGTCTTGCACTAGTGAGTCGTGCAATTTATTTCGCTGTTCAATCAAGTCGTTGTTATTTTCCTGTTGCAGGGAGCTATTAGTCTGTATAGCCAGAATAGCTGCATCCAGTGCGATTAGAAACTCATTAGAATTTGGTAATTTAGCCATAATCTGGGGCGATGCTTTCAGCAAAACCCGCAATGCCAGAAGCATTCTTAGTTTGTTGATTTGTCTACTCGTCATTGATTTAATTTTTAAAAAATAATTAATTGCGTTTAAGAAAAATGATTAATAATTATGTGAACAATAAAAAAACAATCTATTTTAATTGCTCGACAAATGTTTTTTTTCGTCTGACAAATGCTTTTTATTGTCTGACAAATAAGTTTTTTTGCCTGTCAAATGGTTTTTTTTGCCTGACAAATAGTTTTATTCGTCTGACAAATAGTTTTTATTGTCTGACAAATAATTTTTATTGTCTGACAAATGCTTTTTTCAGGTCAATTGTATAAAAATATCGTATGGAAATTGAGTTCAGGCGTCCGTTTGCGCAAAATGGCAACAAGGCTGTTGAACTTTGCTCTTGATTAAAAGAGCGTTGGCACGACGAATGTCGGCAGTTTTAAGAGATAGAAAGAGGTAGACTGTTGTAAACAAGTCGGATTTAGATTGAAATGTAGAATTCATATAGATATGTTTTGATTCATACGTTAGATAGCCATTCTAAAAGAAAAAAATCAAAAAAATTGCACCAGCATGTAATTTTAGCACAATCAGTTAACGCCACAAATATAGGTAATTAATTTATATTTTTAGACTATTTTGCAAAAAATTGTAAAAATATATTCAATTAAATTTTTAGGATTGCATAAATTAGCACTAAATAAATCTTTTACAATTTCATTCATTGCTGTCTTCCAAGTCATTTTAGTAGCCACAAACTACGAATAACACAAATTGCACACATATCTATGGTTGCTTTGTTGATAGACATTTTTATGACTGACCGATGTCATACAATTCGTATCATTAGCATAATTCGTAGTTTATCTTAATGCCAGAGGCAATTCTATGGTTATAAAATTTAGTCAATTTCCTCATTTCGTCAAAAATCGTTTAATTTGTACTCCAATCATTACAACTTACAAAATGAATAAAACAGAATATTTCCCCCTAGTTACCGACGATGGACAAGTTATCGGCAAAGCTACGCGCACCGAGTGTCATTCGGGTTCTTTTTTACTGCATCCAGTGGTGCACTTACACGTTTTCAACTCGTCAGGCGAATTGTATTTGCAAAAAAGAGCTATGAACAAAGATATACAACCCGGCAAATGGGATACATCGGTAGGTGGGCATGTTGATTATGGAGAAGAAGTGGTGCATGCCCTTCGTCGCGAAGTGAAAGAAGAGTTAGGCATCATGGCTTTCGAGCCTATTTTCATGCTTCGCTATAAATATGTGTCGGATAAAGAGGCAGAGCTAGTGCACAGTCATTATACCATCTACGATGGCGACATACAGCCCGATCCTGTAGAGATTTTGGAAGGACGATTTTGGAAAATAAGTGAAATAGAAGCTCAATTGGGAAAAAACATCTTCACGCCTAACTTCGAACAAGAATGGGCAAGACTATTTGCACTAAACAATGTCGATTTTCTAGCAAAAACGAAACTAAAACAATAAAAAAAAGGGTTCATCAATTTCTTGATGAACCCCTTTCAAATTTATTTAAGCATCAATAAGCTGTAATCCTAACCAATTACTGTTAACTTATTACTGATAACTGTTCACTGATTACAGTTCGTTGTCATCCAAAGGTTCAAGCTCTATCATCAACGTTTCGCGAGGAATTCTCACTCCCACTTCTACATAAATCTTTTTGATTCGAGCTGTAAACGGCATTTCAATACGATTTTGCATTTTCATAGCCTCCAAAATTAATAGTGGAGCACCTTCATTTACAATATCGCCTTCTTTGATAAAAACACTTAAAATAGTTCCCGGAATGATAGACTGAATATCAAATGGGCTAGGATTAACCCACTCTTTTCTATTTTGGTATTTCTTGGTCAATAATGTCTTGTATTTGCGTGCAGTCACTGCAAAATCGACGTATTCTGGTTTTTCTGTCTGCATAATTATTTTATTAAGTTACATGTTACGAGTTACAAGTTACAAGCTACAAGTAGAAGTTTGTAAACGAGCAAACTAATTAACAAAAACGAGTCAAAGTGAACAAATCAGAGATTTCATCTCATTCATTCCAACTTTTACTATTATTTGCATCAAAATGGAGGAATACCATGTTTTTTTATCGGACGATGATCGTCTTTGTTTTTCGAAACATCAAGAGCATGTAACAACAATTCGCGAGTTTCAGCTGGTTCAATAACCGCATCGATATAGCCTTTTGAAGCAGCAACGTATGGATTAGCAAATTTCTCGATATACTCTTGTACTTTTTGTTGACGCATTGCATCTTCGTCTTCAGCTTCCATAATTTCTTTGCGGAAAATAATGTTAGCAGCACCTTCTGGTCCCATTACAGCAATTTCAGCACCCGGCCAAGCAAACATAAAGTCAGCTCCTAAGTGACGAGAATTCATAGCAATATATCCACCACCGTATGCTTTACGTAGAATTACAGTAATTTTTGGAACTGTAGCTTCAGAATAAGCATAAAGCATTTTTGCTCCATGACGAATAACACCTGCGTGCTCTTGATCTACTCCTGGCAAATAACCCGGCATATCTTCAAGCGTAACTATTGGAATATTGAAAGCGTCGCAATACAAAATAAAACGTGCAGCTTTATCAGAAGCATCACAATCAAGAACACCCGCTAAATACATTGGTTGATTGGCTACGAAACCAATCGTTTCACCATTCAAACGACCAAAACCAATGACGATATTTGCAGCCCAAAGTTCGTGAACTTCAAGGAATTTAGAATCATCGGTAAGTGCGTGAATCACTTCACGTACATCGTAAGGTTGTTTTGGATCAGCAGGAATAATGTTTTCAATATTTTTCAATACTTTTGGCTCTTTCGGCTCAATACTTACAGCTTTTTGCTGGTTGCTATGAGGGATAAGAGAAATCAATTCTTTAATTTGATCGAAACATTCCATTTCGCTCAACGCATAGAAGTGTGCATTACCGGTAATTTCGGCATGCACACGCGCTCCACCTAAGTCTTCTTGCGAAATTTTTTCGCCCAATACCGTTTCAATAACATTTGGACCAGTAATAAACATCTTAGAAATGTTTTCTACCACAAAAACGAAGTCGGTAAGAGCTGGAGAGTAAACTGCACCGCCAGCACATGGGCCTAAGATAACAGAGATTTGTGGAATAACACCCGATGACATGGTATTGCGATAAAAGATTTCGCCATAACCAGCCAAAGCACTAATACCTTCCTGAATACGCGCACCACCCGAATCGTTGATTCCGATACAAGGCACTTTCATTCTTAATGCGTGATCCATAATTTTGGTAATCTTACGAGCGTGCTTTAGTCCTAGCGAACCACCCATTACCGTAAAATCTTGTGCGTAGATACAAATTGGCGCACCGTTAATTGTTCCGGTTCCGGTAATAACACCATCGCCAGCCAATTCTTTACTTGCCATTCCGAAGTTACGTTCTTCGTGTTCAACAAAAAGATCATACTCGTGAAACGAATCGACGTCTAACAAAGCAAGAATACGATCACGGGCAGTCATTTTACCCATGGCTACTTGTTTCTCAATGGCTTTATCGCCACCGCCTTTTTCAACAATCGCCTTTTTTTGTCGTAATGCTAGAATGTTTTTCTTTAAAGTCATAAAAACGTTTATTTAATTAAACTTAAAGTAATAAGCAGTTCAAAGCCTGCTTGAATGTCGGGGCAAAAGTAACACTTTTATTGCAAAAGTGTGCAGTTTTGTAGAGATAGTTTCCTTTCTACAAGTTAAACTATCTACTATTCAGAAGCTTAAGAATATTCTTTCGGGTCGATTTAAATCCCGGACTATAGCTCTCCACATCTGCATTCTCCAGATAAGCAATAAATTCGGGCTTAAAATCAGGTTCTCTCAAACAAATGGAGTAAAGTATATTCATGGAGAGTGCCTGAACTGCAATAGGACATTTCGGAGAGATCATCCATTCAAAACAAGCATTTATAAATTCAACCTGAATATTTTCGGGGAAGGATAAGTTTCGGATAATCGACAAGCAACCGCGTTGAAGTCCGCCATGCAAAGTAGTCATCGCCAAATTCGAAAGTTCTAAGAAATGCTGTTCGCTAAACCATTGAGGATATTTTTCGCTTATTTTCTGACAAGCCCAGGCAGCTCTCCATTTTACCTTTTCATCCTCATCAAATATAAGTTGATAAAGGCTATCGAAGTCGGCAGAATGAGTAAAAACCTCAACCACTAGAGCATCAACATAATGTTTGGAGAGTGGTCGGGAAAGATGTTCTCTGTAATCCATATTGTTTTAAACAAAAAGCTCTAACATATAACGAAAAATGAAATATTCATTTTATTTGCCTCAATATTATTGACGTAACTCTAACTCTTCGGACTTACCTTGTCCGCAGAGCCGAAAAACAAGTGAAAATGGCGGTTAAAAATCGTCCTTGTTTGAACTCCGACGTATTTCGTTGGAGTGGGTTTGAACGATTTAGCCTTTCGAGCGTAAGTTTTTCGGGTGAAGCGGGCCGTCAGCTGACGGATTGATTTTTTTTGTTTACTTCTTTGCAAAGCAAAAAATTAAATCGGGTTTTAGGGGTGAAACCCCTATTGGTTTAGTTTAAGATACTTTGCTGACAATCATTCGTGAATTTACCGAAAAACAATATCCACAATTACATCCACCCCTACTTGTTTATTGAGCGAGTTTTTAATCTCCTCGCGCGACAAAAATAAATCATGCCGAAGTACCGACGAATTTAAACTCACAAAAAGCACCCGGTTTTTGATGCTCAACTCCGTGGTATATTGTACAATATTAGCTCCCAGCACCAGTGGCCATGCGTCTATCAGTCGTTTTTCGTACAAAGGTTTATCCAAATGATGCTGTTTCAAAACCTGACGAATAACATCACTCAACAATTCAGTATTTTTTTTTCGCATGAGCGTTTATATTTTACAAGCATTCAATTGCAAAATGACAGATTTGAAATTTCTGTTAGAACAATGATTAGTGACTTACTATCTCAATACCAAAACCTGACCTAGTTTTGCACCTTGTTCGAAGGACATATTATTCAGTGTATACAACTCAGTAACTTTCACAGCATAATCCTGCGAAATACTACGCATCGACTCCCCTTCAAAAACTTTATGAGTTGGACAATCTTTCTCAGCCTTTTTCTTTTTTATCGAAATAAAAACTCTGTCTCCTGCATTCAATCTTGAATCGGAGCTAACATCATTATATCTCCTAAGGCGAGCTTCTCCAATATTAAATTCATCGGCAATGGTAGTAAATGTATCTCCCGAAGTAGCAGTAACAAACAACACCCCGTTCACCCGTTTAAGCTCATGATTTAGTATTGCTCTTATTGAACCAATATAAGTTGTGTTTTCTTCAATCATCCTTTTTGAAGATTTCGAACCGGGTTTTACTTCAGAAATCGAAGCATCCGAGTTCTTAGCATACGCTTGCTCCAAATCGAATTTATGCAAACTATAGTTCTCTACAATCGAAATAAGTTTGTACGCATACGTAGGATCAGTTGCATAGCCTGCTTTTTTAAGTCCAAAGGCCCAACCTTCGTAATCGGTAGGTTTTAATTCAAACAAAGAGGCATATCGTATTCTCGTTTTCAAAAAAGCACTGTGATCTTCGTACGAATCAAGCACCTGACTGTATTTTCTAAAACATTCGTCTTTAGTATCATCGTCGTAATAAATCTTTTCGCCTTGCCAGTCGGAACATTTAATGCCAAAATGGTTATTAGAGGATTTAGACAAATAACTTTGTCCGGCACCCGACTCCAACAAGCCCTGTGCAAGCGTAATACTGGCCGGAATTCCGTGCTCACGTTGTTGTCTTTCTGCAATTTTGTGATATTGATCTATATAAGACATATATGCTTGACTGAGTGTTTGAGCAGTACACAACGAGTTAAGAAACAAAACACTAACAAAGCACCCGATAATTCTTTTTATTTTCATGTTTAAAAGTTATAATTTTATTTTGATACAAAAATAAAACTAATTACCCGAAAAGAATAATTTGATTGAAAAAAAATATATTTTTGCACATAGCAAACCTCCCTATTAAGCGGAGTATTTGACAATTACATTAAACACTAAAAAATGTTTTGAATTAAACTGGCTATGGAAAAGAAAACAATAGAAACAAAAATCACCATTTATAATTTCGATGAGCTGACGAAAGCACAACAAGTGCTGATAGACAAAGCAAAGGAACAAGTATCAAAAGCCTATGCGCCTTATTCCAACTTTCACGTTGGAGCCGCGGTAGAGCTAGAAAACGGAGCAATTTTTGCGGGAAGCAATCAAGAAAATTCGGCCTACCCATCCGGACTGTGTGCCGAAAGAGTAGCTATATTTTATGCTAATGCACAATTTCCGGAAACACCCGTTAAAACAATAGCAATTGCTGCTCATACGAACAATGCATTTTTGGAAGAACCGATTACACCCTGCGGATCATGTCGGCAAGTTCTACTAGAATCGGAAACTCGCTTCGAGAAAAACATCACCATTCTTTTATATGGTACGAAGCACATTTATCAGATTGAAAATGTAAAACAATTATTACCACTCTGTTTCGAAAAGAAAAACCTAAACAGTTAAAAATACACAAGATACAATATTTAATTGGTATCTTGTGTTCTTTAAATTAATTGTGTACATTGCGAACTCAAAAAAGTACGTCGAAACGCCTGATTTACCGTACTTTTCCTGTTGTGTAAACTAATTTCTTTATGAAAAGGACTGAATTTAAAATCGAATATCAACTTAAAACCGCATCAATTAACATTCTTTGGAATTCAATCGGCACCCCACTTGGCTTAGCGGAATGGTTTGCAGATGGGGTAACCGTTAAAGATGATGAATATATTTTTTCGTGGGATAAAAATGAACAAACAGCCTTTCTTATTGAATGCAAAGTAAATGTGAGTATACGTTTTCAATGGGAAGAAGATAAAGGTACCGATTTCTATTTCGAATTAAAAATTGTTGCATTGGAAGTTACAGGCGATTTAGCACTAATCATTACCGATTTTGCTGAACCAGGCGACAAAGAAGACTCTATTATGCTGTGGGACAAGCAAATAGAAACACTCAGACGTAAAACGGGCATGTAAAACACGGCGTCATCACCTTCAAACTAAACAGAACTTATATACAGACACTTAGAAGTCATTTGCAGGTATTGCAAATGACTTTTGAACTTTATATGCAACATGAAACGATAATCGTCAATCCAACAGCGCCAAAGATTATCTAAATGAAGCTCAGCGTGTTTAAACGAATCGCATTCATATTAAACACTTAAAGCAATTTTGCATTTCAAATACTTGATTATTGAACTTTTTGAAGTAATTTTGTTGCTCCAAAAAAAACAGGCATGTTTAGAATAAAAAAAATCGATTCATACGTATTCAAACGTTTTTTTACGCTCTTTTTGATGACATTCCTCATCTGCATTTTCATTCTATTAATGCAGTTTTTATGGAGACATGTAGCTGATTTGGTTGGGAAAGGTGTGGGTTGGTCTATATTAGCGGAATTTTTCATGTATTCAACTTTTTCCTTGGTACCGCTGGCCTTACCTCTAGCCATTTTGTTAGCCTCCCTGATGACGTTTGGAAATATGGGCGAAATTTTTGAACTCACCGCCATGAAAGCGGCAGGAATTTCGCTATTTCGCATCATGCGCCCTCTCATTATTTTTATTTCGGCAGTTTGTACCGGAGCATTTTTCTTCTCCAATTACATCATGCCCATTTCGCAAAAAAAACTGTACACACTTATCATATCTCTGAAACAGAAATCGCCTGAATTTGACATTCCAAAAGGTGAGTTCTATTCCGGCATTCCCGGCATAAATATATACGTCAGGGATAAAGAAGGGGGCTTGCTCAAAAACATGATGATCTACGATTTCTCGCGAGGATTTGATAATGCAAGGGTTATGGTAGCCGATTCAGGACGTGTAAAATTCTCGGTCGACAATAAATATTTGTTACTCTCATTGTATTCCGGCGAAAGTTTTGAAAACCTCCAACAACAGCAATTAAACACTTCTTCATCAAGTATTCCATACCGTCGCGAAACTTTCAAGCTAAAAGAAATGTTACTTGATTTCGATAACGCTTTTAATCGTATCGACGAATCGGCATTGCAAGATCAACACGTCAGCAAAAACATTACACAACTTACTCAATCCATTGACTCTGTATCAATAATTGCCGAATCGAGAAGCGAATCGCAAGGAAAAGAAATTATTGCTCAGCACTTTATAGGCAGAGAAGAGAATCCAATGGCTTACTCAAAAAAAACGACTAAAGCTATTAAAACTCAACTAAACGCCGACACTTTGTTTTCATCATTAAATCAAGAGCAAATGGTGCGGGCTTCTTCCTTATCACTAGAGCGTGCTAAAGCCATGAAAAGCACTATTATTTATAATAAAATGATGTTGGAAGAGCAGTTGAGCTACGTTCGCAGACACGAAATTGAAAGACATCGTAAGTTTACACTTTCTTTTGCATGTTTAATCTTCTTTTTTATTGGGGCACCACTTGGAGCTATTATTCGTAAAGGAGGATTAGGAGCACCAGTGGTTATCTCGGTACTTATGTTTATTTTTTATTATATAATTGACAATACCGGTTATAAAATGGCACGTGAGGGACTTTGGTCTACGAACGAAGGCATGTGGTTAAGTTCAGCCGTGTTGTTACCCATAGGGATTTTCCTAACGTATAAAGCTGCTGTTGATGCTGCGATTTTTAATCCGGAGCAATACATTAAACTTTGGATAGTAATCAAAAACAGATATAATTCACTTAAAAACAAATTGTTTGACAACAGTCGAACTAAATTAATTTCGGAATAAAATGAAATCAATAGTAAATACGATAGAAGAAGCCTTAGAAGACATTAAAAACGGAAAATTTGTTATCGTAGTGGATGATGAAGATCGCGAGAACGAAGGCGATTTCATCTGTGCAGCAGAGAAAATGACTCCTGAAATGATGAATTTCATGATCACGCATGGACGCGGTGTGGTCTGCGCACCGTTAACAGAAGAACGTTGTGATGAACTAGATCTGGAAATGCAGGTAAATAAAAATACGGCTATTCATTCTACACCATTTACGATTAGTGTCGACAAGCTGGAAGGTTGTACTTCTGGAGTTTCTGCAGCCGACCGTTCAGCAACATTTGTTGCGCTAACAGATCCAACGTCTACGCCTGAAACCTTTGGTCGCCCTGGACACGTTTTCCCATTACGAGCCCGTTCGAAAGGAGTTTTGCGCCGAGCCGGACATACCGAGGCAGCAGTTGATTTAGCTCGTCTGGCCGGATTGTATCCTGCAGGTGCATTGATTGAAATTATGAATGAAGACGGCACAATGTCTCGTCTGCCTCAATTGATTGAAATGGCGAAAAAGTTCAAGTTGAAAATCATCACCATTGAAGATTTGATTGCCTACCGACTTAAAACAGAGTCGTTGGTGGAAATGGGTGTAAAAGTAAATATGCCAACCGCTTATGGTGATTTTAAACTGATTCCTTTCCGTCAAACCTCAAACGGATTGGAACATATAGCTTTGATAAAAGGCGAATGGAAAAAAGATGAGCCTATTTTGGTCCGTGTGCATTCTTCGTGCATGACTGGTGATATTTTCGGGTCAAAACGTTGTGAATGTGGTGAACAACTTCACAAAGCAATGCAACTAATTGAAAAAGAAGGAAAAGGAGTTGTAGTTTATATCAATCAAGAAGGACGTGGCATTGGTTTAATGAATAAAATTAAAGCTTACAAACTTCAGGAAGAAGGTATGGATACAGTGGATGCTAATTTGCATTTAGGATTCGATGCTGATGAACGTGATTATGGAGTTGGAGCACAAGTTCTAAGAGAAGTTGGTGTTTGCAAAATCCGTTTAATGACTAACAATCCTGTGAAACGTATTGGATTAGAAGCTTATGGGCTATCGATTATAGAAAATGTACCATTAGAAGTGACACCCAATCCGCACAACGCATTTTATATGCAGACAAAAAAAACGAAAATGGGACATAATCTAAAGTATGGTAAATAACAGTTTTCTGAGTCACACACGAATCGCCAAAACCAAGTTCTTACATATCAATATCTTCACATGAAAACAGCATTAATTACTGGAACAACTTCAGGTTTTGGACATGCCATTGCTTTCCGACTGGCTAAATTAGGCGGTTATAAACTAATTATCACTGGGCGCCGCACCGAAAGGCTAAATGAACTAACCAAGCAATTGCAAAATGATTTTTCTATCGACGTTCACGCTCTTTGCTTCGATGTTCGGGATAACAAAGCTTGTACAGAAGCATTTAAATCTATCCCTGAAGCGTTTCAACAGATTGATATATTAATAAACAATGCCGGATTAGCTGCCGGCACATTGCCTTTCGATCAAAGTGATTTGGCTGATTATGACCAAATGATTGACACCAACGTTAAAGGATTGATTTATATTACAAAATTAGTTGTACCGGGAATGATTGCTCAACAATCCGGGTTAATCATCAATCTTTCTTCTATTGCAGGTTTAGAAGTATATCCGAATGGCAGCGTGTATTGTGCTTCAAAACATGCTGTTAATGCCATAACCAAAGGACTGCGACTAGATTTAGTAAAACATGGCATCAAAGTTAGTTCCGTTTCTCCTGGAATGGCCGAAACTGAATTTTCGATTGTTCGCTACCAAGGAGATGAGGAAAAAGCCAGGGCAGTTTATACAGGACTCACACCTTTAAACGCCGAAGACATTGCAGATACTATTGAATTTATTGTTACTCGTCCATCACATGTGAGCATCAATGACATACAGATAAACCCTGCTCAACAGGCAAATACATACATTGCTCACAGGGTTTAAAAGTGAATAAAACCAGTTATAAATTCATGTAATCACCTAATATTAGGAAGATGCACGATTTTTCGACGAGAAATTACAATAATTTAAAAAAAAAAGCTATTTTTGTGTGCTATTCTTTTTAGCAATTGAACAACTTGAACATTTTGTAATGAATATTACTGATTTAACTCAAAAAACAACATTGAAATGAACCCACTTGATTTAAACAAGGACCCTGAAATCGTACCAAGCGAAGTAACAGAAACTGTAGAAACAAACTTGGAAACTGTAGCTGTAGAACAACCTAAAGAATCTGAAACAATCGTTGCTGATTATGCTTCCAGCTCAAAACTGGAATTGATTGAAGCTTTAAAGTTGCTTGTAGACAAGGAAGTGGATGCCGTAAAAGATGGTGTTGAGCACATTAAACAGTTATTTTACAAAAAAGTAAAATCGGAAGTTGAGGATCAAAAGAAACTTTTTGTAGAGGATGGCGGTATTGAAACCGACTTTGTTGCTGCAAAAGATGAATTAGAAGAAAGTTTCAAAGCTCTCCTCAATGAATTCCGCTTGAAGAAAGCCTCAGTTATGGCTCAATTGGAAAAAGAAAAAGACAATAACTTATTACAAAAACAACACATTCTTGAGCAGATGAAAGTGTTGGTGGCGAGTAACGACGATGTTTCGACCCATATTAATGAGTTCCGTACATTGCAACAAAAATGGAAATCGATAGGTCAGGTTCCTCAAACTGCTTCAACAGAATTGTGGAAACAATATAATTTATATCAGGAATCATTTTGGGATTTAATAAAAATCAACAATGAATTGCGTGAATATGATTTCAAGAAAAACCTGGAATCAAAAACATTGCTTTGCGAAGCTGCCGAAAAACTTTCGGATGAGACAGATGTGGTTTCTGCTTCTCAAAGACTTCAAAAACTACATGAAGAATGGCATGAATTAGGACCGGTAGCTCGCGAAATTCGTGAACAAATCTGGACTCGTTTTAAAGATGCTTCAACAGCCATCAATAAAAAACACCAATCGTATTTCGATTCTATCCGAAAACTGGAGGAAGATAATTTAATTACCAAGACCGAACTTTGCGAAAAGATTGAAGCATTTGACTACAGCAACCTAAATAATTACCGTCTTTGGGATGATGCCACCAAAACCATTTTAGCATGGCAAGAAGAGTGGAGAAGCATTGGATTTGCACCCCGCAAAGTAAATCAAAAAGTATTCGACCGGTATCGCAAAGCTTGCGATGCGTTTTTTGCAGCCAAAGGTGAATTCTACAAAGAAACAAAAAATGCTCTCAACATTAATTCCGACAATAAAAAGGCATTGTGCGAACAAGCTGAAGCAATAAAAGACAGCATCGACTGGAAAGAAACCGGCGAAAAAATGATTCTACTTCAAAAAGAATGGAAAACAGTTGGTCCGGTTCCCAAAAAATATTCTGACGAATTGTGGAAACGATTTATTACTGCTTGCGATTATTTCTTCGAACAAAAAAACAAAAGTACTTCGGGTCAGAAAAATGCCGAATATGAAAATCTGGCAAAGAAAAAAGAGTTGATTACAAAAATAAATACTTTCGAAAAATCGGGTACTAATAATGACTCTGTAGCTGCACTGCGCGCTTTGATGGCCGAATGGAATACTATTGGACACGTGCCTTTCAAAGAAAAAGACAAAATATACAAAGAATATCGTGACGCTGTAGATAAGCAATTCGAAACGCTTAATGTAGATGCGAATAACAAACGCATGGACAATTTCCGTAGCAATCTTAAAGAAATAGGTAGCAAAGGCGAAAACAAATTGTACCGCGAACGTGAAAAACTGATGCGTGCATTCGAACATTTAAAGTCCGAAATTTTGACCTACGAAAACAACATTGGTTTCTTCTCCTCTTCTTCCAAAAAAGGGGGTGGGTTAATCAAAGAAATGGAACGTAAAATTGAGTCTTTAAAAGATGAGAGCAAATTAATTGAGCAAAAAATCAATTTAATTGACGAAGATATCTAGTTCGTAAAACAATTCCCGACCATAAAATAGAAAGCCTCAACCAAAAAATGGTTGAGGCTTTTTATATCTATAAATTGGCAAGCCGCGATACAGGCCAACCCTCAAGTCCAAATCAAATTAATATTTATTAATTAAAAAGTTAATTAGTAGTAATCTATAACTTTATGAACAATACGCGTGATAATATTGTAGCAAAAAAAACTATCTTTGTGCGATAAATAAAACAGGCATAACTTTTTCAACCCAAAACATGAAAGTATTATTAAAACTTAGTCTTTTAGTATTGTTTATTGCTGCGACAATGAATGCAGATGCTCAGAAATATGCCTTAGAAGCTGGTTATACAAATCCAATGCGATTTGGAAAAACCGTAGGCCCCACTTTTTTTTATGGAGGTAAAATTGGTGTGACAGCACGTTACAGCTTAAAAAGCAATACCAATGTGAGTTTCCTGACAGGGGCACTTTATTCGTTGGTTTATGCTGACAGAAATTCAGGATTTCCAAATTCAGAAATGGTAACCTATAAAACAACAGGTCACTTTATCGACATTCCTCTTCAGGTCTTTTATTCATTACCACTTTCAAAGAAAATGAGCTTTTTTGGGTATGCCGGTCCAACAATTAATATCGGATTGGCTCAAAACATGAAAGTCACATCTAATCAACCTGTTACAAGTTTAAATTACGTAAAAACTGGTTCATTTAATATATATGGTTCAGGTCCTGATTATCAACTGAATAGACTAAATCTACAAATTGGTATCGGTGGTGGTATCCAATGGAAAAACATTCAATTAAAATGTGGATACGACTTTGGCATCACTAACTTAAACAAAGTGGATACCGGTAATTTGTATCAAAAAGGTTGGTTTGTATCTTTCTCGTACCAATTTTAAGGCATACGCAGTGTTACAAAAGGCTAAACTTGCAAGCGAGTTTGGCCTTTTTCTTTAAACAAAGAGTTTGAATCAAATCATTAAAGTTTAATGTTCTTCTTACAATTTAGTTATCTCAACTGAATTGAAAATAATTGTTTATTCTCAATTAATAATTGCGCTGAACGCCTTATAATTATAGGATAATGATTATTTTTGTACTTAATTCTATTCAAAAGACGAATTTGTAAAATGCAACTATATAGTATTTTTCTTCAACACCCCATTATTTGTACCGACAGTCGGGTGTGCCCCAAAGATTCGATTTTTTTTGCACTAAAAGGTGACAATTTTAACGCGAATGTTTTTGCGCTGTCAGCAATTGAAAAGGGTTGCTCATACGCTGTAGTTGACGAAGCCGAATTTGCAATAGATCATCGTTTTATTTTAGTTGAGAATGTGCTAGAAACCTTGCAAACACTAGCAACTTATCATCGAAAAAAGCTCGAGACACCCATTTTGGGAATTACCGGAACAAATGGAAAAACCACGACAAAAGAATTGATTGCAGCAGTATTAAAAGAAAAATACAATATACTTTTCACTCAAGGTAATTTAAACAATCACATAGGTGTACCACTAACCTTATTGCAATTAAAAGCCGAACACGAAATTGCGGTAATAGAAATGGGTGCAAATCATCTGGGCGATATTAAACAACTTGCGGAAATTGCATGCCCAAATTACGGTATAATAACTAATGTGGGTAAAGCACATCTGGAAGGTTTTGGATCATTTGAAGGTGTAAAACAAACCAAAAAAGAGCTTTACGATTATATTTTTGCCAATGGCAAAGAAATTTTTATCAATAAAGACAATGCTTATTTGGTAGAAATGGCCGCTAAAACCGGATTTAAAGCTACCGATCGCACATGCGAATATAGTTTAGATCCGAATAGCAAGAATTGCGAAATATATGGTTGGGTAAAAAGTTGCTCACCATTTTTAAATATGGATTGTACGTTGGGCACTTCTGAAACGGTGACGATAAACACGCAATTGATTGGTGCTTATAATGCTGAAAATGTGCTGGCTGCTATTGCCATCGGACACTACTTTGAAGTTGAAAACAACAGTATAAAACAAGGACTTGAGAATTATATTCCACAAAACAATCGATCACAACTCACTGTCACTGAAAACAATAAATTAGTAGTTGATGCATACAACTCAAATCCTACAAGTTTACGTGCGGCGATTCTGAATTTTGCGCAAATGGACGTTGAGAATAAAACACTCATTATTGGCGATATGCTCGAACTGGGAGCACAAAGTGAAGTTGAACATCAAAACATAATCGAGCTCCTACAACAAAACAAGTTTCATAACGTTCTGTTAGTAGGAAAGGAATTTTCAAAAACAATGAGTCAATTTCATTGTTTTTCCGATGTCACTGAGCTCATAAAGCATCTTGAAAAACAGCCTGTTAAAAATAATTTTATTTTAATAAAAGGCTCAAGGGGCATAAAACTCGAAAAGGTGATTTCGAAACTTTGATTAAACGAACAATAAATTTTTAGTATTATGGATCCAATAAAGAAAAACAACCTTACCATTATCACAGTGGCATCGGCAATTATTGTTGCTTTAACCATTGCCATATTCTATTTTGTTCACAAAGCGAATGAAAAAGAAAAAGAAATGACTGAGGTTGTTCAGATGATGAATTTCGACAAAGAACAAGTACAAAAAGAATTTTCTGATTTAAACTCAGAAATGGGTGGCTATACAACTAACATTCATAACGATTCGCTCATAAAATTGCTGCAAGATCAAAAAACGAAAGTTTCGCAATTATTGGATGAATTACGTATCACAAAATCGACCAATTCCGTTCGTATCGCCCAGCTGAGAGCTGAGTTATTGACCGTTAGGAAAGTAATGATTCAGTACGTAAACCAGATTGACTCCCTTAATTCGATGAATAAATCGCTCAAAACGGAGAATGTGGAGGTTCACAAAAAATATCAAGCAGCAACACAAACGGTCGAAACCTTATCCAAAGAGAAAGAATCTTTAAATCAGGTTGTTTCCAGAGCATCAATTATGGAAGTAACTAATTTCAGTATGTTGCCTGTAAACAGTAAAGGAAAGAAAACAGGCTGGTTTGCGCAAACAGCCAGCCTACAGTTCAACTATACAATTGCTAAAAATGTAACTGCTCTACCTGGCGAAAAGATGGTCTATCTTCGAATTACACGTCCTGATGACGATGTGCTGACTAAAGGAGCTGGAAATGTTTTTATCTACGAAAACCAAGATATTGCATACTCAGTGGCAAAAAAAATTGAATACACAGGAGATGCCATAAACGATGTATTTTTTTGGAAAATTGGTGAAATTCTTCCTAAAGGAAGCTACCGTGCCGAATTTTTCATTGATGGAAACAGAGTTGGAAGTTTTAAATTTGTATTTGAAAAATAAATAGTTTGAACCCTAACCCTTAAAGGGGAATTTGGATAGTTCGGTATAAAAAAGTTATAACAAATCACTAATATTTCTTATCCCCCTTTAGGGGCTAGGGGTTTATATGTCACAAAGCAATAAATTCACTCATGATGCAGACGCGATTGCCTTCGACATAAAACACCGAAATACGATCAAGTTTAATATTTCGCGTTACGATGCGGCTGTGAATAAAGGAATGGCTCGTTACAACAATGTTGAATTGGCAAAAAGTCAGGCAGCAGCTATCAAACGTGATGTATTGCAAAACTGGGAGAAATACCTAATTCAGTTTGAAGAAAAAATAAGTGCGCGTGGCGTAAAGGTACTGTGGGCAAAGGATGCTGCAAAGGCAACCACTTATGTGGAGCAAATTTTGTATGACAAGGCAGCTACTTTATTGGTAAAAAGTAAATCGATGACCACCGAAGAAATAGAGTTAAACGAAACAGCAGAGCGTGTTGGTTGCGAATCCGTTGAAACTGATCTTGGTGAGTTTATAGTGCAGGTAGCCGGCGAAAAGCCCTATCATATTGTTACTCCAGCCATGCACAAATCGAAAGGTGATATCGCAAAATTATTCAATGAGAAATTTGGCACACCCATAGACAGTACTCCCGAGGAAATGACAGAATACGTTCGTCAGGTACTTCGAAAAAAATATACTACGGCTCAGGTAGGTGTTACCGGAGCTAACTTTTTGATAGCAGATATAGGCGGAATTTCAGTAACAGAAAACGAAGGAAATGGGCTTATGTCCACTTCGTTTCCAAAAGTCCATATCGTTATCGCCGGGATAGAAAAAATTATTCCGTCCATGACCCAGCTCGGGCTCTTCTACCCGCTTTTGGCAGCTCATGGTACCGGACAACAGGTTACGGCCTACAATACTATTTTTACAGGCCCCCGTCAGGCTAATGAAGTAGATGGCCCAGAAGAAATGATAGTTATCATGCTTGACAACGGTAGGACTACGGTTTTTGAAGATGATGAGGCTTTTGAGGCATTGGCATGTATCCGTTGTGGAGCTTGTTTAAATGGCTGTCCGGTGTATAAAACAATTGGTGGATATACCTACGATACAACCTATAGTGGCCCTATCGGATCGGTACTAACACCATTTCTGAGAGGTTTTAAAGACTTTTCGCACTTAAGTTTTGCTTCTACACTTTGTGGGAAATGTGTAGAAGTTTGTCCGGTAAAAATACCTTTGACTGATATTTTATTAGCCAACAGAAGAAAGACAGTGGAACAAAACCTCCGACCTAAAGCCGAGAAATGGCTGATGCAAGGCTTTAAACTAATAAGTTCTAAGCGTTCGGGTTTTGATTTTGCACCTAGTGTACTAAAAAATATAGGGACTTATCCATTTAATTATATGGTTTGGGGACCTAACCGAAAAATGCCAAGATTTGCCCGAAAATCATTTTCGCAGCAATATAAAATGGAAGAGAAATAAATTCCAACAACTAATTTCAAATTTGGAAATCAGAATATAGACTACAACTTATAAACATAACAACTAGAATAATGAAACAAAATTCACGCCTCGCAATTGTATTTTTAATGCTAATCATCAGTTTTTCAGCCTGTAAAGAAGATAATTATATCGACTGGAAAGTACAGAACGATACTTTTTTAGAACAAAACAAAACAAAAGCCGGAGTCATAACCACCGCTAGTGGATTACAATACAAGATAATTGACGCCGGTTGGAGTTATAATCGTAAACCTAACAAAAGCAGTTGGGTAAATTTAAACTATATAGGGCATCTAGTAGATGGCAGCAAATTTGACAGTGGATTATTCTCGGCTTACCTAAACAGTAGCGCATTATCGGGATTTATTGAAGGAGTTACAAAAATACATGATGGAGGCTCTATAATACTTTATATTCCTAGTAATCTGGGGTATGGCAAAGATGGTTCAGGCACGACCATCCCTTCACATTCAACTTTAATTTTTCAAATTGATTTAGTCAGTTCTGAGAACTAGAAGCGCCTAATCAAAAACCATACTTTTCAATGCATTCATTATGAAAAAGATATTTCTATTCATTTTTTGTTCTTTGGCTGCTTTTGCAACTGGCACTGAATATACTGTTGAGAGTATTCCCACCCCGATAACTGCAAATGCGCGTGAATTTGTAAGTAATCCCGATGGGATTTTGAAAACAGAAACCGTTCAGAAAATGAACGAAATGATTTATGCACTCCAAACCGAAACGGGTGCAGAAATAGCTGTAGCAGTAGTGAATTCAATTGGGCAAGCCGATCATGTGACTTTTGCCGAACAACTATTTGATGCTTGGAAAATCGGGAATGCTAAGCAAGACAATGGTTTGCTGTTACTATTTGTACTCGATCAACGAAAAATAAAATTTGAAACTGGTTATGGTATGGAAGGCGTTCTACCCGATGCCATCTGCAAAAGGATACAGTATCAAAACATGACTCCGGAGTTCAAAAAAGAGAATTATGATGCTGGAATGTTGGCCGGTTTGGATCGCATTATTTCTACTATAAAAAAGGAACCTGTTCAAAAAGCAGTTGCTACTCCTATTGCTTGGGGTGAAATACTTCCGATTGTCGTTGGTGCATATCTGCTGATTATCTTATTTACCTGGATGTGGGTCAATAGTTCAATTCAGAAAGTAAGAAAAGACCCAAAACATACCACTAATATTGCCCGTTATAAAGCCGTGAAAAATGAAAAGGCAGGAATTATGAGCATAGTAGCTCTGATGTTACCAATTGCCGGGTTTGTAATTATCCTGTTATTTTCAAATCCAATTTTCATTTTCCTACTTATTCCTATTCCATTGTGTACAATTCCGGCTAATATTTACGCAAAGTTGATAATGGTGAAAATAAGGCGGGAAGCTATTCCCTGCACGGTTTGCAGCGGAAAAATGCATATTTTGAGCGAAAAAGAAGAAGATACACATCTAAAACTGGCTCAACAATTCGAAGAAAAACTGCATGCAGTCGACTACGACGTATTTGTATGCGACAAATGTAATAACCAAGCCATCTTCACACTCGACAAGCCGAGTACGTATTCTGAATGCCCAAAATGTGGCACAAAAGCCTTTATTATAAAGGATAAAAGAACATTAGTGGCGCCCACCTACATAAGCTCTGGCACTCAACGAACCACTTATTATTGTAAATTCTGTGGGTACGAAGAAAATCACAACGACAACATTCCACGTCTTACGCGCAGTAATACCGGAGCGATAATTGGTGGAGCAGCTGCAGGAAGCATTTTTAGCGGCAGTGGTGGATTTGGAGGCGGAGGTTTCAGTGGCGGTGGTGGAAGCTTTGGCGGTGGAATGTCCGGTGGAGGTGGTGCAAGTAGCGGCTGGTAATTTTTCAGTTGGCGGCAAGCGGTAAGCGGTTATTAAGATTATATCATCATATAAACATTCTCACTAAGTTATTGTTACAATTATTCAAACTAAACTCAAAATTATTTCAAATGAAAAAGAACACAATTATTATTCTTGTAGCTATTGCAGCTCTGTTTTTATGGGGAATGTCAAGTTACAATGGTTTGGTAAACAAAGAGGAGACAGTGAATAGCCAATGGTCAAATGTTGAAAACCAATATCAACGTCGCTCCGACCTCATTCCAAACCTGGTAGCCACAGTAAAAGGTTATGCAACACACGAAAGTTCAACACTCGAAGGAGTAGTAGCAGCTCGCGCAAAAGCGACACAAATTACGATTGACCCTGCAAAACTAACTCCTGAAAAACTACAGGAATACCAAGCAGCTCAAGGTCAGGTTAGTTCGGCACTGGGTAAATTATTAATGATTACCGAAAATTATCCTGATTTAAAAGCAAACCAGAACTTTTTAGAATTGCAAGCACAATTGGAAGGAACTGAAAATCGAATTTCGGTTGAACGTACTCGCTTCAACGAAGTAGCACAAGGATATAATACATCCATTCGTCGTTTTCCGAATTCAATTTTCGCAGGCCTGTTTGGGTTTGACAAGAAACCATATTTTGAAGCAGCAAAAGGAAGCGAAAACGCACCTGCTGTAAAATTCTAACAATTCTCAAATCCATCCGATGGCCCTAAAGCCATCGGGCAGATGACGAAATCAATACTTTGTTTTGGTATTTTTAGTCAATGGAAACTAATTCGTGTTCATCAATCATTCAAAACTAAAAATTATGTCGCACAATAAATATAGTCCGGCTGAGGATCGGTACAGTAATTCTGTGGGCTATCAAGCTTGTGGAAAAAGTGGTTTACAACTTCCGAATATTTCACTCGGACTTTGGCATAACTTTGGTGATGTAGATGATGTCGATGAATCGTTAAAAATGATTCAATTTGCATTCGATCATGGCATTACACATTTCGATTTGGCCAATAATTACGGAACTCCATTTGGCAGTGCCGAAAAAAATTTTGGAAAAATCATGAAAGAACATTTTGCATCACACCGCGACGAAATGATAATCAGTTCAAAAGCAGGTCATTTGATGTGGGATGGACCGTATGGCGATGGTGGCTCTCGTAAATATTTGATGGCGAGCTTAGATCAAAGTTTGAAACGCATGAAATTAGACTATGTGGATATATTCTATTCGCACAGATATGATGAGAATACACCTTTAGAAGAAACCATGGGCGCACTGTCGGACATGGTGAAACAAGGGAAGGCATTGTATGTAGGAATTTCGAAATACCCCACCGAAAAGGCTCGCGAAGCTTACCGTATTCTTCGTAAAAATGGAACACCCTGCTTAATCAATCAAGACAAATACAATATTTTTACACGGAACATTGAACAAAGTGTTTTACCACTTGCCGAAGAAAATGGCGTGGGTATGATTGCCTTCTCACCATTGGCACAGGGAATGCTTAGCGACAAATATCTGCATGGTATTCCTGAAAATTCACGCGCTGCCCATAGTTATGGTTTTCTACAAAAAAGCCAACTAACCCCCGAAAGAATTGAACAAATAAGTAAACTGAACGATATTGCATTGCAACGTGGACAAACGCTGGCACAAATGGCTCTTGCCTGGTGCTTCCATCAACCTGCTGTAAACTCAGTGATTATTGGAACAAGCTCGGTTAAACAGCTGCAAGATAATATTGACGCTTTAAAGAATGACAGATTTAGCGATGATGAGTTGTGGAGAATCGGTGAACTGGGAGCGTAAATTTGATTTAGAGCTGAAAAGGAGGTACTATAATTTTGAATAAATCAATTAGAAGATATGGCTTGCTGTGCGTCTTCCTTACGACCGTTTTCGTGAGTTGCAAAGACAATATCCAATCGTCAATACCCGATTACCCCGTTTACCTGCAACTCAACCTCACAGCAAAATATCCAACTTTCAAAAATTCATCTGGACAATTTCTTAGCTTCGAAAAAGTAATTACCACCAACGATAGAATTGGATTCGGTGGCATTGTAGTTTGCACAGGTATTAGTCTAGATGATTACGGCGGAACACAATACTACGCCTTTGATATGGCTTGTCCGTACGAAGTAAAAAACACGGCAAAAGTCCATCCCGACAAAACCGGTTTGCCTCAGCTTGTTTGCGATAAATGCGGATCCGTTTTCGATATTACTTTTGGATCGGGGCATCCACTATCTGGTCCGGCAAAAGAGTACTTAAAAAAATACAGAACATCCCTATCTGGAGATATTTTGTTTGTAAATCGGTAATATATTAGACTACCTCAAAAAAGGAAGTGAATATTTCAGCAAGATTGAAACTACCTTTCTATTTGATTGTATGATAATTATTTCTGACAAGAAGCAACAACAACTTGAAAGCGATTATTTCCATGATTTCGATTTAAACACAAGTGCAGAACCGGCTACAGAAAGAATGTAGAATGGATAGAGTATCGAAAGAAGGAAAGAGTAAAACCAAAGGTGTTTAACATGGAAAAAGGAACGAACAGAATATAAGAAAAAAACATCAACGAGATATTTTATTCCAAAAATTGAAATACTAACAAATAGCAGTTGTGTAGAAAAAAGTGATGACAACATCAAAATTAGTATGCTAGATGAAATTCCAAACACAACACAAGTTGTAACTATTAGTTGGACATCGGAGTAGGCAGGTGATTTCGAAGCCCATCGCCTTCTTTGCTTAAAAAACGCAGTGAATGTTTTTGCCGGTTCAGTTAAAACAATTGCTGACTCTGACTTCAAAAACCGAATAACTCCACCTCGTTTTTTTATACTCTGCAATAAAAAAATATCATCGCCCGACATTTGTTCATCAACCAAATCATGCTTACTTTCGAGCCAGGCTTGCTTAGTAAATGCCAAATTGGCACCATTGCACAAAATTGGCATCCCTGCTCCTACCGCACCTGCACCTGCCGCCACCAGAGTTGTAAATTCAAAAGCTTGCAATCTGGCAAATAGCGACTTATTATCAAATAGTTGCACCGGGCAAATAATCAAATCACTCACATGAGACTGTTGAAAAGAGCAAATCATCATTAACCAATCTGAAAGGAGTGTGCAATCGGCATCCGTTGTGATTATCAGACTTCCAGTAGCAATAGAAATTCCCTCTTTTAATGCATTTTTCTTTCCATCGCCCATGGCATTAATTACTTTAACATTCTCAAACTTAGCTAGCGCAGCCTCCATTACGTAAATAGTGCTATCTGTAGAATGGTCATTCACCAAAATCAACTCAAAATCAGTACAACTTTGAAGTTGCAGGCGTGAGAGAAGGTTTGGCAAGCTGTGTTCCTCATTTTTACACGCAACTACAACAGAAGCAGATGGTTTTGAAATCGGGTTGTAATTTTCGATTGGTTGAAATAGCGGCATACGCTTCCATCCCACCGTAAAGATGAAAACCAGTATGGAATAAAACACACAAATTAAAATACTTAATAAAGTTATCAACATATTTATGAAAGAACCGATTAACCGACTCAAAGATATTAAAAAAACGTCAAAAAAAAAGCACACTTCGCAGTGTGCTTTCAAATATTGTCTTAAAAATTAATTGCCTTTACATTTTTCACAAAAGCCCATATACGAAATTTCTACTGCGTCTATTTTAAATGGAGTATTGGGAGGAATATGAAATAAACTCGGTTTCAAATCGAAAATATCGTGTACTTTTCCACAACCTTTACAAATAAAATGTGCATGAGCAGAAATATCCACATCATAACGTGCATTTTTTTCATCGATGACCAAAGCACGAACAGCACCTTTTTCTACAAAAATATCAAGTGTATTATAAACCGTCGTCTTCGACAAGGTTGGCATAGAAGGGCTAAGAGCCAAATAAATTTCGTCAATAGTTGGATGCGTTCTGTTATTCATTAAGTAATCCATAACGGCTGTTCGCTGAACAGAAGGCTTAATGGAATGTCGACGCAAATACTCGTGTGATTGTGCTGATGTAAACATTGGTTGATAGTTTTAATATGAAATGACTACAAAGCTAGACAGATTACAGTAAATGAAACAATAAATAATGTTATTTGATTAAAAAAAAGGACGAGAATAATGTATATTAACTGTTTTGACCTTTATTTAACTTATCTTAGTGCTTAAAAATTGCTTCAACCCTAACTAATGCGAACTCATGACTTTAGTGACAAAATGCGTCTATGATTGCACTAGTATTCTCAAAGGACTAACTATTTGAATAAAAAGGTCGCAATAAAATAATTTATCACGACCTTTTATTTATAAGAAATTAAGATTCAATAATTACAACATGTTGATTTCTTTCAACACATCGTTTGTAGCACGAACAGCAGCAGCACTTTTTGCAAACAATACAGCTTCTTCAGCGTTCAATTTATAATCGATAATTTCTTCAATTCCGTCTTTACCGATTACTACTGGCACTCCGATACAAATATCGCTTTGGTCATATTCGCCTTCAAGATACACACAGCAAGGAATAACTTTCTTTTGATCGTGAATAATTGATTCTACTAAGTAAGCAGCAGCAGCACCAGGTGCATACCATGCAGAAGTACCTAGAAGACCTGTCAAAGTAGCACCACCTACCATTGTATCGGCTACAACTTTTGCCAATGTTTCAGCATCAAGAACATCAGCTACCGGACGACCTTTGTAAGAAGCAAAACGAGTCAACGGAATCATAGTAGTATCACCGTGACCTCCAATTACCAAACCTTCAACTTCGGTTGGGTTAGCATTCAAGGCTTTACTTAAATAGCATTTGAAACGTGAGCTATCTAATGTTCCACCCATACCTATCACCTTGTTTTTTGGAAGACCTAATGATTTAAATGCCAAATAAGTCATTGTATCCATAGGATTACTTACCACAACAATAATAGCATTTGGAGAATATTTCAAAATATTTCCTGCAACGCTTTTTACGATACCTGCGTTTACGCCAATCAACTCTTCACGGGTCATGCCCGGTTTGCGAGGAATACCTGAAGTGATAACCACAACATCAGAATTTGCAGTTTGAGCATAATCGTTAGTACACCCAACAATTGTAGTATCGAAACCTAACAAAGACGCCGTTTGAATCATATCCAAGGCTTTACCTTCTGATATACCTTCTTTTACATCGAGCATAACTACCTGATCAGCCACCTCGTTTAATAACAAAACATTTGCACATGTGGCACCTACATTTCCGGCACCTACTACGGTTACTTTTGACATAATAATAATTTATTTTTATAGTTCGAATTGTATTTTTTCAAATTTCAAGGCAAAGATACATATATATATTGATTAAAGAAAAATTTCTTTAATAATTTTATGAATAAAATTCGGATTTTTAGATTAAAAATGTGTTACGAAAAAACGGTCTGTTTATACAAGTTTTTTTGTACCTTTGTGGTCGAAAAAATGAGCGAAAGTTCTATCTACTTTTTGAAATTACTAAGCACCAAAGCTTTTACTGATTAGACTTTTATCATTTTTCACCGAATTTTTACTTCAGAATATCTAACTTCAATAATATAACAACATGCAAACAATTGATAAATTTGATTTTGCCGGAAAGAAGGCAATCGTTCGTGTGGACTTTAATGTTCCTTTGAACAAAGAAACGGGTGCCGTTACCGACGATACTCGTATTCGTGGAGCGTTGCTAACCATTAAGAAAATTCTTGCTGATGGCGGTTCAGTAATTTTGATGTCTCACATGGGTCGTCCAAAACAAAATCCAGATCCTAAATTTTCATTGAAACAAATCATCTCTGCTGTAGAAGATCGTTTAGGTATGAAAATTCAATTTGCCGAAGATTGCGGTAATGCTGATGCTCAAGTCGCAGCATTGAAAGCAGGTGAAGTTCTTTTGTTGGAAAACCTTCGTTTCTACGAAGAAGAAGAAGGTAAACCACGTGGCGAATTTGCTACTGAAGAAGTAAAGAAAGAAGCTAAAAAAGCGTTGAAAACTAAACAAAAAGAATTTGCAAAAAAATTAGCCGGTTATGCTGATGTTTATGTAAACGATGCATTTGGGACTGCTCACCGTGCACATGCTTCTACAGCCGTTATTGCTGAATATTTCTCTACAGAGAATAAAATGTTCGGATTCCTTATCAATAGCGAGTTAATTGCAATGGACAAAGTATTGAAAGAAGCTAAGGCTCCTTTTACAGCTATCATGGGTGGTGCTAAAGTTTCTGATAAAATTATGATTATCGAAAACTTATTAGATCGCGTTCAAAACCTTATCATTGGTGGTGGTATGACCTATACATTCATCAAAGCTCAAGGTGGTGAAATTGGCAACTCACTTTGCGAAGCTGACAAACTTGACCTCGCTCTAGAAATTTTGAACAAAGCAAAAGCAAAAGGTGTAAATGTTTATATCCCAACTGATGCTATAAATGCTGATAAATTTGCTGCCGAGGCTAACACTTGTATTTCAAAAACTAACGAAACTCCTGAAGGATGGATGGGATTAGATATTGCCGATGATACTATTGCTACTTTTAGCGACGTAATTGCCAACTCTAAAACAGTGCTTTGGAATGGACCAATGGGTGTTTTTGAAATGGAAAAATTTGCTAAAGGAACAACTGCTATTGCTCACGCTGTGGCAACTGCAACTGCTAATGGAGCCTTCTCGCTGATTGGTGGTGGTGACTCTGTAGCTGCTATCAACAAAAACAATTTGGCTGCCAAAGTTAGCTACGTTTCAACCGGTGGTGGTGCAATGCTAGAATACATGGAAGGTAAAGTTCTTCCAGGCATCGAAGCAATTCGTGGATTCTAAAAAGTAGAATTAATTAAATATAAACGGAGTGCAACACGATGTTGCACTCCGTTTAATTTCTACCTAAAAGAATGTACTGAACAAACATTTTTACAGACAATTGATCGTATGATTTCAGACTGCTTCAATACTAAAAATCAACCGGAATCATTATCATCCATCTTTCAATGGATGCCAACATGTGCGCTAATTATTGATAAAAACGGGATTATTGTGGAGGTAAATGAGCAAGCCATTCGTTTTTTCAAAGCTTCTACTCAGGAAGATTTTATTTTTGACAAGCAGAATATCAAAAATATGATAATAGATTATCATCGTGCCAACGAGTTGATAGAAAGCATCAAAAAAAACAAAACAATCACTGATAAAGAAATTCTGCTCCGTCGATTCGACAAAACCATTGCAAGTGTGGATATGAATGCCTGCATTTTCCCCGACAATCCTAGCTGGATACTTATACAATTCAAAGAAACTTTTCTACACAGTCAGGACATTCTGAACGAACTCTCGCAAGCCTATAAACGTGAAGCCCTTCGACTGAAACCCTATCTGAACAAACCAGGCAAGGACGCTCTGGAACAAATGATTATTTCGAACATACTAGACGAGGTGACCAAAAATAAACCAACTCGAAACGACCAGGTAAAAGTTGTGGGCGAAGACAGAATTAAATTGCTAACCGAAAAATTTCCTCAATTATCCAATAGCGAAATAGTACTGTGCGGATATTTCTCATTAAAAATGTCGATTGAAAATGTGGCACATCTAACGGGCAAAACACCGAACTGCTTGCGAGTGGCTTTTCACCGAATTTTGCGAAAGACCAACTTTAAAGCTGGTAAGGAATTTCTTAGATCATTGGAATCAATATAATAACTCCCCGCTATTCCTCCCAAATATTTTTGTGGGTATAACTTCCATTTGGCAACACGCAGAAAGCTGCAACCGAGTTCCGGTAATTTCGTTCCAAACCGCTCACTTTATCAAAATCCACAGCATTCAATACAAGACTTGTAGCTCCTAAATTTTCTTTGATCCGCTCTTCGTTAGTAGATTTTGGGATAACCGAGATTCCTCTCTGCACTCACCAAGCTAAAATAACCTGTGCAGGTGTGCAGTTATTTTTTTCTGCTATTTCTAGCACCACCTTTTCGCGTGTCAATCCTGCCTCACTTTTTACCAAATGATGACTACCCAGAGGTGAGTAAGCCGTGAGCAAAATATTATTTTCGTTGCAAAAATTCACCAATTCCTGTTGGCCAAGACAAGGGTGCAGTTCCACCTAATTTACTTCGGGAGCAGTCGTGGCATCGGCAATCAGCTGTTTCAATTTAGGAATATTGAAGTTAGACACTCCTATATGTTTGGTTAGCCCCTTTTGTTGAACTGCCTCAAAGGCTTTCCATGTTTCAAAAATAGGCAACTCTTCTAGCGAAACTAGATCATCAGCTGTCTTAGCCTGATTGTGGCCTGTTTTAAACGCTACTGGCCAATGAATTAAATACAAATCGAGAGAATCCAATTGCAAATCTTTCAGCAATCGGCGAATAGCCAGCTCCACACGCTCGGGTGCATGCTCGCTATTCTAGAGTTTTGATGTAATAAATAGTTCTTCACGCTTTACGATGCCCGTTTCAAAAGCAAACTGAAGCGCCTTACCAATCTCAGCTTCATTGCCATAAATATAAGCACAATCAATATTTCGGTAACCACAAGTCAAAGCAGTTATCATTGCATTGTATACTTCATTTTTCTTCGACAGCCAGGTACCAAGCCCGAAAGCAGGAAGGATATCTCCATTTTTGAATACTAATTGTTTCATCGGGAATTATTTTACAAGTTACTCTAAAATGAAACAAGGCATTGAAATAAAATGTTTATTTCAATGCCTTGAATATATATAGTTACAAGTCTTTTGTTACGAGTTATAAGTCTTATTATCTGAATGTTATTCCAAAACATCCTATCAATACCAATTTCCAATTACAAATTAGCTAAGTTTAGCCAATGCTTCTTTAATCCAGCCAAATGCTTTTACCAGATTTTCATCCGAAGTGGCATAGGACATACGAATGCAGTTAGGAGCACCAAATGCATCACCACCTACACAAGCTACATGGCCTTCTTCTAACAGGTACATTGCCAAATCGCCTGATTTCAAGATAAGACGTCCGTTGAACGATTTACCAAAGAATGAGCTACAATCCGGAAAAATATAAAATGCACCTTGAGGGTCGTTGGTTTTCAAACCTGGGATTTGACGAGCCAAATCAACTACCAACTTTTTTCGGCGTTCAAAAGCTACACGCATAGTTTCTACACAGCTCTGGTCGCCAGTGTAAGCTGCTTCAGCGGCCTTTTGAGTTACAGAACAAGGACCTGACGTATATTGACCTTGCAGGGTATTGCAGGCACCAGCTATCCATTTTGGAGCGGCAATCCAGCCTAAACGCCAGCCAGTCATAGCATATCCTTTAGAAACACCGTTGATAATAACAACACGGTCGCGAACATTTTCAAACTGAGCAATACTTTCGTGGCTGCCCAGATAGTTGATATGCTCGTAAATTTCGTCGGAAAGAATAAAGATATTTGGGTATTTTGCCAATACATCGGCCAACCCTTTTAATTCTTCTTTGCTGTAAACACTTCCGGTAGGATTGGACGGTGAGCAAAGAATAATAGCTTTTGATTTTGGAGTTATGGCAGCTTCTAGTTGGGCGGGTGTAATTTTAAAATCTTGTTCAATACCTGCATACACTTCAACAGTAGCACCATCGGCAATCTTAACCATTTCAGGATAACTAACCCAATATGGAGCAGGTACAATTACCTCGTCGCCCTTACTGATAATAGACATAATTACGTTACAAACTGATTGCTTGGCACCATTTGAACAAACAATTTGTTCCGGCCTGTAATCCAAACCGTTTTCTGACTTTAATTTAGCACAAATAGCATTGCGTAATGCGGGATAACCCGGCACTGGAGAATAAAAAGAAAAGTTGTTGTCAACAGCCTGCTTAGCTGCTTCTTTGATGTGATCCGGCGTATTGAAATCGGGTTCACCAACGCTAAGATTAATCACATCGAAACCCTGAGCCTTTAGCTCATTACTTTTTTGGGACATGGCAAGCGTTTCCGAAGGAGAAAGAGCTGCCAAACGTTCTGATACTGGAAACATAGATTGTCTGTTATTTAGTTGTTGTTCGTGCACAAAAGTAATCAAAAAAAACGAAATAGATAGATTACAACGGCTTTTGAAATTAGTTTATTTGCTCTAAAACATTCTTCATACCAAGCTTGTTCGCCAATAATTGTTTGGCAGCAGGATAGCTGAGCTCAAAATCTGGCGCACTTTGACCACATCAAATGTGTTATAATTGCCGATCTCTGCGGGTACTATAGGCAGATTGCACAATTTCTTGTCGTGCAATAAGTTGCCTTAAACATAAAACATGGTTGAATGAATGATTATAATAACATGCAGGAGCATGTCTCACAATACTAAACGATATATTTGGAGAATTTGCCCATCACCCGCTCGTAGTAGGTTTTAGAAACTGGTATATCGGGCGTACTGTCAGTATCTAATTCCAAAAAAATGCCCTCTTTGGTTTTTCGCAACACCTTCACTTTATCCAGATTTACGATGTAAGAACGATGACAGCGAACCAAAGGACTCTCTTTTGTCAGATTTTCTTCCATCCACTTCAAGGAGTTACGAATGAGATAATGAGAAAGTTTGGATTTATTGAGATAATGAATGGTAGCATAATTATCGGCAGAATCAACATAAAGCAGATTTTCCAACATAATTGAAATTTTCAATTCACCTTTCTCATCGGGAAAAGCTACTAAACTCTTTTTGGCAACCTCCACATTTGATTCCGTCAGAGCCAGCTTTTGAAGTAGGTTATTTTTATCGTGCCAGGAAAAATACAGCCAGAGAATGCCATAAGGTAATAACAGAATTAAACTTGCGTGAAATGTGGAGTCGTAATATATTTGAAGAAAATCGCGGTTTGCATTTTCCGTTGGAATAAACTTAGTGAATAAAGCATAGAACATTGACATCGAGAGGATTTCTCCCAATACCCATAATCCATATTGCGGATAGCTTATTGTATGCCTTTTTACATAAGCATACATGATCAAACGACTGATTACCACCACAAGCATACCCACCAAAACAATGAGGCTGGCAAAAACAAAAAATTTCAAATCTGAAATTTTATACCAGTTTCTTGAACCGAAAGGTTTGAAAATATTAATAAACAACAGAGCAAAAGTTGCGGTTAGCAATATCAGCCGAAGGACATTGCTTTTTTCGTAAAGATAGGCTGGAATTTTTGTGTTCATAATTTTTAGCTCGTTGCAAAAAGCACTTGCAAAGGTATGTTATTCTACTCAAAGAAACAACAACTCGTCCCAAGCACTAAAATTTTCGTCCCGCCATTCGGATTTTTGCCCCACATTTAGCCAATTTGTCCCAATTTACGAACATACTCCACACTTAATTGACTGGAAATGTTTTATATAGTTACTTTGCATTCGAAATTATTAATAAAAGAATATGAATTATACTCAACGATATCAAGAGCTCAACCGTTTATTTCAATTAGGTATTGATACACACTTAGATGCATCAAATATCGACATTCGGTTCTTTACTTTTAAAAGTCAATCTGAATCAAAGAACAATGAAAATATTTGGGTAAATCCAAACGATTTAATTATTGGAGAGAATATTGAATTTAGCTATCCAATTTTTATCCCTAGCAAAAAGCCACCAACTGGGAATGCAATTTTGATGTTGCATGGATTAAACGAACGCAATTGGAGCAAATATCTAACGTGGGCCGAACATCTATGCATCGAAACTGGAAAGCCCATTATCCTATTCCCAATAGCATTTCATGTAAATCGCTCACCACAGAGCTGGTCAGACCCCCGCAGCCTAAGAGGAATATTAGATGTGCGACGGAAGCAAAATGGCGAAGACCGTTGCTTAAGTTTTGCCAACGTAGCCTTTAGCGAGCGGGTTTGCGAAGAACCATATCGGTTTTATCGGTCTGGCAGACAAACGGTCAATGACCTGGCAGTTCTTTTCGAAGATATAAAACAAGGTTTGCATCCAGCATTTGAGAAAGAAACAAATATTGATATTTTTGCCTACTCCATTGGCGCATTTTTGGCACAGATAGCATTATTATCGAATCCGAGAAACTTATTCTCCTCTTCTAAATTATTTCTATTTTGCGGAGGGGGCGTTTTTAGCTCTATGCTTGGGCAGTCACGCAGCATTATGGATAAGTCGGCCTATAAAAGTCTGTTCCAGTATTACTTACATGAATTTTCTGAAAAAGTAAAGCTTGGAGCCATGCGCGACAAAGTTTTCGAGTCTTTTTGCAGCATGATTTCTTCGGAACGTTACAAAAACGAAAGAGAACTATTTTTCAAAAAAATAGAAAACAGACTGGAAGGTATATCGCTAGCAAAAGACAAAGTTATGCCCTTTTTAGGCATAGAAGAGGCATTGGGTAAAAGCATTGCCTATAGTAGAATCTCCAGGTTGGATTTTGCATTTGACTACAATCATGAAAATCCTTTTCCGGTTTGTGTACACACCAATTCAAACGAAGTAGACAATTCTTTTAATACTGTTTTTGAAAAAGTAGTTACATTCTTTAAATAACTCAAGTTAGTTTTGCAACGAAAATGTCGGAATCATTGTATTTCGACATTTTTTTTGCCAAGGTCGGTCATTACTACTTTGTTTGAATTATATTTGTATTCAAAAAAAAGCAAAATGGATTTATTTCTGATTATTATAGCTGGTATTTTTCTGATAATAGGTTTTATTGGTTGCGTAATACCAGTACTTCCGGGTGCTCCGCTTAGCTACATCGGCATTTTGATACTACATCTAACGGCAAAAGTTGAGTTTTCTGTCTCATTTTTAGTCCTTTGGGCTATAATAGTGATTGCTTTTCAGGTGCTGGATTATCTCATTCCTATTTGGGGAACCAAGAAGTTTGGAGGAAGTAAACTGGGTATTTTTGGGAGTATGGCAGGCCTGATTATTGGTTTGTTCTTCGGACCAATCGGAATCATTCTCGGGCCATTCTTGGGGGCATTTGTTGGCGAACTACTTGCCGGAAAAACGAGCAGAGAAGCCATCATAGCGGGTTTTGGGTCATTTGTCGGATTTCTTGTCGGCACCATTGCCAACCTGATTGTAGCCGGATTTTTAATTTTTTATTACGTGCAAGCGCTCATCAGTTAACTGTGAACAGTTATCAGCAAAAACAATCGCCCCGAAAAGTCAAGCTCTTCGGGGCGATTGCTTTTATTTATTTAATCCTAGCTGAGTTTTTCAATTGTCTCTTCCAATGAAACTAAGCTTTGTTTGCCCGATTTCATATTTTTCAACATCACTTTTCCTGCCTCCATTTCAGTCTCACCAACAATTGCCACAAACGAAATGCGCTTATTATCGGCATAAGTCATTTGTTTTTTCATTTTAGCAGGCTCTGGATATACTTCTGCATTTATCCCCTTAGCACGCAATGCGCTTAACCAAGGCAAGCAATATAACAATTCCTTTTCGCCAAAGCTGACAAATAAAATTTGTGTTTGTTCAACCGATGTTTCGGGATATAATTTCATTTGATTCAGTACGTCGTAGATACGATCAGCACCAAAGGAAATTCCAACGCCCGACACGCCTTCCAGTCCGAACACACCAGTCAGGTTATCGTAACGACCGCCGCCAGTAATGCTACCAATTTCCACATCCAATGCTTTTACTTCGAAAATAGCTCCAGTGTAATAATTCAGTCCACGTGCCAGAGTTAAATCCAGGTCTATTTTAGTTTGTACCTTCATGGCTTCGCACAGTCCGAAAATTGTTTCGAGTTCCGAAACACCTTTCAAACCAACTTCCGAATCGGCCAAAACGGTCTTCAATTGAATGAGTTTTTCGGCATTTGTTCCACTCAACTTCAAAATTGGTTGTAACTTCGCAATTGCTTGGGCAGAAATACCTTTCGAAGCTATTTCTTCGTTTACCTTTTCCAACCCTATTTTATCCATCTTATCAATGGCAACAGTGATATCGGTAATTTTTTCGGCTTCGCCAATAATTTCTGCAATACCTGAAAGAATTTTGCGGTTGTTTATTTTCAGACATACATTTATTTTCAATCGGCGATAAACATCATCTACAATCTGTATCAACTCCAATTCATTAAGCAAAGAATCACTTCCCACCACATCCACATCGCATTGATAAAACTCGCGGTAGCGACCTTTCTGAGGGCGATCCGCACGCCAAACCGGCTGAATCTGATACCGTTTGAAAGGAAATGAAATTTCATTTTGATGTTGCACCACAAAGCGCGCAAAAGGAACTGTGAGGTCATAACGAAGTCCTTTTTCAGAGATTTTATTCGTTAGCTTTGCACTATTTCTGGCTAGTAACTCATCATCGTTCAAGCCATTCAAATAATCACCAGAATCAAGAATTTTGAAAAGTAATTTATCACCTTCATCGCCATACTTGCCCATCAAAGTAGATAGGTTCTCCATGGCAGGTGTTTCTATTTGTTGAAATCCATAAAGACGGAAAACATCCTTGATGGTATTGAATATATAATTTCTATTCGCCATTTCTTGTGGCGTAAAATCGCGTGTTCCCTTTGGAATAGAAGGTTTTTGCATAATAAATTTATATAATAATGAGGTAATATACTAATTTGTTAATAATTTCAGAATCATTTCAGTAGCGCCGGTGTTCTGCTTCACATACTCACCAGCTATTTTTCCTGCTTGTTTATCGGCAAAAAGTCTATCCAGTTGTGCTTCAAGCACCACATAATTCGAAATCGAAAAAGCACCGCCAACAGCAATCAACTCGCATGCTTCACGGAATTTGTGATAGTTGGGGCCAAAAACAACTGGAACACCGTAGACCGCAGCTTCCAGCGCATTGTGAATTCCCACACCAAAGCCACCACCAATGTACGCTACATTGGCATAACGGTAGATAGACGAAAGAATTCCGATAGTATCGACTACTAAGCAATTAGTAGATTTAATATTGCTATAATTCGCATTAGTAAATTGTACGAATTTCCCATCGAGCAATTTCGAAATTGCTGTAATATGTGCAAAATGAATCTCATGTGGAACTAAAATCAACTTCACACCGGAGTGAAGCTTTAAGAATTGCACCAATAGCTCTTCATCTTTTTGCCAAGTACTTCCGGCTACGATCACTTTATTATTTTTGCAAAACTCTTCGATAAGCGGTAGCTGTTTAGCTTGAGAGAATAAATCATAAACTCGATCAAAACGAGTATCGCCACACACCGTAGTATTTATTATTCCATGTTGTTTCAACAAATCGGCCGAAAATCTATCTTGAACAAAAATATGATTGAAAGTTTTCAGTAAATTACGATACCAAAATCCATAATTCTTGAAGAACAGTTGATTAGGCCTAAAAATGGCGGAAATGCTAAAAACTGGGATATTTTCCTTTTGCAAAGCCAGCAAATAATTGGGCCAAAACTCATATTTAACAAAAATTGCCTTCGAAATTTTTATACTGTTCAACAAACGATTGGCATTAGCAGGAGTATCAAGAGGCAAATATACAATTATATCGGCATTAGAATAATTCTTTCGAATCTCGTATCCCGAAGGAGAAAAAAATGTTAACAGAATTTTAATCGCTGGGCTATATTTTTTCAACTGCTCAATAACTGGTCGACCTTGCTCAAATTCACCCAGAGATGCAGCATGAAACCAAATATATTGTGCATCAGGTTCCACTTTTTCTTTCAAAAGAGCGAAAGCAGATTGCTGACCTTTGCAAAGCAAGCGCGCCTTTTCGTTGAAAAGCGAAGCTATAGAAATCAAAGCTCCGTAGAGGTAAATGCCTATTGAATAGATTATTTTCATAAACCCAAGCCCTAAAGGGGATTAAATCACTTCGTCATTATTAAACTAAAAAGAAACTTGTCTCTGTATTCCAAAATACCCTTTTAGAGGGTTGTGGGTAAAAGAAGAGGCATTTCAAAACTAAATTTGAAACGCCTCTTTTAAGTTTTGAAAGTCAGAATTATTTTCTGATACCCAACTCTTTGATAATTGCACGGTAGCGATTAATTTCGTTGTTTTTCAAATAATTGAGAAGACGACGACGTTTTCCTACCAAAATTACAAGAGCACGTTCTGTACTATAATCTTTCTTGTTTATCTTCAAGTGTGAAGTTAAATGATTAATACGGAATGAAAACAATGCGATTTGGCCTTCGGCAGAACCAGTATCGGTTGTTGATTTTCCGTGTTTCGCAAAAAGTTCTTGTTTAATTTCAGACGTTAAATACATAATATTTATAAAATAAATGTTTGAAAATACAAACTTAGCAATGCACACATCGCAAAACTACACGTTTGATTTTGAGCTCGCAAAGATAGATATTTTATTCTGAATAACAAAACGGTCACTTCCTTTTTCTCAAAAAAACATCTCGCAAAGAACCATCTGCCCATTTTATTGATTTTTTCTCGATGTACAGTTGAAAAAGAATGGTTAGGCTTACCCCTATCAACGACCCGGCCAATATATCAAGCACAAAATGCTGGGAAAGGTACACCCTCGAATAGCCAACCAGTACGGCCAATATAAAATACAGAAATTGTAAAGCTTTATTTTTTGTAAAATAGGCCAGGACTAAAAAAAATGCAAAGGCAGAAGTTGTGTGTCCCGATGGGAAACTATTTTGAACGTATAGATTTACACCTTCAATTTTGTGTAAATGGACATTGGGGTAATTGTCGGCAAAATATTTTACAGGGCGAGGTTCATTCCATAATCGTTTTATACTCTGAGCAATTAAGCCAGTGCCTAGCTGCGTTATCAGCAGAGTTAAAGCAATTCGGTAACGGTAGAAAAGCAAAACGCCAATTACATAAAAAGGGATATCCCCACCTACATCGGTATAGTGTTTAAAAAATACATTGCCTGTTTCTGTATAAAACGAAGTCATTCTAAGATGTAAAGCTCCTTTATCATTGGTTATTATAAGCAAAGTAACGGTCAGCGCAAAAAGAATGTATGGGATGTAAAAACCTGAATAGCTCTTGAAATGATTCATATATTTAGCTGGCGGATTAACGAATATACTATTTATTATATTTTAGTAGCTCTTAAAATTTGTCTCTTTCCAGGAGGCCCTGGCAAACGCTCCACTACAAAACCAGCGGATTGTATAGCTCTGCGAACAACACCTTTGGCACAATAAGTTGTAAGCACTGCACCCGAATTACAATGAGTGAATATTTTTCTAAAGAGCTCCTCCGACCACATTTCGGGCTGTTTTTCGGGTGAAAAGGCATCGAAATAAACAACATCGAACGTATCTGTAAAATTAAACTGCGTAAAGTCTGCTTCAATCTTTGTAAGTCGGAAATTTGAACTTATCTCTATTTCTTCGTTCCAAACGGAAGTATGCATCAATTCAAAACTTTGACGTTGGAGCGCTGAAAGCTCTTCCGGATAATTTAGCTGCATGGCCTTTTCAACTTCAACAGGATATTTTTCGAGCGAGGTATAGTAAATTTGCTTGTTGCTCCTCTTTGCTTCTATCATGGTCAAAAACGCATTGAGCCCAGTACCAAAACCAATTTCCAACACGCTTAGCTCCGACTTGTCGCATTGTTTTAGTCCTGCTTCGATAAAAATATGTTTTGATTCCTGCACCGCTCCGTGCGTAGAATGGTAGCATTCATCGATAGCAGGTACAAACAGTGTGTGCGAACCGTCTTCGGTAATTAATAATTCAGAATTCATACTGTACAATTTAAACTTCGTACAAAGGTAATAAACTCACCACACAAAACAACCGGCATTCAATTTCTGGACACCGGTTGATTCATTATCAATAATGCATTATCAAGTATGTATTAATTTAGTAGTTTGCCTTTTCAACTTCGAAATATGCTTGTGGATGCGCACAGGCAGGGCATGCTTTTGGAGCATCTTTACCAACATGAACATGACCGCATTCGCGACATTGCCAACTTGTGTCTTCTTCGCGTGCGAAAACAGTACCAGCTTCAACGCGTGCTTGTAATTTGCGGTAGCGTTTTTCGTGTTGTGCTTCTACTGCAGCAATTTTGCGCCAGGTAGCGGCAATATTTGGGAAACCTTCGGCTTCGGCAACATCAGCAAGGTGAGGATATAGATCAGTCCATTCTTCATTTTCGCCATTGGCAGCTTCTTTTAAATTTTCGGCAGTGGTAGAAATGATACCGGCTGGATATGATGCTGTAATTTCAACCATTCCTCCTTCTAAGTAGCTAAAAAACTTCTTAGCATGTTGTTTTTCTTGATCGGCTGTTTCTAAAAAAATAGCGGAGATTTGTTCAAAGCCCTCTGTTTTTGCCACTTTGGCAAAATAAGTGTAACGCATACGAGCCTGACTTTCGCCGGCAAATGATTTCAACAAGTTCTTTTCTGTTTCGGTTCCTTTAATACTTTTCATTTTGATTTGTTTTAGGAATTTGAATTATATCGAATAATTAAAAATGTCATTCCACAAAGATAGAAAAAAGCAATGAGAAAAAAGCCCTATCTTTGTGCAAAAATAGAATGTAAATCAACTTCGATCTTTCGTTCTTCATTCTTTCATTATACACTTTTTTTTATGGCAAGTTACTTACAAGTAGAAAATCTAACCAAATCGTTTGGGGATAATGTACTTTTTGAAAATATTTCTTTCGGCATTGCCGACAACCAGCGCATGGCATTGATAGCCAAAAACGGAACCGGAAAAACAACCTTACTAAATATCATTGCAGGGATCGAAGACTATCAAGGTGGAACCATCTCCTTCCGCCGCGATTTAAGAATTGGATATCTCAACCAAGATCCCGATTTTCCTAAAGAGCTATCAGTAATAGATGCTTGCCTGCGCTCCGAAAACGATGCCGTGAGAACCATTGCCGCCTACGAACATTGCATGTTATCGGAACATCAGGATGGGTTGGATGAAATTCTGGCACAGATGGACTTGCACAAAGCGTGGGATTACGAAACACGTATCAAGCAAATTCTGGGTAAACTGAAGATTACAAATTTCGAACAAATAATAGGCGAATTATCGGGCGGACAATTGAAACGCGTGGCATTGGCCAACGTGCTAATAGCCGAACCTGACTTGCTGATACTGGATGAGCCTACCAACCATTTGGATCTGGAAATGGTGGAATGGCTAGAAGATTTTCTGAAACGCTCTTCTATGGCCTTGCTGATGGTAACCCACGACCGCTATTTTCTGGATCGCGTTTGTACCGATATTATGGAAATTGACCATCAAGCTTTGTTTCAATATAGCGGCAATTATTCGTATTACCTCGAAAAACGAATGGAACGTATTCAGTCTTTCAATGCAGAATCGGAACGCGCCAACAATCTGTTTCGAAAAGAGTTGGACTGGATGCGCCGTCAACCAAAAGCACGTACTCATAAGTCGAAATCGCGCACCGAGCGATTTGCCGACATTGAAACACGCGCCAAAGAACGCCGCAACAATGACTCGGTGCAACTGGACGTGAAAGCGAGCTACCTCGGATCTAAAATTTTCGAAGCAAAATATATTACCAAAGCCTATGGTGATCTGAAAATTCTCGACAATTATTACTATAATTTTTCCCGCTATGAAAAAATGGGAATTGTGGGTAAAAATGGAACAGGAAAATCGACCTTTCTCAAAATGTTGCTTGGCGAAGTGAAACCCGACAGTGGTTCGTTTGATGTTGGCGAAACGGTAGTATTTGGTTACTACAGCCAGGATGGATTGGCTTTCGACGAACAGATGAAGGTGCTTGATGTGGTGCAAGACATAGCCGAGGAAATAGATTTGGGCAATGGTAAAAAAATGTCGGCATCGCAGTTTCTACAACATTTCCTATTCACGCCAGAAACACAGCGAAACTACGTTTACAAACTTAGTGGTGGCGAACGTCGACGCTTGCATCTTTGCACGGTACTGATGCGCAACCCCAACTTTTTGGTGCTCGATGAGCCTACCAACGATTTGGACATTGTGACTTTGAATGTACTGGAAGAATACCTGCAATCGTTTAAAGGTTGCGTAATTGTGGTGAGTCACGACAGGTACTTTATGGATAAAGTGGTAGATCACTTGTTGGTATTTAAAGGAAATGCTGAGTTGAAAGATTTCCCTGGCAACTACACCGATTTCCGCGAATGGAACGAGCTGCAAGAAGAAATAGAACGCGATGAAAAGAAAGCAGAACAGAAGGCCAAGAGCCAAGAATCAAAAGTCAAGAGTCAAGAACCAAAGATTCAGATTCAGGAACGCCGAAAAATGAGCTTTAAAGATAAACAGGAATTTGAGGCATTAGAAAAAGAAATACCTGCACTGGAAACCGAAAAAGCAGACATCGGAAATCAACTGGCATCGGGCACTCTCTCGAGCGATGATATTGTGAAAGCATCACAACGATTTGCCGAACTAGGCGACATTATTGACGAGAAAACCATGCGTTGGTTGGAGTTGAGTGAAGTATAATACAAGTAGTTACAGGTATTTAGTTACAAGTCATATTATTTGAAAGTTATTACAATACAGATTTTTAATTGCCACCTCATAAGTGGGGTGGCAATTCATAAATGGAACGGCGATTAATCGTTCAAATAGTACATTATATTGCTCAAATTACTGTTAGACGCAACCCCTACTTCAAGAAATCTCTCACCCACAAACCACTATCTTTTATAATGCGCGTTTGTTTTTCGAAGTCGGTATAAACTATACCAAAGCGAGATTTAAAACCGGCTTTCCATTCAAAGTTATCCATTAACGTCCAGATAAAATATCCACCGATATTCACACCTTCATTTTTAGCCCGCAGCACTTCGCCCAAATAAGATTGAATATAGTTTAATCGTTTTGTATCGTGAACGTGTCCGTCTTGCACACGGTCGTGAAAGGCTGCACCGTTTTCAGTAATGATGTATTCTTTCACCGGATAACGAGCAAACTGTTTCAAAATTTTATACATTCCATCGGGGTACACTTCCCAACCATTGGCAGTGAGCGATCGGTTTAGTTTTTTAAACGGAACAACAAAAGCTTTAATATAAGGAATCAGCGAATTATGATAGGCTACCAGCGAATAGTAATTTTGCAGCCCGATAAAGTCAAAGTCAAACTTAATCAGTTCTTCATCGTAAGGATGAAAATATTTTTCGATGCGCTCCAGTATCGGAAGGTCGCGTATAGGATAACCCATTCCGAGCAAAGGTTCAATGTGCAGCCTATTGAAAAGAGCATCTACCCGTTTGGCAGCCTGCACTTGCAGCGGGTGGTTGGACGAAGGAGTAACGTGTGAACAAGAGATGGAAGTACCAATATTTGCGTAGGGTAAATTGCGACGAATGCGACGGGCACCCTCGGCCTGACAAAGCGTGGCATGATGCACTGCCGGCAGATAATTGTGTAGCCCAAACCGTCCCGGAGCAAAATAACCCACCAAGTAACCCAGCCCGGTAAATGTGAAAGGTTCATTCATCACAATCCAGTTTTTCACCCTATCGCCAAAACTTTTTGTACACGCATCCACAAAATGAATAAATGCATTCACTACTTTACGGTTACACCAGCCACCTTCTTTCTCTAGCGCCAGCGGCAAATCCCAATGATACAGCGTAACCCAGGGTTCCAGATTATTTCTCAGGCAGCAATCAATCATCCGGTTGTAGAAATCAAGTCCCAAGGGGTTGACGGTCTCAGTTCCGTCGGGCATAATGCGGGTCCACGAAATTGAAAACCGAAAATGCGACAAGTTGAGGGAACTTGCCAGAGCTATGTCCTCCTCGTAGCGGTAATAAAACTCACAAGCCCTGTTTCCATTGGAACCATCTTCAATGCGGTTTTTCCTGTTCGAGAAATGATCCCAAATCGAAGGCCCCCGCCCGTCTACATCATGAGCACCTTCCACCTGATAGGCAGCCAACGAAACACCCCACCTAAATTCTTCGCCAAAATCTTGTTTTGAATACATCCATTATTATTTTGTTGCAAAGGAAATAAATCCTTGTAACGAATCTGTTTCAACGATGCTACAAAAGCATTTTATCACTCCATTTTTAAAGCAAGCATCCTAAGACAGCACGCAAACCAACAAATAATCATCATTTTAGCCAATTTAAATGTGTATTTACATACTTTTCATTTAAAACAGCCAATTGTAAGCATATATCCGATTTATTATGGTTTCTTTGATAGTTTTAATTTTCAAACATATACTTAAGGAGTTACAAGTCTTTAGTTATGTGTAACAAGTCTTATTCTCTGAAAGTTATTCCAAGATAATCTATCAATAATAATTTCCAATTACTTATTTAAACAAAAATCCTATGTGTTTTTCCATGGAAGCCAGTTTTGCTGGAGGTATTATCATTGGCGGTATTGGTGTTGCCACAATCTGCAAAGTGCATAAACCTTCACAAATTGTATTTGCAAGTATTCCTCTGTTTTTTGGGTTTCAACAGATCATCGAAGGCTGTATGTGGTTTATCTTACAACATCCGAGCTACGAACAGTATCAAAAACCGATTATGTATGCCTATCTCATCATGGCGCAGGTTTTCTGGCCCATCATGATTCCGCTGGCAGTACTCACCATGGAAGAGAATAAAAAACGTAAAAAGGTATTGTGGGGCTTGTTGGGTATAGGGTTGATTCTTTCGGTCTATTATATAGCCTGCTTGGTATTTATCAACGTCACTCCCAAAATCGGGGGGTATCATATCGAGTATTTGGACGCAACACCCAAACCGGCCGAAATACCTGCATTTCTATTGTATCTAGCCACATCCATCACACCGCTGTTTGTTTCATCTATCAAGCGGACGCATCTTTTAGGCATACTGATGGCCTTATCGTGCCTAGTAACCATTATTTTCTTTACTCATTATCTTACTTCGGTGTGGTGCTTTTTTGCAGCTATCATTAGTGTTATCATTTTCTGGATACTCCTTGATGCCAAAAGAATGCATGTGCTGATCAATAAAAAAGTGTATTGATGATTGGAGGTGAAACGGATTTTATATTGTTGTTTTCTGCTGCTTTGTTTGGATGCATTTATAAAAGTGCCCAAGCGTGGGGGTTCGGGGAGTGCGGAATTCCAATTCCGCTAAATAGAAGTCAGAACAAGCGCATACACTTAGGATGTGCTAACTAAGCGAAATTGATTCGCCTACCATAAACAGGGTATATAAAAATACCCTAACTTTGCGATTGTGAACACATAAGTTCTGCTGTATCTTTGCATCATAAAAAACAAACAAACACATAAAAATTTATTGTCATGGCAAAAATTGCAAAAAGCCTAAACGAATTAATAGGCAACACTCCGTTAGTACAACTTTCCAACTACAGTGCAAAAAAAGGATTAGAAGCTACTGTAATCGCAAAACTAGAATCGTTTAACCCGGCAGGTTGCGTGAAAGAACGTATTGCCCTGGCAATGATTGAAGACGCTGAAGCAGCAGGAACATTAAAACCGGGTGCAGAAATTATTGAACCTACAAGTGGTAACACAGGTATTGGGTTGGCAATGGTAGCCGCTATTAAAGGATATAAACTGACACTTACCATGCCCGAAACCATGAGCGTGGAGCGTCGCAACTTGCTAAAAGCGTTTGGTGCTAACCTAGTATTAACTCCGGGTGCTACAGGCATGAAGGGTGCTATTGCTAAAGCACTAGAACTACACGAAGCAAATGCAAACTCGTATTTACCGCAACAATTCGAAAATGCTTCGAACCCAAAAATTCATAAAGCAACTACCGGTCCGGAGATATGGAACGATACCGATGGTAAAGTAGATATTTTCGTAGCTGGTGTGGGTACCGGTGGAACGGTAAGTGGCGTGGGTGCATACTTGAAAGAAAAGAATCCAAACATAAAAATAGTGGCTGTAGAACCTGCCGACTCTCCTGTTCTTTCGGGCGGAGCACCTGGACCTCACAAAATTCAAGGTATTGGTGCTGGATTTATTCCTAAAAACTACGATGCTACAGTGGTAGACGAAGTGCTTCAAGTAAGCAACGACAATGCAATCCTTACTGCCCGTGAGTTGGCACAACAAGAAGGTTTGTTGGTTGGTATCTCATCGGGAGCTGCTGCTTACGGAGCAACTATTTTGGCTCAACGTCCTGAGAACAAAGGAAAAGTAATCGTTACACTACTTCCTGACACCGGCGAACGTTACTTGTCTACATTGCTTTACGCGTTTGAAGAATATCCACTTTAAGAAGCAGTAAACTGTAAGCAGTATAGGCATTAATTCTCATTTTACCCATTTTCCAATAAAAACAGATAGCAAAAACTCAGAAGCAATCAAATTCATCGAATACAGATGCTTACTGCTTGCTTCTTACTGCTTGCTACTAAACACACACATATATGTCAGATAATAATTATAAATTTGAGACTCTCCAGGTACACGCCGGACAAGTAGTTGATGGAACAACAAAAGCACGTGCAGTGCCTATTTACCAAACAAGTTCGTATGTTTTTGATGATGCTGCCGATGGCGCTGATCTTTTTGCGCTTCGCAAATTCGGAAATATCTACACCCGCTTGATGAATCCAACCACCGACGTTTTCGAAAAACGGATTGCCGCACTGGAAGGTGGGGTAACTGCTTTGGCAACTTCGTCGGGTCAATCGGCACAATTTATTGCGTTGAATAATATTCTGGAAGCTGGCGATAACTTCGTATCTACGTCGCACCTCTATGGTGGCACCTACAACCAGTTTAAAAATCAATTTAAACGTCTGGGCGTTGATGTTCGCTTTACCGAAAACGACGAACCGGGCACTTTCGAGAATCTTATTGACGATAAAACAAAAGCTCTTTACTTAGAAACTATTGGAAATCCGGATTTGAACATCCCCGATTTCGAAGCCATTGCAGCTATTGCTGACAAACACGGCATTCCGCTTATTGTGGACAATACCTTTGGTGCGGGCGGTGCTATTTTCCGACCATTGGAGCACGGCGCAACCATTGTTGTGGAATCGGCTACCAAATGGATTGGCGGTCATGGAACTTCATTAGGAGGCGTAATTGTAGATAGCGGTAAATTCAACTGGGGCAATGGGAAATTCTCTGCATTTACTGAACCATCGGACAGTTACCACGGATTGGTATTTTGGGATGTATTTGGTACTGATGGTCCTTTTGGAAACATTGCATTTAATATTCGTGCACGGGTAGAAGGTCTTCGCGACTGGGGTAACACTATTAGTCCGTTCAACTCTTTCTTGCTGTTGCAAGGTTTAGAAACGCTTTCGTTGCGTGTCGAACGTCACGTTCAGAATGCACTCGAACTGGCTACATGGCTGGAAGACCATCTGGCAGTAGAATATGTGAACTACCCGGGATTGAAAAGCAGTCCATATCACGCATTGGCAACAAAATACCTGACACGCGGATTTGGTGGCGTGCTTTCATTTAAACTAAAAGGCGATGCCGAAAAGGCAGACAAACTGATAAATAATTTAAAGCTAATAAGCCATTTGGCCAATGTGGGCGATGCTAAATCATTGATCATTCACCCCGCAGCAACCACTCACGAACAACTGTCTCCCGAAGCTAAAATCTCGGCCGGAGTATTCCCTGGATTGCTACGCATATCGGTAGGTATCGAAAACATTACCGACATCAAAGCCGATTTGGAACAAGCATTTGCTGGCTTATAAGAAAAGGCATTATGAATAAAACAGGGCTAATTTCCAAATGGAAGTCAGCCCTGTTTTATTGTTCTATCAAATTCGTGAATCACTCTTCGCAAGTCAAGCATCTAGGCGACTTGTTGAAAGTATAAACAAGCATTATCTCGTGCGACCCAGTAGAAGTACGCTTTATTCCTGCCACATTAAAATCGTAACTATAATACACCCGCAGCGCATTTCCCAAATTCACACCGAGTATTGTTCCCATCTCAGTTCTGGTTCTGTAAAATAAACCTGCCTGAAAGAAATCGGGGATATTATCATAACTAAAATAAGCAGTACCATTAAATTCCATCTGAAACAACAAGTCAGAATGAATAGCCGCAGCTCCGAATCCTACATTTATTGGATTTCTGGTCAAGTGCTTATACTTTGCATACAAAAAGTTGGTATTGCTTTGCAACTTATTATCTTCGAAAAATGCAGCGAAAATATTCTGAGATGAGGCTCCAAGCGTCCATATTTTATTTTTCAGCTCTACACCCAAATCGCAATTATAATTATTCGTATTCAGCATGCGGGTAAAAGAAGCTGGATCGTCCGGCGTTAAGGCTTCTGCCTGTACCCTGTCGTAAGCCAGGTTTTGATAACTGGCTGCGATTCCTAAATGCAGTCTGTAATCCTGATTCAAAAGTACTGAATAGGCATAGGAGAGAGACAGATTGGTAACACTCGTATAACCTATCTTGTCGGCATAAACCTTTAGCCCAAACTGCGTTTGCATCCGATCGACATAGGTAGTTCCTGTGGCGTAAAAAGTAGTTGGTGCCCCGGTAAACCCAAGCCATTGTTTTCGTGCCGCAACACTTAACACAGCACCGTATTTACTCGTTACGGCTGCCGGATTAATATAGTACGTATTATCCCAGTAATTATTCAACCGCACATCCGATTGAGCATTTGTAAACTGACAGGAGCAAATTAAAAGCAATAAAAATATAAATCTATTCATAGCGTTTGTTCAAAATTACCACATAACGGTTACATAGCCTGTTTTTGTCTTTGTACCCGCTTCCGAATCATAATACAACACATAAAAATAGGTGCCATTATTTACTACTTTACCATTATAGGTGCCATCCCAACCGTCATTTCCTTCGTGCAGCATTAATCCGTTTCTGTTGAAAATCTGAAGATGCCAGCTTTTCATAAACACATCGTTTATTCCATCATTATTCGGACTAAATGTATTCACCGTAGATTTATTTAGCACCCAGATACGTTTCGTTGCATATTCCACACAGCCATTCGGATTCATGATTCTTAGTTTAATATCGAAAGGGCCGACCTGACTTCTATCATAAGCATGATTCTGGTCTATTCCTTCGGCAGTGTGTCCATCACCAAAATCCCAATAATACTGCGAAAAAGGAATAGGTTCGGTCCAAATATGCATGGGTGATTCGTCGCTACTTGTTTCTACTTTATCTGTTTGGATAGTATATTTAAATAAATCATAGTAAGTAACTTTAAATTTTAAAGTATCTGTACACCCGGCTTTAGAATAACCAATCACAGTATAATCGCCGGCTCTTTTTATCAACGTACTGTCTGCAAGCGATCCATCGTTCCAACGATAGGTAGTTGCTCCTGTTGCCCGTATCACCATAGAATCTCCATTACACATTATTGGCAATCTATCCAAACTCAAGACAGGAGCTCCTTCAACTATTATAACATCTGATAATGTACTCGTACAAGTCGGACTGCTATACTTTAGTTTCACGGTGTGATTGCCCGCTGTAGTAAAGCTATGCATAGGATTCCTGCTGGTAGATTTAACTCCATCACCAAAATCCCAGTAAAAGGTGTACGTTTCTTTATCCAAAGGTACAAGCACGTTAAACTGATAGCTACGTGCATTACAATCTATCAATTGATACTTTATTCCAACTGGCAAAATGACAACATTATAACTCTGGTTAGCCGAACAACCTAAAGCATCAACAACATCTATGAGTACCAAACTGTTTTGAGCCGTTTTCATCACTTCGTTGTTAGTTCCGGTTACCGCCCCACTCGACCAGGATAGGGTATAAGGAGGAACACCTCCAGTAACTTTTGCTGTCAATATTTTTGAGTTTACCTTTGAATCACAATCAAATTCGGGAACTTCCACTACAACAATATTTATAGGTGCCGGCCGTGTAATTGTATATTGTGCCTGTTGCATACACCCATTTACATCTGTTACTGTTACCAAGTAATTACCTGAAGTAATATTTGCTAAATCCTCCGTAGCAGCTCCATTCGACCATACATATTTGTAAGGCAGCGTACCTCCCGAAACTGTCAAATCAATTGCTCCGCTCTTTGCATTCGTACAGCTGAGTGCATGGGTAAGGTTAGCAGCAAGCACCAATGGCTTAGGTTCAACAATAACATAGGTTTCAGAAATAATACAAGGACTACCATCATTTATAGTAACTGTATAAGTGCCGGGACCAAGATTATTGCGTGTAGTGCCGGAAGTTGCTCCGTCAGACCATACCAATTTTGAAAGTTTGCTATCTCCCTTATAGTTCAAGGTTATACTTCCGTCGTGTGCACCATAACAAGATATTTGTTTTACCACGGGTGATATTTTGAAAACAGGAGCTTCCGGAATATTCACATGAATGCTTCTGGAACAGCTAAGCGCATCGATAACCGTTACAATATAATCTCCAGCCGCTAAATTATCTAGCGCCCCACCGGTAGCCAGATTATTCCACTCTGTCTGATACGGCGGCACACCACCTGTAATGTCTAATCGAATAGTTGCATTGTTAGCCCCATAACATGTGATCGGACTTGCAGTTGCCTTAATTATTATTTCAGCTTGTTGAGTTATTGTTACTGCAAGAGTCTGCTGACAACCCTGTTTATCTATTAGAGTTAAATTATAATCACCTGCTATGACTTGCGCTAAATTCTGATTCGTACTTTTAAATCCGTTTGGGCCAGTCCAAGAATATTTATAATCAAAAACACCCGGCGTGACTTCAAACTTCGTTCCACCCTGAACAGCTATTGAAGCAGCACCTGTAGTATCCCCATAACAAAGAACATTTGTTTGGGAAATCAAATTTATTTTCAATAATGCCGGTTCTGTAATCGTAAATGAAAGTGTTTTTGGTCGACAGTTATTGAGGTCTGTAACAGTAACTACATACTTGCCCGGACTTAAATTAGTGAGGTCTTCGACAGTTGCAAAAGCCACATTATCTTTTGTCCAAGTGTATTTATACGCCCCTGTTCCGCCAGTTACAGAAATGTCTATTGCACCATTAGCTGCACCAAAACAAGATACATTTTTATCAACAACCGTAGTCAACTTAATTTCTCTCGGTTCAATAATGGTATAGGTTTGTGTAAAAGGCAAACTAATATCATCAGTTATCGTCAACGCATAATCACCTTGCGCTAAACCCGATATGGAAGCATCGGGAGATGTAAATTCATTTGGACCCGTCCACAAAACGGTGTAGGGAGAATTTCCGCCTTCAATGGCTGTGGTAATACTACCATCTTCTTCACCGAAGCAACTGATATTTTTCACTTTAGCATTGGGATTCAACGGCGGCCTTGCCTCAACAGTTATTTCAAAATTGGTTCCTGCACATCCGGCATTGCTCGGTGTAACGGTATAAGTAACTTTAGCTGTCGACCTTGTAACATTATCCAGCAATTGGCTTATACTCTTTTGACCCACTGATTGAGCACTAGCCCCTGTAACTGCATTAGCAGGAAAAACGACAGGCGCCGACCAAGTATAAGTCGTACCATCAGGAACAATATCACCATTTATATTATCGACAGGACTAACAAAGAAACTGGTTCCACTGCCAATCAATTTATCAACTGGCGAGATAACCGGATATTGGTGGATAGTTACGGTAGCAGTATTTGAAGTGAGCACACTACATCCACCCGTTGGGTAGGTAATGATACAATAGTAATATACTGTACCGGCCACCGCATAGGGTGGATTGTAGGTCGCGCTAGTTGCACCATCAATTCCACTTCCTAAAATATCATTAGTTGCATTAGAATACCATTGATAAGTAGGTGTTCCAACTCCATTGACAACCTTCACTGCCAACTGTTTTGGCACTTCATCTTTACAAATAGTGCTCGATGGTGGTTGAGTGCTAATAGTAGGCGGCAAGTTCACTTTTACCTCTGCAAAGTCACTTGTTACATTACAAGCCAAGCCATTGGGCTGTGTCACCATACAATAGTAGAATAGAATGCCAACTGTTGCGGTAGAAGGCTGATAAGTCACCTCTGTTGCAGTTGGAATAGCAATTCCGTTAGTACTATTTGTTTCGCTTTTGTACCATTGATACGCATATTCCCCTATTCCACCACTAACTTGTACTTTCAGACTTTCAGCAGTAGCTCCCTGACATAACGTTTGTGAAGCAATAGGTTGATTAGTCACTATTGGATCGGCAACAACAACAATCTCAGCCGCTGCACTCTTGGTATATCCACAACCGATACCATCCAAGGTCACAACTGCAAAGTAATAATACTTACCGGGAACAGTAAAAACATGCGGTGTATAAGTCGAAGCAGTTGCACCATCGATAGATGTACCATGACTTGTGTCGGTGCTGGAGCTTGAATACCATTGATAAGAGTCAACGCCTACCCCATCCTGATATCCTACTTGTAATGATGTTGGAATAGTTCCACCAACACATAAACGTTGTGTGGACAATGGATCCAAACTCACTGTGGGTAGAGCGTTGATAGTTATGCTGGCAGCAGTAGAAACCAGAGGTGCACAAACACCGGAGGAGAAGGTCACTTGGCAGTAATAGTATTTTGTTCCAACATTGTTAGATGACGGATCGTAAGTTGTTGAATTTTCCCCCGAGATTGGCGTACCAGTGGTCGTATTGCTATCAGCATTGCTGTACCATTGGTAACTTGCCGTTCCTGTGCCGTTCTTGAATGCTACCGATAATGGAGGAAGTACACCATCCTTACAAATAGAATTTGAAACAGGTTGCATAGTAAATGCGGGTGTTGGGATGACTCTAATGCTATATATTATAGCTGAGCCATCGCAGCCATTAAAGCTTGGAGTTACAGTAATAGTTGCAGTTACTAGAGTGCTTCCAGTATTTATAGCCATGAAAGAAGGAATAGCTCCAGAACCACTAGCTGCTAGTCCGATGCTTGTATTATTATTCTTCCAATGATAAGTTGTCGATCCAATATTACCTGTAAAATCAACTTTAGTTGTTGGAAATCCGGCACATAACTCCTGACCCGAAACTGCATTTACTGTTGGTGTGGGATTTACAGTTATCGTAAATGATTTTGAAGTTCCAACGCAACCATTCGCCTTCGGAGTCACTTTCACAGTAGCAATAAGAGGTAATAATCCACCATTTACAGCAGTAAAATCGGAGATAACTCCGCTACCAGTTGCTGCAAGTCCAATGTCTGACGCATCATTTGTCCATTCAAAAGTAGTTCCAGCAACATTAGCAGCTAAGGCTATGGATTTAAATGGCGTATTATTACAAAGTGTCACATTACCAAGTAGAGTAGTAATGGCAGGTCGTGGATGTACAGTTATCGTAAACTGTTTATACGTACCCACACAGCCATTCGCTTTTGGAATTACTGTTATTGTTGCAATGATGGACGCATTGGAATTATTTACAGTTGTAAATGCGGGTACCTTATCCGTTCCTGACAATAAAATCCCAATGCTTGCATTATCGCAAGCCCAATCGAATGTTGATCCGGCAACGCCCCCAGTAAAGTCTATTTGAGAACTGGTTTCACCAGCACAAAAAACCCAATTGCCGACACTATTTACCGTTGGAGTTGGATTAACCGTTACCACTACATCCAAAGGCACACCTACACAACTTCCGGAAGTAGGAGTTACCGAATAAGTAGCAGTGGCATTAGTTGTTGTGAGATTTGTCAACGTTCCTCCAATAGATGACTGACCAGCTGACTGTGCCGTTCCACCAGCAATTGCACCGGAAGTACTAATTGTTGGGGCACTCCATGAGTAGGTAGTACCTATTGGAATAATATTTCCACCCCCATCGATTGGTGTAACGCTAAATGTACCTCCACTACAGATAGTGTCATTCATTGGTCCTATCGCTGCTTTAGGGTTAACGGTAATGGTATGTATAGATTTCTGGCCTACACATCCTGTTCCATCAGTCAGCGTTGCAGTTGCCTCATAAACAACATTAATCGGCGTTGCGGTTGTGTTCACCAATGTTTGAATAGGAATAATATTTGTTCTGCCGCTTTGTTCAGCCACAACTACTCCCAGAGATGGCAACACTTGCCAATCATAAGACACTGCGGATGAAGCACTGGATAATGTTACCGCCATTGTACTGTCACCCGAACAAATTGTTTGAGCAGGCGATGAAAGCACTGTTTTGATAGTTGGATTGACGGTTATTCCAAAACTTTGCATTGTCCCTTCACAGCCGTTAGCCTTTGGAGTTACAGTTATTATAGCAGTTATTGGATCTGCCGAAAAGTTTGTTGCAGTAAAGGTGGGAATATTACCGGTACCCGAAGCTGTTAAACCAATACCCGGGTTCGAATTTGTCCATGTACAAACTGTACCTCCTACAGGAGTGTCAAATGCAATAGCAGCAGTTGTTACACCATTGCAAATATTTTTAGGAGATATAGATTGTAAACTTGGTGTCGGATTAGCCGTTATGCTAAAATTTTTAGCAGTACCAGTACAAGAAACCCCGGCATTGGTAAACGTAGGTATGACCGTAATGGTTGCAGTTTTTGGGGCATTTCCGGTATTGATCACCGCAAAGGCAGGAATATCACCAGAACCAGTTGCCGCTAATCCGATACTAGAAGCGCTATTTGTCCAATTATAGGTAGTTGCCCCGCCGGTATTAGAGCTTGCAAATGTAATAGCACTGGCATTTCCACCTGTGCAGACTATCTGAGGTACAGGTTGTCTAACTTCAGCTGTAGGGTTAACAGTAATCGTAAAAGTTTTAGGAGTGCCACTACAGGTTGTTCCTTTGTATGTAAATGTAGGAGTTACGGTGATGGTGGCTACCTGAACGGTAGTTGTAATATTCGTCAGGGCTCTTGAAATAATATTGTTTTCACCTGTTGCTGGAATCCCTATAGTCGGATTATCATTAGTCCAAATATACTTAGTATCCAGCACCGTTCCTGTAAATGAAATATTGCCCAATGGGTCACCGTTACACTTCACCAAACTTGTTATATTTTCAACAATCGGAGTCGGATTGACATAAATCTCAAAAGTAAATGGTTCGCCAAAGCAACTGCTATTTTTAGGAGTTACGGTAACATTGGCTACTATGGGATCTATTCCTGCATTAACCGGGGTAAATGGAGGAAGATTTCCTGTCCCACTTACCGACAATCCAATATCAGGATTATCATTTATCCATGTGAAAGTTGCTGTCGTAACATCCGAGTAAAAAGCCTCCGCCGTGTATGGACTATTATTGCACAAAGAAATAGGAACAAAAGGATGAACCGTAATTTTTGGATGAACTGTTACAACAAGTTCCTTACTTTCACCCGAGCAGCCATTATTCATAGGAGTAATGGTGTATGTTACAGTTCCGTCAGTAGTAGAAGTATTATCAAAAACTGTAGCAGAAATAGTAGTGCCTGCACCTGAGCTTGGAGATAAAGTACTTGTACCCATAGTAGTTACAGCCGTCCATTTAAAAGTCGTTGCAGACATGCTCGAAATTAAATTCAAAGCGGCAGTAGCTGTTCCTGAACAAATCAGCTGCGAAAGATCCGCACTAGGATTTGTCATTACAGGAATCTCATTCAAGGTAAAAGTAACCGTCTTTTCATTACTTCCCGTACAGTTTCCATTTACCTTCACCTTTAGAGTATAGGTTTTAAACGCAGTGAACTTAATTTTCGGGAAAGAACTTGATGCATCTGTTCCTCCAGTATAACTATAGTCTGCGGCACTAACTCCATCGCCCGTTACCGTCCATTCGTAACTAGCAGGAGCGTATGGTGAACCGCTGTAAATTGGTTTTATCGATACAGTTCCCATATCAAGCATATAATTAGCCGGAGTAGCAGAAACACCCGTATTAGCGGTGCAGTCAATCATCAAATCGGAACTTGTCAATACGGTTGGATCTCCATACACTTCTATAGGTGTAGGTGTTGAGGAAACAATAGTGCCGCAAGAGTTTGTTACATTCAACGAAACTTGATAAGTACCGGGTTGTGTAAATTTCATTTCGGCATCCAGAGAAGTGGCACTCGATCCATTAATATATTCAACACCTCCTGAAGTTGCAGGAGTATTTATATCCGGAGCAACTGTCCAACTATAAGCTGGATCCTGGCAAGCTAAGCTAATTACATTGGTGGCATTCGTAAATTTAATACTAGTGCTTGCACAAATTGGCGAAACTGGAGACATTGTGAAAGTGGGTATCGGGGTAGCTTCAATTTGTATCGAATTAACTTTTTCTGTTGGTGTATTACAGCCATCAGGATTATAAGTTATTAATTTCAATTCCCAACAACCAGGTTCAGTAATTACCGATTGTGGAATTGTCAGATTACCCGATTCGCTAACCCACGATGTGGTTGCTAACTTGAACGTACTTGAACTTGGTTTTTTATAAGACCATTCACAAACAGGTTTTGTAAAACAAACATCCGTTCCATAAGATCCAACAAGTGTCTTATTTGTTGCAACAATGGGAATATCTATACATTGCTTGGCTGAATTTGTAAAGTCTGCAATCGGAGCTTTGCTAATGTTTACGTTTTTAGTCGCACCCGATCCATTCAATAAGTACTTAGTACAATAATCGGAATTCAAGATACTAAATACACCTTTGTTATAAAGCGAAAATGTGACCTTGCTGTATCCTGATTGCGATCCTGAATTTGAACCACATGAAGCTGCATTAAAAATGTGCGATATAGCAGGATTAGCAATAATTTGAGCCTGAGTGAACCATAATTCTGTTTCATCTCCAAAATTCACACTATACTTCGAACCTAAATAATTTCGCCCTATTCCGCTGCTAGGATTTAGATCTATCGCAAAATCCACTCTACTTCCCACACATACTTTTTCACCGCTTGCATTTCCAAAACCAGTTCCACTACCCTGAAAAATGAAGATATTGCTGTATACTGAGGATACTCCTAAACTATTTTTTGATTCAATTTCAATAACATATGTACCAATAGTCAAATCATTGGGGATAACAAATTCTCCATCTTCTGTGATATTTAAATTTATAACAGATGAATTTTGAATACTAACTAAGGTAGCGAAACAACTAGATGTTAGCACGTTGAAATTACAAATAGTGCAAGTTCTCTGAGCTTCGCTGAAGTTTGTTATTGCACCATAAGCGGCTTGTAATTGACCAAAGATATTATTAACTGAACTACATTCAACTAAACAATTGAAAGAAGAAGAGCCATTTGAAATGTTGGATTTAAAAGTTGGGAAAGTTGGAAGATTAGTTGTAGCTATAACGCTGAAAAATCCCGATTCAACAATTATTTCAGGTTGTGTTGACCGTATCCTTAGTTTATAATTTCCAAGAGCAAGCGTAGCAGGTAGAGTTCCATTTACAACCGGGGTATAAAATTCATCAAGTGTATTTAAAATAGTAGGCGTAGTCCAACCGCCACCCTCACCCGACAATTCGAGCACAAACTTATTTGTCATTTCAAAAACTCCAGTAGGGTTCATTACAACAGACACCCCCGACCCGGGAGCATAGGTGGATGTGTTACTAAATCTTACTAAGTTGATTGTTTGAGCTTGAATAAAAGAAATAAACGAAAGGACAAAAAACAATAGTAAGAAAAGCCTCTTCTGAAACAAACATTTATTAACCAATTTCATATATTGAATATTAGTAAAGAAAACATTAGAGACGAACATGAAACCAACGGAACATAAATGGACTCTAATATAAAACCGAACCTGCGTTAATATGCAGATATCATTTTCTTCGTATGATAATCTCTCGCTTCAATCGGAGTATTTTTTAGGCTCCAAACAAAAGAAAAAAAAACGAAATAGACTTAACCTAAATTAATAATAAATCTATTATTATCCATTCAGACTGTTTGTAAAAATACAATTATTTTTTTAAATAATTTTCAGAAACACCTACTAAAACGTTAAATAACTAACCCGTTTCGCATTTAATTGAGGCTACCCAATATTATTACTACCGAATACTACATAGCTCAAAATGTTTACTCAAAACATAAAATTAAGTACTACAAGAAATAAAATTAATGACTACAAAATAACAATTCGGCATTTAAAAAAGCACAAATTAAAACTAGGCAAATAACATAATCCTCGCATCCTGAGCTAAACTTTTGCATCCTTTTAGTTGCATTTGTTTAACAAAAAAACAGGGATAACTTCCGAATGGAAGTCAGCCCTGTTTTTTTATTTCTAATATATTTATTGGCGGTTCATTACCTAAGTAATGGTCAAAATATAATGTCGTATTTTGTGCCGAAGTTATTCAACACAAACGACAAGCGTTCTTTGAGATTCTGAAAACAGAGATAAGCATCAAGCGGTATCCAATTATACTTGATTCTTCGCCATAATATCTCGA
>JBBSDM010000019.1:0-57107 GCA_038249445.1 Bacteroidales bacterium
AAGCCCAATATTTCGGTGCATCATTCGAAGCTATTAGTACACGTAATTCTATTTTGTATTTAGAATAGTAACGCAACACAAAGTTAAGCTAATTATCTATTTTACACACTAAGTTCAAATAGTTCTGTTTCAATCATTATAGTTGGAATTGAAAACTGTAATACAAAAATAACAGGAAAAATGATGGTCATATCAAAACTATGTCGTATGTTTACGACATAAAACTATTCGTCATGAAAAAACCAGAAGTATTTGACACTGAGCTGCAAGAATTGGCTTGTTTTGCAAAAGTAATTTCCAACCCGGCTCGATTGGCCATTTTGAAATACCTTGCCGAAACAAAAACCTGCATATCGGGAGATATATCGGATAAACTCCCATTGAGCCGCACCACTGTGTCGCAACATTTGAAAGAATTGCGCGACATGGGACTAATACATGGCGAAATAGATGGATTGAAAATCAACTATTGCTTGTGTGGAACAACGATAACTGAAAAGTTGGAACTTTTCGATACTTTTTTCGGAAAAATAAAATCGGAAAAGATGAATTGTGGAACAAAAAAGAGTTGCAAATAAAACAATCAAAATTATGATCACTAAACTTGTGCTTGTGGGTTTTATCCTCTTATCATTGGGTTTGTCGGCACAGCAAAAACAAAATGATTCCATCATCTTCGCGAAATTGATCTATGATTATGGTACTATTGATGTGGGCAGTCCGGGACATTCTGAATTCAGGTTTACCAATAAAAAGAAAACAGCATTGGTAATAAGTAATGTACGTTCATCTTGTGACTGTACAGTTGCCAAATGGTCAAAAGAACCCATCTTACCCGGGAAAACAGGTGTTATCAAAATAAAATTCAATACAAAAATACCCGGAACATTTCTTAAAACGATAACTGTGACCTCCAATGCAAATAATGCAAGAGTGACATTGCAGATAAAAGGAAATGTGATACTAAACAAAATATCTAGTAATATATAAAAACAATACACCTATGAAAGTACTTATTCTTTGCACCGGAAACTCTTGCCGCAGCCAAATGGCCCATGGCTTTTTACAATCATTCGATTCATCGCTAACCGTTTGTTCTGCCGGAACAGAGGCAAGTGGAAAACTAAATGCAAAAGCCGTTAAAGCAATGGCCGAAGCAGGCATTGATATTAGCACGCACACTTCCGATTCGGTAAGCAAATATCTTGGACAGGAATGGGACTATGTGATTACCGTATGCGGTGGAGCCAACGAAGCTTGCCCAGCATTTATCGGCAAGGTAAAACGCCGTTTACACATTGGTTTCGACGATCCGAGTCATGCAGTAGGAACCGATGAATTTATATGGAGCGAATTTATTCGCGTTCGCGATGAAATAAAAGAGGGATTCTACAAATTTTATGTAGAACAAATCAAACCACAATTATGAAAACCGATGATTCAAAACCAAATCTGGTAGAGAAGTATGCCGAGCTAGCCCGAAAAAGTCTGGTTCAAACACAGTATTCGTGCTCGGGTAATTCTACTCCCGTTGAAGGATCTGACTTTGTAAGCTACCGACCAGCCATAGACGAAGATATACCTGAAATTATACACCTCCTTGCAGAGTGTAAATTACCACATTCGCATATTGCGTCGGGGAAACAACATTTTGTAGTAGCCGAAATTGATTCCAAAATTATTGGTTGTGGCGGATTGGAGGCATACAATGAAAGCGGTTTATTTCGCTCGCTCACCGTTAAACCATTGTATAGGAATATGAAAATTGGACAGCATCTGATAGACACCATCTTTGTTCAAGCTCAGGAACTAGGCATTACAAAATTGTATTTACTTACTACCACCGCCGACAAACTGTTTGCTAAACTTGGTTGGGAAACAATAAACAGAAATGATGTTCCTGAAGAAATAGGAAACACCGATGAGTTTTCTTCCATTTGCCCTTCGGTAGCTATTTGTATGAAACATCAAGTTTGATGTTTCGAAAAAGACCAAAATCGTATTTTTTAAATTGCGTATGAACTTGAATCTGAATTTTACAACCGACACCTCTTCTCTAAAAGGCAATCTCTGGCTCAAAGGGCTATTTGGAGTTGAGAAAGAAAATATCCGGGTAGATAAAAATGGAATTATTTCCAAAACATCACACCCGGCGGCATTTGGCGATAAATTAAGTCATGCCTATATCACTACCGACTTTTCAGAAAGTCAGGTGGAGATGATTACGCCTCCACTGCCAAGCATTGCCGAGGCATTGGGCTTTCTGGAAACTATTCATGATATAGTGAGCATTGAGCTAGACGATGAGTACCTCTGGCCACAAAGCATACCACCTATTTTGCCGGATGAGCAAGAAATTCCAATTGCTCATTATGCCCAAAAAGGAAAAAAAGAAGAAGAGTACCGTGAAAAAATTGCACTAAAATACGGAAGAAAGAAGCAGGCAGTTTCAGGCATCCATTTCAATATTTCGCTGGATGACACCTTGCTACATGTACTTTATCAACATACAACACAAGAGATTACTTTTGAAGCGTTCAGAGATAAAGTCTATCTGAAAATAACACGTCAACTCCTCCGATACCGTTGGCTTTACGTGTTGATATTTGGATGTAGTCCCATCGTGGATCCAACCTATGACCTAAAATGCAGCAATCTGCCCATCTATTTTAATTCCAAAACACGTGGATTGTCGCTTCGCAACAGCTGCTTTGGGTACGGAAATCTTGAATCTCTTTATCCCGATTATAGTTCTACCAAAGGCTACCTTCAGAGCATTGATGAAATGGTAAAAAAGGGAACACTATCGTCAGGCAAGGAATTGTACGCATCTGTTCGCCCTAAGTTCATCAATAATTCGGATCATATCACTTACGTCGAAGCCCGATTTATCGATATTAATCCAATGAGTAAGATAGGTCTTACAGCGGAGATGTTGCAGTTCGTTCATGGGCTGGCCATCTACGGCTTACTTACCGATGAACTGAATGATTTTAGTTCCGAATGTCAGTCCATCGCAAATTTGAATTATGGAAACGTTTCCCTGAATGGTTTATTAGAAAAAATACTCTTTATCACGGAAGATGGTTCAAAGTTGGATGCGTGGGAGGAAGCCAAACGAGTGGTTTCGGAGATGCAAAGTTTATTGACAACACTTGGCATTGAGAATGAGAGCTACTTGAACTCGTTGAAATATGTTCAGGAAATGATTCAATATCCCAAACGAAGAATTGTGCAACAGATATTGAACGAGACAGATGTAAATGGATTTATTCCGTTCCATCTGGTTATGGCAAAGAAATATTTACAAGAGAGCAAAATAAATGAATTCAACTTCAAAGGGTTGGAGGATATGGAACTCTCGACTCAGCTTATGCTGCGAGAAGCGGTACGCCGCGGTATTGCTTTTGAGATTCTCGACAGAGACGAAAACTTCGTTCGCTTACAACGCGATGAAAACATTCAATATGTGCGCCAGGCAACAAAGACTTCTCTCGATAATTACGCCAGTGTTTTGGCTATGGAAAATAAAGTGGTCACAAAGCAAATTTTAGAAGAACACGGTATCAGGGTGCCTAAAGGGATAGATTACAACGGCAGCATCATTGCTAAAGCTAGTTTTAAATACTTCAAAAACAAAGCAGTGGTGATTAAACCAAAGTCGACCAATTTTGGATTAGGGATTACCATTATCAAGAACAATGCGGATATCCACATTTTTGAAAGAGCTGTAGACATAGCTTTTGATGCCGATCAGAGCATTATAATTGAAGAATTTATTGACGGCAAAGAATTCAGAATATTTGTAATGAATGATGAAGTGGTGGGTATTCTACATCGTGTTCCGGCCAATGTTAGGGGCAACGGAATGCATACCATTCGCAAACTGGTCGTTGAGAAAAACACGGATCCTTTGCGGGGGAAAGGCTATCATACGCCACTTGAAAAGATTCAAATTGGCGAGGCAGAATTGATGTTTCTAAAAGCACAAGACAAAGACTTTGATACTATTCCGCTGGAAAACGAAACGGTATTCCTGCGCGAAAATTCAAACATTAGTACAGGTGGCGATAGCATTGATTTTACGGATGATATTCCAGATTCGTATAAAAAGATTGCAGTAAAAGCAGCACAGGCATTAAACGTAAAAATTACCGGACTCGACATGATTATTCCGGATTATAAGCTAGAGGCCAGTGATGATAATTATGCAATCATTGAATTAAATTTCAATCCGGCCATCCATATTCATTGCCATCCTTACAAAGGCGAAAATAGGAAACTGAATGAAAAACTACTTGATATGCTTGGATATCCAATAGCAACAGAAACGCAAACAGTAAAACCAAAACGCACCATTTGCATTAAATTGAAATGCTGCGAATTAATCAAGAACTAAAACAAATCAAACTTTACAACTCAATTCTCAAAATAAGATTATGAAGACAAAACTAAAATTTCTCGACAGATACCTCACCCTTTGGATATTTATGGCTATGTTTATTGGCGTATTTGCAGGTTGGCTAAGTCCTAATGTTGCCAACTTCTGGAATAGTTTTTCAGTAGGTACAACTAACATTCCCATTGCTATCGGACTTATTGTAATGATGTATCCACCGCTGGCAAAAGTGAAGTACGAAGAACTGGGCGAAGTGTTTCGCAACACCAAAATTCTTGGTTTGTCGCTTGTTCAGAACTGGATTATCGGCCCAACCTTGATGTTTGCACTCGCCATCTTGCTTTTCAAATTCTTTCCGGGCGAAAACAATTCCAACTTGCCGTATGTGTATGGAATTATCATGATTGGATTGGCACGATGCATTGCTATGGTTATCGTTTGGAACGATCTGGCAAAAGGGGATGCGCAATATGCTGCCGGTTTGGTAGCTTTCAATAGTGTGTTTCAGGTGCTGTTCTTTTCTGTCTATGCTTATTTCTTTATCGCGATAGCTCCGGCATGGTTTGGCATCCCTACCAGCGATGCAGTGTCTAAAATCACCATTGGCCAAATTGCCGAAAGCGTATTTATCTATCTCGGCATTCCGTTTATTGCTGGATTCCTTACTCGCTTTATTCTTACTAAACTAAAAGGGAAGCAATGGTACAATGCTAAATTTATCCCCAAGATAAGTCCACTCACCCTTATTGCCTTGCTATTTACCATTGTGGTTATGTTCTCGCTAAAAGGCGAGTATATTGTAAAAATCCCATTCGATGTGGTGCTCATTGCCGTTCCCTTGCTTATTTATTTTGTCATCATGTTTATTGGATCATTCTTCATGAGCAAAAAGGCAGGTGCAACTTACGAACAAGCCACTACCCTTTCGTTTACTGCTGCTAGCAATAATTTTGAGCTTGCCATTGCAGTTGCTATTGCTGTTTTTGGTATCAACTCCGGCGAAGCTTTTGCAGCGGTTATTGGACCATTGGTAGAAGTTCCGGTAATGATTGGGCTGGTAAATGTAGCGTTTTGGTTTAAGAAAACGATGAAATAATTCGCCAGAAACCAAACATAAAAAAACCGATTTTTTTTTAAATCGGTTTTTTTTATACATCTCAATCTACGATAATATCGCTCACAATGGCTTGTTCTGTTTTTTCGAAAAGTGTGTTGAAGTCTAAGTCACTAACTTTCATTGGGGCATGTACCGTAAACCGAAATCTACTCCCTAGCCCGAGTGGGAAATTGCCATATCTGAACACTTTCCACGAGTCATTGATGGTTAGCGGAACTACATAGGCATCTGGTGCGTATTTACACAATATCTTCAAACCATTAGGAGCAAATGTTTTAGGATGTCCGTCTCTTGTGCGTGTACCTTCGGGAAAAATTACGGTCGAACGATTATTTGCTTGAATATATTCACCCATCTTTTTCAGAAGTGGCAAAGCTTGTTTGGGATCTTTTCTGTCGATCAACACCGAACCACCATACTTCAAATTATAAGAAACACTGGGTATATGTTTGCCAAGTTCGATTTTACTCACAAATTTAGGGTGGAACTTACGTAAGAACCAAGAAATTCCTATGATATCGTACAATCCTTGATGATTAGAAACAAATATCAATGGTTTTCCTTCGGGGATAAGCTCTCTATTTTCAACATTAAAAGTGGAAAACGTGACATACAGAATTCTTAACAGGAAGAAGTTTAGAAAATCTACACTCTTTTTATGTGCCTGATAACCAAATAAATTAAGGCAAACCCATTGAATAGGGTGAAACAGGCAGATGAAAAAAAAGAACAGTAAATAAACTAATAGAGACAAGGGGTAGGATAGAATCTTTTTCATTTTTTCAGACAATTTCTGACAAATGTAGGAATTATATTTTTAAAGATAGAGCATCATTCTGATTTTTTAAATCAATACTATCAAATTTGAATAGATTATTTTAGCTTCAAAAAGAGCGCAACTTTGCGGTGCGCTCCTACTATGGATTAGTATTTTATTTCTTCACTTTCTTTTTGCTGTTCTTTTTCTTATCTTTGATTATAGGGTCAATCTTATTTTCTACTGGAAGTGATTTGATCTCTTTTGAATTTTTCTCTTTCGCTGCATCGCTTTCAACTCCGTTTTTGGGAAAAAATTTCAATACATCTTCCTTTTTCTTGGGTCGTTGTTCTTCTACCCATTTGTAGTTTTTAAGCAGTAAATCAGCTCCAGAAAGTTGCCCCAGCGGATACATATTTCCATTTGAAGCAGAGGTCATTACAATTCGATCCACCTTTTTATTTTTCAGATACATAACCACAAAACTGCTTTGAGTTTTATTCACTCCCACAATGGTGGAGTCTTTGTTGTCCACCGGATAATAAATCGTTTCGGCATTTCCATTTACATTCACTCTTTTCAGTTGTCCGCTATCGAGGTGGGCTATTATTTCCTTTCCAGAAAGTTGATTAAAATAAATGGAGTCCTGTTGCTGAATGGCCATGGCTGTTTTTTTTATATCCACTTTCACCACTTTCTGGTTTTTAGTAAAAGCCTGAATAAATTCGCCCGATAACTGATTATTATCTTTCCAGAGTACCGGTTCACCGTACATATTTAAAATAGAGTCGCGTGCTGAATAGTTCAACGAATCGCACAGACCCTGCACATCGAAGCGAAATATGCGAACATTATTTATGCCGCGGGCAGCATCATAAATCGAATCCTTGAAGGTGTAAAGCGTATCAGCATGCACATACATTGTATCCTTACTCGACCAGTCCACCAATATGGCCGAATCAGTAGCCATACCTTTCTTCAAAGTCTCGTTATAGTTTACATAATTACCCACCAGCGTGGCTTTTTGTACCGTATCATTGAGCACCACCCACTTAAAACCTTCGGCAAACTTCAGTTTTTTATCATAGAAAATGGTATCACCCACCATCGATTTTCCGTCCTTTTGTTTCACCAACGATCTGTCGAGCAACATCATTCGTTCCGTCGACGTGTTGTACCATCCCCGGTTTGTAAATATATCTGTTTCTTTATTGTACAGAATGTGCGTTGGCCCCACAATATTGGCAACACTCGTCTTGGTGTTGTACTTGAGCGTGTCCGATTCCATAGTGAAGTTTTTATTTACAAGGTTCACTTTGTTCTTGAACAATGCCTCGCTCGTTGTGGGAGAGTATTGCCCCCAAATAGAGGTGAGCGTATTTACATCATCCACTATCCTACCACCAGTGTAATAATAAGCCAGATTGGCTGTTCTGTCGTAATTTAAACTATCGGTGGTCAGCGTGGTTCTGCGGTTCACCATTTTTACATTTTGACGCATGCGGGCTAATTTTATATTTCCATCGTAGTACAAAATGTCTCCATAAATAAAGAGAGTGTCGCCCTGCACAATGCGCACGTTACCAAAAGCATCAAGCGAGTTGGCTCCTTCGTAAAAATAAGCACTATCGCAATACATCAGCGTGTTACCATGACGAAACTTCACCGACCCTTTTAGCATTTGCACATCCGGACGTAATATTTTATCGTACGACAAGGTTTCAGAGTTTTCCAGATAAACCAAAGCGGCATTCCGATCTTTGAGCGGATTGGCAATGGGGGCCAGCATCTTTGCCTCTTGAGCAGCTTTTGCAGCGGGCTTGTGTTTACTCTTTTTTCCTTTCTGAGTAGGATTTGCCGGCATTTGACTCTGCAACACTTCTTTACGCAACTGTCGGGGCCGAATTTGCGCATGAAGAATTACAAAAAACAAGCATAGAAAAATGTAAAGTATGCTGTACCTGACACTAAAAATGCGTTTTAAAATCTGAGTTCTCAAAATATATTCTATATTTATCGACCCCGTTACTCAAAGTAACGAGGTCGAAATTGTAAATCTTTATGCTTATTCTAGTTATTTAATCCAACCCGGATATTGGAATTTGCAATTTATCCATGCAGGATCAATACTAATATAGGTTTCCTTTTGTTTCTTTATAATCCAATTATTAATAAAATCTTGTTTTTCCTTTTCTTCGTACATTGCCCTTAGCATCTGATAATCGTCGGTAAGATTGGCTTTGTGGTTTTCCACTTTCGATTTAATTTTGACAACCGCCACTACCTCTTTGTTGGTGCTTGGGCTTATCATTGGAAAGGGTGCAGAAATTTCGCCTACCTTTTTATCATAAACAATCTTGGCAATATCCGGAATCAAATCCTGATATTCGAATTTTGAAGTTCCGGTTTTATCGTTAAGCATCAAACCTGCATTCAAAGCCGTATTTTTATCTTGCGAGTAGCCCATAACTGCTTGTTCGAATGTAATCTTACCATCACGAATCAGGTTTGAAATAGAATCGAGGCTGTGTATAGCTTTGGTTTTTTCTTCGATAGATACGCGTGGTTTGAGCAATATATGACGGCAATTGATTTTATCACCACGCTTTTCGATCAATTGAATAATGTGATATCCAAATTCAGTTTGAACGATGCGTGACACTTTTTTAGTATCTAATAAATTAAATGCAACGGTTGCAAATTCGGGAACCAACTGTCCACGTCCCATAAAACCGAGTTCGCCACCACGTTTTGCACTTTCGGTATCTTCGGAATAGATACGCGCCAACACCGAAAAATCGGTAGTGCCCGAAGTTACACGTTCGGTAAAATCGCGCAAACGATCTTTAATACGCGTAGATTCTTCTATCGGAACAGGAGGTTGAAAACTAACAATTTGCAATTCAACTTGTGCAGGTACAGTTGGTATGCTATCGGCAGGTATTTTATTGAAGAAACGACGAATATCGGCTGGTGTAGATTTAATTTTCTCCACTAGCTTCGATCGCATTTGTTGAATCAATTGTTGGTTACGAATCATATCACGTAAACCTTCGCGCAATTCGGAGGTAGGTTTACGAAAATACTCTTCTACCTTTTCTTTCGATCCGATTTGTGACACATAGTAATTCAATTGACTCTCCACCTGATTGTTCACTGAAGATTCATTTACAGTAATACTATCAATAGCCGCCTGATGTAAAAACAGTTTCTGAATGGCCATTTGTTCCGGTATTACACAATACGGATCACCCTGAAGTGGTGTTTTTTCATATTCGGCACGTAGTTTTTGCTCTTCAACCTCCGATTTCAGAATTGATTCGTCACCCACTACCCATATTACTTCATCAATAATATTTTTCTGGGCTAGCATTTTAAATGGTGCAATGTTTAAAAGTAAAAAAAGTGCGAAAATTGTTTTTTTCATATTTACAAGTTGACGTTATGCGTGTTTTTTTATTCTTCTCCAAATTTCAGTTTGGTTATATATAAGTTGACTTTATTCCACTTGAAAAATTAATTATTTCTTTTTCTTGAAAAAAGTGACATTCTCATCTTTAATGGCATCATCATACAAATCGTTTTCGAACTTCGTGATAAATTCACCTTTCATTTTATTGAGTAATATATTGATAATGCGATCCCTTGACATTTCGAAAGGCTCCACACTCCCAGAGCTTTTCGACCCGATAATGCGTAGAAAATAACGATGTGTACTATCCGACACTTCTACAAAACGATTTGAAGAAATATAGCTAGTGGGGTTTTCGACCTTGATGGGCATTTTTTTCAATACCTCCGAGAAAGGTACCCATCTATCACCAAAGTAATCGTAGCTTATGGCATTCTGAATGCTGTATTTTTCGATATTCCCGAGTGCAGTCGTATTGGCCGACTGTACCCAGCTGCGCACATTGGCTATTTGCGGTGCTTTAGCCGGAACAACCAACAGCAGGCCTTTAATCACATTTTCTTTTAGCAACAGTTGATTGCTATATTTAGTGTAGAAGGCTTGTAACTCTTCGTCGGATGGTTCTTTCGGAAGGCGTTGCTCAATCATTTTTTGCTGATACTGATGAATTGTCAACGATTTACGATAGCTTTCCACCAATTCATCAATCTCGGTTTTATTGGTAATGTTTCTTTTTGCATTTTCGTACAAGAGTACATCTGTCACCCATTTACGAATATAGCTTTTGGCTATTTGAGCACTGTCTAATTTATTTACGTTTGGAGGAATGACTTGCTGAATATCTTCGTAGTACAAGAATTTACCTTCCACTTCGAGTAATGGCGATTTATTTCCATCTGCAACCTTAGAAGCACACGAAGATAATAAAATCATTACAACTGAAAGAATTGGCAAGAAAAAAGTCTTAATCATCTACAGTAATTGAGCCAGCTAGTGAGTTGAATAAAAAAACGCAAAATAAAATCCAAAGGTAGGACTTTTATTTTTGCGTTTGAGAAATTATTAGTTTTTCTTAACCGTTTTCAAAATATTTTGGTCAACTATAACCTTATATTTGGCACGAAGAGACTTAATCCACTCTTTTTCCAGATATTCTTGATAATCGGCAGTTACCAGACCACGTACATCGGTGTAATCTTCAGGCGTTTTTTTGAGCATTTTTCCCGAAACAAATACAAATGGATAATCAGCCGAAGGAGTTAACTTTTCCTTCGATTTGAAAACTTCTTTGTCGATCACTTTATTTTCTCCCTTCGCAAAAAGTCCTTTTTCAATCTTTACATATTGAATACTATCGTTTAAACGACTAGGAAGGTATTTATTTATAGAATCTTTATCTGATTTACGCACAATCGACTTGGCCATTTTGAACGTTTCATTGTTTTTACAGTAAATGATAGAACCTTTATAATGTGGTTCTTTCCAAGTATAATCCGACTTATGCGCATTGAAGTATTTCTTCAATCCATCGGTATCTTTTGAGGCTTTTTCCCAAACCTGATTATTGCTAATTTCGAACAGAAGAATGCCATCATGGTATTCATTCATCAAATAACGAAATTCAGGATGTTCCTTTTCAAGTTGCGAGTCTTCATATGCCAATAATTCGGCATCGATAAAAGCATCCAGTTTTTGGGCAATCAGTTCCGAAGCAGTACTTTTTAGCAGCTCCTTATTTTCGTTTAAATAGTTGGCAAAATCGGGTTGCGAGTAATTTTTGTCTGCAAAACTAAATAAGGGCTTGTTCAACTTTGCAACTTCAGTTTTAAACTGCGAGTCCTTCAGATCAACCTTGGCGACTAATTTAGTGAACTCCTGAACACCGGCCGAATTTATCTTGCAGTCATAGTCCACACGTAATTTCCTCAGCAATGCTTTTTGTCCCAAATTAGCACGTTGGTCGTCACGTTTCACTTTACGTTCCAGGTCTTCTTTCATGCTCTCGAATGAATCAACCACTTTTTTATTCAGCAATTTAACGATGTGCCAACCGTAAGCTGTTTGAATAGGTGCACATACATCGCCAATATTTTTTAATGCGAAAGCCGCAACTTCAAATTCAGAAACCATGCGACCGGTAGTAAAAGCTGGCAATTCTCCACCGCGAACTGATGAACTTTTATCTTGCGAATATTTAGTGGCCAGCACCCCAAAATCATCTCCTGCCAATACGCGTTCATAGAGTGAATCTGCGGTAAATTTTATTGCTTTATTTTTGGCAGCATCTCCTTTTGATGTTGACATCATAATATGTGCAACAGTCACTTCGCCCATAGAACTACGCCGTGCATGTACTTTAATGATATGGTAACCAAAAGCCGAACGAACAACTTTTGACACCGAGCCCACAGGCGTAATGTAAGCCATCGCTTCGAAAGGATACACTGTTCTGAAAGCCGAAATAAACCCTAAATGTCCGGAGTTCTTGGCAGCGCTTGGATCTTCAGAAACTTCTTTAGCCACTTTATCAAAATCTTCGCTTTGAACACGTTTTAATATAGATTGAATGGTGTTCAAAGCTTTTAAAGTATCAGCCGGAGCAGCATCTTGAGGAATTTGGATAAGGATGTGGCTCACATCAATATCTTCCTTCAAGTGATTGTAAGCTTCGAGCAGAACAGCTTCTTCCACTTTTGAGTCGGTCAGATAAGGTTTTGTAAGTTGAGAGCGGTATCCGGAAAGCTCTGTGATAAAAGCACGTGTAGTGTCAATTCCGCTCGTCTTTGCTTCCTCCACCTTTAATTTGAAATTCACAAACAACTCTACATATTCGTCAAGCGTCTTTTTGTCTAACGAATTATTAGTATTATTTTTATTATATATATACTCAAATTCAGACTTCAACACAGGTTTGTTGTTGATAGTCATCAACACAGGGTCAGATCCCTGTGCAAACAAACAGCCCGAAAATGCGAGAATTGCAACTAAAGTAAATACAGATGGTTTCATAAATATTTAAAATGATAATTCCAGTGCTCAGCGAAAAGTTAACTGCAAATTAACTTTGAACGGCTAAAACTAATTGTAAACGGATTAAATCCGCAAATGTTGTGTATATTATTTATAAATATGCTTCGTTTGTAACATAAAAAAAAACGAGTAGTGAAATTTAAGTTGTGAGGCGAAACATCAGAATAGGAGGGAACCAGTAGGATATTATTAAACATTAAACTTTCAACCTGAACTCTATCGGCAATAAATGACATAGTGTTTATATTTTACGTTTTTATTTTTCAGAGTAAACGCCCTGCTGCATAATCATTTATATTGATAATCAGATGTGCATTCTACTATGAAAATTATTGCGTGCAAATTTACACATTATTTGCGACTACCAAAATAGCAAGAGCTTAAAAAAAATTGCTCAGTGGGTATTTACTCTATTTTTCTTCACAGCCTTGGTTTTCTATTCCTGTACCCTCTGCACCGAATTTATTTCTTTTAGCTTCATGATATCCCTACAAAGATTATTAATATCCTCCGTGTCGTGCACATAGATAAAAAATCGGCCCACAAATATACCAGCTTCCGTCTCAATATTCATTTTTTGAATATTCACTGCATAAGTCCCGGTTATTACTTTGAGAATTTGAATAAGTATTCCTTTCTTATCGATACCTTTGATTTCGAGTACTTCTACAAATGAAAGCACTTTATGTGTTGCCCAATCGGCGGAGATAATGCGTTCGCCGTAACTTATTTTTAATTTATCGGCCACCGGACATTGGCGCTTATGAACAATCACCGACTCAGAATCATCAACATAGCCCAATACATCATCGCCTGGAATAGGGTGACAACATTCGGATAATTTATATGTTTTTCCGGCGTTTTCTTCGGTCAGTTTGAATGATTTTTTTCGATCTATCTTGCTATCAATCGGCACTGTTTCATGCTTAGCAACATCTGAAGAACTGCTAAAAGGCAATTTGAGATATTTTGCAAATACATTCTGAGCTTTTTGTTTAAACACAATTTTACTCAAATCATCCAAGTTTAAAAGCCCTTTCCCTACTTGCAAATACAATTCATTTCTTTGCGTGATGCTGTAATAATTGAGAATACGTACAATATTTTCATTGTCAGCCTCAAGATTGAGCGATTTTAAAACATCCGCAATTCGTTTTTGCCCTTCTGCAATTTGAGCTTTTTCCTCCCTTTTAAACAAACCGCGAAGTTTTGCCTTTGCTCGAGCAGTAGTTACAAAATCAAGCCATTCCGGCTGAGGAGTTTGTTTTCGTGTAGTCAGAATCTCCACCTGATCGCCACTGCTTAACGAATAGCTAAGTGGAACTAATTTATGATTAACCTTCGCACCAATGCAATGGTTTCCTAAATCGGAGTGAAGTGAAAATGCAAAATCGAGTGCGGTAGCGCCCTGAGCGATAGTTCTAATTTCGCCCTTGGGCGTAAAAACAAAAATTTCAGAGGCAAAAAGGTTCAATTTGAACGTATCCATAAAATCGAGCGCATTGGGCTCCGGATTGTCTAATAATTCTTTGATAGTCTTCAGCCATTTGTCGAGTTCCGATTCATCAGCAACTCCTGATTTATACTTCCAGTGAGCCGCCAGCCCTTTTTCCGCAATGTCGTTCATGCGCTCGCTGCGGATTTGCACTTCTACCCATTTCCCTCCTTGTCCCATTACGGTAACGTGCAAAGCCTCGTAACCATTGGCTTTTGGAGTACTTACCCAATCGCGAATACGCTCTGGATGTGGTTTATAAAGCGCCGTTAGCGCCGAATAGAGCATCCAACATTGATCCTTTTCATTCATTCCTGCGCGAGGTTTAAATACAATACGCAAAGCCAAAATATCATACACCTCTTCGAAGGGGATGTTACGCGTAGCCATTTTTCGCGATATAGAATAAATAGATTTAATACGGGCTCGAAGCGTAAATTCGTAACCCATATCGGTGAGCTTATCGTTGATAGGTTGCGAAAACTCTTTGTAGAAAAGATTACGGGCATTTTCGTCAACTGCCAATCGGGTCTCAATTTCGTGATATGTATCGGGATGCTCAAATTTGAAACTTAGGTTTTCCAATTCGGTTTTAATCCGGAAAAGTCCTAAACGGTGGGCTAGTGGAGCGTAAATATATTGTGTTTCGCCGGCAATTTTGTATTGTTTAGCTGAGGGCATGGAACCCAGTGTACGCATATTGTGAAGGCGGTCAGCAATTTTAATCAGAATAACACGGATGTCATCCGACATAGTGAGAAGGAGCTTACGAAAATTTTCTGCTTGTTCGGAAGCTCTCTCGGCGAATACTCCACCCGAAATTTTTGTAAGCCCATCAACAATCTGTGCTATCTTAGGGCCAAAAAGATTACTGATATCCTCCACCGTGTAATCGGTGTCTTCTACCACATCGTGGAGTAACGCAGAACAAATGGAAGTAGAACCCAAACCAATCTCACGAACCACAATACGGGCAACTGCGAGTGGGTGCATAATATAAGGTTCTCCCGACCGTCGTTTGATACCTTTGTGCGCAGCTTTAGCGAAGTTGAAAGCCCTGGTTACAAGTTCAACATTCTGTCGGTGATTGGTTTTGCTATAATCATCAAGCAGTGCGTCAAATTCATTTTGAATTTGATCATCATCGGATAGCATTTCTTGTTCTGGTGTCTGCGACATAAGTAACATTAGTTGATAGTGGAAAGATAATAGTTGAAAATTGAAATTCTACTATTAACTGCAAATTTTACAAATGCGTTTTTGGCATTTTAGGCGCAAAACTGACTTGCAAAGATATATAAAAACTATTCAGTGGGCAATGTACTACTATCTCATTGCCTAATAACACTTTAAACTAAACAGCAAAATATAGGTAAAAAAACATTGCCTAATTCTAAAATAAGGCATTTCATCTTAGAACAGCGAACTAATTGTTCAGTTCAGAATAATAGATAAAAAAAATGGGATTTGGGATAAAAAAATGCATATTCCCCAAAAATAATCAATAATAACCTGCAATTAACAGACCAATATCATTGGAAGGAATATTATAATAGTTACCAATTAGTCTATTAACCAACACACCATTGTAAATAAATGCACCGTGGCGAAATCCTACGCTTTCGTTAATAGCAGAATTGGTGCTACCTGAACTAGTAATTTTAAGGAGCATTGGGGCAAAGATATTGCTGAGTGCCATAGACGAAGTGCGAGCCACGCGGGCAGATATATTGGGAACACAATAGTGAATTACACCATGTTTCTCAAATATAGGATGTTGAAGTGTCCGACATTCTGATGTTTCGAAACAACCACCCTGATCAACACTCATATCAACAATAATAGCTCCAGGCTTCATAGTTTTCACCAATTCTTCCGACACCATAAAGCGCTCCGAACCATTAATATATCGAAGATTACCGATGACTGCATCAGCCGAAGCCAGTGATTTAATAAGAACAGTAGGATGAATCACCGACGTGAAGACTTGTTGTCCGAGATAATGCTGAATTTTACGCAATTTACTTATATCGTGGTCAAACACTTTTACCTGAGCTCCCAAGGCCAAGGCTGTTCGAGCAGCCACCGAGCCTGCAATACCGGCTCCCAAAATCAAGACTTCGGTAGGAGTGATTCCCGCAACACCACCTAACAAGAGACCTTTGCCCCCACGCTCGTTACTCATCAGTTCGGCCGTAACAGCAATAGCCGTATTTCCTTCAATTTCCGAAATTGAATTCACCACCGGAAATGCTTTTTGCTCGTCTTGTATCAATTCATAAGCAATGGCATTCATCTTCTTTTTCATCATCAATCGTATGCAATCGGCCGATAGGTTGCTGAGCTGCAACATAGAAAACAGTGTGGAACGATCGTGCATCAGGTTCAGTTCGACAAGAGTGGGAGGTGCTATCTTCAAGACCATATCAGCACCAAAAACTTCGGCGGCATCATCTACCAAATAAGCACCGGCTTCGCTGTATTGCAAGTCGGAGTAAGACATTGGCTCACCTGCACCACGCTGAACATATACACTGTGGCCTTCCTCAGTAACAATAGCAACACCCTCGGGAGTAAGTGCCAAACGGGTTTCAATAAGTGCATTTTCTTTAGGAAGTCCTATTGACAAACGTGGTTGTCGGGCTATCTCACGCAACAAACACTCTTCGGGGAAAAGTGATCGTTCTTCTTTAGGATTGCGTTTCATCTGGAATAATTATTAGTGAACTACAAAACTAAGCACTATTCTCTGAATAAGCAAATAATCAAATGCTTATTCAGGGTTGAAAGTTTTTATTTGTACATATTCGTAACTATTGTTGCCCAATAATTGTTAGATGCTAGATATTAGATATTAGATGTTAGATGTTGGTAGTCACTTGTTGAGTAAACAGTGTCTTAAGTTAGAAGTTAGTGAAGTTACGAAGTTACAGAGTCTATTTCCTTATTCAACATTATAAATCCTTCATTTGGCATTAAGATCGCGCTGTGCCTTGGTGCTTGAATCTTGGTTTTTGCCTCTAAATTAGTACCTTTGCACTATTATGATGAATTATGGAGAATAAAAAACTTACCGGACATATTGCCCTTCTCATTGCCAACGTTATCTTTGGCCTCAACAATCCTATTTCCAGGTCGTTGATGCCTGACATTTTAAGTCCTTACACGCTTACATTCTTTCGGTTATCTGGCGGCATGCTTCTTTTCTGGCTAATCTCCCTATTTATTAAAAAAGAAAAAGTACCGGCAAAAGATCTTTTACTGTTATTTTTCGCATCGCTGTTTGCATTGACAGTGAATCAATTGCCCTTCTTTGTGGGCTTATCTATGACTTCACCCATAGATGCATCCATTGTGGTTACCATGTTACCCATACTCACCATGATATTAGCCGCCGTTATTTTAAAAGAACCCATCACAGTTCTCAAAGCAGTAGGTGTGCTCGTTGGTGCTTCTGGTGCGCTGCTACTGGTTTTCACCAGCCATATACATCATGTGGGTAAAAGTAATTTATTGGGAAATTTGATTGTTTTTGTTGCAGCCGGTTCATTTGCCATATATCTTACGGTTTTCAAAGATGTAATAACCCGTTATTCGCCTATCACCATTATGAAATGGATGTTCCTCTTCGGTACCATTGTAGGCTTCCCATTCTGCTACAAACCTTTGATTAACACCAACTTTACATTACTTAGTTCCGGAACCTACTGGCGTATTGGGTACATGGTTGTTTTTGCAACCTTTGTGGGTTATCTGCTCATTCCTATTGGACAAAAAGTGCTGCGCCCCACTACGCTTAGCATGTACAATTATGTTCAACCCGTTGTAGCGTCTATGCTTGCTGTAGCGATTGGTATGGATGTTTTTGGTGTAGAAAAAGCAGCATCGGCCGTGCTGGTTTTTGCCGGTGTATACATTGTGACACAAAGTAAATCGAGGGCACAAATGGAAGCCGAAAAGAAAGCAAAAGAGGAAAAAGAACTTTCGACACCCGACTATAAAATTTAGTTTTCAGGAGACAGGGTCAATAGGTACTATCGATTTGTTATACCCGTTTCATATAGTCTGTAGGACTTTCGTTGAAATATTCTTTGAAACATTTAGTGAAATATGAAGGCGTTGAAAATCCTGTTTCATACGCTATTCCCGAAATTGTTTTTTCTGTTTGGAGCAGTAATTGCTCAGGTGTTTTCAATCGTATAATACGCACCAGTTCGTTGGGCACATAATTCGTCAGCGGCTTAATTTTTTTTTGAAATAAATCCGATTAATACCATCTGTTTTCAATTATTTATATTTCATTGGAGATGGTTTGTAGCAATAACGCTAATTTCGTTATTTTGTGAAACAAAAAAAACGTCCATGAGAAACATTCGCAAACGAAACTATTTCTATTGATTAAAGTAATCCTTAACGGATAGATATCTAAATATCATATATTAGTATTCGCTTTCGTCAAGTTGTTGCAAGCGTTTTTTCGTGGGGTTAAAAATCCAGTTCAACAATAGACCTACAAACAGTAATCCTGAAAAACCAGCAGCCAGCACAAAGCCCATTTTTGCATCATGTCCAAACATGTCACTTACCGCCCCCATTGCCAAAGGTCCGATGGCTGCTCCTACAGCGGTAAAAAACAAGATAACTCCTGCCACCGCACCATGTTGTATTTTAGGAAAACAACTGATTCCTTTTGAATTCAACGTTGGATAAATAACCGACATAAACAGTCCGGACATTGGCAAAAATACCACAGCGTAATTTACACCTCCGATAATGCTAGTTAAAAAACAAAGCAAAATGGCAAAACTAAATACTGTAGTAACTATAAGCCAATTAAAATGAGCCATCATCCATGCACCAAGAAAACGGCCTGCTGCCCGCAAAACGAAAAAGATGGAAAGAGCAAATGTGGCAATAAAAACCAGACTGCCATTATAGCCCTTAAGCAGAGTTGGCATCCACACATAAATAGCACATTCGGTGGCCACATAAAGAAACGCACCCAGCGAGAAGCCTAATGCATATGGATTTTTCAAGGTTTTCAATGTTCCTTTCAGGTTGATTGGCTCCTGAGTTACATGCGAAGAGGTCGGATATTTGACGAAAGAGGCAGTGATAATAAGCAAAACGCATATGCTTCCTGCAAAAACATACAACCACTTCCAGTCCACATGCTCTTTAAGTAAAGCACTGACAATGATTGGCCCGATAATAGCTCCAACACCAAAAAAACCTTCAACAGCATTCATAATTGAAGTATGCTCAGTAGTGGATTTAGAAATGTCACCGATAAGTGCTAGTGCACCGGTTTTAAAAATACCAATGGCCAATCCCGAAATAATCAGCAAACCTAGGAAAAAGGCAAATGAATTACCTATAATAAAAAGATATGAGTTTAATGCAAAAAGACTTAATCCTAACAGAATAGTGGTTTTCCTACCCAACTTATCGGCCAGAAATCCAAGAAAGATTCCTGCCAACGCAATCGCAGTCATCGGGCCATAATGAAATAAACCTGCGGCAGTCATGCTTAGATTAAATTGTTTCATTATTTCAGGTATAATTACTCCTACTGCATCGGTAGTCATTGCAAACATCATGAACATCATGAATGTGAGCCATTTAATAATCTGAAGGCTATGTCGTGCTGGTATTTTGGTTGTATTTTTATCCATACGTTATGATTTTTTCAATAATTAGACATTAGAAAACAGCCCTACTCTGGAGAGCAGGGATAATTACTTGAGATAATTAAATCAAATAGGATATGGTTCTGCCTTCTTCATTAATATAGTCGATAACAGATTTGTAGGTTTGCAAGTTGATGTTCAGCGAACATTCTTTTTCATCTTTCTTCCATGAGAGTAACACTAAATCGTCACCCTGATGATGTATTGAAAACGTTCCGTTAAAAGCCGGATATTCATTCCTGAACCGGATAAGTTCCATTAGGCGTTGCACCACATTTTGTTTTACCGCATTGGCAATTTCGTCCACGGAGAAGTTATGACGGTTGATTTCGCGTCCTTCGCCGGTACGTTTCACGGCTTCTTCATCATTTTTTCCTGCAAGAAGCCCCACATAATATACCTGTGGTATGCCCGGTACAAAAAATTGAATGGCGCGTGCAGCCAGATAAGCATTATCATCACAGTTGAGCACCGAATAATACGAACAACGAATCTGATGTACATCAAATCCATCGGCATCCTTGTGTTTATCGGAAAAAATCAAACTGAGATTTGAACCTCTTTCAATACAAACATCCACCATTTTTCGTGCATCGGCAGTGGTTATAAGCGTATCCAAATCGGGTTTCACTGGAATGCCGTCGTGGCAATCGAGCATGGTGAATTGCTTTTCAGGGCGGTCTTTGAGGTAGTCATACAACTTCGCACTTGATCTATTAATTAAAGTATCGATTACCGTGTACGGCAAAATAAAGTCGTAAATCCAGTGCCCTTTGGCAGCCAGTTTATATTGAATGGAGTAATGCGAATGCACTTCAGGCAACAATTCAATGTTCAACGAATGTGCCAAATCGGTAATCCAATCTAAAAAATCGAAAACTTCTGGTTCAACAAAGAAACACGATGATCCGAGCTTTTTCACCATATATCCCACAGCATCCAGACGAACGATTTTTACGTTGTTTTTGCTGAAGTTTTCCATAAAGGCAATCAATAAATCTCGTGCAATTGGGGAATTCATGTCCATATCGATTTGTTCGGAAGGATTTTCTTTGCCGAAAGTTGTCCAAACTCTTTCCATCTCGCCTGTCGATTCAATGGTGAAAGTTGAGTAAGGTTCTTTGCGGCGAAGAAATATCTTATCTACATCTTCCTGATGTGGATTTCCATCTGCCCATACTTTATCGAGCGTTATGAATAAATCAGCATATTTCGACTGACGTCCGTTTTTCAGAAAATCCTGAAAAAAAGGTGATTGACGGGAAATGTGATTGACCATTAAATCGAGGAGGATGTCGAAATTTTCGCTCAATTTCCGTATATCATCCCATGAACCGAACGTAGGTTCAATTTCCAGATAAGTAAGGGGAGCAAAGCCCCTATCGCCCGACGAAGGAAAGGGAGGCAGAATATGAATGCCTCCTTTAAAAATGTTAGGGAAGTATTTTAACAATACATTGTTCAACGTTTTCAAATCGCCACCAAGTGAGTCAGGATAAGTAATAAGTTGGACTTGGTTTTTTATTGCCATAATATGTGTGATTCCTGTGAATATTATTGGTTTATTTTACAATGACTTCATAATCTTTTGTGATTAGAAAGTTGGCTAATTGGGCGTGACCGGCAATTATTTTATGCTCGGTGATAAGTACTTGCTCGATAAATGGGTCGCCAACTTCTGATCCGCGGTTTCTTTTCTGGCGGTGTTCGAGCGTATCAATTCGGTTGCGGGCAATGAATACCTTGGTGTCTACATTTTTCAACAAAGCGGTGTAGGTACCTTCGGCAATTATCACTTGAATACCAACGAGACTGATGGTTTCATCTTCCACCGAATTCTGATTATAGTCAATCAACGGTTTCGTGATTTCACGTTTTCCATCGATGGCATCTAGCAGGTTTTGTTCCAGTAGATTCATTTTTACTTCCACATGAGGCCCCAACCATTCTGGATCTTCGCGGCGTTTGCTGTCGTTCGATTTTGGGGGTAATACAAAATAATCGTCCTGTCCCAACAGAATAGATTTAATGTCGTATTTTCCCAATTCATTGGCAATTGCCTTTCCTGTTTCTGATTTTCCGCTACCAGATTCGCCAGACACCGTGATAATGTATCTCGTCTTCTTGTTTTTAACTTTTTCAATAATTTTTGAAACAATTACCTTGGCTGCATCTTCGTGATGCTTTTCCAAAACTATAATATCGCCTTTCATGTTTTTATTTTTTAATTTGTTGCTGCGAGGTATCCCGTTAAATCGGGACAAACTTGGCAATGAACATGGTTTTTTAGTTTAAACCTCTGTTTTAATGCTAGTTTAATGCTAAAAAATATTTGTGCAAAATTTGTTTTTATTAAAAATCACTCTTTAATATTACATTCCCAAATTCTCCATATGGGGGAGCTTCCACCCGCCTACAGCAGGCAGAGACCCTGTTTGTTAAAAAGACAAATATGAAGAAGTACGAATAATTACTGATAAAACACACAAATCAATACTAACTACAAGTCCCCTTTAGATGACTTCGGAGCGGATCTAAATAGTAAAAGCTAATCAATTTTACGCACTTAAATTTTGATATGCCGTTTTGTGTAAATTCACAATAACGTCAATTAAAATTCGAAAAAACAGGCTACAAATTTGTAGCCTGCATTCATTCAATTAACTAACTAGATCTTTTTCTACCTTAAAAAAACCAAAAACCATCAACCTTAAAACTTGAACTTCTTATTTTAATTGTACACAAACTGCCTGATAAGCATTGAGTATAACTACGCTGTTATTTTTGCTAAAATCAGGATAATTATTTATCAATATCTTATCGCTAAGTTTCAATGAGTTTGACACTTTCCAAGAAACCTTGTCTTTCGAAAAATTGAGAAGGACTAATATCTTATTGGCACCTTCGCCTCTTGTGTAAGCATATATTTTAGGATTTTCTTTGTCAAGCAAAGTATATTTTCCATACACCAGCGTTTTATTAGTTTTGCGTATTTGAATCATTTTGCGAAAATAATTCAAACACGAATTGGGGTCATTTTCTTCAACACTTACATTAACTGTTTTGTAATTGGCATTGATATTTATCCACGAAGATCCATTTGTGAATCCAGCATTTTTAGAATCATCCCACTGGAACGGTGTGCGACCATTATCTCGAGCTGATATCTTTTGTGATTCCAAAAAATCATTCAAATTTCCACCCTTATTTTTTGTCATTTGATACATTGAAATAGATTCAATGTCTTTATAATCCCCAATTTTATCAAATTTGATATTATTCATTCCTAGCTCATCGCCAAAATAATAATAGGGTGTAGCGCGCATGGTAAGAATAAAAGTTGTGAGCATTTTCGAAGACAATTGTCTGTACTCGGGTGCATCGTTGCCCCAACGAGAAACCATTCGTGGCTGATCGTGATTTCCAAGATAAACAGTTCCCCATCCTTTTTGGGCAAAAACGCTGTCCCATTTACTGTATATTTCCTTAAAACCAACCAGTTTATATCCTCCAACTACAGGTTTCTTAAATTCGCCTGGCTCATAACCATAATTCACGCCTTCGAAATGATACAGCATATTTAATTCATTTCTATCTTCATCAACAAAATCATGAGCTGTTTTAACTGTGACACCTGCCCCTTCGGCTACCGACATACAATCATATTTACTCAAAACCTGAGAGTTCATTTCCTTCAAATATTGATGTAAGTATGGACCATTACCCATATATTGACTCCAATCGCCGTGGTATTTTTCGTCGAGTTCTTGCTTGGTAATTACCGGAAATGTTACATCTTTTGATATAAACGGAATCACATCCATTCTGAATCCATCTACTCCTTTGTCTAACCAAAATTTCATGATGTCAAAGACTTCTGTACGAACTTTCGGGTTTTCCCAATTTAAGTCGGGTTGTTTAGCATTGAAATAATGCAAGAAATATGCATTTGTCAATGAATCGTATCTCCATCCGCTTCCATCTACCTCAAATGCTCCTGGACGAAAAGCTGGCTTGCCTTTTTCGGCTGGCCACCAATGGTAGTAATTGCGATATGGATTGGTACGAGAACTGCGCGACTGCTTAAACCATTCGTGCTCATCGCTACTATGATTGACCACCAAATCTAATAATATTTTTATCCCTCTTTCGTGCATTCCTTTCAGCAAAGCATCGAAATCATCCATGGTTCCGAACTCTTTCATAATGCCACAATAATTGCTAATATCATAGCCATTATCGGCATTAGGCGATTCGAAAATAGGATTGAGCCAGATCACATTCACACCCAGACTTTTAATGTAATCGAGTTTGGAGATAATCCCCTGTAAATCGCCAACACCATCGCCATCGGTATCCTTGAAACTGCGGGGATAAATTTGATAAACAACGGCCTCTTTCCACCATTTCTTATCGGTAATGCTCGTTTCGTTACTTAATATAGAATTGGTTTCAACAGCATAGCCAGTGAAACTAGTTGCCATTATTAGAAAGCAGATAATTAGTTTATTTTTCATTCTTTTCGATTTGAAATACTTTTTTAGAATTAACTTCAAGAATAATTAATGAGCTGTATTGACGTATGTTTTTTTATCCATTCCAACGCCTTTAATTTCCAGTCTCTTCCAGTTTTTTGGTAATTTTGTGGGTACTTGCACCAGTCCATTATCAGTAAAATGTAAGCCTCCAAAACCGAAAAGCACTACTTGTAACATGCCTCCTGCACCAGTGGCAAAGTAGGGATTATTGCTTGTAGGTGATTCTGATAAAGCTCCAAAAGGTGGACGCTTGTTTGGAATGTAGGCTCTCCTGAACAATTCAAATGCTTTCTCGGTATTTCCCAAACGTGCATGAAGAACAGCTAACACCGAATATCCCATTGCAGGACCTTCAACAGATATTTTCGATTCGTAATACTTCAGATCATTTACAATGTCCTTTTCTTTAGTTACAACCTGAAGTGGATACGCCAAAAGATTCACGTCGGCTTGCTTAATAATTTCACCGTTGTAATTCTTATGTTCTTTCATAATTCCATTGTCGAAATAATTGAATTTCAACTTGGCTGCAACTTTATTCCAACCTTTTTCAGGTTCAATAGCTAATACGCTGGCAGCAGAGGTTGCATTTTCGAGCAATGTTTTAGCAGCTCCATTGGTAAATGCATTATCGTCAACATTTGGTGCAAATTCATCGGCGCCGACTACATTGTTTATCGAATACGATCCGTCGGCATTCATTACTGCTCTGCTAACCCAAAAATCGGCAGTTGCTTTCAACATAGGGAAACCTTTCTCTTTGAGCCAAGTGGTATCTCTGGTTGTGCGGAAATAATTCCAAACAGCAATGCCAATGTCTGCGGTGATATGATGTTCGAACGTGCCTGTGAGGGCAAATGTTGGTGTTGCTTCCTCGCCAGTATCGTCCGATTCCCATGGATACATAGCACCCGAGAAACCGTAATTTTGAGCTTTTTGTTTGGCTTTATCAAGTCGGTCGAAACGATAATTTAAATACGATTTTGCAATCTCGGTATTGAAAACCAACACCGGAGGAAACATCCAAAGTTCTGTATCCCAAAAAATATGCCCGTTGTAACCTTGAGAAGACAAGCCCATTGGCGAAATACTTAAATCGCTACCTTCTTTAGAAAAAGCATAAAGGTGGTACAACGCTAAACGCACATCGCGTTGCGCATCTAAATCACCATCAATTTCAATATCGCCATGCCATAAATTCGCCCATTTATTTTCGTGAATATCTACAACATGTTTCAAATTTCCACGCATAATATAGATGGCCATACGTTCCGACTCGCTCACTGGGTCAGTGAAGTCTTTGGAGGTACAAACCGCACCTGTCCAACTAAAATTAAACGTATTTCCTTTTTTTAGTTGTTTAGAAAAATCAAGCGATTGTTCTGTTTCTGAAATCGAGCGTTGTTTCAATTCTGGTATTACATTGTCAAAAACAAATGTGGCAGTGGTCGACAATTTTATTCTTCCAGTCTGACTGATTGCATTAGTTTGAAGCAAAGGCATTCTTATTTCATTATCTCTCAGCATTTTGAAAGTATGAGAAATATTTTTATACTCTTTTGGGCATGAAATAACTCCACCCACTTGAATAGAAATGTCTTTTTTGGCAACAACACTTACATTTAACAAACCACAGTAAGGCATTCCTCTGAGAGCAAGAGTGGTGTAGCTTATGGAAGCTTTGTCGCTAATATCAAATTTTGTTATTAATTTGGCTTCTTTCATATCCAAAGTTTGCTCCCAATTGCTAACATTATTCTCTGTGATTTGCTCTCCATCAATCACTACGTCTAGATTGGCAAAATTTATTCCTTTTAGCACTCTGCTAGTAACACATTTATTGATGGAGTCGAACATGAACTCGTCATACACATTGTTCAAAACAATGGATTCACTCTTAAAAGGTTTATTGGACGACAACAATCCAATTCTTCCATTTGCTAAAGCAATACCAGAATAATCAGTTCTATTTTGGGTAACTATGTGCCAAGGAGATTTTTTTATATCTAATTTTTGCGCATTTAGTGTGCAAATCAATAGAAAGCTTACAAGTAAAAGCCAATTTTTTTTCATATCACTCAATTTCTTATTCGTTAATATTTTTTGTAGGTTTTTGGTTCAATTCGGACCACAATTTTAAGAAAACTCCATTTGTCCAACCAAAACCATCTTGAGCGTCATATTCACCACCACCTCCAGGTTTATTAGTGTCAACAACATTATATTTCTCCATCATTTTGCCAGTTGCAAAATAAACTTTAATGTTCAAATCAATCCACCGTTTGGCCGTTTCATTCGCCAGAGTTGTGTAATTGTAATTTTTTAGAGCTTTGTAACCTATCCATTGAAGTGGTGCCCAACCATTTGGATAATCCCATTGCTGTAAAGAACCACTAGCTAGAGTTGTAACTAAGCCTCCATTTTTTAAAAAATCTTTTTCAATAACAAACTTCACTTTTTCGGCTTGATGTTCAGTTGCGATATTAAAAAACATGGGGAATAATGCTGCCAATGTATATTGTTTGTTTCGTTTTTTTGTTTTAAAATTATAGTCGAAAAAGAATCCTTTTTCTTCGTCCCAAAAGTATTTACAGATTAATTTTTCTCTCGTTTGGGCTTGTACGCGGTAGAAAACACATTTTTTTTCATTTTTGTTAACCTCATAACCTTTTGCTAAAGTCAATTCAAGATTAACTAACAAACAATTCAGGTCAACAGGAATAATTTGAGTTGTATTTATGGTACTGATAGAAAGCTCATCGTTAAACCATCGCGAAGAGAAATCCCATCCCGACTCGGCTGCCGAGCGAATATCTTTAAAAATACTAGAATCACGTTTGGCTTGAGCAAATACATTTTCATCTTGCCCAAAAGACTCAGGGCGAGGAGTGTTCAAATCATCGCAATACCGGTTTAATTTGTCATTCTTATCAATTTGCACCAACTTATCTCCAGTCATCCAGTATTTATATTCTTGCTCTAACGAGCTTAGATATTTGGTATAAATGGTGCTGTCGTTTTTTATCTCAGCCAATAAATTTACCATTAACGAAAAGAATGGCGGCTGCGAACGACTTAAGTAATAGGTTCTGTTTCCGTTCGGAATGTGACCATAAGTCTTTATCAGAAAAGCAAAATTATCAACCATGTTTTCGATCATCGCAACTTTTGCACTCTCGCAAAGTCCTAACATGGTAAAATAACTATCCCAATAATAAATTTCCTTGAAACGCCCTCCAGGAACAATATAAGAGTTAGGTAAAGCAATCAGCGAAGAGTTCCTGTTTTGTTTGTTTTTCTCGCGAGTAAGATCTAACCAAAGATAATCAACATGCTTCAACATAGATAGCGTGTCGTTTTGCAAAGTATCGAAATGTTGAGCAATGAAATCTTTTAGCTTGAAGTTTGCTACTGTTTTTTGTGAGTTGTAAGCATGAATTATGCTGTCTGGATTATTTTTTGGTTCACAATCCAGAAATCGTTTTTGATCATTAAATATATGATTTCGTTGTATTTCTTGAAACAACAAGCCATACTTTACCTGAGGATTAATTTGCCCATACGAGTTTATCATCAAAACCCCGAAAAGCAAAGCAAGAGTAAATCTGAGTTTCAATTTATTGATCATTAAACGGAATAATTATACTAGAAAAAATAATCTCACAATTGAAAATAATTATTTAAAATCGGCCAGCAAAAATGCTGACCGATTTTTAATAATTGTTATCCAAGAAATTAATAACCAGGATTTTGTTTCAAGTTAGGATTAACTGCCAATGCCGAAGTTGGGATTGGGAAAAGTGCTTTTGTAGCAGCAGTAACAGGTTTTTGTTGCCATGCTTCTCCGAATTTACCAAAACGAACTAAGTCTTGACGACGTAAACCTTCCCAATACAATTCGAAACCACGTTCTTTCAAGATATCATCCAACGTAATTGAAGCCAATGGAGTCAATACTTTACCTGCTGCACTACGTTTGCTTCTTAAAAGATTAACATCGTTCAAAGCGCCTGGTACATCACTTGTTCTCAATTTAGCCTCTGCTCTTAGAAGATAAATATCAGAAATACGCATAATAGGCACATCGTTTGGAGTATTGAATTGATGAGTTGTAGTTGAATTTGGTGCAAACTTAACAACACGAACTCCTGCATTTTCAGCTGCACTCTGAATGTTGATTTCAGGTACAAAAATAAGTGGAGAACCATTACGTTGATTTAAAGCTACACCATTTACACCATATTGCTGTCCTACAAGAAACCCTTGATTAAAACCACATTCGGCTATAATTCTATTATCTTGGTAGCGTGCATCATTTACTTTATCAAAAGTATTGTAGAAAGTAGATGTTGTACTTGGGCCATTCCATGTACTTGTTAAGTTCCCAAAAGTTTGGCTGTAGTGCAATGTAAAGTTTACCCAAACGCTTCCGCTACCCATATCTACCATGTCATCCATTGGTATTCTAAGAATGAACTCAGGATGCTCAGCAACATTTTTTTGGAACATTGCCCAATAATCAATTGCAATGGCATAACTTGGATTACTGATTAAATCATTACATACTATTATTGCTTCGGCGTATTTCTTTTCGCCAGTCCAAACTTCGTAGTTCATATAAACTTTTGCGAGTAGTGCTTGTGCTGCTCCTATTGTTACACGTTCTGAACCAACTTCTGCTTTTGTTTTCAAACCTGGAAGTATAGCCTTTAACTCAGAAATAACTTTATCGGCAGCTTCTTTTCTAGTTAGAACTGTTGGAACGGCAGAGAAATCTTGGTCATCAGCTTCGCGATAAGGTACTTGACCATATAAATCGCAGATAAGGTACATATAGTAAGCTCTCAAAAATCTTGCTTCGTTAATATACAAAGTCGTAGTAGGAGTTTGAGGAAATTTACTAATATAATAGATGGCAGTATTTGCACGAGAAACTCCTTGTGTTAAAGCATTCCATACCTCTTTCATACGAACATGTTCAGCTGTCCAAGTTTGTAAATGCAGTTTTTGCCAGTCACCATTATCGTACCAGTCGGTACCGCGTGTAGGTATAATAACCTCATCGGAAGTAACTTCTTGTAAGCCCCAATAGTTATACCACTCAATTGTACGTCTAAGTTGTGCATACGGCGGATTTATCAAAGCTTGAACATTGTTCGGATCATTCACCAGATTAGTTCCCAGTTGCTCATCAAGCACTTTTTCTTGTAGGTCGGTACAAGACACTAAGCTTACTAAAGCAAATAAAGTGCAGTATTTAAAAAATCTATATTGTTTCATTGGATTTTGTGTTTTTAGAATTAGAATTGTAGATTAACACCAAATGTGTAAGTGCTTGATTTCGGGAACGAAGAATAATCGACACCCATTGATGGAACGCCATCAACAGCAGCATCAGAACTAATTTCCGGATCAAACCCTTTGTATTTGGTCAACAACAATAAGTTGTTACCTGTAGCATATACTCTTAGTTTGCTGATCCATTTAATAGGTTTAGTATTAAATGTATAACCAATAGTTAAGTTCGACAAGCGAAGGAAAGAACCATCTTCAATAAATCTAGAAGAGAAAGAATTTGAATTTGTTGGACTTTCAACCGAAGTCATAATGTCGCTCCTAACATTGCTCGATTTGTCAAGAGTTCCTTTTACGAATAAAGCATTTGCAGTGTTGTTATACACTTTATTACCTTGAGTTCCGTACCAGAACATACTAAAATCTACTCTTTTAAAACGCAATGTTGAACTCAAACTAAATGTGTATTTTGGCAAAGCAGTACCTAAATTCTCTTGTACATTCTTTCCTTGACTGTCTTTTTTGTAAATTCCCACTCCACTTGCATCGTAACCTTCGAAAACATCGCCAATGAAAGTACCCATAGGTAAACCTTCTTTTATAAATTGAACATTAGTACCCGACAAACCTTGACCTGCAGCAAATGCTCCTGGTATTTCTACTGCTAAACCAGTTACTTTGTTTTTGATATTGGCCACATTCAGCGTTACATCCCAATTGAAATCTTTTTGGTCAACAATTACACCTGTTAATCCAAGTTCAATACCCGAATTATTTATCACTAACCCTGGTACATTTATCCACTGTGTAGAAGTAGGAGACGGAGCTAATGAAGTAATTGGGAATAGCACATCGGTTGTTCTTTTGCTAAATAGATCAATTGTTCCTGTTAAACGATTTTTTAAGAGACCAAAGTCCAATCCTAAGTTAATTTGTTGGGTAGCCTCCCATTTAAGATCTGGGTTTGGTGTTCTTTTAAAAGTAATACCAGGTATTAATGCACCACCAGCAAGAACATTAGCATCTGGTTGAGTTCCTACTGCCATTAATGAAACTTTATCAGGAATTTCTTGGTTACCTGTGATACCCCAACCTAAACGAACTTTTAAATTGCTTACAGCGTCCAAACTTTTCATAAATTCTTCTTCTGTTACTCGCCAAGCCAATGCTGCCGATGGAAAATTACCATATTTATTATTGGCTCCAAATTTTGAAGACCCGTCACGACGTAGAGTTGCTGTCAATAAATATCTATCTTTCAACGAATAATTTACACGTCCGAAAAACGATTGCAATTCACGTTCATAAGCAGAAGAAGATACAGTGGCAGCTGAGAAATTACCATATTGTAAATTATCGGTATACTTTATTCCTTCAACTTCAAATCCCTTTACATTAGTATTATTTGATATACCACTAAAAGTTTGATATGAATGACCCAAAAGGAAATTGAATGAATGATCTTCAGCAATTTTTGTAGTGTAGGTAATGTAATTTTCAATCAAACGGTTAGTTGCAATAATGTTATTAATATTTGCTTCACCTTTATTTGATAAATAAGACAATTGTTTGTTTTGATTTACTCTGCGTTCTGCATTTGTTCTATCCCAACCAATGTTTACTTTGTATTTTAAACCTTTAACAATTTCGTATTCGGCAGAGATATTTGCCAAAACCCGTAAAGTATTTACTTTGTCATCAACAAGGTTCATCATCGCCACAGGGTTGCGTTGATCATTTGTATGTTGATAATATGTACCATCAGCATTATAAATTGGGAATGTTGGATTTGATTTCAGAGCCGTAATTACTAAGTCACCTTCATAACCCGATCCTGTAGATTCAGAAATTGGAACACGGCTATCAGTTTGTTGTGAAGCTACTAAACTTCCCGTAAGTAACAATTTGTCGTTCAATCCCTTTTGAGTAAATTTCAAACTTCCATTGAGTTTTTTTACTCCAGAATTGTATACAATACCATCCTGATTTAAATAACCAAGTGAAGCATGATAAGTAGATTTATCGTTACCACCACTCATAGTAAGCGAGTGATTTTGAGTAATTGCAGATCTAAAAATTTGATCTTGCCAATTAGTGCTTGCACCTTTGTCGAGCAATTTAGAATTATCTGCTCTTTTATAAGATCTAAAGTCGGCTGCCGATAAAACATCTATTTTCTCACGAATTGTTGAAACACCTACGTAAGAATCATAAGAAATTGTTCCAGCTCCCGATTTACCTTTTTTAGTGGTAATAAGTATTACACCATTTGCACCCCGAGCACCATAAATAGCGGTTGATGAAGCATCTTTCAAAATATCGATAGATTCAATGTCTTCTGGATTGATGAAGCTAAGTGGATTCTTGCTCCCACCACTGCCATAACCAGCTGCCCCACCTCCTCCAGGAGTTAAGTTAGAGTTGTCCAATGGAATGCCGTCAACTACATATAATGGATCTTGACCCGAACGAATTGAGTTAGAACCCCTTACTCTAACGGTCATTCCACCACCTGGCTCCCCGTTATTTTGAGTAATGTTTACACCCGCAACACGTCCTTGCATCATTTCGATGGCCGAAGTAGAAATTGATTTATTCATATCCTTATCGGTCAAGCGGTTGCTGGCACCCGTTGCATCGGATTTACGCTGAACGCCATAACCAATGGCTACAACTTCGTCCAATAAACGGGAATCTTCAACCATTTTAATGTTAAACATACGTTGGTTGCCAATTTCCACCGATTGTGGTTTGTAACCAATGTATGTAAAAACTAATGTTTTTGCATTTTCAGGTATAGAAACATTAAAATTTCCGCTTATATCGGAAATAGTACCTGAACTGGTTCCTTTTACAAGAACACTTACACCTGTTAGCTCTTCGCCGTTAGCATCGGTTACTTTACCTGAAATTTTTTGCTGCTGTCCCATCGCGTTAATGGAAAGCAGGCACATGAGCATAACAAATATACCCATGCTCATTTTTCGAACATTTTCTTTTTTTCTCATAATGATAATTAATAGTATTAATATTGGTTATTGTCTTATTTCGGTTGGACCAAACCAATTGTAATAAGACATGGCAAATATATAGGGATAAACAACATGTAAATTATTACACAATAAAAATACAGTAAGACAGCCTTCTGCCGACTATATATATATTTACATATCAACACTCTAAATAAAAATAAAAAATAAAAAAAGTAGTAGCTTTATTACAAAAACAAGGTCTTTCGCATCAATTTGTGAAAGGCCTTGTTGTAAATTATGCTGAAAAGAATATCTTATCGGGAAAGTTCGCCTATTTGTGTAATCTTTTCTTCAAAGTTTTCGCGCTTACACATAGCGTTATTTCTATTTCGTGTTCGATAGTTGTAAATAGTATTCGTAGAACATCGTAGAAAGGCAGCAATTTTTACGCTATCATTAATCCCCAGACGTATCAAGGCATAAATGCGTAACTCCAGATTTAGTAATTGCCCGGGTTTAAGATGTATCTGTTCGGTAGGTGTTAGCAGTTCGTTAAGTTTCTCTACAAAATTAGGAAACAATTGTATAAATGTTTTGTCGAAGTTCAAGTAAAATTCTGAAAGCACATCTTCTATAAAGTCTTTGGATTTAATCTTGAAAACCAATTCTTCCATTTTTCCACTCGCCACTGTCTTTTGCAATGTCCGACGATATTCATCCATTTTATCAATATAAAGTGAACATTGATCCATGTATTTCACAATATATTCCTCCTTGATAATATTTGATTCGGTCAATGTATCATTTTTGACCGAAAGTTCGTGGTTCAAATCGTTGAGTTGCTCGTTGGCCTGGCTTAATTCCTTACGTGCCACTGAGAGTTTTTTCATCTGACGATACACCCACCATACAGCCAGCAAAAGGAACAAAGACAACAAACTGATTATTACCGTAAAATAATTCAGTATCCGTTGCTTCGTTTTAGCTTGATGCTGATAAGCCTCGTTAACGAAAGGCATCATTTGAGATATCTCGAAAGACCGCAGGCGGGCATTACAAAACAACGCATCTTCGTAAGAGAGTTTCATGTAAGTATACGCTCTCTCAATATCTCCTTGTTCGTATAGTCTAAATGCCAATACCCTGAGAGCCACATATTCCCTTGTCACCGATTCAATGTCATTGATAGACGCTATGGCCAACCATATAAGTTCTTGCTTTTTATCTTTTTTATATTTATAAACCTCAGCAAAATTATAAGCCATCATTGCTTTCTCATGCTTTTGGGTAGATTTTGGATAGTATATTTTAGCCAGTTGATAGGCTTTGTCGTATTGTTTTGTCTGAAAGCACAAACCCGTGAGTGCTCGACAGTATAAACTCGTATCTACAGGAAGTACAGTGAGTAAGGAATCATAATATTGCTTATTTAATTTGTTGTAAATATGACGATCTTGATCGGAAACAGCGTAAAATGCCAAATAGCCATAAATAATGGCATTAGAATTATAATACTCTATTCTTAAATCGGGATAGTTTGAAATATTGATGCGACTTAATACATCGATAGCCTCTTTAAACATCCCAATACTGCCATTGGTAGCAGCCAAATTTATTTTAGCAAGAGTAATTTTCTGATCGTCATGAAGATTCATGGCTATTTTAAGTTTCTTCTGAGCATACACCAGTGCAGAGTCTTTTTGGTAGTAGAAGTATTCGTCGAGCAGTTGACCGCAAACTACAAATTGCTGTTCGTTAGACGTAGAAATACTCAACAACTCTTTCATGTTGGCTATTTTTTTCTCCTTTTTGACCGAGAATTCATCATGGTTCGATACTACTTTATCCAACACCTTCAATAATGAATCGATGTTATCGGTAGCCGGTAACAGTTGAATAGATAAAAAAATGCCGATAATAAAAAGTGCTCTTCTCATAAAAATAGATTAGTTCCTGCAAATATAACTAAAATTTGAATTTTGTTGTAAAATTAAGTGTTAATGTACATCTTCGCCAACTCCAAGGCCTATAATCGACGTAATTCAATTGCAAACGATTGTAATCTGTCAGTAACATAAACCAATTCCTTTTCAACCTATGATTTTGTTTTATGTAATACAACATTATCTAGTGTATACAAATTTTTTTTTGATTAAATAATACATAAAAAAACGCTATTATTTAGAATGATTTTTTTGTTTTTGTTTCTAAGAGACAGATTATCAAAAGCAAATGTACTATAAGAGTTTACTCCTCCCAAAACTCAATACAACTTTAGCATAGTTGTAATAAAAACGAGATTAAAATATAATTCTAAAACTGTTTTTTTGCATCGAGATATACAATAATCACTAATTCTACTTTACTAAAATAAGAAAGAATAGATTCTTGATACCAATCGTTCGAGACGAAACTAACTTTAATTCTCCGTCGGCTGACGGAGATGTGTGATTACTTTCGTCTCTGAATTTTCAGATAATATTCTAATTTGGTAAAGTAGAACTAATGACAAATAAATTTATATAAAGCAATAATATATTAACGGTCAAAGAAAACATGAATCGAACAACAGTTTTAAAAGGAATTAGAAAGATTGTGCTATTAGTCTCTTTAGCAACATTACCTGTAATTGGGTTTTCTCAATCACTAGTGAGAGGAAAAGTAACAGATCAAGCAGGTTTCCCTTTGATAGGAGCAACAATTGTTCTGAAAGGAACTTCAGAAGGAAGCGTAACCGATGTAAAAGGGGAATTCTCTTTTAATTCAAAAAGAACATTAACTACAGACAATGTAATGGTTTGCAGCTATGTAAGTTTCAAGTCTCAAAATGTAAAATACAGCAATGCAATTCTCAACATTGTCATGACCGAGGACTCTAAAGCACTGGCTGATGTAGTTGTAACCGCATTGGGAATTAAACGAGAAGAAAAAGGATTGGGATACGCTACCCAAACAGTACAAGGCGATATGATTAGCAATACGAATCCGAATAACTGGTCATCGGCTTTGAGCGGAAAAGTTGCCGGCTTATCGATCATGTCTCCAGGAGGTCCACTTGGGTCTACACGCATTTCATTGCGTGGTGACGTATCACTGAATGTAAATGGCAATAACGCTTTAGTAGTGGTAGATGGAGTGCCGATGAGCAGTCCACAAAGCAATCCCGGAGTTGCATACGGCGCTGGAACAGCAGCAGAATTGTCTGTAGACTATGGAAATGGGTTTTCGGACATTAACCCGAACGATATCGAGAATATTCAAGTATTAAAAGGTGCTAGTGCCACTGCATTGTACGGCACACGTGCTGCAAACGGAGTGATTATGGTCACTACAAAATCGGGAACAAATGCTAAGAAAGGAATTGGCGTTTCTTTCAGTTCAAATATCAGCACTGAGGATGTAATGAATTTCCCCGATTACCAATATGAATTTGGACAGGGGCTGTCATCAAACATAGGAAAAATAGCTACTGATTATGCCGGGAAATTGTATTACTCTTACGGAACTTCTCCCGATGGCAATAGTTCTACAAGTGGTACCAGCAGTGCATACGGTGCGGCTTTTGATGAAAATCAAAAGTATTATCAATATGATCCGATAACACAGGGCAGAGCTGCAGAAGCTACTCCATGGATTCCGTACAAGGACAATCGTTCAGGTCTATTTCAAAAAGGGTATACTATTACTAACTCGGTAGCCATAACAGGAAAAGGAGATAAAGGCTCAATGCGAGCATCGCTCACACATACTAAAAATGAATGGATATTGCCTAACACTGGATTTCAACGTTTTGTTGCAAACATATCGGCGCAACAACAAGTATCGCGAATACTGAAAGTGGATTTGAAAACTACACAAACATATCGTACTACCGGAAATGTTCCGGCATTAGGATATAACAGTAACTCTATAGCTTACTTTATGATTTTCCAAAATCCAAACGTAAATCTGGATTGGTTGCGCCCTATGTGGAGAACAGGACAAGAAAAATCAAAACAGCTACAGCCTTACAGCTCATTTATCGGAAACCCGTTTGTGACATTGTATGAAAATGAAAACCCATCGGATAAGTACAGCAGTGCAACATCTCTATCTGCCAATTTAGAATTGTCACGCAAGTTAGAATTTCAAGTGCGTTCGGGGATTCAACTCACCAATGACCTCCGGGAACAACGCCGCACAGTAAGTGACATAGTATTTGGTAAAGGATATTTCAAAAAGCAGAACGTGTTCGATTATGAATTAAACACAGACGTTTTACTATCCTATCATGATACCTACAGTAATGGGCTTACATTGAATGGTGCTGTAGGTGGCAATGTAATGTACAAGTACTACGATGCACTTTCGGCTGCCGTGGTAGGTTTAATCACTCCGGGAATTTATATGCTTGCCAATGGAGTTTCCAGCGCAGTAGTGGTTACAGATATTCGAAAAAAAGCAATTAATAGTTTGTATTTTACAGCGAATTTTTCCTATCTGAATAAGATATTTTTGGATGTTACGGGACGTAACGACTGGTCATCAACCCTTTCGGCAGATAATCGTTCATTCTTCTACCCTTCGGTAACCAGCAGTTTTCTTATTAACGAGATGGTCAAACTACCAACTGACATCAGTTTGCTAAAGCTAAGGGCTTCGTGGGCACAAGTAGGAAACGATACAGACCCTTACAAGACAGCAAACTATTATTCACAAGGAAATTTCCCAGGTTCGGTAGTCGTTGCAAGCACCTTATTTAATCAGAATTTTAAACCAGAGATATCTACTAACTATGAAACCGGTATAGATTTCCGTATGTTTAAAAACCGATTGGGACTTGATGTTACATTCTATTACAACAATACAAAGAATCAGATTTTAGATGCACCAATGGATCCTACAACAGGATATTCTCGGGCTACTATCAATTCGGGAAATGTTCGTAATCGTGGACTTGAGGTCGAACTAAATATTATTCCGTTTCAGACAAAAAACTTCACATGGAAAACAACGCTTACCTGGTCGAAAAACGAGAATGAAATTCTATCACTTGCCGAAGGTTCTGACGAGAATCAACTGATTGCCTCCATTGGAAGCGCATCTCTTATAGGAAAAGTAGGAGGTTCCACAGCAGATCTATGGGGTTACAAACTAGTTCGCAATGCAAAAGGCGAAGTTATTATCGGTGCAAACGGATTACCACAGCAAGCTTCCGAAATTCAGTATGTTGGAAGTGCCTATCCAGCATGGAAAGGTGGTTTTTACAATGAATTCACTTATAAAAACGTCAAATTCAGTTTCTTGGTAGATGGGCAACTGGGTGGATTGGTATATTCGCAATCATTCCATAAAATGTCGGAACAAGGAAAACTGAGCTACACATTAAACGGACGCACTACCAGTTCTGAACTTTATATTGCTGCCAATGACCCTCGCATAACAAGCAATACTGCTTTAACTCAATTAGGTGGAGTTTATATGGTAGCTCCCGGCATGGTTGATAATGGGGACGGCACCTACAGTGCAAATACAAAACTGATAAATGTTGAATCATATTACAAGGAATACAATCGTATTGCCAATGTGGAAACAAACTCTTTTGATGCCTCCTACCTTAAACTTCGCGAAGTACGCTTTGACTTTGCATTGCCAAAAAGGATAGTAAATAAAACTCCACTTACCAGCGCTTCCATTGGATTCTATGGCCGCAATTTACTTTGCATTACCGATTATCCCTTGTTCGACCCTGAAACAGTAGCGTTGAATGGTAGCTCCATTGTTCCCGGTATCGAAACAGGTTCGTTACCTTCTACACGCACATTTGGGCTTAATCTTAATGTTAGTTTCTAAAATAATTAATCCGCTGATATATTAATAAATCAATTCGCAAAAAAAATGAAATACTTTAACAAAATAGCCATCATAGGATTTGTCGTTCTGTCATTCGTGTTCGGTTCATGTTCTAACTTTGACGAAATGAACACCAACACCACCCGCTTAACTCAAGCTAATCCGGGCACGCTGCTCAATCCCATTCTATATGAGATGTCTGCTTATAACTGGAACAGATACAACAGTTACACTTTCCCATTGATGCAAGGAACCGTTTCTACATCGAGCGTAAACGGAGTAGGATGGTATAATATTTCCGATGCTGCCGGCGACGGAACCTGGAATACTTATTACAAGTGGTTGAACAATATCCGCGAGTTGGATAAAGAAGCGATAGCACTTAATGACCCAAATTACCATGCAATAGCATTGACCCTTAATAGTTGGATATACCAGTTATTGACCGATGCTTTTGGAGATGTACCCATGACCGAAGCTTGCAGGGGTGATGAGAAACTATTCACACCTAAGTTCGACTCACAAATAGATATATACAAAAACATTATTGTCAATCTGGACTCTGCTAATACGCTGTTTAATACTGGTACAGGATTGAAATACAATACAGATGGCGAGTTGTTATACAAAACGGATGCAACTCTTACTTCGGGAGTTTCACTTGGAATGGTCAAGTGGAAAAAGTTCTGTAACTCCATTCGTATGCGTGTTCTATTGCGCGCGTTGAATGTGCCGGGGTTGAACGCCGCAACAGAATTGGCAGCTATGCTCAATAACCCGACAAAATATCCGGTTTTCGAATCGAATGAAGATGGCGCTTTATTAGCCGTTTCAGGTGTATATCCGCAGGAAGCCCCAATGACTCGTCCACAAGACTTTACCGCCTATCTCTATTTATCTGAGTTTTTTGTAAACAACCTGAAGAATTGGAATGATCCACGCCTTCCGCTATTTGCCACTCAGGCTACAAATGGGACAGTAAAATCATATGTTGGTTTGCCAAGCGGTTATAAAATTGCACCATCCATTAATGCTTCACAACAAAAACAATCATTGGTCATCGCTCCTATGAAACTTACACTATTGTCCTACGCCGAGGTGGAATTGATTAAAGCTGAATTCTATCAAAGATCCAATTTAGCTGTAGACGCCGCCGATCACTACAAGAAAGGAGTTACAGCAACTATCGTACAATGGGGTGGAATTGTTCCAACAACTTATTTCACCACTCCATTGGTAGCTTACAATGGAACGCTGGAACAACTGATGACTCAAAAATATTATGCACTTTTCTTTTGCGACTATCAGGCGTGGTTCGAATATAACCGCACAGGCTTGCCGGTAGTACCTCGTGGCGATGGAGTTTCTGAGGGCAACAACATGCCAAAACGATTTAAATATCCGATTGTATTGCAACGCACCAATTTAAAAAACTACCAAACTGCGAAAACAAATATTGGAGGAGATGAACTAAGCACAAAACTTATTTGGCAACTCTAAATATTAACAAGTAACAAGTCAGATGTCAGCTTCCACAGATGTTGGCATTTGACGCACATTACTATAAGTTAATTAATTAAAACAACATCGGAGATGATACTAAAATTATTGGCAACTGCTATCTTTGCATCGGCTGCGTTAGAAGCTGTAGCACAACAATCGGATGATATTGCGATGCGAACCCCCAACATGGAGTTTGAATACGTGACAGGCAATAACCTGACTACAGCTAACTCTGTTGAGTTTAAATATACCTTGGACGCATATAGCGACAATTCAGCAGTAAAATTAGTTTTTGAAGAAGAACACTTTATAGGAGGCGAACTGTCCCAAAAATGGAGCCTCTTCCAACAGAACTACAAACGCGTGTATGAACAAACTATCGGTCTATCTGGATCGACAGTGGAAATTTTGAAACCTATCATTTTTAACGCCGTAAACAAAATAAACGGTTACTACAAAAAAACTGTACGGAAAGGTGAAGTGAGCACCGACGAAGCAGCGAAAGTACTAAATCACGTATTCGATTGTGCCAACCTTGCATGTTTCGAAAGCGAAACACAAGGCATTGAAAATGAAATTAAAACAGCAAAAACAATAAACGAAATGGTTAGGGTTTTTGACTCCATACATATCAATTACCATTATAACAAACAATAATACTTGTAAAATATGAACAAACGATTTTCCCCTTTATTTTTAGCACTGATATTGTTCTTCAATCTTTCATTGGTAAACTGTCAGGCAACCATATCGCAGAATCAACCAACCACTATTTCAGAAACACAAATTCCCGATAAAGTGGGAATGACCGTGAAAGGTATAATTCTTGACGATAGTAATCATCCCGTGCAGGGCATAGTGGTAAACGATGGAACTAATTTCACAGCAACCGATAACAACGGATTTTATTACTTACCTACGGATCTAAGTCGTGGCAAATATGTAAGTATATCCATTCCGGCAAAGTATGAAATAGAGAAAGATGTTCCCAGCAGTTTCTATTCCAAACTAACATACGGAAAAGAAGTGAACCGTCGTGATTTCAAGTTAAATCTGCGGAAGATTAGTTCAGATGAATTTACCTATATAGCCATTTCCGATCCACAAGTCAAAAACACCAATCATCTGGAAAGATTTGAAAAGGAAACCATTGCCGATTTAAAAGAAATCCTTCAGCAATTGAATGGAAAAGAGGTATATGCAATGACCTTAGGCGATAACGTTTTTGATGTAATGGGATTATTTCCTTTGTATAAAACCCAATTATCATCACTTCACATTCCAGTATTTTCAACTATCGGCAATCACGATTATAATTTAAAATACAACAACTTACACAACACAACGAATCCATTAGAAAACTACGCCGAAGAAGTCTATGAATCATACTTTGGCCCTACTGATTATTCGTTCAACATTGGTAAGGTTCATGTTATCACCATGAGTAATATCGACTATTCTGCCAATAAAATGTACAAAGAACGCTTTACAGCCGAACAGTTTGAGTGGTTAAAGAAAGATCTGGGCTATGTAAAAACAGGCACCACTGTTTTTCTGAATGTACATGCACCGACTTCAAACAAATCGAGCAATGGTTCGGGCAACTCCAGTAACACTGCTGAACTGTTGGAAATATTTAAAAACTACCCTTTGCACATCTTTTCGGGACACACTCATTTTTACGAAAACGAGGAACCTTCTGCTACTGTGTACGATCATAATATAGGGGCAGTTTGTGGAGCTTGGTGGGCAGGTACCGTAAACCGATGCGGAACACCTAATGGCTACTTGGTAGTAGATGTAAAAGGCAATGATGTAAAATGGCATTACAAGTCTACAGGTAAAGAACTTTCATACCAATTCAGGGTGTACAAAACTGAGGAGTTTACTACGCAAGCCGATTATGTTGTAGCCAATGTGTGGGATTGGGACAGCCATTATCAGGTAAAATGCTACGAAGATGGTGTATTGAAAGGGTCGATGGAACAATTTTCGGACGAAGATCAGGATTTTATAACTATGAAGAATGGAGTAGGTACCGGCTATAAAACACTCCACCTTTTCCGCACAAAACCATCGAAAGATACTAAAAACGTAAAAATTGAAGTCACAAATCGCTTCGGAGAAGTTTACACCCAATCCATCGTACTGTAAAGACTACTAATAGTGAGGGGCGTAGAATAAGCTATTTCATAATCTACGGGAAAATAGAATAAAATGCTGTCAATCCATTGATTGAACAGCATTTTATTTTTTAATAAAAGATATGAAGATACAAATAATTGGAACAATATAATTTCCTATTTAAACTATCAATTGTCGCTCCATTTATGAATTGCCACTCCATTTATGGAGTAGAGATGAAAAAATAGATGATAATTTGTCTAAAGCCTGCTTGATAATTCATATATCTGCCCACCCAGCAAACATCCAGGAGGACAAGGGTAGGTGTTGAATATAAATATTCTTCTGCTTTGGGCTAAATTAGGCCTTTTATGATATTTGCTCACTTGCTATCCTTTTCTAAACACTGAACCAAATCGCCCTCGTTTGGAGACGAGGGCGATGAAGAGTGGACTTAACAATTATTGTTTTCCACCTGTATCTTCTGTCTTTACAACAGCTTTAGGTGTAACTTTCGGTTTTCTATTTGTTGTGACTTTTTCAGTAGGAGATTGCTCTTTCTTTTTAGCAGCTGTTTTTTTCGTTACAATGACAGATTTCGCAGCTATCGGTTCTTTTTTATCCGTAGAAACAGCCTTTCCCTTGATTGTATTTTTTCTAGAAGGTGTTTCCCGAACTTGAATTGGAAGAACATTTTCAATCACAGGAATATCCACTTTCTCTTTAGCGGCAACAATATCGTCGAGCAACATTTCTGGCTGTTGCTTTAAAGAAACAATTACATCCATTAGACCATGGTAGTCGCTCTTTGATAACAGCTCTATCGGTTTAACTTTGTCTTCATCAAGGCTCGATACATCATTATCCAAACTGATAACCGCACGGCACATCTGAATAACTTTATCCAAGTCTTTGTCAAACTTTTCAATCAAGTTTTTTTGATTTTTCTCAAATAAACCGATGATTTCCCCGCTATCCAATTTTCGTTTATTATAAAACCGGGTTATTCCGGCCATTAGAATTTTATAATCCTGAATTTCTCCAAGCAAATCCTGATAGTCTTTTATTTTTTCAAGGTTGGTATTATTTATATTTTCGATAGACAGAAGAGTTTCCGCAACATAACGAAACTTCTTAAACTCTATCCGTATTTTATGAATATCGTAGGCACTATCATTATTTCTGGCCTGAATTTTTCTTAGGAGCTTTGCAAGCGATTCGTTTGCTTTTTTATATATTTTCGATTTCACTGCCAGTTTTTTTCCCTTGATTGAAGGAAAAACAAGTTCTTTCTTTTTACAAAACCGGAACACTTTTTCGCTGGACTTTAATTCATTGACTTTCAAAAAAGTAAGATATTCAGCTATTACAGGCGTAAGTTCCAGACTTTCCAACTTTATAATCTGAATCTGAATATCACGAAGTTCTCCGAATAACTTAAATGCTTTTTCTCCATTTTTTACTTTGGATGACTTCACACTGAAAGCTGCAAGAATTGGGAAGATTCGTCTCAGAATAACTCTTTTATCATGAATTTCCTGTTCCAATGTTCCTTTTTCTATTTCCTTGTAATTCATCACAAGTGAATTGTATCTCTTATTAATTTTATCCATACTATTTTGATTTAAAGTTATTCTACATTCGCGAAATCGTTTTTGTATACAATCATTTTTTTGCTTTTTCTTTGACAGGATTATCTTTGTTGAATTTCATTTTTATACCCACGCTCTTCAATGTTTTCTTTATTCGTTTTTTATGTTTTACATTAAATGATAAGTTATAAAGAAAATTTTGCAACAAATCCGCATCTTTTATCAACTCGGAATATTCATCATGTAGCTCTTTTTTATTACTATGATTAGTAATGGCATTTTTGATAATTTCTATTTCTTCTTCGCTGAAAACATCCAGCTTTCGCAATAGGTTTTCGGCCTCAGTAGCGCCCAAAATGGCATGCTCTTTCACATAATTGTATTTGTAGGTATACACATCGTGCAAAAGTCCAATGATGGTACACAATTCAATATCCAGTCCTCTTCTGATGCCTAATAACGTACAATTTTGTGCCACACCGTACAGATGAACATAGCCTTCGCGGCGCTGTTCGGGATCTTGTTGATTCTGCAGGAAAGTATTCACTTCCTGTCTGATTAATTCTATTCTGTTACGGTTTTCCATAATAGTGTTTATATCTAATTAAAAGCTATGTGTACTAAAAAACAAACGCAAAAAAGCCAAAATCCCAATAACTATCAAAATCAGGTTAAAAAGGCTACTCCCAATTGTAAACTAAATTAATCGGGAATAATGCCTATTATTGATAAAATCCTATTTTAAGCAGACTTTTCAACCTTCTGTTTTTTCTCTTTCTTGGTTATTACCTTTTTAAGTTCAGGTAAATCTTTCACTATTTTCATAGCGATTTTGGACTGTTCAATTGCCAGTTCCCAAACATCCTGAATCATTTCTTTTTTTGTTCTGACTTTTTCTTTTAATACGATTAGTTCCTTTTGCAATCTGACTAATTTACGTACCGTCAAATCATACGTTTTTACAAATTCAGTATCCTGTCCATTTTCTTTAAGAATATCAACATTAGATTTCATTATTCCGGCAAACTCAATTGCCTTTTCTGTTTTTTCTTTTTTCTTTTTCATTTTGTTCAATTATTTTTATGAATATTACAATAGTGTTACATTTATATTACATTAATGCTCAGATAATTAATATTATTCCAAATTTCGAAACCAAATACAAACATAGAAATAAAATACTAAATAATGGTGCAATTTTCTCATTTAAATCAATTCATGAAGCACATTAAATTTAGCATACACTTTCTGTCAGAACGAATTGCAATTTGACAGATGAAATAAATCGCCCTTAATTTAGTATTCATCCTCCTGTCCAGTTTTAAAATAGAGTTATAAAAAAATAAACAAAATTCAGGATTACTCCGTCCTCACGGATGTATAATCATTATTTACTTGCAACAAAAGTGCGGGTTGGTTGGATCCTACCAACCAGTCCGAACCATTCTGCAATGAACAGATGGATATATCCGGAGAGAGTGGGGAAATAAAAAAAAAGTAAACACTATGTAGTAAGAATTAAAGAGTAATTAATCAAAAAAAGTAAAAATGTGAAATTAAAAGTTTTATTAATAGCGTGTTTGTGCACTATAAATCTAGCAATTATCCTTAAATTTTGAAAAAATAAACTGGTCAGATGAACCTTCCTCTGGTAGCATAATTGTATAGAATTCAACAAAAATATAAGGGATAGCCATCATAATAAGTGATTCAGATACGATACGTCTTATCTGTTTTTTACGAATAGACTGAGCTTGTACAAAAAGAAAAACAAACAACATAACTACAACTATCGTAAATAAAAGTGTTACCAAAGTGTCAATTGCTAAGTTTAAAAAAATCAAATGGAGTTCCAATAATAAAAGCTACTACCAAGAAAACCAAGCTCAGAAAAATTATGATTAATTTCTTCTACATTACCAATATCATCTTTATAGTTATTCTCTACTAGGTCTCCAACACGTTTTCTTACAGTACTGTACAAGCAATTTGGGGAGTATTGCCCATCGATATTTTATCAAGTTCTTTCGATATTTCAATGGCCTCAGTTATAATACTTTCGGGATAATCATTTATTTGAAGAATCCTGATGGCATTTCTATTTTTTAATTTACCATCTTTTAGTTTGTAGTCAAAGTCAACTGTTTTATGGTCAACCATCTCACTGAAATGATATAAATCGTACTCATTCTTTAATAAATCAGCTAATTCAATATCGTGCGTTGATACAAAAACGATATGATCTTCTTTTGTCAATGAAGATAGAACCGCTTTACCTGCCGAAATGCGTTCGACAGTGTTTGTTCCCTTAAATATCTCGTCGAGTAAGAATAGGTTTTGATATTCAGTAGCACTCTTATCAATCATTTCTTTTATCGTCAGTACTTCTTCAAAATAATAACTTCTATCATTCATCAAATCATCGCTAATGCGTATGGCCGAATAAATTATTAGTCGTGGCATTGAGAATTCTTTTGCAAAACAAGTATTTAATGTGAGTCCGGTTATTACGTTGATGCCTATGGCTCGTATAAACGATGTTTTGCCCGACATATTTGAACCAGTCAGCAGTATAGATTTTTTGTTTACATGAATGCTATTTTTTACGCAATTAGAAATTAAAGGATGATAAGCTTCATTGGCAAAAAGTGTTTTTTGTGCACTTATCACTTTCGGAATACAAAAGTTACTCAGCCCATTGCGAAGTGACGCAATAGATAGCATAGCATCTATTTTCCCAACAAACAAGAATACCTTTTCTATCTCTTTTCGTTTATTGTCAACACGCTCTAAAGTTCCAAACAAAGCTAAAGGCTCAATCAAAAAAGTTATTTTGATAAGCTCAAAAAGGAACCAGAAGATTATTTGCTGGTCGGTTTTAATGCGTACATCCAAATTAAATACTGACATTCGGCTGCTTACGTTGGCAACAACGTTTGTCGATTGGATCAGATCGGGATTCAACTCTTTTAAAATGTCATGTTTAAATAACTCACGTGCAACATTATTTAGTTTAATCAGCTGAGGAATAGAACCAAAATAATTAAACAGATTCTTTTTGTTCCAATAATGAATTCCCAGATTGATAAAAACAACTCCAAAGAATAGGAAAAGCATAGCCGGTTGAATGAACGACAGTATCAGCGATAACAAACTTATAAACGACAAATACTTGACGATGAGGTACCATTTGGGTGGTTTTAAAACTTCTTCCTGAAAAAGAGAAGAAACAAAATAAGCCTCGTTCTTATTCAATTTGTTCAATTGCTTTTGAACAACTACTCTGAAAGCCTGATTAGTTGTAAACTCTTCAATAAACTTTTCTTGTTCTAGATTTTCAGTACCGTGGGTGGGGATGGTGCGTAACTTGTTATACAAAAATTGTTGTCCTACTTTAGAATTCGTTCTATCAATAAACATGAATAATTCCTCAAAATCTAAATCATTACAAGTTTTATCAGACAAAGATTGCAGGACGGTGGAATTGTCCTTCCTTCGAAAATAAGGCTCTATTTGTTCAAAATAAAACGATTCGTCTTTGGGGCATCCAAATTCATCAAGTAGTTTTTCTCGAGCTTTCTTCTTTTGGTTATTGATCATATAACTATTTTTTGATAACTATTCCAAGTGCAACTTTCATTGGCTGTTTGGCGAAGCAAGACATGGCTGTCGTTAATTTTTGGTATAATTAATATGATCCGTTTTTTGTTACAGCAATTAGCTCTAAGAATGATGTCTCAAAATCGCTTTTTCGCCAATTTTGCCATTCAATCAGTTCTATATTTTTGCTGTAATTCCAACCGGAAAACATTAATCTTTTGTTTGGAGAATGATGCTCAGTTTCACTGGTTATTTTCGCAAACTTAGTAAAATCCATATAATCAGATAGAGCTACAATTTTGACCGTTTTCTTATCTATCGATTTCTCGATACCAATCGGAAGTTCGTAGGTATCGCAATAAATAAACATTTCAAGAAAATTGTACTTTGAACTTTGCCTTTTGCGGGTTAAATCCAAATTCAACTCATCTCTTATCTGTTTAGGGATAGAGTTGAGTAAATTAAAAATATCTTTTGCTTTAAAATAGCCTTTCAGAAGTGCAATAATAAGAATGAAGACACCAACGCCATTACCAATTAAAACACATTTTAAAAAAAAGATAGCACAATCTGCTAATGTATGATTTGCAGTGCCTGCTAAAAGAGTTATAATAAAACAGATGGAAGTAAAAATGGCTCCGCTAATTTTCAAACGACTTATTAACGTCAGTTTAGTCAATCTATAATAATCTGTGAAATTCATACTTTTATTGCTTTTAGATACTTAGTTAATTACTTGTTTTTTCGTCTTGTGCCTTTCATTTTATATTTGGCAAAACGTACCGCCTCATAATAGTAATAGAGAAACTTCCATTTAACGGCATTGTTGTTCAATATCAAAATCACCATCCCCTCCTCCGGAAACGTAAGAGACAATTAATCAGAAATATACCTTCAGCTACTTTTTCAAATTTATTGAAATCAAATAATCAGTAATATATTCAACTTCTTCATTTGTAAGCGTTGGAGTTGGCATTTTTCTTTTAATAAATTCAGGCAATTTATCAATATTCGGTTCTTTAATTGACCGATTGATAAATTTGCGGTCTACTCTTATTTGGGACTTTTTCCCATTGCAATAATCGATATTTTTTTATCGTAAATTGTATTTAATGCAGGACCATATGTTAGCTTACCTTCTATAGAATGACAATTGATACACCCGATACTCTAAAATAAAGCTTCTTCCTTTTTTCATTTTCTTGAAACATTTCGCTACCACTGTTTTTTCAATTGCAACCATAAATAATGAGGATGAAGGGTAATGTTAAAACAAGTTTGTATATGTAAATCATTCAATAAATTTAATGAATCGTTATTACTATTTGATATTAAAATATTTGCAAGTTACAGTTATCCTTTATTGCATAAGTAAAAAATAGTTTATGCATTCTCAATTTCGATTACAAACTATTGACATCTTTAATCCATATTCAATAAATTCGAATATTTGATTTGATTTAATGACCTTACGCTTTTTTCAATTTCCATTAACCACAATTGAATATTAACTGACTGATTTTGTTTCAAGCTGCTGATTACTTCTTCAATATCATCGGTTTCATAAACAGAAAACCTTTTTAATTTTTCAATAATTGGGAGTAGAATATCTTTTTCTTCTTTTGTAAATGCAATTTCTGGACTAACATTTGTATTTTCAATTTCTATACTTTGCAAAGTAGCGGTCCACTCAGCTATTTGCAAAGAAAACCAAAACGTAGTGCCTTTTTCTACTTCAGAGGCCAATCCAATTTCTCCGCCTTGAGCCTCTACCGCCATTTTACAGAAAGTTAAACCAAGTCCTGACGACTGTACGCTTCCTGACTTCTTAGGCACTACCTGACCAAACTTTTGAAATACAAGGTGTAATTTGTCGGCAGCTATTCCCTCGCCAGTGTCCGTAACCTGAATATTCACTCTATCCTCAGACAATTGATTTGTGTTCAGAGTTATTGTACCTCCTGTTGGTGAATACTTAATTGCATTTGTAAGTAAGTTCACTAAAATTCTTTCAGTTATTTCTTCATCAACCCTTACCACTAAATTTTCATCTATCAGATTCTTTAATGAAATATTTTTCTGATCAAGCAGAAACTTTACTTGAGAGATTGCTTTTACTACAATAATAAAAAATTGTTTTGACGCTAATTCAAGTTCAAATTTACTATCCTCGTATTTATTGATATCAAGAATATTCAAAACCATATTTAGCATTTGTTTTGCTGAATGCTTAACGGTTTCTATTTGCTTTTCGGGTTTAAAACTAGTTGGAATATTTAAAATTAAATTCAAAGGATTTTTTAAATCATGAACAATCATAGAGGTTAATCCCTGTTTAAATTCGTCCATTTCTCTCAACTTATTATTTTGAAGTAAAATCTCATCTTTTTGCTTCAAAATTTCTGTGTTTCTCTCCAGAACATCTGAAGTTCGTTCCTTAACTATGCCTTCCAATTGATCCTTCTCTTTTTGTAAACGGCAACTATTTAGTTTAATAATGGCATATAAAAACAAAACAATAATTATAAAATAAAGTAGATATGCTAACCTTGTTCGGTAGAACGGAGGACGTATTACAAAATCATAAGAAGCAATTTGGCTTTCGGTGCCATATACATTTTTTGCTTTCACTTTAAAAGCATACTTCCCTTCGTTTAAATTGGTATATTCTTTCTTGTGTTCCTTAGTCCATACAGACCAATTGTTATCGTACCCTACAAGCTGATACTGATATTCTGTTTTCTCCGGACTTTCGTAAAATGTGGCAGAATAGAGAAACCGGAACGAGTTATTGCTATAACTTAAACTCGAAATCCGATTTTTTGGTTGAGCAGTTGAAATGGTGTCGTTACTGAATGGAAAATTGCCTCCAAAGATGACTGAATCCGATGGCAACACCTGAACTTTACGAATAAGAATATTAAAAGGCAGACTGTAATCTTTTTTATAGTTAGGTTGATAATGAACAAAACCCTTATCTCTGCCAATAAAAACATTCGATTCGTCTAATTCAATTACCGGATAATCATCACTTAACTTTTCTAATATCAAGAAAGGTGAACGGTAAACGAAATATCCCTGATTGTTTTTCTTTTTAATCAGTTTCCCTATCGAAATTTTATCCCGAAAGTAAATATCTCCTGTTTTGTTTTTCCCCAGTATAAAAATATTCTTAGTATTCGGGAAAAGTTTGTTGAAAGCCAAATAATCTTCAAAAATCTTTGTTTTGTAATTATACTTCCAAAACTTGTCATTTGCAGTTGCGATTATCTGGTTATCCAAATTATAAAGTCCTTGAAAGGTAAATGCATATTCCAAAAGGAGTTTTTTCTCGGTAATGCTGTCGCCATTTTCATTAAGTTGCAACCTAAAAATTCCTTTGTTTAGAACCTCTATCCAGATGTTTGACAAACTATCCGTTTTGACATAATTGCACGCTAAGTCAAAGCCTTTGATTCGTCCTTGAAATATCCACTTATTACTTTTTTTAAAAAAATAGTACAATCCATCAACTGCACCCATAATCAAATAATTGGGGCGGTGAGAAATTGAGGCAAAGTTCCAAGCTTGCTTAATTTTGCTTATTGAATTATATTTATTGTGTTCATCTAAAAAACCCTGATCAATACTTTGAGCAAAAAACAATTTATTGTCAAAAGGAAATATTTCCATTACTTGAAATGACTTTTCAACCTTAACAAATTCAGATTTGAGGTTTTTAAACTGGCTGTTGGAATATAAAAATGGAAAACCGCCAACTAGTAATTTATTATTGCTATAGTAAATAGAAACGCTTCTGGCATCCAGCTTGCTCCTTTCGTCGAAATATGATAAAGGTGAATTTATTTCTATCTGTGAAATACCATGATCATTGGCCAACCACAGGTTATGGGAGTTATCCAAAAACACTGCATGAATCTGATTGCTGGTCAGCCCCGAAGATTTATCGATTTTAAGAACCAAATTGCCCGATTTGTCGATGAAATATAAACCCCCAAGGATAGACCCAATAGCTAATATATTATCGTTGATTTTTAAGCTGCAATATACAAACGCCGAATTCAAAATATCATCACTCGACATTTTGAATTTTGTAAATGAACTGCCATCGTAAAGAAAGAAATTCTGATTATGAACTCTTATCAATAATTTATTACTATCATAGGCCCACATCGCATAGATTTTCTCATTTGCAAAAATCTCGCTACCTTTAATTAATTTGTATAAATTGCCATCAAAAACCGCAATACCCTTTCCTACATCTCTCAAGTAAATTTTATCTCCAATTTTGAAACTTTTGTGAAATGATTCATACGGTTTAATTATTTTGATACGACCATTCTCCAGTATAATTAGTTTTGCAGTTGTTCTAAATATAATTTTTTTTGCAATTGAATGAATATCCCATACATCATTTATATTCCTTTCGTTTTCGGGGATTAAATGCATTAAAGAATTGAACTTTATATTCCCTACCGAATTGGTAGAAAGGTAGCCAAATTCGTTTACTGCACCCACAAATATCTTTCCAGCACCATCCATACAAAGCGAGCGAACACAACTTTTATTGGGCATCTCAATTAATGTCCAAACAGTACCATCGTATTGTAGCAATCCTGCATTATTAGCAACATAGATTATACCTCGTTTATCCTGAACAATAGCCCAGTTTTGGTCACTTGCACCATATTCTTTGGGCATAAAGTTATGAATAGCAGGCAATCCTACAGTCTTTAATTGCTGAGCAATAATGCCTTGATTATTGGCTGCCAGCATTAAAACAACAAAGAAAATCAGAAGCCTTTTCATGTTTTCTACTCAATTATTTGTTTTGGTATATTATTATTAATGAATAAAGGGTTTAAGGTATCGCAGATTAGTTCTTCTAAGCCTAGCCAACAACGGTTCCATTTTCAGTCAGCAAATATAGTTAATCGTATTCGAACATCAATAAAGTTATTAAAACTATATTGATGTTTTATTTAAAATTCTATAAAATGGTAATGGAAATAGGTATCATTGCCGAGTTTGATATTTCGTAAGCGGTAGGTATGCGCTATCGTCATCAACATGTAACATGGAATGCAGCTCACTTCCAACAAGGATAGAACAGTCTTATGCCTTGGCTCTAGGCTCTCTATCCCTACCGCTCTCCCCACTCTCTGCAAAAGAGAGAAAGCTTAAGCAGATGGAGCTTGTAATGCAGCGCAATAATTAGAATGGTCTTATGTCTTAATTTTTGGCTATTGGCTCTTGGCTATTGATCCTACTACAAACTTTTCCTCTTCAGCCACACTTGATAAGAGTTGATAATGTTTTGCCAAAGCACGTAAGCACCCGGGCCGATTGAAGCTAGAGGACTAAGATACATTTGCGCCATCCAAATGGCCAGAATGGTGTTTTTCTGTCCCAAACCCTGACCGCCCGCTATCGTATCGTCGTAACGTTTACCAATAGCGCGCCCCACCACAAACTGACCAATACACATCAGCAATGCCACCACAGCAATAAGTATTTCTATCAAATGACTCGATCCATTTTGCTTGAGAATAAACACAACGGTACGTCCCGTAACAACACACAAAGCAACCGACCAAAGGTAAAAAGACAATCCGGAGTAAGAGCCTATTTTGGAAGTTACCCTTGGCGTGAATTTCTGCAACAGCATGGCCAGTGCGAATGGCAAAAACAGCAATACTATCATCCGTTGAAAAATAGCCAAAAACGAATCTATAAAAGCCAAGTTCTGGTAACTGCCCACTAGCGAAAAAATAACCGGAGCAGCCAATGCCACACACATATTGCTAAGCAAACTATACGCCGTAAGACTTACCACATTGCCCTTAAGCATACCCGTAATAACCGGAGCAGCCGTAGCGGTAGGTGCCAAAATACAAATCATAGCACCCTGCGCAAGTAGCAAGTTGAAGGGGGACAAAAGCAAAAAAATACCCAAACTACCGAATATCTGTATCAAAATTAACCAGAGATGCAAGCGCGACAAGCGCATCTCTTTTAATTTCAAATTACAATAAGTGAGAAATAGCATTACAAAAATGAGGTAGGGAGTCAGAAACGAAAGGGTATCGAAAAATCTATAAAATATAGCACCCACCATAATGGCAGTGGGCATCATATACGGTTTTATTTTTTTTATGATTATCCGCATAGTATGCAGTCTTAGTTTTTAATCTTTTGTGATTCTCCGCAAAGTGTGTTAATAACTGTATAACTTTTCTTATACAACAGACCTTGTTAAGTGAACCGAAAAACAAGTCTGAAAAACATAGAAATACTACTGTTTGACAATCCGCCAGCTGGCCGAGACGAGTTTGGAGAATGTCAGCTTTTTGAGCGTAAGTTTTGCAAGTGAAGCGTCCGTCAACTGACGGATTGATTTTTTTTGCTTACTTTTTTATCAAAAAAAAAAAGTAAGTAGGTTTAGGCAAAGCACATTTTATTTAAATTCATTGTACAATATGCGGATAATCATATATTTTTTTTACCATTATCGAAAAAAATTATTAATGATGCTACAAAAGTACAAAGATAAATTCGGAAACGGACACAATAGAAGTAGTTGAAAAGAAATAATGTACTATAATCACATCAAAATAAATAGAACAAAAGATGCGACATTATAGACTTGCCATTACATCTACTTTACTAAATTAGAATTTTCTTGGATTTTCAGAGCCAAAAGTAACTTTACACCTCCGTCGGCTGACGAACTTGGGGCGGTGCAAGAAAAGGAAAAAAGTAACAATTTCTTTTCAACCGCCCCTAAATACCTTAAAGTAGACTTGAAATTAGTATTGCTTCTTAAAAATCTTCAATCAATTTCTGCATTTGTATTATTTTTAGTAAAGTAGAATTGCAGAACATTAATAAATCAATACCGTTTGAATAAAAAATTAGCACACTGAATACGCCGAAGAAACAGAATATCACCATTCGCAAACTACCGTGTGAACAAAATCTTATCATCAATATACAGTAATTATCCGCATACTCTGTTTATTCTGTGTGCTTACAAAACCAACGTTAATCAATAAATTGTAAATGCAATTAAGCTTATAAAAGGGCATTTATTTTTTTAGCAGACTTTTTTTATTCTTACCCCAGGACATATCGTACCCTACTTCCACCATTTTTTTTGAAATTCTAACCCTAATTTATTAACCCTATTCTCCCCTCAATCCCTTTGTTAATCGCACTTCCGATATAACAAAGTAAAGTTTTATGTTTTATAACATAAAACTTTCTTCATAAAACAGTTGCAGTATTTAAAAACTATTTATTAAATTTGCCGCACTTAACTATCTTCCTATTTTTGTTTATCTGTTTCCGTTTACATATGAACTTAACCTTTGCCTCGTGCTCTAGTAGCAGCACATCCAATAGTACATGCTTTATTTACAGAACTTTTGTTGGTCTCTGTCATTGTTCTATCATAGCGCATCAGCATTCCGTTTTTCACTATTCACTAGTACAATACCCTCTCTTTTTTAATTATTTGAAAAGGAACAACTCTTTATCTAGCGATAAAAAGTTGTTCTTGCTTCAACATTGTTTTTTTCCTTCGAGGAAAGAATGTTTTATCTATAGGAGCAAAACTTTCCACTCGATTAAACATTTGTTCCTCTCAAGAGTATACACTTTAAATCTAAGAGCGGAAAAAGTATTTATCCGAAAAAAAAGTATCTCGCACAAGAAAGAATGTTTTTTGCTTGAGCAAATATTTTCCCTAATCAAGCAAGTTGCTATCTCACTTTGGAAAAAAAGCATATCGCTTAAGCAAAAAACATTCTTACTTCATACAAACTGTTTTTTACTTAAGCGGGATAAAATATTTCTCAAGCGGGAAATTTAATCTCTCAGGTTAGAAAATTTATTACTGGGAAGCAAAGTATATTTCTAAAGCAAGATTCTTTCCATCTCAAGTGGGAATATTTCTTGCACAAGCGAAAAACTTTCTTTCTTAAGCAAGATTTTTTCCATCTCAAGTGAGAATATTTTTTGCTTGAGCAAAAAACTTTATCACCATAGCAAAAAAGTATTTCGCTTAAGCAATAATAATATATTACGAGCTAAGAAAGTTTGCTCCCTAATAATTATTTAGTAGCACCAAAGGGCAATACAGCCCATATAGTACCAGTCTCTGAGAATTAATAAAAATAATGTCTAATTATTAAAAATTTAAAACTATGGCAGATTATCTTCCAAGTAACGACCCGGAATTTGATTTATGGCAAAAGAACTTGATAGAAAAAATCAAGCAGTCCATGACTACATGGGGAATCAGTCCCGACAAATTAATGGGGCTAGATTCAAAACAAAGCATTTGGAACATAGCGTTTTCAAAAGCGAGTAATAAACAAAACCGCACGGCTACAGATGTGCAGGCTAAAAACGATGCGCTCGAAGACTACAAAAAAGAGATTCGGCATTTCGTTACAGAATTTTTGGCAAGCAATAGCCTGGTGACCGATAGTGACCGCATCAGCATGGGGCTAACGGTAAAATCGGGAACACGTACCGCTACACCTGTACCAGCTAACAGTCCATTGGGAACGGTAGATTTTTCGGTACGTTTGCAGCACACCCTGCACCTGAGCGACAATGCCACTCCGCAGAGCAAGGCAAAACCCGCTGGCGTACACGGCTGTGAAGTGTGGGTGAAATTGGGCGGCGATGCACCTAAAGATGCCTCCGAGTTGAGCTATCTTGGCGTGTCAACCACCAATTCGTACACCACATCCTACGAAGGCAAGCAGGCAAACACCATGGCTTACTATTGGCTGCGATGGGTAAATACCCGTGGCGAATACGGACCGTGGAGCACTACAATAAGTTCTATTATTGTAGGCTAAACACTCTAATTTGTAGAGCTGTACACAAGTGCAGCTCTACTTTTTTTCTAAAAAATAATATAGCAATTGTATCAGTAGGTTAATCGCTATTTGTATAGTTGCAAAATAAAATAACCAACACTATCCTTAAAGTGGGAATAGAAGCACAGTTAGTTCGCATATGCCTCTAAACCTAGCTGGGCTGATATATAGATGTTAAGCGGTAAGTGCAAAAAAAAAAGACCAATGGCTTATCAATATGTAAATCTCAGTATTTACAAAAAACTGCAATACCCCTACAATACTTCTCGCATAGCAATCGGCTGCGTTCAACTCTGTTTTATTTGCCATTTTCGTTGCTGAAGTAAATAAATGTCGTTTAATTTTGGAAGTTAACTTATTTTAAATAACTTTGGGGCACGAAAACAGCGAATAAAACACTAAGATGTTAGGGGTAAGCTAAAAACAACATCACGGTAAACAATGAAAATAGAGAACTTGAAACCATTTGACGGACAACATTGCGAAACGACTGCAACAGGAACTTTGTTGCGACAACTTGGAATTGAACTTTCTGAACCAATGCTATTTGGACTTGGCGAAGGACTTGGTTTTATATTTTGGAATATGAAAACTATGGATTTTCCTTTCATTGGCGGTCGAATTAAAACTGACTTACTAACACAAAATATTGCAAATAACCTAAAACTTGAATTGGCAGTTAAAGAAACTTCTTCAACTCAAAAGGCTTGGGACAGCGTAAAAAATCTAATTGACAGTGGAAAAGTTGTCGGGTTAAAATTAGACTGTTTTTATTTAGAATATTTTTCAAAACCATTCCATTTTGCAGGTCATTATACTGCAATTTATGGCTACGACAATGAAAACGCTTTTTTGGT
>JBBSDM010000020.1:0-57021 GCA_038249445.1 Bacteroidales bacterium
AGGTAAAAACGGAAGTTGAAGCATGGCAAAGAAATAGAAATAATAAAAACGCTAAAATAAACTGGCAATTTACAAATGAAAATGCTCGGGTAAAACTAAAAAGATTATATCCGTCAATTCTAAGCTAACATAACACTAGTAATTAGCTTCAGTTCCCTATAACGTATGCGTGGTATTTTTTTGCACATGATAGTGTCTGTTTCTATTTAGAACCACTTCGGTTTATGCTTAAAACAAATTTTGCATGATATTGTTATTAAATCAAAAACAGCTGTATGGATACACCTATTATTTTTTGGATAATTTTCAATGCCTTTGTTCTTATCATGTTGGCACTTGACTTAGGCGTTTTTCATCGAAAAAGTCATGAAGTGTCAGTGAAAGAGGCTTTACGATGGACTTTCGTATGGATTTTTCTTGCCTTAATGTTTAATGTAATAATTTATTTCTGGAGAGGACAACAGCAGGCATTGGAGTATTTTACAGGCTATCTGGTAGAAAAAGCCTTAAGTGTTGATAATATCTTTGTATTTATCATGATTTTCACCTACTTCCAAATACCCACAAAGTATCAGCACAAAGTTCTTTTCTGGGGTATTATTGGGGCATTAATCATGCGTGTGATTTTTATTTTTGCAGGCGTAGCATTACTTGAAAAATTTCATTTCACGATATATATTTTTGGAGCATTGCTAATTTTTACAGGGATTAAAATGTTTAATCATAGTAATTCGAAAATTAATCCCGAGAAAAATCCAGTTTTGAAATTCTTTAAAAAGTTTATACCTGTAACTCCAACTTTGCATGAAGACAAATTCTTTACAAAAATAGATGGCAGACGATTTGCAACACCATTGTTTTTGGTTTTGATTCTCATTGAAACAACCGACCTGATTTTTGCTGTTGACAGTATTCCGGCAATTCTTGCAATTACTCAAGACCAATTTATTGTATACACATCGAACGTTTTTGCGATACTTGGGTTACGTTCATTGTATTTTGCACTAGCCGGTGTTGTTCACCGTTTCTGGCTTTTAAGCTATGGTTTAGCTATTGTTCTTATTTTTGTTGGTGTCAAAATGATTATTATTGATTTTTATAAAATGCCCATCGAGTGGTCACTCTTGTTTATCGCCGCAATAATTACAGCAAGCATTTTCTTATCATTAAAACTTAAAAACAAAAAAAGCAGCGTATGATTTTATTGGATAGCAATTTTTGGAGTTTTATTTTTGACATTCATCGTATTATCGAATTTGGAGGTTTGATAATTATTTTGGCAATTGTTTATATCGAAACTGGATTTTTCCTTGGGTTTATTTTACCTGGAGGTGATTATTTGTTGTTTGCAGCCGGTATGTTTTGTGGAACCCATTATCTAGAAATACCTTTGCCCTTACTTTTGCTTTTATTAGTTACAGCATCGTTTATGGGCGATTTTACAGGATATTTTAAAGGAAAATGGCTCGGAAAAAAACTGTTTGTCGATAATAAATCAAGGTTTTTTAAAAAGGAATACCTTGAACGAGGAAGTAGTTTCTACACCCGTTTTGGTATGTGGGCATTCATTTTAGGTCGATTTATGCCAATTATCCGTACTTTGGTGCCAATGATTGCAGGTGCTTCTAAATTTGAATTTAAAAAGTTTTTACTTTTTAATCTTTTCGGCTCGCTTACCTGGGTCTGTACATTGGTGCCTTTAGGCTATTACATTGGAAAAGCATATCCTGATGCAATGAAATATTCAATTTATTTTTTATTTATTTTTATTGTTGTTGCTTCTTTACCCATGTTGAAAATTATGTTTTCAAAAATTAAAAAATCATGAAATGGTTATCTGAAAAAGAACGAAAGATAACAATTAGTCCTTTTTCCGTCTATGTTTGATATGTTTTGCACAATGGATAATTCAAATCTATGCATAGGCTACAAATGAGTAAATGGGAAGAAGAAGGGAAAATGAACTAATATTAATCTGATTAATATGCTAACAGACATTCATCCAAAATTTCCAATGCGTGACAAAGCCTTAACCAAACATTTTTACCTAAACAATTTGGGTTTTAATGTACTGGGAGACTATGATGAATATTTAATAGTTGGGAAAGACAACATTGAGATTCATTTCTTTGAGTTCAAAAAACTTGACACAAAAGAAAACTATAGACAAGTTTATATCAGAACGGACAATATTGACAAGTTGTATCAATCATTGCTCGACAACAAAACGAGCATACACCCAAATGGTCATTTACAAATAAAACCTTGGGGACAAAAAGAATTTGCGTTACTTGATCCAGACAGTAATTTGCTGTCCTTCGGACAAAGCATATAACAAATAATTGAACTTGCTAATGCAATGTAGTGATAGTATTGGAGGTGAAACTAACAATAATAGCTGAATGACTATTCACTTTATAAAGAAGTATATAGATAGCATACACCGTCTAAATAATCAAATACAATCAAAACAAGAATCAGATTTTCGAAACTCATGCAAATAGGATTGTTACTGACTTTTTTTCTTCCATTTTTCCCGTATGGTTGTGAACCAAAGCAAGCAGTAGAAGCACCAATGGTTGACTCAATATCTACTGCTGTTGATTCATTGCAACTAGACAGTAGAAAACTGACACAATCGGTTGAACCGTCTGATACTTCGAAGACAGCAGTATTTGAAAATGTGGCTGATAATAAAGGTCAAACAAAAGAATCAGATGATGACAATGATCTTTCGGCAAAGATTGCTCAAAAATAGCTGATATTGAAGTTGCTCTTAAGGCCCGATAACAATTATAGTGGAGTATGAAGCTTAATTGATACTTATTCGTTGCTCACTTTTGGATATGGGTTAAGAATAGCATTCGTTCTTTGGCTCATCACTTTGGTTACAAAACTAAAAAACTTCAACACTATATTTATGGGAATGAATATTGTTGGACTTGCTTTTATGTCTTGTACACAATCCAATTTCAATTTTACCAACGGAAGATTATGGGGATTTTGGGTATGTATAATTTGGAGTTCACTAATGATTATTTATGACTGTATTATTCTATTGAAAATTAGAAAAGAACGTAAAATAATTAGTGATTAATACAGGCTTGGACTCACTGACAGATATTAATAGACAATTTACAATTCAATTTAGATGAATAACTTAGAAAATCACAGAAAGGGCTTGATGACCTTCGACTTAATGAAAGCCAATCTATATGCAGTGGTTGCAATTTTTCCGATATTGGTACTATATGGTATTCCTTTCTTTTTACTGTGGAGAAATAGTTTTAGTAAGATTGCATTGAAGAATTTTATACATAAATACAATTTTGGATTTTGGGGTAATTGGATATCAATTTTATTGATTTTTACGCTAGGAATTATTATTCATGAACTCATTCACGGTATTACATGGGCTAAGTATGCAAATAATGGATTCAAATCAATAAGGTTTGGCATATTATGGAAAATGCTAACTCCTTATTGTCATTGTACAGAACCCTTAAAAGTTAAGAATTATATTACTGGAGCTATTATGCCTGCTCTTATTCTAGGGTTTTTACCTTTCATTTATTCTCTAGCGATGGGCAATGTACTTTGGTTAGTGTTTGGTATTTTCTTTACTATGGCGGCAGTAGGCGATTTTATGATCATTAACTTAATCCGAAAAGAAAATATGAACAGCTATGTTTTGGATCATCCTTCAGAAGTAGGATGTTATATATTTAGAGAAGAAAAGGTTTTATAATCGCATTAGTTGGTGCAGCTCTCTAGAATTATTCAATATAAACCAATAAACTCGAAATTATCAGGTATTTTATAAGATAGTACAATTTGTATTTAACAAAAAAAATACAATAATTTAAGTTCATAGGACTTGAAGTGCTAAACAAACATACAGTGCTTACTCCACGCCTCGAAGTGATTTGGAAAGTTGCTATAGGGATTCAATCGTATACAATTGATACAGGTGCTGAATTTTCTAATGGTAATTACACAAACTCCTATTCTCAAACACTTAAAGGTAGTGTTTTTGCTACTTTTGTTAGTGCCGGTTTTGATTATCACATAAGCAAAGTAATAAGCATAGGTGTGGAAACATCAATTTTACCCGCTAAATATAAAAAATTGAAAGATAATAATGACAATGAATATTTGATAGATGAAAATGTAAGAGTACCGGTTTAAAACTGTGCGTGACTTTATAAAATTCATTTTTCGAAAAACTAAAACACATAAGATCTAAATTATAATGTACAATCAAACCATAGTAGAGATTCATAATCTTGAAAAAAGATACGGACAAAAGCAAGTGTTACACGGTATTAATCTTGAGATTACTGCCGGACAAATTATTGGATACATAGGTCCAAATGGAGCTGGGAAATCAACAACTGTAAAAATTCTATGTGGTTTAATAAATGACTTTCAGGGCGATATTTCCATTTTTGGGAAAGATCTTCGTACCCAAACGCTGGAAATAAAAAAACAGTTGGGGTATATACCAGAAAATGCAGTTTTGTATGAATCGCTTACTCCTATGGAATTTATGGAGTTTATAGGCGAAATGCGTGGTTTGGAAAATGAAATAACCCGTTCGAAAGCAGAGGCATTAATGAATATCTTCGAAATGAAAGCAAATCTTAATCAACGTATTGCCACTTTCTCGAAAGGTATGCGCCAAAAAGTAATGATTTGTTCGGCATTGTTGCATAACCCTGACCTAATATTTATGGACGAACCTTTATCGGGCTTGGATGCCAACTCGGTAATCATGGTCAAAGAAATGCTAATTCATTTGGCTCACGATGGAAAAACGGTTTTCTACAGTTCGCACTTAATGGACGTAGTGGAAAAGATATCCGATAGAATAATACTCATTGATCAGGGAAAAGTAATTGCCGACGGGTCGTTTAACAACCTCAATAAACTATCGAATGATGAAAATCTCGAAAAAATGTTTACCCGTTTAACAGGCAATACCAATCACAGCGAGAAAGCAGAAGCATTCATCAACGCATTCGAAAAATAATCATTATGATCCGATTTCTACTTTCGCTATTTAGGCCTTTTCGTTGGTTTATCGAAAACATGGGTGCTGATTATAGTCAGTTTATCCGAATCCTCCAATTAAAGTTGACCATGGACAACCGACGAATGAAAGGATTGGGGGTTAAATCAAAGCAAGAAACAGAGAATGTGTTGATAAAGCAGTCGTTTATGCAGATCATGTTCGGGATATTCTTTGCAACATTTTTGATGATGATCAAATCGGAGTTTACCTACTACTATTTTGCACATACTTTTGTCATGAGCATGATGGCTATGATGATTATATCTGAATTCACCACAATATTGTTCGATACTTCCGAAAACGTTATTATCCAACCACTTCCCATCAATGGCAATACCATTAGTCTGGCTCGTAATGCACATGTATTCATTTACTTGTCGTTAATGGCCTTTAATCTTTCGGTTATTTCCATTGGGATGGCTATTTTTAAATTTGATATTGTTTCGGCATTGGTATTTTCATTCACTATATTCATGAATGTGCTCTTTACCTTGTTTTTGGCCAACATTCTGTATTTACTTATCATGCGACTGGCTAGCGGTGAAAAATTGAGAAACCTTTTAATGTACTTTCAGATTGTCATTGCTATTTTGTTTATGTTAGCATATCAATTTGGATTACAAATGGTAGATAAAACACATATTCAGAATATGATATTGCCTGTTCACTGGTACACTTATCTGGTTCCACCTGCCTTTTTTTCTGGATTAATTGAAGCATTAAGTTCCCATATTTTTGATCAGCAACATCTTATTTTTATAGCTGAAGCGCTTATAATTCCTTCGGTGGCTATTTATTGTACAGGCAAATACCTGACTCCATTATTCAACCAAAAACTAATGGATTTGGAACAGGGCGACAAGGTTTCGAAAGTAAAAAATGAGGTGAGTCGCGAAAGTCTCTGGTTTAAACTAATGGCAGCATTATTTATTCATCGTCAGGAAGAGAAGGCCTCGTTTAAACTGGTATGGATCATGTCGGGGCGTGAGCGATTGTTCAAGCAAACCTTATTTCCTACATTTGCATATATTGTTATCATGTTTATTGTTCCGTTTTTCAAAAAATCATTTGATATTAATACTTTAAATCAAGGTTACCAGTACTTACTTATTCTCTATGCCTTTGTCATTATCGGTGCTTCTCTTTCGGGGTCATTGATGTACGGCAATAATCAATATGCTTCATGGTTTTTTAAAATAGTGCCTCTCACCTCCCCTGCTTGTTATTTTAAAGGATTTATCAAAGCAGCTTTTGCACGCTTTTTTATTCCTTTTTATACAGTATTGGCAGTGATTATTTGTTCCATTTGGGGAATAAAAGTAGTGCCTGACATAATCATTTCCTTGCAGGCTATTTATCTATTTACAATAGTGTTCTATTATTATCAAAATGCAAGTTTCCCTTTTGCTACTGAAAAAATAGCAAGTCAGGGAGGTGCTACGTCCTTTAAAATTATGGGATTAATGTTGTTGGCAGCAATACTTGGATTTTCACATTATCTTTTACTAAAATGGATTCCCTATGCCAATTTGGTTTTTATTCCGGTTTATCTTATTGCTATTTATTATATAAATCGTGTTTTTGTATATAAAAAGATTACTTGGGCAAAATTAAATAATATAGACAGTTAGTTGCCAGGGTTAGCAACTCGCGAAAATAAAATAGTAGGAAATTAATAAAAAATTAAACAACTATGAGTGTTAGAAATTTTTGGACAGTTTTATTGAAAATTTTGGGATTTGGCTAGTACTTCAAACTTTTGTAGTTCTAACGCAATTTATAACCGTATTATTACCCAGTTTCGGACAACACAATAATAATCTGAGTATTTTTACGATTCTGGCTGTAATTGGGTTGCTTCTATTGACAGTTTGTTTTTACGTATTTGTTCTTTGGCTTTTTGTTTTCAAAACATCCTGGCTGATTGACAAGTTGAAACTAGAAAACGGATTTAACGACGATAAAGTTTAATTTAACATTCAGCCTTCTTCAATTCTAACGATTGCAACTATTGTTATTGGTGGATTGATGATAGCAGATAGTTTTCCGCAAGCTTGTAGACAAATTTTTATGTTCTGTCAGCAGAAGAATATGCTTAACGAAAATCCTTCATCAGAATGGTTGATCTATTATTTGGTAAAAACAACTATTGGCTACTTACTAATGACAAATAGCAAATCAATTGTCGGATTTATTGAAAAACAAACTCATGAAAAAGAAACTATTTGACAAATCAAAAACGACTCTATTCTTTGTGAGTTAAAGTTTTGGCGACAATGAAAATACGGAAGGTTTACTTCAAAACACTAAAAAGATAAGATAAATAAACAGCTTATAAACTTGTGTTGGTGGGGATAAGTAAAGAATTGTGAAGTATATTAACAAATTCAACTACAACGCTTTCCATTCCAAACCACTTAACATCGTGATTATAGTCATGCTCATGCTATGAGTATTCATATTCGCAATAAGAGCAGAATTACATTTGTTGATCATGTCGACTGTACTATCTGGATTTGGCAGACAAAAATAATAAGTTTTAAAATTAGTAAATCGAAGCCAGTAGCAAGCGATAGATTTGTCGCTGGTTCTGATTAATTGCCCGAGTTCTGCCCGTTTAAGATTGCTATTGAGAACATTTACTGTTTTAAGTTCATAACCTTGCTTCATATCCAAACCGGCATCCACTTGAATCTTCAAACCCTTAGTTACATAATTATATTCTTCTTCGGTAGTTTGTCCAGATATATAAATACTTGTAAATAAAATTGTTATAAGCAGTATGTATTTTTTCATCTCTAAATTACTTGTATTGAAATTTCGTGTTCTATTTCTTACAAATATACTACTTTTTCTCCATTATTCAATATTTAATAATATGATTATCCGCATAATGTGCAATGAATTTAAATAAAATGGGCTTTGCTCAAACCCACTTACTTTTTTTGCCTTGATAAAAAAAGTAAGCAAAAAAAATCAATCCGTCAGCTGACGGACGCTTCACTCAAAACTTACGCTCAAAAGGCTGAAATCCTCCAAACTCCTCTCCGCCAGCTGGCGGATTGTCAAACAGGAGTATTTCTACGCTTTTCTCACTTTTTTTTCTGTTCACCGGACAAGGTCGGTCGTATAAGAACAGTTATACACCTATTAATACACTTTGCGGATAATTATATTTAACAATCTTGTATTTTTAGTACTAAATAAAGCTCAGTATTCAAATTCCCTGAATACTGAGCTTTATTTTTCTACAATTAATGTCTTCCAAAGTTTTAAACTTTGAAAAAATTAGTAATTATTTTTCAGCCAATTCCATTTCGGGCAAGAATAACTTCATATCTTCATCTATGCTTCCGATAGGTGCAATGCCAAATGCATTAACGAGCACATTAGCTACGTTTGGCGAAAGGAAAGCTGGCAATGTTGGGCCGAGGTGAATATTCTTCACACCTAAAGAAAGTAAAGCTAACAATACAATCACCGCCTTTTGTTCGTACCACGCAATGTTGTAAGCTATTGGCAACTCATTGATATCGTTTAGCTCAAATACTTCTTTCAGTTTTAGTGCAATTACTACTAAGGAGTAGCTGTCGTTACATTGTCCGGCATCCAATACACGAGGAATACCACCTATATCGCCCAATGGCAATTTATTGTAACGATATTTGGCACAACCTGCTGTTAGAATTACGGTATCAGTCGGTAATTTTTCTGCAAAATCCGTATAATAATTACGTTCTTTCATACGTCCATCGCAACCTGCCATTACGAAGAACTTGCGGATAGCACCCGATTTTACTGCATCAACAACCTTATCGGCCAAAGCAAACACTTGCGCATGAGCAAATCCACCTACAATCTCTCCCGTTTCAATTTCAGTTGGTGCTGCAAAGGTTTTTGCATGTGCAATTAAAGCAGAGAAGTTTTTAGGCTGACCACCTTCGCTATCGGAAATATGTTTGAATGCTGGATAACCCGAGGCACCTGTAGTGTACACTCGGTCTACATAAGTTGCACTTTTGCGTGGAGGAACAATACAGTTGGTGGTGAACAATACTACACCGTTGAAGGTTTCGAAATCGTTTACCTGACTCCACCATGCACCACCATAATTACCCACAAAGTGTTTATATTTCTTGAAAGCTGGATAATAATTGGCTGGAAGCATTTCGCTGTGCGTGTACACATCCACTCCTGTGCCTTCGGTTTGTTTTAGCAACTCATCCATGTCTTTCAGGTCGTGACCGCTAATAAGGATACCCGGATTATTACGAACCCCCAGATTGACGGTAGTAATTTCAGGGTTTCCGTAAGAAGTAGTGTTTGCTTTGTCGAGCAATGCCATTACGCTAACACCAAACTTGCCTGTTTCAAGTACCAAAGCGGTTAATTCGTCGGCAGTAAGTGCATCGTTGGTAGTAGCTACTAAGGCACGTTGAATAAACGGATGAATGGTTGGGTCGTTGTAACCTAGATTTTGAGCATGTTCCACATAAGCAGCCATGCCTTTCAGACCGTAAATTGTCAATTCGCGAAGTGAACGCACATCTTCGTTTTCGGTAGCTAACACACCTACTTTTTCGGCTACGAGTTCCATTTCGGCAGTAGTAGCAGCTGTCCATGTTAGCATTTCGGTATGTTCTATTTCTATACTATTCTCGTGGAGCAGAACTTTAAGCTGAGAGCGAAGTTTGAATCCGTCGCGAATACGATTCACAAAGCGATCGTAATCGAAGTTGGCGTTTGTGATAGTCATGAAAAGACTGTCGGTGATAAAGGTATTGGCAGCCTCATTTTCGATTTCCAACGTTCGCAAAGCAGTTGTAAAATGTGACAAACCTTTGATTTGATAGATTAATAAATCCTGGAGAGCTGATACTTCGGGAGTTTTTCCGCAAACTCCCTTTATCTCACAGCCTGATCCTTTGGCTGCCTCTTGGCATTGAAAGCAAAACATATTCATATTATTTAAAATTTTTGACCCCTTATACGCTGTTTGCGAAGAAGATAGTAGTTAGTATTTTATTTTTAAAAAGATTTTTTTTATTCAACCCACTTTGGGGTTATATCACTGTTTTATGTTGTTCCGTGGGTTGCACCCACGGTTATTTATGTTTAACCACTTCGTAGTAAAGAAAATAGTTAGTAGAAAGTCTGAACTGATAACTATTCTTTGTCAACTAATTAAGCCCACTCTTCTTTCAAAACATCACCCCTAGTACCTATGACAATGAGTTTCAAAGGAATCTTACGACCCGATTCGGCAACAGCTTTATGAGCCAATTGCAACAAACCACCACAACAGGGCACTTCCATAATGATGACGGTAAGTGTGTTGATATTCGATAATTGAATCATGTCTTTTAGTTTCTCCACATATGATTCTTTGTTGGAATCGAGTTTTGGACAAGCAATAGCAAGAATTTTACCAGCTAAAAAACGATTATGAAAATCGGCAAAACTAAAAGCTACACAGTCGGCTGCCAATACTACATCTGCTCCTTGGAAATATCCTGCTTGCGGATTCAACAAATGTAACTGCACGGGCCATTGACGAAGTTGTGAAGCAGATTCAGTTGCAGCAGCCGGAGCTGGAGCCATTTTAAACGTTGGAGCAGCTGCTGGAGCAGATGACATTTCACGACTTCCAGGACAGCTACCACCAGCATGAGCATATTGTAGTGCCACAGCAGGTTTTGAAGCACATCCTGTACCACCATGATTGTGAACTTGTGCAAAATCAATTTGAATGCCGTTGGCTCTTAAATAGCCTACACCTTGTTTCAAGAATTCAATTTCACCATGGTCTTTGAGGTGTTTCAAGTGAGCAATGATGGTGTTTTCGCCCTTAGTAAGCATGCGTTCGATAGTGGCAATTTCATCATAAGGTTCAGCCTCCCGCTCTTCAAGTTCGATAGCTCCAACCGGACAATCACCAATACAAGCACCCAATCCGTCGCAAAACAATTCGCTGATCATACGGGCTTTACCATCAATCATTTGAAGTGCACCTTCATGGCATCCGGTTACGCATGCCTCGCACCCATTGCAAAGCTCTTCGTTTATTTTTATTATTGTTCGTTTCATTTGGTCCCTAATCCGTCAGTTGACGGAGGATTAAATTAGTTTTGTATCTGATATTTTTTGTTCTTCTGTAATTTACGCTTCCAAATTCCCCTTTAGGGGTTGGGGGTTCTTTATTTTATCATTGTAAGCAGCATTTTGAATTTCTCTACAGCCATTACTGCATGTCTCACATTGGCGGGCATAATAATGCTTTCGCCCACGTTTAATTCAAACACTTTGCCGTCTATCACTACTTCCCCTTTACCGTCGAGTACCTGTACAATGGCATCGAAGGGAGCTGTGTGTTCACTTAGAAATTCGCCTTTATCAAAAGCAAACAATGTTATATTACCTTTTTCATTACGAATAATGATTTTACTTACTACTGAACCATCTGCATAGCTAACTTTATCGGTTAGGCTAAATTTTTCTGCTGTCGGAAATGATTTTTTTTCCGGTTGGGGTGCTAATTTGAAGTTGCTCATACTATTGTTGTTTTTAATTACTGTGCAAAAGTATAGCTACTGAAACAATAAAAGTGTAACAGTTGTTACACTCCCAAACATAATTCGTATTTTTGTGGTAAATAGTATAAAAAAATGAAAGATCTGGATTTATCGGCTTGCCCGATTTGTAGCAGTTTGAAAATTGAAAGCACTGAAGACTTTCTGGAGGACTTGAAATGTACCATCAAAGCCTATCCTAAAAATGAACTGATCATTAGACAAGGAGATGTGTGCGATGCTCTTTATATGCTAATGACCGGATCTGTAAAAACAGAAATGATAACGGAGAACGGCAGTTTGTTGGGAATAGAGATTATTAAAGCTCCTCGCCCACTGGCTCCTGCATTTTTATTTTCTGACAATAATCATTTTCCAGTAGATGTAACTGCGTTGGAAGAAGTGGAAATAATGCGTATTCCTAAGGAGGAGATCATGCGGTTAATGATGACCAATCCTGACTTTATGAAGCAGTTTCTAACGCACAATTCTAATCGTACACAGTTTCTCACCAATCGGCTCCAATTACTTTCTATCAAAACTATTAAAGGTAAACTGGCTCATTTTCTATTGGAACAGGTTATTGGAAACGAGAAAACATTTACGCTTAATCGTAATCAGACTGAAATGGCCGATTTTTTTGGAGTAGCTCGTCCTTCACTGGCACGTAGTTTATCGGAGATGGTACAAGATGGAATTATCAGTATCAATAAAAAAGAGTTTACTATTTTGGACATCAAAAGATTGAGAGATTTGTTGGTATAACGCATATAAAATAGCCTCTCCATGAAAATGCAGAGGCTTATTTTTTATAATTAAGTTTACTTAATTAGGAGAATGCTAGCACAATGAAGTATCATCTTTACCTGCATTTTCGGCTACTTTTCCAATCCTTTCCAAGTTATTGGTTCTGATTTGTTCTTCAACAATTGCATCAAGAACTGCAATAGCAGTCATGTTTACAATGTCACGAACAGAACTTTCCACATCCAGAATATGAACTGGTTTGTTCAATCCCATTTGAATTGGGCCGATTGATTCAGCCAATCCAATTTCCATCAACATCTTGTAAGCTGTATTTGCTGAACTTAAATTAGGGAAGATAAGTGTATTTACGTTCTTTCCGGCTAATTTAGAAAACGGATATTTTTTATCGCGCAAATCTTTATTCAATGCAAAAGTAACCTGCATTTCACCATCAACAACCATGTCAGGGTACTTGGTGTGCAATGTTTCCACTACCTGATGTACACTTGCAGGACTTCCTTGTTTATCTGAACCAAAGTTGGAGTATGAAAGCATTGCCATTACAGGCTCATGAGCAAAGAATTTCACCGTGTCATGAGTTAATTTGGCAATATCTAACAACGCATCGGTACATGGGTGACGATTAAATAATGTATCGGCTAGGAAGAAAGTACCTTTTTTAGTATTTAGAATATGCAAAGCAGCAATATGTTTAGTTCCTTCGCGAATACCAATTACATCTTTAGCAGCTTGAACAGAGTCGGCATATTTGGTATAGACACCTGTAATCAAAGCATCCGCTTCGCCCATTTCTACCATCATCATGCCGAAATAATTGCGTTCATACATTTTCTCGTACGCTTCATCATAAGTCATACCCTCGCGGCTACGTTTTTCGGTCAATTTATGAGCAAATGCAATTCTGCGTTTTTCTTCGCGGTCGTGACGTAAATTGATGATTTCGATACCTGTTAAATCAATGTCATTCTCAGCAGCGATATTCATAATTTTTTCTTCGTTACCAAGTAAAATTGGATGACAAATACCTTCTGCCAAAGCCGATTCAGCGGCTTTAATCATATTCTTATGGTTCGACTCAGAGAAAACCACACGTTTTGGGTTTTGACGAGCCATATCGTAGAAGTGACGTATCATTTTGTTGTCACTACCCATCAACTGGCGTAATTTATTGTTGTATTCTTCCCAGTCGGTAATTTCTTTGCGGGCAACTCCCGATTTGATAGCTGCTTTGGCCACAGCTGGTGCAACGATAGTCAATAAACGGGGATCAAGTGGTTTTGGAATAATATAGTCGCGACCAAAGCTCAAACGTTTAAGGTCATAGGCAGCATTAACCACATCCGGAACCGGTTGTTTTGTTAATTCTGCGATAGCCAAAACGGCAGCAAGTTTCATTTCCTCGTTGATACATTTAGCACGAACATCCAAAGCGCCGCGGAAAATGTAAGGAAAACCCAATACGTTATTAATTTGGTTAGGATGATCAGAACGTCCGGTTGCAAAAATTATGTCCTTACGGGCAGCCATAGCATCTTCGTACGAAATTTCAGGGTTTGGATTAGCCAGTCCGAATACAATTGGGTCTGCATTCATTGAGCGTACCATCTCTTTTGTCAATACATTAGCAATAGATAATCCCAAAAATACATCTGCATCTTTTACTGCTTCAGCAAGTGTGGTGATAGTTCTATCGGTAGCAAAAGGTTTTTTGCGCGAATTTAAGTCTGTGCGTTGTTTGTTAATAACTCCTTTCGAATCCACCATTACGATGTTTTCCAACTTAGCACCTAGCATTATATAAAGCTGTGTACATGAGTTGGCAGCGGCACCAGCGCCATTTACAACGATTCTTACATCTCCAATTTTTTTACCTACAATTTCCAACGCATTTAGTAAACCAGCCGAAGAAATAATAGCTGTACCGTGCTGATCATCATGCATTAATGGAATATCCAATTCCGCTTTCAATCGTTCTTCAATTTCGAAACACTCGGGAGCTTTAATATCTTCCAGATTTATTCCACCAAAGGTTGGAGCAATAGCTTTTACTATTTGAATAAATTTTTCCGGATCTTTTTCATCAACTTCAATATCAAATACATCAATTCCTGCAAAAATTTTAAACAACAACCCTTTACCTTCCATAACAGGCTTACCAGCCATTGCGCCAATATCACCAAGTCCCAGAACTGCTGTACCATTTGAGATTACTGCCACCAAATTACCTTTTGCAGTATACTCATAGGCGGCATTTGGGTCTTTTTCAATTTCTAAACATGGCTCTGCAACGCCAGGAGAATAAGCCAATGATAAATCGCGTTGCGAACTGTAGGGCTTGGTTGGAATAACCTCGATTTTACCAGGCTTTCCTTGTGAGTGATAGAGAAGAGCATCCTCTCTGGTTAGTTTTGCCATAATTTAAGTATTAAATATAAATTGTAAGTTAGATAAGTTCTATTTTGGAGATTTGTCGCAAATTTACAAAAAAATATATCAATATGAAAGATCTATTCCTATTTATTTCATAAACATATCATTTTTCAAAATGGTGGTCATCAAAGTTTCGGGTAAAGCTGTGACCCCAACGAAACCCACGTTTCCTAAACTCCAAGACTACTGGATGTAAGGCATAAAATGTACCCTTTACAGAGCTATTATATCTGGCTCCAAGCGGTTTGTTTATTCTGTTTTCATACCCTTTTTTCCAACGTACCGGATTAAAAAAAGGATTTATGTCAATGGCCATTCCTGACGCATGCTTTGAATACCCAGCATCTCTGTAGCAGAAACTATAGGTATTGTTATCCTGCATCGATAAATCATCATTCCAGTGATACCTCACCGCCGGAATGACCTTTGCAACCGGGAAACGGGCTTTAAACATGAAATGAAACATTCTTTTTACATCCCCGGCTATCTTTTTATTTGTCAGCACCTGCCCTACATGAATTTTTCCATCGGTGGAATAATACTCCACATCAACCAGTTTCAACTCCTTCAGTATCGACTTAGGTGCTTTCGTTCCCGATATTGCCTCTTCGAAAGTATAGTTACAGTCTACAATTTTTTTTTGTTTCGCTTCGTGTTGAATAACTTTTGCATCTTTTTTCGGAGAATTGCAGGAATAAAACGAGCTTAAAATCAACAATAAAACATTTACAAAAAACTTATTCATAATTACTTATAGAAATAATAAAAGAAATAAAAATACCAATAGAGGTCTTGCAATACTTCCAAATATTAGATATCACGACTACCTGGACTATATTGATTTAGAATGAAAAATCATACTGAATATAGAATTGTCATTTTCAGCTCAGAAAAAAAATGCTAACGAAAACAACGAATTTTTCAACTGAATAGCCACAAAGTTACAATTAAGAAAAAGGATTTCATAGTATAAATTGCATTATTTTGTCCATCATCACTTTGTTTAACTCAAACGAATGCAAAATAAATATATTTACACATTTCAAAAATATAGTGATTAGGTCTCTTCGTTCTACGTTAGTTTAAAGCGCTAACTATCAGTCAAATAATTATTTTGCAATTTTCATTGTCAATTATTCACGGCTTATCCGTACATTTGCATTAGAACAAAAACTTCGATTTCATGCGCTTAAATTCTCTATCCATACTCAATTACAAAAATATTCGTGAAGCAAATTTGGTTTTTTCGCCAAAGATCAACTGTTTTATTGGTAATAATGGCATGGGGAAAACAAATATCCTAGATGCTATCTATTACCTTTCTTTTTGCAAGAGTCATTCCAACTCTATCGATTCGCAAAATATACTTCATCAGGCCGAGTTCTTTTTAATTCAGGGGAAATACGATGTAGGTGATTTGGAGGAAGAAATTTATTGTGGAATGAAGCATCGACAAAAAAAACAATTCAAACGAAATAAAAAAGAATACGATCGTTTGTCGGATCATATAGGCTTACTCCCACTCGTTCTTGTTTCGCCCGACGACTCGGTGCTTATTTCGGAAGGTAGCGAGGAACGCAGAAAATTTATTGACGGTGTTATTTCTCAATACAACAAAAGCTATCTCAATCAGCTCCTGCAATATAATAATGCCCTAAAGCAACGAAATGCATTATTAAAAATAGAAACGCCAATTGACGACACATTATTGGATATTTGGGAAGAACAGATGGCCCTGCATGGCAATTATATTTACGAACAACGAAAGCTTTTTATCGACGAATTTATTCCAATCTTCCAAAATTTCTACGCAAACATCTCTGGCGGCAACGAACAAATCAGTCTGAGCTATCACTCTCAACAGGACGAACATAACATTAAGGAGCGAATGTTGGCCACTCGCGACCGTGATAAAATGTTGGGATACTCAACACAAGGTATACATAAAGATGAATTGGAAATGCTTCTCGACGGTTATCCAATAAAACGTGTCGGCTCGCAAGGTCAAAACAAAACCTATCTTATTTCGCTCAAATTAGCCCAATTTAATTTTCTGCAACGTACACACGAAATCTCACCATTACTTTTGCTTGATGATATTTTTGATAAGCTAGATTCAAACAGAGTAAAACAAATTGTCGAACTAGTCTCTGGCGAAACTTTCGGTCAAATTTTCATTACCGATACAAATCGTGAGCATTTAGATTTAATTCTTGAACAATTAGGACAGAACGCAACCATTTTTAAGGTTGAAAATGGTGAAATTTATCAATAATTATTTTCTTTTTGTTGTTTATATCAATATATAAACAATCTCCTACTTTCCATTCAGTTTTCCATCAACACCAATAGTTTATAAATTATAAAAAATATTTTGGAAAACTTTATCTAAGTTTTAAAAAATTAATTATTTGATATATAAGTTTTTATGATTTATTTTGGAAAACTTTATATTATTATCAATAAAAACTATGAAATATAATTGGTAATTAAATAATAAATAGCTAACATTGTAGTCTACTATTTGAGAAGCACTAAAGCACTTAATTTACTTATTATAATCTTATTATGGATTTATTTGAAAAAGAAACTAAAACTTACACTCCCGAAGAGATCAAGAAGGCCTCTTTGGAGTATTTTAAAGGTGACGATTTAGCCACCAAAGTTTGGGCAACCAAATACGCATTAAAAGATTCGTACGGGAATACTTACGAACTAACTCCAGACGATATGCATCGTCGTTTAGCAAGTGAAATTGCCCGAATCGAAAAGAATTATCCAAATCCGCTAAGCGAGGATGAACTATTTGATCTATTCCAAGGGTTTAAATATATCGTACCGCAAGGAAGTCCAATGACTGGAATTGGAAATAGTTTTCAAGTAGCGTCTCTTTCAAATTGCTTTGTAATTGGATTCGATTCTGATTCTGATTCGTACGGTGCAATTATTAAAATTGATGAAGAGCAGGTACAACTTATGAAACGCCGTGGTGGTGTTGGACATGATTTGTCGCACATCCGCCCCAAAGGATCGCCGGTAAAAAACTCAGCATTGACATCTACAGGCATTGTTCCTTTCATGGAACGCTATTCTAACTCTACGCGTGAAGTGGCTCAGGATGGTCGCCGTGGTGCATTAATGCTAAGTGTATCTATCAAACACCCCGACTCCGAATCGTTTATTGATGCCAAAATGGAATCCGGAAAAGTAACTGGTGCCAACATTTCGGTTAAACTGCACGATGATTTTATGAGTGCGGCCATCAACAATGAACAATTCACTCAACAATATCCAATCAATTCTAAAGAACCTTGGTATACAAAACAAGTTGATGCAAATTCTATTTGGAAAAAAATCGTGCACAATGCCTGGAAATCTGCCGAGCCGGGTATTTTGTTCTGGGACACAATTATTCGCGAATCAGTTCCCGATTGTTATGCCGACTTAGGCTACAAAACCGTTTCGACCAACCCATGCGGTGAAATTCCGCTTTGTCCATACGATAGTTGTCGTTTGTTGGCCATTAATCTTTATTCATACATCAACAATCCTTTTACTCCAGAAGCCACTTTCGATTTTGAATTATTTGAAAAGCACGTTGGCTTGGCTCAACGCATCATGGACGATATTATCGACCTAGAGATGGAGAAAATTGAGAAGATTATTGAAAAAATCCAAACTGATCCGGAGGATGATGTAATCAAAAGAACTGAGTTCCAACTTTGGGAAAAAATCAAAATTAAAACATCACAAGGTCGACGCACAGGTGTTGGCACAACAGCTGAAGGCGATATGTTAGCCGGAATGGGTTTCCGTTACGGAACAGATGATGCAACCGATTTTTCGGAAAAAGTACACAAAGCTGTTGCTTTGGCCGCTTACCGTTCATCAGTATCCATGGCTAAGGAACGTGGAGCCTTCAAAGTATACGATGCAAAGCGCGAAGAAAATAATCCATACATTCAACGTTTACGAGAAGCAGATCCCAAATTGTACGACGAAATGGTAAAATATGGTCGTCGGAACATTGCGTGTTTAACGATTGCTCCTACCGGAACAACAAGCATTATGACCCAAACAACTTCGGGTGTTGAACCAGTGTTTATGCCGGTTTATACGCGAAGACGCAAGGTGAATCCTAATGATAAGAATGTTCGCGTTGATTTTGTTGATGAAAATGGTGATTCATGGGAGGAATACATCGTTTTCCACCATAAATTCGAAACGTGGATGACAGTCAACGGCTATCCTATTGATGTAAAATATAGCAAGGAAGAAGTTGACGAAATGGTTGCTAAATCGCCTTATTATAAAGCAACTGCGAATGATGTAGATTGGTTGAAAAAAGTTCAAATGCAAGGACGTATCCAAAAATGGGTTGATCACTCGATTAGTGTAACTATCAACTTACCGAGCGATGCAACCGAAGAACTAGTTGGGAAACTATACGAAGAAGCCTGGCGTTGTGGCTGTAAGGGGGTTACAGTGTATCGCGATGGTTCTCGTGCCGGGGTTTTGATTGCAGTTGAAGATAAAAAAGAAGACAAGGAAGAAAAGAAAAAAGAAAATTGCTTCTGCTACGAAGAAAATTACCTTACACGTCCGAAAGAACTTGAATGTGATGTAGTTCGGTTTCAAAACGCAAAAGATAAGTGGATTGCATTTGTTGGATTATCAAACGGTCGTCCTTACGAAATTTTCACAGGATTGGCTGATGACGAAGAAGGTATCCTGCTTCCAAAAACAGTTACCGACGGAAAAATCATTAAAACAACTGATGAAAATGGGAACAAACGCTATGACTTCCAATTTGAAAACAAACGCGGTTACAAAACAACTGTAGAAGGACTTTCGCATAAATTCGATAAAGAATTCTGGAACTATGCAAAATTAATTTCGGGTGTATTGCGTTATGGAATGCCAATCGATCAGGTAATTAAATTAGTTTCCGGACTTCAGCTCGATAACGAATCAATTAATACATGGAAAGTTGGAGTTGAACGTGCATTGAAGAAATATATTCCTGATGGTACTCATATTAACGAAAAACCATGTCCGGAATGTGGCCAAAAGACCTTGGTATACCAAGAAGGCTGTTTATCCTGCAAAAACTGCGGATATTCACGTTGTGGATAACTAACACAGCTTTATTATAATATTAAAAAGGCTATTGAAATTCATTTCAATAGCCTTTTTAATATTCCCATAACGTGCTAAGCTTTTCAGTGGTTCTACTGAAATAATGGTAATGCATCACCAACTATAAAATTGCTACCCCCAATAAAAACAAAATCTTCGGGGTCTGATTGGCTTATTGCTTCTTCAACAGCTAGTTTTACTGCATTAAAAGCTACTCCATTCAAACCAAAATTTTGAGCTTTTAATTTCAACTCATCACAGGATAGTGCCCGGACAATATTGGCTTGCGTAAAATAATAAACAGCATTTTTGGGTAATAAATTCAGCACAGAACTAACATCTTTGTCGTTTACCATTCCTATGACTATTCGTAGTTTATTATAGCGTTGCGTTTTAAGTTGATCTACCACAAATTGAATTCCGCCAACATTATGAGCTGTATCGCAAACTATAGTTGGATGATCTTGTAAGGTCTGCCAACGACCTTGTAAACCCGTTATTTCAACTACATTTTCAAAACCTTTGAGTATATTCATTTCAGATATCCCATATCCTAATGCATTGAGTTGCTCGATAGCTGAAAAGGTGGTGGCAATGTTTTTTAATTGATAAATTCCACACAATCCACACTTTATCAGCAACTTGTTATTTATTTCAACAAGCATTTTTGCATCTAAATATTCTTTGAATGTGACATTAAATTGTTCTTCTGCAAAATAGATAACCGCATTTTCGTTCAGCGCTTTTTGCTCAAACACAGGGCGGGTTTCGGGAAGTACCTCTCCAATAACTACCGGAGTGGAGGATTTAATGATTCCTGCTTTTTCGAAAGCTATTTTCTCCAGCGTATCTCCCAAAAACCCAACATGATCGAAACTGATATTGGTAATTACCGACAAATCAGGATGAATGATATTGGTACTGTCCAATCTTCCCCCCAATCCAACTTCAATAATAGCAACATCTACCTTGCTGTGGGCAAAATAATTGAAAGCCATAGCCATTGTTGCCTCAAAAAATGAAGGTTCGATGGTGCTAAACACATCTTTATTATTTTCGACAAAATCAACCACATATTGTTGGTCAATCATCTCTCCGTTCACACGTATGCGTTCACCAAAATGAACCAAGTGAGGTGAAGTATAAAGTCCAACCTTGTAACCGGCAGTTTGCAAAATGGCTGCTAACATGTTTGATACAGAGCCTTTACCATTTGTTCCGGCAATGTGGATAGTGCGGTATTTTGTTTGAGGGTTATCCAATGCATTCATTAATTGAATGGTATTGTCGAAGCCCGGTTTATAAGCAGCTGCACCTACATGATGAAACACCGGCAGTCGATTGTAAAGATATTGGATGGTATCGGTATAAGTCATTTAAAATGGTAAATGATGAATGGTAATTTAATCAATATTTCTCCCAACTAACGATTTCTTCAATCGTTTTACGGGTTTTAGTACGCAAAGGTTGATTTGAATAGCCCAAAAATATCACTAACACTATCCTTTTATTTCGGGGAATGTCGAGTGCTTTTCTGATTTTTTTCTCGTTACACCAACCTACAATACAAGAACCCAAACCTTCATCGGTAGCTGCCAAACTGATGTGCGAAGCTGCAATTCCCAAATCGATATGTGGATAATGTTTATTCTTAAGTATTCCACCAACACTTGAGGTAAAGTTCGAATCTTCCTCTATTAAAACGAGTTGTGCTGGAGCTTGTTTTGTAAAATGATTCATAGAAAGCACCTTGCTGGCAGTTGCATCGGCCACTAACATACGTTTATCAAGACTGGTAACAACTACAAATTTCCATGGTTGACCATTGCAAGCCGAAGGGGCAAATCGAGCTGCTTCAAGTATGCGCTCTATTTTTTCTGTTTCAACAGGTTTGTCGAGAAAAGCTCTATCGCTTTGACGTTGTTGAACCAAGTCTAAAAGTGTCTTCATATTATCACCTTGGGTGGTTAGATATATTTCCAATGAATTGTACTTCAGAAAAGTTATTTCAAAAAAATGAATATCTTTGTAGGTAACTATTTCTTCTGCAAAGATACGCCAAATACAACTTGAAAATGCTAACTAAGGTTCAAAATTACATTCAGCAACACAAATTACTAACGCCCAATGTGCTTGTAATTGTAGGTGTAAGCGGTGGCGCCGACTCTGTTGTGCTACTACATATTCTACTTTCTCTGGGATATAACTGTGTAATAGCTCATTGCAATTTTCATTTGAGAATGGAGGAGTCTAAACGTGATGAAGAGTTTGTTCGTAAGCTTTCCCAGTCACTTCATTTACCATTCTATTGTGTTGATTTTGAAACAACTAAGTATGCTAAAGAAAATCATAAATCTATAGAAATGGCCGCACGCGATTTACGGTATACCTGGTTTTACAAATTGCTTGAAAAACTTAATGCACAAGCCATTGCAGTTGCACATCACGCTGATGATAGCATAGAAACAATGCTTATGAATTTAGTACGTGGCACTGGGTTACGGGGTATGACAGGCATCTCGGCGCGAAATGAAAAAGTAGTTCGTCCCCTACTTTGCTGCACCCGCGAAGAGATTGAAACCTATATTATCCGGCACAATTTCGAAAACATAACCGATTCGACTAATGCCACATTGGATTATCAGCGCAATAAGTTCAGAAATGTAGTACTACCTTTGTTGGAAGAAATAAATCCGTCAGTACGACAAACCTTGTATCAATCGCTTGAGCGCTTTGAAGGAACGCTGGCTATTTATGAGCAGGCTATTAATAATATCAAAAATAAAGTTGTTGTTTTTGACAATGAGATCGTTAAGTTGAAAATTGCGGAACTCGTAAAACAGGTGAACGTAACTACTGTGTTATATGAACTGCTACAACCATATAACTTCAGAAAAGCTGTTGTAGAGCAAATTATAACACATTTAGAAGGTGAATCTGGGAAATTGTTTTATTCAGATACGCATCGATTATTAAAAGATCGCGACTATTTAATCATTAGTAAACATGAACAGGCATCGAACGAAGAATATATCATCCTGGAAAGTCAACAGGAGATAAGGATTCCTTTTTTACTGAAAATAGAAAAGATAATGCTTAATTCAGATTTTCAAGTTTCAAAAAAAAAGAACTGCATTCACCTTGATGCCGCCAAATTACACTTTCCGTTGCAAGTGCGACGTTGGAACGAGGGGGATTCATTTTTTCCTTTTGGGATGAATAATAGTAAGAAAATTAGCGATTTCTTTATAGATAACAAACTGAGTATATTAGAGAAAGAACAAAGTTGGCTATTACTATCAGGCGACGAAATTGTATGGATTGTTGGTCAACGAATGGATAACAGGTGCCGGGTGACCGAGCAAACAAAGGAAGTTTATAAACTTACAATTAAGTAGTTATGAATTATTTCTTCAGTTATGGATTCAATTAGTAACGAAAAACCATTGATAGATCAAGACTACCTTCTTCGTAAAATGGAGGGTAAAGGTGGTTGGACTTATGCAGCAATTCCCGAGATTGTACAAGATAAACATACCTATTTTGGTTGGGTGAAAGTTAGAGGTACGATTGACGATTATGAGATTGCGAACTATCATTTAATGCCAATGGGCAGTGGAATACTTTTTTTGCCTGTAAAAGCTGAAATACGCAAAAAAATAGGCAAGAATGAGGGTGATTGGGTACATGTTACTCTTTATTCGCAAGAGCTTCCATCAGTTGTGTCGGAAGATTTTTTACTTTGTCTTAACGATGAGCCAGTTGCTAAACAGCAGTTCCAACAATTGTCCGAAAGTGAGCAAAAAGCCATTATCGACTGGATATATGCGGCAAAACGCGATGAACAAAAGGTGGAACGTATTGCTCAAACTTTGGATAAGCTCCTTTTAAAGAAATGAACAAACTCCCGATTATTCTTGTTTAGTGGGCAGAATTTAAAGTATAATAATGCTATTTGACCACTAATTAGTTGTTCATTTTGTCAATAAAACGTACACTACATAAAACAAAAGTCCATGAACTGCGGAATATAGCCGATAGTGTTTATATTATTTCTTTTTTGCGAAATTTTAAATTCACTGCCGGTCAGGTTCTTGCCATTGAACTTATCCCGGATGGACAACCTCGTTTGTACAGCATTGCAAGTGGTGAAAATGAGGAATATATAGATATACTCTTCGATGAAAAAATAGATGGGCACCTCACCCCTTTTCTATCTCAATTAAATAGCGGCGATACCATTTACGTTTCCACCCCTTTTGGCACATTTACCACCAATACCGGAAAAGCCTTTTGGATAGCCTCAGGAACAGGTGTGGCACCGTTTGTTTCGATGGCACGCTCACGGTTGGCAGTTAACAAAACCTTACTGCATGGTGGACGATTGGACGAAAATTTTTATTTTTCAGGCATACTTGAAGTCTTATTGTCAGATAGTTATATTCGTTGTTGTTCGCAACAGCAGGATACTCAAAACTACAAAGGTAGATTGACTCAGTGGCTCAAGGATTATCAAAATTTGCCAGTTGACTATCAGTATTATCTATGTGGAAGTCCGGAAATGGTAGTTCAGGTTCGGGATATTTTGATAGAAAAAGGCATTCCGTTTCACCATATTATTTCCGAAACTTATTTTTAAATACATCTCCAACATCAAATGAAAACCAATCTATTTGGTCTTACACCAGCAAAACTTAAATCAGTAGTAAGTGCTCTCGGATTACCGTCATTCACTGCAACTCAACTTGTTGAGTGGATGTACAAAAAAAAGGTTTCAAGTTTCGATGATATGACTAATTTATCTAAACAAGTGCGAGAAAAACTGGAGGCTGAATACATAGTGCAACTTATTCCATTTACCAATGTTCAGACCTCAACAGATGGAACCAAAAAATACCTCTACCCTACACAAACAGCTAAATTTATTGAAACTGCTTACATTCCTGACGCCGAAAGAGCAACACTTTGTGTTTCTACTCAGATAGGTTGTAAAATGGGTTGTTTGTTTTGCATGACTGGTAAGCAGGGCTTTCAAGGGAATCTTTCTGCGGGTGAGATTTTAAATCAAATACAGTCATTGCCTGAATTTGAGAAACTTACTAACATTGTTTACATGGGTATGGGTGAGCCATTGGATAACGTTGATGCAGTGCTCGACAGTATTGAAATTATGACTTCCGATAAGGGGTATGGATGGAGTCCAAAACGAATAACGGTTTCAACAATTGGTATTATTCCTGCTATGAATACGTTTCTAGAAAAAAGTCAGGCGCATTTAGCTGTGAGTTTACATACGCCATTCGATGTTGAACGTCAGGAAATTATGCCCATTCAAAGTGTTTATCCAATTACTGAAGTGATAGCCGAAATACGTCGTTGGGAGTTGGGACGTCAACGACGCATATCGTTCGAATATATAATGTTCAAAGGCGTAAATGATACGGCAAGACATGCCAACGAATTGGTAAGACTGCTTCACGGTATAAAATGTCGCATTAACCTCATTCGTTTCCACCCGATACCCAATACCCCGCTTGAAGGGACTTCGGAAGTCGGAATTGTAGAGTTTCAAAATCGTCTTAAAGCTAAAGGATTAACTGTTACTATTCGTGCATCTCGCGGTCAGGATATTTTTGCAGCTTGCGGATTACTTTCTACCAAAGAATTGCTAAAGAAGCAGATGGAAACTGATTTTTAAAACTTCAACCACTTTTTGATTTCAATTTTAATAATTCTGCACTGCAATTAGCCCCCTGATAGGATAGTTCCATATATTTTTATAACTTTGTATTCATTCAATTAAGAATACCTAATGGTTTGCTTTATACACCATTTGGCTCTAATTTTATAATAATACAAATAAACAACCGCTTGCCCATGCGCAATTAGGGCTAGAAATATGGAAAAGGAACTTGACCTGGAACTACCTGAATGGACTTTTTTAAACGGGAGCTCACATGTTGGCAATACGTTGGAAGGTCGTGATATACTGCAACATAATTATAGCCACACTATTTTTGAACTTTTTTTATTGGATGATGAAGAGCCTATTGAAGAAGACCCAACTGTAAAAAGTAAGATATTTACCTTCAATAACATATGGGGCGAAACCGAAACGCATCTAATAGCACTTCATTTTACGCTAGTTTCTGATTCGGAGCTCGAAGAGATAATTGACATGGCCATCCAATTTTACAAAGAGTTTATGGATTGGGAGGATGCTAGTTTGATAATTGAAGAAACATCTAAAGACAATTAATTTATTCACGGATAATACTTTTCTTACAAGTAGGTGTATCCGTGTGCTTATAAGAACTTACCCTCAAAATATCCATTTTACAAAAAAAAAGCTTACTTTTGTATTCATACAACATATTTATAAATAAAATGGAATATCCAACTTTACAAGGAAAATTAATCATGCCCGAATACGGGCGTAACATACAACAGTTAGTTGCTTTTGCCCAGACCATCGAAGATCGCGAAGAGCGAACTCGTTGTGTTCAAACAATCATTAATATAATGGGAAATCTGTTCCCCTACTTGCGCGACGTAAACGATTTCAAACATAAGCTTTGGGATCACGTAGCCATTATGTCTGATTTTAAATTAGATATCGATTTTCCTTACGAAATACTATTGGCAGAGAATTTATATACCCGTCCAGAAACAATTCCGTATAAAAAATCACGCATTCGTTACCAACATTATGGCCGTACGCTTGAGGAAATGATTGAAAAAGTAGCCGGATATGAAGACGGTGACGAAAAAAATGAATTGATCCGACTCATTGCCAATCAGATGAAAAAATGTTTCCTCACTTGGAACAAAGAAATAGTTGACGACCGCAAAATATTTGACGATTTACGCGAACTGTCCAAAGGCAAAATCAATATATCGGAAGATTTCTTCAAATTGGTAGAATCAAAAGATGTATTGTACAACAAAAAAAACAAAAGGAAAGAACAAAAAGTAGCTCCACGCATCAATAGAAAAAGCAACTAATTTCCAAATTTCAATAATTATTTATTTTCTAGAAATCCTGTCGATAAAAAACAACACCTATGGCATCATTTCAAATAGAAGGCGGATGTCGTCTGTCCGGTTCTATTATACCTCAAGGGGCTAAAAACGAAGCGTTACAAGTTATCTGCGCAGTTTTACTAAGTCCTGAAACAGTCACTATAAGCAATATACCCGATATTTTAGATGTTAATAACCTGATAAGTTTGTTGGCAGATATGGGCGTATTCGTACATCGTGTAAGTGCTGACACATATACCTTTAAGGCTGAAAATGTAAATATGGATTATCTTCAAACCGAAGATTTTTATACCAAAAGTGCCTCACTCCGTGGATCGGTGATGATAGTTGGTCCATTGGTTGCTCGTTTTGGTAAGGCCATTATTCCTAAGCCGGGAGGAGATAAAATTGGTCGTCGTCGCTTAGATACACACTTTGTGGGTATTCATAAGCTAGGTGCCGAATTCCATTACGATCCAAATGCCAAGCGCTACGAAATTGAAGCTAAAAAGCTTACCGGTTGTTATATTTTACTGGATGAAGCATCGGTAACTGGAACAGCGAATATCTTGATGGCTGCCGTTATGGCCCAAGGCAAAACAACCATTTACAATGCTGCATGTGAACCATATTTACAGCAACTCTGTAAAATGCTCAATGCGATGGGAGCTAAAATTACTGGAGTAGGATCAAACTTATTGATTATTGAAGGTGTAAAAGCACTGAATGGTTGCAACCACCGTATCCTTCCAGATATGATTGAAGTAGGTAGTTTTATAGGTATGGCCGCCATGACATCATCTGAAATTACAATTAAAGATGTAGCATACAACGAATTGGGAATTATTCCTGATAGCTTTCGCCGGTTAGGTATTCAATTGGAACAGCGCGGGGATGATATCTTTATTCCTCAACAAGATAGCTATACTATAGAATCGTTTATCGATGGTTCGATTATGACAATTGCCGATGCACCTTGGCCGGGACTTACCCCCGACTTGCTAAGTGTATTTTTGGTAGTTGCAGCAAAAGCAAAGGGTAGCGTACTTATACATCAAAAAATGTTTGAGAGCCGCTTATTCTTTGTCGATAAACTGATTGATATGGGAGCACAAATTATATTGTGCGATCCGCATCGTGCAACTGTCATTGGACAAGGTAATCAATTGCATCTCAGAGCTTCCACAATGAGTTCGCCCGATATTCGTGCAGGTATTGCTTTGCTTATTGCTGCTCTTTGTGCCGAAGGAACAAGCACAATTCATAATATTGACCAAATTGATCGTGGTTATCAAGACATTGAAAAGCGATTAAATGCTTTGGGTGCTAATATCAAACGGATTTAATAAATTTATTTTTTATTAATTGCTTTTGATAGTCTCCATAATTTTCTTGAGACTGTACTTTTTTTTAATATTTCACGATTTAATTTAGTACATTAGTAACTAAGATTTCTCTAAATAATTCCCACTAAAAAAAACACAATATGGCAAAGAGTCAAGACGCAAAAAAGACAGAAAAAAAAGAGCCTTTGAAAACTGCAAAGGAAAAAAAAGCTGAAAAAAGAGAAAAAAAACCAAAGTATTCATAGTGTGATGCAGTAGAACTGCATAAAAATGCCTTTTTAGTATTGGGTTTTATAATTCAATATCAACTAGCTATATCAATATATTTAGATAATGCTTAATTCATTTTTACAAACAATAATAGTTTCCCCAAGTCAAACAGCAGAACATTTAGGTTCTGGGCTTTTACCCGTTTTTTCAACTCCGGCAATGATTGCATTAATGGAAAACACGGCCATGAAATGTATTAATGATTTATCAGAACAAGACTCGAGCGTTGGAATTGAAATTAATGTAAGACATTTAAAAGCCAGTGCTATTGGAGCCGCAATTAGTTGTGAGGCAAAAGTGGTAGCAATCCAAGGGCGCAAATTCTCTTTTCAATTAGTAGTAACTGACGCAAACGGTACAGTAGTGGGAGAAGGCACACACGAACGTGTAGTAGTAAATATCGACAAGTTTATGAGTAAACTATAGTAGCTACAAACTGCGTAATTATCAAGCTTCTAATAACAAAAGTAAATATAGTATAAACCTTAAAACTTTTGCAAATCTCACTTTTTATAAAGTTTTCAAGACTCTGAAAACACGTCTGGACTTCTGCTATCTAGTTGAAACTAATTTCGTAATAAACTTATTGGATTTTTTGAGAAATAATATAGTTCAAAATTAAATCTTAAATAATTCCACCAATAAGTCGACTCACTCTTTTTACAATGTATTTATACTTCGGGCAAGCAATTGCTTTAGGATGTCTTTATAATGGAATATTGTTGGTTTCTAGCTATATCCATAAATTCAGCTCACACTATTTCGATTGCTTTTTTCTACAAATTCCCACCCAATTTAAGTCTCGTTTATTAAGCAACCTTCCAATCAATTTCTAAACATGTAATATGTTTGCTACTTTCCACGTAATTGAAAAAAAATTCTCAAATCATAATAGCCTGGCATTAAATTCGTTATAATAATTTAGATGTAAATTAAGATATAATAACTATATTTATTGTATATTAATAGTATTTTTTACAGTTTGTGTCATAATTAGTTTTATATTTGCAGCAGTTCTATTGGCTTATTTTATAGTTTATTATATATTATTATATCAAACTTGTAATGATTACATATGTATAATTACAATTGTTTGATTAAAATCTGCGAAGAGCAATAATCGGCTCTGGAAAAGTTATATCGAAAGATATACATTTTGGTTAACATGCAACTCTTGATTAATTAGAAACTAATCCCAGTTTTTATTTATTCATGAAATTAATGATTTATTACTGATAAGTGTTGTTTTATATTTTATAAATTTACAACGTCAGGCAATAAAATCTGATCAATTCTACCTTAATTAAAAGCAAAGTTTTAGTTTTACTTTGCTCTTAAATCCTCTAAAGTGTTTTATCCATCCTCATTCTTTTTCGTTTATATTCTCTTCATTATATTTAATTAATTATCTAAACTCTCATTGTGCTTAATAGGTTTTCGGTTGTAATATACATTTACAGTTTAAATCAATACCTCCATGAAAAAGACATTAACATTTTGTATGGTTATTTTGCTCCACTTTTTTATGCCTTTTGATATGATTTTTGGACAACAAGATAGATCATATAAATCTGTGCCCAAGTTATCTTCTGATATAAAAGTAATTTCTAAAGATTCTACACAACAGTTTTTTGTCAAAATTAATGGTTCGTCAAATACTGTCAAAATTAATGACAAATTGATGGCATCAACTACTGATTCAATCAATTCAAATAATAGTATATACGTTGATGGAGAGGGAAATACTGTCACAATAATCCAAAATAAAAATAAATTGGAAGTAAATATAAGACAAGAAGGTGGAAACAATCGCGTGCAAATCTCTCAAGGCAAATAACCGATATTATATATAATAATCAAGATTTATTAAACGTTTTAAAAAACAATTTTTATGAAAAAGCTAAGTTTTATTATCGCAACCCTTTTATTGTTTGTAGGCGTATCTTTTGGACAAACAAACGTAGCTAATGTTACCGAATCTGGTATAGGGCAAAAAGCTAAAATCGATCAAAATGGGATTAAGAACGAATCCTATGTAACCCAATCTAATTTGGAGAATTCAGCCGTAGTATCTCAAATTAACCACAGTTCTGCTTTTAAAACTTTGTCGGAAGTGAATCAATCAGGTAAAATGAATTCATCTACAATTCAGCAAAATTCAAATGGAACTTTAATTACATACCCTAATGTTATCGGAACATTGTATGCTAAAACTATTCAAAGTGGAGATAAAAATGAAGCTTTGCAAGTTCAAGGACCTACATTAACAAACAACCAACAAGGCAAGGCCAATGCAGAAATTGAACAATCAGGCAATAATAATTATGCATCACAACATCAATTGCGGTATGCTAATGACGAAAAAATTGTTCAATCAGGTAATAATAACAATGCAATGCAAGCTCAAGATGCTGTTATTCTACCCGATGAAATAGGTAGCGCAAATATTGCTTACATCGAACAAAGTGGAAGTGACAACACTGCTACTCAAACTCAAGATGGTTGGGCAAATGATGTAAAAGCTTATCAATCTGGTAATGGAAATATTTCAACTCAATTACAAAAAGATTATTCTTGGAAAAGTATTGCCGATGTACGCCAATCAGGAAATGTAAACACGGCATGGCAAACGCAACTTGGAAATTTGAATACTGCTGGCATTAGTCAAGCTTCAAACGATAATGAAGCAATACAAAACCAAGTTACAACTGGCGCCCATCGCACAGGTGTAAATTACGATCCATATAACGAAGCTTACATTGGTCAGAAAGGTGGTGACAAAAATTATGCAGAACAAATTCAATTATCACCAGGAGCAAATGCAGTTGAAAACCTTGCTAAAATTAGTCAAGATGGTGCACTGAATTATGCAATTCAAAACCAAATTGGTGGCGATAACTCAAGTATTATCACTCAATTGGGTAATGGAAATCACGCAGAAGTAACTCAATTGATGGTTCCTTAAGCAATTATTGTTAAACTTCTACATTATTTAAGTTAGGTCAATTTATTTTTTTAAAAAAAGCCACTTATTTATCAACTATTACTATAGTTAATTGAAGCTGGCAGATAATTCAAAATAATATAATATCGGTTATAATAACCTCATTTGATTCATGTAGATAAATTATTATCATAAACAATAAAACTTAAAAAAAACAATTTCTTGAAGTAATAATCAATGTATTTATTAATTCTCAACAACAACAACAACAATATGAAAAAGCTTAACACTATTGCAACTCTCCTTTTGTTTGCAGGAGGAATTTTTGCACAATCAAACATCGCAAATATTGATGAAACTGGAAACGGGCAAAAAGCTACTATTGACCAAAAAGGTATTTTGAATAAATCATATGTGATTCAAGCTACTAAAGACAATACTGCTACCATTACGCAAATTAACAAAAATGATAAAACTAACACTTTTTCTGAAGTATTACAAACAGGTGCAACAAACAATGCTACAGTAGAACAAACCTCAAATGCACGCTTTCCAATTATTACAGGCAAAATTGAAGCACATATCACTCAATTTGGGAATAATAATGATGCAAAACAAGTGCAGGGACCTCATAGCTTTCAAGGTACATCTTTTGCAGAAATAATTCAAGGTGGAAATAATAACTATGCTTCTCAACATCAAGTAAAATTCGGTAACGTAGCAAAAACTAATCAATCTGGCAATAACAATAGTGCAAGACAAGGTCAAGACATTGAATTGTTGCCCGAAGAAGAAGGTAGCATGAATAATGCTTCGATTGATCAATCGGGTAGCGGTAATACAGCCACTCAACTTCAAAATGGATTAGCTAATTCAGCAAAAATTAATGAAGCTGGGAATGGTAATGCAGCAGAACAAAATCAATATGGTAGTTTTAATTGGGCTAAAGCAAGTCAATCAGGCAATTTAAATACTTCAATTCAAAGTCAAAAAATGGCACAAAATAATAGTGCAGAAGTAGATCAATCTGGCAATTCAAATGCAGCTACTCAAATTCAATACTTAGGATTAGCTAACAATGCTTATGCAATTCAATCTGGGGATTTCAATACTTTTATTCAGAAACAAATGGGTACGTTTAATGATGCTGATGTTTTACAATCGGGAAATTTTAATTTGGCAAATCAAAACCAAATAGGAACAAAAAACAAGGCAAAGATTGATCAAGCATCGATTAACAGTAAGGCATTTCAAGTTCAAAAATCTGACTTATTAGGCTCTACTATAAAGAATAATGCTGAAATATATCAATTAGGCGGCAATGAAAATTATGCAATGCAAAATCAAGACTCACCTTCTGGATCAAGTGTTTTAAATGATGCATTTATTAGACAAGAAGGTTCATTAAATTTTGCAACTCAAACCCAATTAGGAGGCGATAATGCAAGTGCAATTAATCAAACCGGCAACAGCAGCAATGCCGTTGTAACTCAAACAATGCCTTGATTTTAGGCACAAACGAGTAAGTTTATTCTTTTGTATATGATATTTTAAATATCATAATTTAATTGTTCAATATGAATTTTTAACTCCCTGACTCTCAATGGGTCGGGGATATTAAACAAAATCATGAAAAATCTATATTTATTCATATTTCTCATATTGTTAAGTATAAATTCTCTTTTTTCACAGGAAATAATTAACAATGCTGGATTTGAAAACAATGAAGCAATTCAACAAATTCGAACACCTGAGCTTGAAAATATTATGAATTTTCAAGCTCAAAATATTGGCAGTAGTAATTTCGCTTCAACGCAGCAAATTGGAAATCAGAACAAAGCAAATATTAATCAAAAAAACAATGAAGTGGCTGATGTAAGCAACCAGTCATATACTGTACAAATGGGTAATTCGAATGAGCTAAGTCTCGGACAAGTTGGAAGTGGAAATTTGCTTCTCGGTTTTCAAATAGGGTACATGAATTTACTAAAAAATACTAAACAAGAATTTTCAGCGAGCGTTGATAGAGTCAACAACACTCCTCTTGTTTTAGCGAATTCAACTAATGAGTACTCACTCGAAGGCGAGAACAATAAAATGACAATAACCCAGAATGGAAGTAAAAATGGAGTAGTGGCAGTTCAACAAGGCAATAACAATAGCATTTCTGCTGAACAGATTGGGAAAAATAACTTTTTACTGACATATCAACAAGGCTCAAATAATTCGGTAACTAATTACAAACAAGAAAATGAATCAGAACAAGTTTTGTTCGACAAAATTATTCAAACAGGTGATGATTTAAGCTTAAAATCAGATAATAATTCCAGAAGCTCAGTGAGTGGAAATACATTTATGCAAACAGGAACCAATTTATCATTACAAGTTAACAATGAGTTATTGAATTCAGCAGGTGGAATTGAAATCAACCAACAAGGCAAAGACATGAAAATAGTGATTGACCAATCTTATTTTTATTTTCCTATGAAGTAATTACTTGATATATAAATAATTATATAAAAAAAATGAATATCTTTACATACATACTCTTATCCATCATGCTTTCAGCGCCATTTACGAGTAAAAAAAACTCGCAAATAGTAAAGGTATTGCCAGAATCTTTTAAAAAAATTGTCGAACAAACAGTAAAACAAATCAATAAAGCTAACGATGTAGAGATAGAAATTGATGGGCTTTTGATTGACGACACCAAAACTAAAACTGGAAAAGACTTTTACGATTTGTTTTATTCGAACTGGGATGCACCTGTAGTTGCAAAAAACTTCACTATCACAGTATCTGAAAAGCCGTTTCGATTGACTTCTACAATGATTGTTGTTTCAATAAATGAAAATATAGTTTATCAAGGCATTCTTCAGCCAAGACAAGATGTGCTTGAAGCTCTAAATGAAGAAGCAATATTAATAACCCAAAACTATTTGGAAAATTATGAAGAATTCACCAAAGAACTGAATGGAGATGATCTTGAAGGTTCTGGAATTTATTAAACTTTAAAATTATTGAGAATACATTTATCAATACGTTTAAGTAATTGCGAACAATATAATGCCTTATTTGAATTTATGAAAATATCTGACAATAAAAGTATACATAATAGTTAATTGTGCATTATTAATTGCTAATTGCTTAGATACCATAATCTTTAAAAAACTACTACAATGAAGAAACTACTAGTGCTATTTGTTATTTGTTCTTTTATGATTGGGAAAACTAAAGCCCAAGATTTTGTTTATTCAGCCAAAAATCCTGCTTTTGGTGGAAATCCGTACAATTATAGCTGGTTAATGAGTTCAGCGCAAGCGCAGAATGATATTAAAGAAACAACAACCAGTAGTTCCAGCAGCTATAAAAGTGATCCACTAAAAGATTTTTCGGAAAGTTTAAATCGACAGATTTTAAGTCAGCTCTCTCGACAAATTGTAGCTCGTCAGTTTGGAGAAGATGCCATAACTGCAGGCACTTATGTGTTTGGGGATTATCAAATAGTGGTTGGCGACCAGTCATCTGGCATGAATATTACAATTACCGACAGTAAAAACGGAAGTACCACATCTGTTTTAGTCCCTTATTTCTAGTTATTTATTCGCATAGAATATTATAAATATGACTCAGAAAATTAATCTGACGAGACTATTTTGTTTAGCGGCTTCATTGTTGCTAATATCAAGTTGTGGCTCATATATGCACCAAACATTTAAACCAAGGAGAGCTGTTTTGGGGCCTGAATCACCCGCTAAAAGAACACTTTTAGAGCTTCCTAAGCCTCTAGAAAAAATTGTGACAGCTGTATACAAATTTCGCGATCAAACTGGTCAATATAAACCTTCAGAAACTGGTGCCAGTTGGTCTACAGCCGTAACGCAAGGTGCTACTACAATCTTAATTCGCGCATTGGAAGAGTCGGGCTGGTTTGTACCAATTGAACGAGAAAATATGGCTAATTTATTGAATGAAAGAAAAATCATAAGAACAAGTCGTGCGCAATACGAAGGAAAAGATCAAAATAATGAATCGTTGTTACCTCCACTTCTTTTTGCAGGAGTTATTCTCGAGGGTGGGATAATTTCGTACGAATCAAATATTCTTACTGGTGGTGCAGGAATTCGTTACTTTGGAGCTGATATTTCAGGGCAATATCGTGAAGATCGTATAAGTATTTATATTCGGGCGGTTTCCACAGCAAATGGAAAAGTGTTGAAAACTGTGTACACCACCAAATCAATCCTATCTCAAGAAGTATCTGTCGGTTTATTCAGATATGTAAAAGCCAAAAGATTGCTCGAAGCCGAAACAGGCTTTACATTTAACGAACCTACCGAAATTTGTGTAACTGAAGCTATAGAAAAGGCGGTTGAAAGTCTTATTATAGAAGGCGTTAAAGACAAGCTTTGGACTTTGCAAAACGCACAAGACACTACTTCGGTGGCTTTTACACGTTATCAAGACGAAAAACGGATAAATTTTGAATCTGATAATGCTTTAAGCCGTAGAATAGATAAGAATAACCGTGGAAGCATCACCTTGGGTGCAAATGTTGGATCGAATCAATATATTGGCGATTTTGCAAAAAGTGAGCTAAGACCAATAACTTCTGTACTTGTTGGCAAAGCCATTAATCGCTATTTCAACCTCGACTTAGAATTTGGATACAGAGGATTAAATGTTCAGAAAAAAGTCAATGACATTTCATATTTCAGTAATCTATCGCTTCGTTACGTGGTGCTGCCTTTCGAAAAAATCACGCCCTTTTGTGGTTTAGGTTATGGCTTTGATATGAATCCGAATAAAGTGGGATTGTCAACACATTATTTTCAACCTAAAATTAACGGCATTTTCGGAGTAGAATATATGATTAATAATAAGCTCGGCATTTCTTTATCATCAGGAATAAATTATTATTTGAATGATAGATTTGATGGCGAAAAGTCTGGAAGTTATAACGACTTATCCTGGGGTGTTTCTCTAGGCATGAAAGTTTATTTAATAAAAATGAAACATAAATAACTCAATTGATATGAAAAAGGAATTATACTTTATTTGCATACTTTGCTTGATGTCTTTTTTTTCGTGCGAGTCTGACAAAATAGAAATTATAAGTTATGGCTCCATAGATGGCACTGTGCTTGATGGAGAAACATATTTAGCTGTACAAGGTGCACTAATAACCACAACTCCGGCCAGTATTGCGGTTTTATCTGATGTAAACGGAAAATTCTCAATACCCAAAATTAAAGAAGGCGAAGTGTCTGTGAGTGTAAAAAAGAAAGATTATTTAATCAACTCACTAACGGTTGCTATCTTTGAGAAAGAAAACACTCCAATGAATTTACTTATATTTAAAGACAACAAAAGCATTGGAAATATTGTTATTTATGACCCAGTACCAGGCAATGGAGCAGTTGACCAAAACAATTCAATTACATTCAAATGGAAAGTGGAGGGAATGAATGCAAGCATTAAATTATCTTACAATGTATTTATATTTGAGTCAAATTCTACAGTTCAAATATTATTGGGTGAAAATCTAGAAAATCTTGAAGTTACAACAAATAACTTGAATTTGGGAACAACCTATTATTGGTATGTGGTAGCCAAATATGAAGGAACAAAAATTGCCTTTAGTCCTACATGGTCATTCAAAACCAGAGATAAATAAAAAAACACCTTTAGCATTTAATATTTGTTACAAAAAAAAGAGATACCAACCGAAGTTTAGTATCTCTTTTTTTGGAGCGAAAGACGGGACTCAAACCCGCGACCCTCAGCTTGGAAGGCTAATGCTCTATCAACTGAGCTACTTTCGCAATTTTGCTTTTGAAAAAAAGTTTTGACATATCAAAACCTGTGGGCAGTGAAGGATTCGAACCTCCGAAGTCGAAAGACAGCTGAGTTACAGTCAGCCCCAGTTGGCCACTTTGGTAACTGCCCATTGTTCTTTCAAATGCAGTGCAAAGATAGGCATTTCAAACTAAACTACCAAATAATATTTGCCATTTTTACGGCAGTAATTGCTGCTTCTACGCCTTTATTTCCATGTATTCCGTCTGCTCTATCGAGTGCTTGTTGTAAGGTATTGGTTGTGAGTACTCCAAAAATCACAGGGCAACCTTCGGCACTTGTATTTAATTTAGCAATGCCATAAGTTACTCCCTGACAGACATAATCGAAGTGGGGTGTATCGCCGTGTATCACGCAACCAAGTACAATAATAGCAACATATTTGTGCACTTTTTTATTTTCAATTAAGCAATAATAATCCTCTTGCAATTGTTTTGCAGCGTAGGTTAATTCAAAAGTTCCCGGAACATGAATAACTTTTATTTGAGATTGTTTAACCCCACTGTCAATTAACGTAACAATTGCACCATTAAGTAGTGCATGAGTTATATTTGGATTCCAATCAGCTACAACAATTGCATACTGCTGTTCCGATACTTTTGCTTTGTCGGGCATTAAGTCGGCGTCGTATTGGGATAGATTTTGATATTGTGTTGCCATAAAATAAACGTTTTATTGTTTTAGTATTAAACAAGCCTGAAGGCTAGTAGATTAGCAAAAACTTCAGATGTATAGATAAATGAAAAAGCTACCTCTTTTCACGGAAGTAGCTTTAAATTTTCTTTACCGTTACAAAATTTTACTTTTGAACTCGTGCCAGATATTTATCAATATCAGCAGCTTCTGGGCTTTTTGGGTATTTTTCTTTGATAGTAGTATAATTCTTCTCAGCTTTCTCGGGTTGATTAAGCGATTCGTTTACCAACCCTGCTTTTTTCAAATAAACTGGACTCATTACTTCGTTATCCATATCAGCAGCTTTTTCGAAATAGCCAAGTGCTTTAGAAGTTTCATTCAACTCTACATAACAGTCACCTGTTAAACCGACTACAGAAACTGAGAAATATGAATCGTCGCTATCAAAATTAGAAAGTGATTTAACTGCGTTGTCATATTGACCTAATCTATAATAACAGATCCCTGCATAGGCCGAAGCTAATTTACCGGAAGCTGTGAAGCCATATTCAGAAGCAATTTGTTTGAAGCCCATTGAATTAGGTTCATTACCCTCTAAAGCTACACGGAACGAATCGGCTGCAAAAAAAACTTGTGATTTATACATTTCATTTTGGGCAGCAGCTTCGCGTGGTTCTAAATAAAAGTTGCGAACCGACAAAGCCACTAGTACTACAAGAATAATTGCACCAACCCCAATGAAAATTTGTTTTTGGTATTTTTCAATAAACGCCTCAGAAGCCGACAGAGCATGTTCAACATTTTCTAATTCGTCCTGTTTTTTCTCCACTTTTTTTGACATAAGATTTTATTATAATTAGTTCCTTTGTTAATCCGTTTTTTAGTATGGCAAAAGTAGATAATTTCTTTTAAATAGCGAAATTTTAGCCTGAATTTTTTTCATATAAGTTGAGTTCTACCTACTTGCCGGTAAATAATTCGCCAACTTACACATTTAACTAATTTTCTTGCCTAAAAATGCCCATGGAATAAATAAAATACAGTATATTTGTAGTAGTAAAAGACTACCGCATTGTTTTGAGATTGGAAAACTCAACGTTTAATATTTAAACGAGTAATGTTCGGTTTTTAATGGCGGGCTGCGCCTTCGGGTATCCTCTACGGACGGCAGATTACAACGAGAACCAACACCTCAAATCCTATCATATAGGAGTTTTCTCAACTAACGACAATGCGGTTTTCTCATCTTCCTATCTCACTAAATATTTCCCACGCCTTTTCCACCGTTTTTACATCCATAAACACCACCGACCGACGCATGTTTCGCTCCCGGAGTTGACATTTGCGCGGATGTGTAGTCATATACTGTAATAATTTACCAAAAGGCTCTGACTGATAATACGGCGATTGTGGGTTTGATACTAAAAATGCAGTCATTTGTTCGTTTTTGAGCACCAGCTTTTCAACCCCGTAACGCATTGCCAACCAGCGCAACTTCACTACCAACATCAAACTTTGCCCTTCCAATGGTATTTTTCCAAATCGGTCTTCCAATCGTTTCTCAAATTCACCCAAACTGGCTTCATCCTGAATGCTATCCAATTCGCGATATAAACTGATACGTTCAGACACATTTTCGATATAGTCGGTTGAGAACAGAACTTCCAAATCAGAATCAATCTGACAATCGGTTACAAAAACAGTAGAACTCTCATTTTCTGCACGTTCATCGGCATAAAGCTCAGCAAACTCCTCGTCTTTAAGCTCATGAACAGCTTCATTCAGAATTTTTTGATAGGTTTCGTAGCCTAGGTCGGCAATAAATCCGCTCTGCTCCGCTCCCAGCATGTTTCCTGCCCCTCGAATATCAAGATCTTGCATAGCAATATTAAAACCACTGCCTAACTCGGCAAATGTTTCGATAGCTTGTAGTCGGCGGCGAGCTTCGGGTGTGAGTAGCGTCATTTCTGGAGCTAGAAGATAGCAAAAAGCTTTTCGATTACTACGGCCTACCCTACCCCTCAATTGGTGTAAATCGCTTAGCCCGAAATTGTGAGCACTGTTGATAATAATTGTATTTGCATTCGAAATATCAATGCCAGATTCGATAATGGTAGTTGCTACTAACACATCATATTCATAATCAATAAAATCGACAATAATTTCTTCTAATTTGTCAGCGGGCATTTGACCATGACCCACTGCCACTCTACAACTAGGAATAAGGCGCTTTATTAGTGCCTCAATAGCATAAATGCTTTGTATACGGTTATTTACAAAGAAAACCTGTCCGTTACGATTCATTTCCAACTGAATGGCTTCACGAATAACATCTTCGTCAAACATATGAATTTCGGTTTGTACCGGATACCGATTAGGCGGTGGCGTATTAATAATGGATAAATCTCGCGCTCCCATAAGTGAGAACTGCAGGGTACGAGGAATAGGCGTAGCTGTCATGGTTAAAGTATCTACGTTTACCTTCATCTCTTTCAATTTTTCTTTTATTGTCACGCCGAATTTTTGTTCTTCGTCAATAATCAATAATCCCAAATCCTTGAATTTTATACTTTTGCCCACCAATTTATGTGTGCCAATAACAATATCCACTTCGCCTTTTTCCAGACGTTCCATCACTGCTTTGGAATCTTTAGCAGTTCGTGCACGACTCAGATATTCAATGGTACACGGAAAATCCGCTAATCGACCTTTGAAAGTATTATAATGTTGTAGAGCCAAAACTGTAGTAGGTACCAGTACAGCCACTTGTTTGCTATCAGTAACTGCCTTGAAAGCAGCACGAATGGCAATTTCGGTTTTACCAAAACCCACATCGCCACACACCAATCTATCCATTGGTAGTATTGATTCCATATCTTTTTTTACATCGGCTGTCGATTTAATCTGATCAGGCGTATCTTCGTATATAAATGATGCTTCGAGTTCCTGTTGCAGATAACTGTCGGGTGAGTATTGAAATCCATGTTCCGATTTCCGCTTTGCATAGAGCTTAATTAGCTCACGGGCAATATCTTTTACTTTCGATTTGGTTCGTTCTTTTAGTCGTTCCCAAGTGCCGGATCCAAGTTTATTGATTCGCGGTGCTTCGCCCTCTTTGCCTTTGTATTTAGAAATACGATGCAAGGCGTGGATGCTTACAAATATAATATCATCGTCTTTGTAAATCAATTTCACCATTTCCTGCATTTTACCGTTCACATTGGTGCGCACCAATCCACCAAAAGTTCCTACCCCATGATCCACATGTACCATGTAATCGCCCTGTTGAAATTGGTTCAGCTCCTTGAGCGTCATAACTACTTTTCCCAGACGAGTTTTATCTGTTTTAAGTTGAAATTTATGAAAACGGTCAAAGATTTGATGATCAGAGTAACATAAAAGCGATAAATCGTGGTCAATGAACCCTTCGTGCAAGGTATTTTTTACAGGCTGAAAAGAAATGGCGTCACCTCTATCGGAAAAAATGGCTGCAATCCGATCGGTTTGTTTTGTGCTATCGCTCAGGATGTAAATGTGATAACCATCTGCTGTCCATTTTTTTAGATTATCAGCAACCAAGTCAAAATTCTTGTGAAAAATCGGTTGTGGTGAAGTATTGAAAGTAATGGTGGTTTTAGATTGAAAATGAGATTTTTCACACCATTCAATTTTGCGAAACGACTTTATAACCTCCATAAATTCGGTACCGGTCATCATTGTCTTGTGCAAACTGGCAACTTTATGATCTCCAGTATTTGCTTTTACCAGTGCTTCATCATATAGTTGATTTATTCTTTCCTTTACAAATACAGTGTTGGTGAATGTAAGCCATGATTTTGAATCAATAAATTCAAAAAATGAAACATGAGGCGAGCTAGAATCACGATGTAAATCGGGTACAATTACAATTTCCGTTTTATGTTCTTGCGATAGCTGCGTTTCAATATCAAAAACACGAATGGATTCCACTTCGTCGCCAAAAAAATCGCAACGATAAGGTAGTTCGAAGGCAAATGAAAAGATATCAACAATACTGCCCCTGACTGAGAATTGCCCCGGTTCATACACAAAGTCCACCCGTTCAAATCCATAATCCAACAATATCTCAACAATAAAATCGATACCAAGATTCTCTCCTACACGCATTTTCAGCATTTTGGATTTCATACCATCAACCGAGATTACTTTCTGCATCAACGATTCCGGATAAGTGACCACAACACAAGATGCAGTATTATTTGCCAACCGATTAAGCACTTCGGTGCGCAAAATTTCGTTGGCAGCATCCAGTTGCGATAGTTTTATCGCTCGTTTGAACGATGATGGAAAGAAAAACACATCATCGGCGGAGAGTATAAATTTCAAATCATTATAAAGATACGCAGCTTCATCGCCATCATTCATTACCAAAATTTGTGTATTGGGCTGAGATTTAAATAGCGATGCGGCCACTAATGCCGATGAAGAACCACTCAAACCGCTAACTTTTACGTTTGTGTCGAGTGACGAAGCCCAGTTTACAAGTGCCTTGACCTGTGGATGAAGGGCGTATAGTTGTTGGAAGTCAGAAAGAATCATTTTTATGTCTACGGACGACAGTCAACAGTCAACTGCTTTGCGTATTTTTTAATTTGCTGTATATGTTTTTAGTAATTTAATACTTAACTTTATTCTCGGCATTTGCCCATGCTTTAAAAGCTTCAATGGCTTCATCCGATAATAGTTGAGTAGTAATCAATCTTCGTTTCTCGGGTTTTAATTCTATTTCGTCATAGATAAACGAATCGTCAAATCCTATATTTTTTGCATCTGCTTTGGAGTTGCCGTAATACATCTTATCTAAATGTGCCCAATAAACTGCTCCTAAACACATTGGGCATGGTTCGCACGAAGTGTAAATGTGGCAACACGCTAAATCAAACGTTCCTAATTTTTTGGAAGCCTTGCGAATGGCTATTATTTCGGCATGAGCTGTAGGGTCTGAGTTTAAAGTTACCTTGTTTACACCAGTTGCAATTACTTTTCCGTCTTTTACAATTACGGCTGCGAATGGGCCACCGCCTTTTTGTATGTTTTCAATTGACAAAGCAATTGCTTTGCGCATAAATTTCTTATTATAATCCATGTAAAACAATTAGTTAGATGTATTTTAAACCTTCTATCTCATCCTTTAGAAGCAGTTCAGTTAGCTATTGTTTTTCTAATCATATAGCAGTCCACAAAGATAGTCATTTTTTGAAAGACAAATCTGTTTACTAAATTATTGAATCAAAAATCAAAAATGAGCATTTTATTACTTTTACCCAAGTCATGAACATAATTGAAATATTTTTTTCATTAGATATTGAAATATGTGTTACAAAATAATTCGACTTGATTTTTCTCATTTTCAAGATGCTGAATTTCATTCTACCGATATTTATATCCTATTATAAATTTATCCGCAGTAATTAATATAAATAGTTTCAAATTGAAAGTTCACCTCAATTTGCTACTTATGGAAAACTGAAATTATGGTTTTTATGGAATGAATTGTTGATAAATATTCATTCCACTGTAATATCTCTTAACGAATTATATATTATATTTGCACAATTCAAAAAAATATTTAAAAAATTCACACTCGTTGATTTGCTCCAAAAACTAATAATCAAGTAAAAAATATTTATAAATAAACAATTAGTACTAACAAAAAACTATTTTCTTATGATTAAAAAATTTAGGTATTTAGTAGCTGCTTTAACATTGTTGCTTTCGTCGACAATGAATGCGCAAGTAACCACTTCGGGGATAAGTGGTAAAGTGATAGATAATTCGGGCGCTCCAGTTATTGGGGCTACAGTTAAAGCAACTCACACACCTACAGGAACTGTCTATGGTGTCTCGACGCGAACTAATGGAAGTTATAATTTATCAAACCTTCGTATTGGTGGACCTTATATTATTGAAATCAGCTACGTAGGTTACAATAAGGAAGTAATAAGCAATATAAACCTAAGCTTAGGCGAAGAGTTTGAATTAAACTCAAGGCTAAAGGAAAATTCACAGGTTTTAGCTGAAGTTGTTGTATCAACAAAAAGAAATGAAATTACATCTTCAAATCGTACAGGTTCACAAGAAATTATTACTCGTCAGAGAATGGAAAGTTTACCTTCAATTAACCGTTCACTTAGTGATTTTACCAAATTAACTCCAATGAGTAGTGGAGGTAACTTTGGAGGTACTTCCTATCGTTATAATAATGTAACAGTAGATGGAGCATCTTTTAACAACTCGTTTGGGTTATCTTCTTCACTAGGAGCATCAGGCACAGAGCCAATCTCATTGGAAGCATTGGAACAAGTACAGGTAATGATTGCGCCTTATGATGTAAGAAATGGAGCTTTTACTGGTGCTTCCATCAACTCTGTTACAAAAAGTGGAACAAATAATTTAGGTGCGTCTGTTTACATGTATACTAAAAGCCCATCAATGAGAGGATACAGACAGAATAATGATATTGTACCTGTTACTGATTTTTCAAATAAATCTTATGGTTTTAGTATTGGTGGTCCAATAATAAAAAATAAGTTATTTTATTATATCAACGCAGAAATGGATAGGCAGGAAACTCCGATTAACTATCGTCCAAGACCTACAACTGCAACTCCTGTTTCAGGTAATTATTCAGCTGCTGACGAAGCCTCATTAAAGGATTTATCTGATTTTATGATTATAAATTTCAATTATAATCCAGGATCCTACAATGTTACTAAAACACCTACAAAAGCCGATAGAATTACAGGAAGATTAGATTGGAACATAAACTCAAAAAATGTTTTAAGCTTAAAGTATTTCTATTTGAAATCTTTCAGTACAGCTAGTCCAAGTACTTCAGGGGCATTGACAAATGGTAGAGGTCCAAACAGTTTTGCAATTCCTTTTTCTTCTTCGTATTACAGAACTAATAATAATTTCAACATAATAATGATGGATTTGAACACAACTATAAATAGTTCAATGTCAAATACATTAAAAGTTGGATATTCGGCGCTACGTGATTTTAGAGATATGGATGGTGGTTTCTTCCCAGAAGTAAATATTGGTGATGGAAATGGAAATGCACTCACTACATTTGGTACAGAATCTAATTCATACAATAATAAACTCAATTCAGACATTTACCAAATTCAAGACAATTTCCTTTGGACAATTGATAAACATCAGATTACTATTGGAACACAATCCGATTATCGTACCTTTCTAAATGGTTATGCACGCGATTATGCTGGTATGTGGCAATTTAAGAGCATCCAAGAGTTTAAAGATGACGCGAATGCATTTAAGAATAATACAGTTGGATATACCTCAAAAGCATTGTCTTACAGACAGTCATATACAATGCTGGATGAATTTCCCTATGCTAAAGTGAACGTAATGACACTTGGTTTTTATTTGCAGGATAAGTGGAATATAATTCCTAAATTGAATCTTACATATGGAGTTCGCGTTGATTTGCCTATTTATATGAATGATTTGCAAAAGAATGGACGTATTGACACAATCACATTCCAAGGAAATAGTAAAATTGATGTTTCTAAATTTCCAAAACTTGCACCAATGTTTTCACCTAGAATTGGTATAAATTATGATGTTATAGGTAATCGTACTGTTATTGTTCGTGGTGGAACTGGTCTATTCTCAGGAACTCCACCGTATGTTTGGTTGTCAAATCAAGCAGGAAATAACGGTCTGCTATTTGCAAATACAACGACAAAGCGCCCATTTGATGGAGTTACAGAATTACCAAAACCTTCAAATGCATCTCTTACTACTGCTTCAATAGCCGTAACAGATCCTAATTTTAAAAACCCACAACTTTGGAAATCAAACTTGGCTGTTGATTATAAATTTGGTAATGGTTGGGTTGCAACTGCTGAGTTTCTGTACAACAAAGATGTAAATGCAATCTATCATATGAATATTGCATTGCCAGACAACAATAGCTCAAATGCTTTCGCTATGATTGGAGAAGACAAACGTTCTGTATATAAAGTAAAATCGACAGATGCGAAAGTAACCGATGTTATTTTAATGACAAATACGAATAAAGGTTATTCTGTTTATGGAACTTTCCAATTACAAAAAGATTTCAAAGAGGGATTTTTCAAAGGTTTATACATTAATGGTTCATATACTATTGGCGAAGCTAAAGGTGTAACTGATGGTAGTTCATCAACTGCTTTTTCTGCATGGAGATATCGTCCGGCTGTTGATCCAAATGCTCAAGAACTTGGATATATGGCAGGATCATTCCCTTCAAGAGGACTTCTTCAAGTTTCTTACAAAAAAGATTGGAGTAAAAATTATGCCACTTCTGTTGGACTTATTTTCCAAAGATATTCTCCATTTAGATATTCTTACACATACAACGGAGATGTAAATGGAGATGGTTCAATTGAAAATGATTTAATATTTGTTCCTGCCACGAAAGATCAAATCTTTCTAGTTAAAGACGGAGTAGCAGACACTCGTACCACTGATCAAATTTGGGCACAATTGGATGCATTTATTAATCAAGATCCTTATTTGAGTAAAGTTAGAGGAAAGTACTCTGAAAGAAATGGTGGTATTGCAGAATATGTTGATCAAATTGACATTAATTTAACTCATGACATTAATGTATTCTTCAAAAATGGAAAATCAAACACACTACGTTTCTCATTTGATATAATGAATTTCGCTAACTTGCTAAATAAAAATTGGGGTGTACAAAGTACTACAGTATTGGGGAATCAACAATACCAACTATTAAAACTTGTTGGTAAACCAACTGCAACTACTGCACCAACTTACACCATGCCTTTAGTAAATGGCTCTCCATTAACTAATACGTTTAAAGATAACGTGAGTTCAAGTTCACGCTGGCAAATGCAATTTGGAATTAAATATATATTTTAAATCGTAAGGTTCTGCAAAACTAAAAATGGCTATCTCGTAATGAGATAGCCATTTTTTCATTATTACAGTTTACTTCATGTCTTCGGTGTCTCAGGAGTATTAGCTTTTCCGCTTTTAGGTGTACCAATGCGTTTGAGGATAGAAGCTAGCGTATAGTCGTCGAGTTTATTTTAAATATAATTTACTTCAGCACGCAATTCAATTCCAAACTTAGCTTTTACGGAGGCTTGTATTTGTTCTGCCAGATAAACAATTTCGGCACCGGTTGCTCCGCCTTTATTGACAATCACCAGAGCTTGTTTGTCGTGAACACCGGCATTGCCTATTTGCTTGCCTTTCCATCCGCATTGGTCGATAAGCCAACCTGCGGGAACTTTCTCCTCGGTTTCGGACACAAAGTAATGTGGCATCTGTGGGTATTCAGCCTGCAATTCGTTAAAGTGAGCTTTCGGGATAACAGGATTCATAAAGAAACTACCGGCATTACCGGCTACTTTAGGGTCGGGCAATTTGCTTTCGCGAATGGCAATAATCGTTTGGCGGATCTTTTGCAGATTGATTTCTCCATTCTTTAAAACTTCTTCTTCCAAATGCTGATAACTAAGTTGGAATGTTGGTTGTTTTTGAAGTTTAAATACCACCGAAGTAATGATATATTGACCTTTCAATTCATTTTTGAAAATGCTTATGCGATAACCGTACTGACAGTCCTCAACCGAAAATGTTTTAGCTTCACCCGTTTTTATTTCCACGGCTTTTACCTCCACTATCGCATCCTGCACTTCCACACCGTATGCACCTATGTTTTGCACTGCCGACGCTCCTACTTCACCTGGGATAAGCGAGAGGTTCTCCACTCCTCCCCAATTATTCTCCACCGCATAGTCCACAAAATCGTCCCAATTCACTACCGCTCCTGCTTCCAACAGCACCGAATCAATAGTTTCGCTCACTTTCGTGATAAAGTTGATAGCCGAATGAAGGATCACGCCCTTAAAATCTTTCATAAAAAGCAGATTGCTGCCACCGCCTATATGAAGCAGTCGATTGGACCGAACAATTTCCGATCGCAAGGCAATTTGCAACTCTTCCACGGAGTTGTACTCGATAAAATAATCGGCCTTAGCGTCAATGCCAAAGGTATTGTATGAAAGTAGTGATATATTTTCTTTTATAATCATTATGAAAACTATTTTGAAGTGATTTTATTATTGACAAATTCGATAACCTCTTCCTCCTCCATTGGCTCAAACCAATATATTTCTTTATCACGATTGAACCACGTAAGTTGGCGTTTAGCGTATCGACGGGAATCTTGTTTAATCATATTCACTGCAAAATCGAGTGTCCAATTACCATTCATATATTCGTAAAGCTCTTTGTAGCCAACGGTGTTCAGCGTATTGAGGTGCCGATACTGAAAAAACTGCTCGGCTTCTTTCAGCAAGCCTTCCGTCATCATTTCGTCTACCCGGGTGTTGATACGCTCATAAAGCTCTGGGCGCGGACGATTTAACCCAACTTTAATGATATTGAAGTTGCGTTGCTTCCGCTCGCCGGTGCGCAAATCGGAATAGGGTTTTCCTGTCATACTGCAAATTTCCAACGCATGGAGGATGCGTTTAGGGTTTTGCTGATCTAGCTCTTCGAAATGCTTTGGATCAAGTCGTTTTAATTCATTTTGAATGTATTCTAAGCCCTTCTCAGCAAATTGTTTTTGCCAAAAGGTGCGTGTTTCAGCATCCACAGTTGGAATGTTGTCCATACCGTTGCAAACTGCGTCGATATACATCATGGAACCACCCACCAACATCACCACATTGTGCGAAAGAAACAGTTCGTCCAACAGTTGAATAGCGTCAAGTTCGTACTGCCCTGCGTTATACTCATCAAAAATGGAATGAGAAGCAATGAAATAATGCTTTACCCGGTCGAGTTGATCGATGGTTGGGGCTGCCGTACCAATTTTCAACTCGCGATAAAACTGGCGTGAATCTGACGAAACAATGGGACATCCAAAATGCTCGGCCAACCGCAGACTAATATTGGTTTTCCCAACACCGGTAGGGCCAAGGATCACGAGCAAAGTCTTATTTAGTTGATAGTTGACAGTTGATAGTTGACAGTTATCGCTTGAGTCCATTATTAGTAAAGATGAATGAAAAGCTATTATTAGATTAAAAAAAGACAGAAAATAAACGAGCTTATTTTCTGTCTTTTATAAAAATTTCTTGTAAGTTATTTAGAACTTCGGATCTTCCGCAAAAAGACTACTATCATCAAAATTCATTTCGCCGAAACCTTCTTCGTCTAGTTCATCTAATTCATAATCCTGATCACCATAAAATTCCTCATCAATAACTGCTGCTTTAGGAGGTGCAATCGTAATGCCATCATCCTCCATAATTTGTTGTGGAGCATCGCCTTCGACCGATTGACAAACTGCAATTTTCAAATTTTTAAGTGGAATAATCTCCGTCAACTCCATAAAGAATACACGGTCGGACATCATATCAAAAACATAAAGAAGTTTTTGGTTTTCCTCCGACAATAATTCTTCCAGAGTAGTATCTTCCATGGTAAGATTATCGTATTCTGAACTCGATTCCATTTCAACTAAAGTAACCTCTTGCCCTTTTTCCCAATTATCTGAACAGATAAAAAAGGATGTCATCTGATTTTTCTCGTAATTCACCGAATCGAGAATAGCGTTGTTCAACTCGAAGAATTTAGCTTCCGAGTCGATAGAGATAACGCGTACAAAGTTATCCACTTCATCGGATAGCATTGTGAATTTATATACCATTGTGTGTTCGTTTTGATTTTGGATGTAAAAATACTACATTTTTTTTACTGACACCGAATTTGCTTGAAGATTTTTTCGAACAAATAGCAAACTATTGCGTTTTAGAATGCAATAAGACTTTAATTTACAACAAGATAAATTGCATAGGTTTAACGATGTTTTGGTTATAAATCAATTGATTATAATTTCAGTAATATAATTTCCACTTACTTGCAATTTTAAATATTAAATGTAAATTGTAGACCATAATTGTAAAACTGTAAATATCGATTTATAAACTATAATGCCATGTATGATAAAAAGTATAAGCAAAAGTTTTTAAAAACTACTATATCGTAAATAAATACTATTATTTAAAAACGAACAAGGACTGCATATTGTCATTGCTATCATATTGATTAATTTTGTAGTCTGTTTATAAACAATAGGACCAAAAACAAACATAGCGTATGAAATTCACTAAAATGCATGGAATCGGAAACGATTATATCTACGTCAACGGTTTCGAAGAAAAAATAGATGACCCGGTAAGCTTTGCTATCTGTTACAGCGATCGTCACAAAGGAATTGGTTCAGATGGGTTGGTAATGATTTTGCCATCCGAAACGGCCGACTTCAAAATGAGCATGTTTAATGCCGATGGCTCAGAATCCGAAATGTGTGGAAACGCTTCTCGATGTATCGGTAAGTTTGTTTATGAAAAGAAATTGACAAACAAAAAGGAAGTTACGCTTGAAACATTAGCCGGTATAAAAATTCTGAGACTGAGTATAGACAAGGATAATAAAGTGGAAAGTGTGACGGTAGATATGGGCGAACCCATATTGGATGCTGCACTAATTCCTACCACTTTTAAGCAAGAAAAAGTAGTAAATGAACCGGTTACATTTAACTCCGAAATAAGTTACAATATTACCTGCGTTTCGATGGGGAATCCACACGCTATTATCTTTACAAAAGATATTGAGAAACTAGATTTACCCAAAATAGGATCTGTAACGGAGAATGCTGCTATTTTCCCTCGCCGTACCAACACTGAATTTGTAGAGGTACTATCGAAAGATCGCCTGAAAATGCGCGTTTGGGAACGGGGTTCGGGCGAAACAATGGCCTGCGGAACGGGAGCATGTGCTACCGTAGTGGCAGCCGTACTAAACGGACATACAGAAAGAAAAACAACGGTAGAATTGCTAGGTGGCGAATTGAATATTGAATGGAATGCCGATGACAATCATGTTTACATGACGGGCGGTGCTACAACCGTGTTTGAGGGAGAGATAGCCCGCTAAATCCCCCGAATCTATTTTCAATTAAAAATATAAGTAATTTAAATAAATAAAACAGTCTTCAAGTCCCCTTGGGGGGATTTAGGGGGCGTCCAACATTATGGCACAAATTAATGAAAACTTCATCAAAATTCCAGCTACGTATCTGTTTTCGGAAATAGCAAAACGAGTAACACAACATAAAGAAGAAAACCCAACTGCGCCCATCATTCGCATGGGAATTGGCGATGTAAGTCTGCCTCTGCCCGATGCAGCAGTAGATGCTATGATTAAAGCAGCAGACGAACAACGCAGTGCTAGCACTTTCAGAGGCTATGGTCCTGAACAAGGTTATGCTTTTTTGCGTGAAGCAATAGTAGAAAATGATTTTGCAGCTAGAGGAATCACTATTGAAGCAGATGAGATTTTTGTAAGCGATGGAGCAAAGAGCGACACTGGCAATATCGGCGATATTTTCGACAAAAACAATCGTGTGGCTATCACAGATCCTAGCTATCCGGTATATGTAGACACCAACGCCATGGGCGGACGCGCGGGTGAACCAACTGCCAGCGGTGAATGGACTAACTTGGTATATTTATCATGCAACGCAGCTAACGATTTTGTACCTGCATTACCTACCGAAAAAGTGGATTTGGTATACCTTTGTTATCCAAATAACCCAACAGGAACTACACTGACAAAGGAACAATTAACCGTGTGGGTAGAATATGCAAAAGCAAACAATGTGATTTTGCTTTTCGATGCGGCTTACGAAGCATTTATCACCGAAGAAAATGTACCTCATAGCATCTACGAAATTGAAGGAGCCAAAGATGTGGCCATTGAGTTCCGTAGTTTTTCTAAAACTGCTGGATTTACCGGTACACGTTGTGGATATACCGTAGTGCCAAAACAATTGATGGGTTATTCGGAAAATGGTGAGCCCGTATCGTTGAATAAACTTTGGAATCGACGTCAGTGTACTAAATTTAATGGTACTTCGTACGTTGTACAACGTGCTGCTGAAGCCACTTACAGTCAGGAAGGCAAAAAACAAGTAAAAGCACTTATTGATATTTATACTGAGAATGCACGCATTATTCGCAATGGATTGACCAAAGTCGGCTATACTATCTTTGGTGGTGTGAATGCGCCCTACGTTTGGGCCAAAGCACCAGAAGGAATGGGCAGCTGGGAATATTTCGATTACTTGCTGAAAGAGAAAAACATTGTAACCACTCCGGGAGCCGGATTTGGTGCCAGTGGCGAAGGTTATGTTCGTTTCTCGGCATTTGGTAGCAGAGAAGCCACTATCGAGGCAATGGATAGATTATATAAATAATTCTTGCAGTAAATAAAATATGATTATCAGCATAATGTACAATGAATTTAAATAAAATGGGCTTTGCCCAAACCCACTTACTTTTTTTTGCCATGATAAAAAAAGTAAGCAAAAAAAATCAATCCGTCAGCTGACGGACGCTTCACTCGAAAAACTTACGCTCAAAAAGTTGAAATCCTCCAAACTCCTCTCCGCCAGCTGGCGGATCGTCAAACAGGAGTATTTCTACGCTTTTCTCACTTGTTTTTCGGTTCATCGGACAAGGTCGGTCGTATAAGAACAGTCATATAACTGTTAATATACTTTGCGGAGAATCATAAAAGGTTAAAAAATAAGACTGCATACTATGCAGATAATCATAAAATAAAATTACAAAATCGGCTGTTTCAAAATAGAATTTGAGACAGCCGATTTTTTTGTATTGTAATATATAATTATTATTGATGTATTATTTTGAAATAACTTTCAGATAATAAGACTTGTAACTTGTAACAAGACACTTAACTGCTTACATCAAAAAAAGTTTTTCTATTTGATTATCTTTCCCGAACTATATCCATAACCATATCCAGAACCGAAGCCAATACTTTCATCGGTTCCGTTGAGCACCACCGACACCTTATTAAGCTTGCCTTCTGTGGAGATTTTATTTATCAAACCACATGCTTCGCGTGAAGTAAAATTCTGACGAACAATACAAATACAGCTATCAATCAACCTGTTGAGCAAATATGTATCCGAAACAATACCCACAGGTGCAGAATCGAGTATGATATAATCAAATTCTTCTTTAAGCTTTAATATCAACTCATCTAAGCGTGGGCTCAATAACAACTCAGCCGGATTAGGAGGAGCAGTACCGGCTGGGATAACGCTTAAAAAAGGGTGTAGATTTGAAGGAACAATTATATCCTCTACCTTGTACTTTGAGTCGGATAAAAACAAACTCACTCCCTTATCGTTGGATATTTGCAAATACTCAGCCAACATGGGTTTACGAAGATCCAAACCCACAAATGCGACTTTTTTCTTGGTCAAGGCAAACGACATAGCGATATTAATGGCTGAAATCGTTTTTCCCTCTCCACTAATGGTTGAAGTAACGAGCAGTACCGGCGATTGGGTATCTCCAATCTGAAATTGTAAATTAGTTCGAATTAGTCTGTACATTTCAGCTACAGGACTCATCTCTCCTTCTTTCACCACTATTCCATTTGTACTTTTACTAAATGCTATTGATCCCAGAAATGGTATTTTTAAAAGTTGCAGTAACTCTGCTTTGCTCCGTATCTTATCATTCAGGCTATCCTTTATATACAATATTAATGTGGGAATACCTAAACTCAGCACCAATGCCAAGAGCAGAATAATATATATTTTTGGCGATACTGGTTCAATTGAAATATAGGCATTATCAATTGTTTTGGCGGAGGAAATTGCACTAGCCAGACTAAGCGCATTCTCTTCACGTTTTTGTAGTAAAAACAAATGAAGTTTCTGTTTAATTTGTTTTTGCCTAAGTAGGTCTACATTATTTTTGTTTATTTCCAGTTCTGTATCTACGCTCTGTAATTCTTTGCCTATCAAATTTAATCGTTCATCAATAAAGTGAGCAGTAACTTTTGCCAGTTCATTTTTATTATCTGCATCATACTGATTGTATAATTCAACAAGTTTATCTAAAAAAGCCTGAGCCTTTTTCACGCAGGTCGCATTGGTTGCAATACTGATGGCATTCGATCGTTTTAGTACAGCAACCACATTGATAACTTCGCAATAATCTTCAATCAGATTATGAATTGGATGCGCTATAATTTTATAGGTACCCTTACCTTTCAGTGGTAAAATTTGCTTGAATTTGAACTCTCCTACAGGCGTTCGAACACCTTCTGAAAGACTAGATAGTTGATATTCTGCTTTTATATCGACATAGGAAAATCTAACCGTATAACCCTTTTCAGAACAATCTATCTTAAATATAGCGCTATACTTTGATGTATCATTAAACTGAGCCGGCACAAACAGTCTGATAGGAATTAAGGGGTAAAGTTCTACAGTCCTCCATCCTTCTTTCTGAAAATATTCAGTCTGAATGTTCAATTCTGAAATTACATTTCGAATGATTTTTTGAGATTTAAGCAACTGCATCTCATCTTCAACGTCCTTGTTCACGACTCCCATTTCAAGGTCAATCAACGATTTGTCTAATAATGCCGGGCCTGAATTATCTGTGCGTAGTAAGATGGTTGTTTCTACTTTGTATTTTTTGTTTACGGTGCTTAAATAAATGAAGGCAAAACCAAAGCAGATAATAGCTGAGAGGACAAACCAATACCATTTTCTAAGACACTTGAAGAATAGGTCTTTTACACTGAATGAATTTTTATTAATCATGTTAGGTGTGTTATTGTCCATCATTTAGAATATGAATGTTAAGAGTGAGTAACCTTTTCCGTTTTATATTTATCAATTACAATTGCAGTAATACATTGACTGTAAGCTATAAATTAATTGATTAGTTATTTTGTATTGCACAAAATTACTCAAATCATCATCAATTAGCAAACATTGTTTACAAAAAATGCAAAATAATTCCTAATTGAGACCTGGATAGTTTGGTAGTCTATGATTTATTCTGTTATTTTGAAGTTGTTTTTACCACTAACTCACTAAGGACACATAGATGCGCACTAAGAAGATTATTTTTGAATTCGTGTAATTCGCATAATTCGTAGTTATTTTTCTTATCCAAGATTGAGTAATTAAAAGATTGTTCGGCTTTAGCCAAAACAACAATAGTAATTTGGCTCAAGCCATGTTTAATAAATCATTTAAGTTTACCCCATAAATGAGGCAGAAATTAAAAATCTATTTTCTAGCAATTATTTAAAAATACGCCATTTTTTATTGTCACTTACTTATATAACTAACATTAAAAGCATTAGGGGTGCACATTTCATTCGATTTACACCTATTCAAAACACACAAATTTAAAGAATAACTTCAATTATGCAACCAAAAGAATATATCTCTGAACACCAACCGCGTTTTTTAAACGAACTATTTAGCCTCATTCGCATACCCAGCGTCAGTGCACATGCACACCGTCTGCCAGAATTGCAACAATGTGCTGCACAATGGCAAAAACTATTGTTAGCAGCCGGTGCAGACACAGCTCAACTACTCCCAACAAAAGGTAATCCTGTGGTTTTTGCCACTAAAATGTTGGATAGCTCTTACCCTACTATTATGGTATATGGCCATTACGACGTTATGCCTGCCGAACCGCTTGAATTATGGACAACGCCAGCTTTTGAACCCGAAATCAGGGATGGAAAAATCTTTGCACGCGGTGCGGATGACGACAAAGGGCAATCGTTTATGCATGCCAAGGCTTTTGAGTACCTTGTTCGGAGCAATAAATTAAAATGCAACGTAAAATTTTTACTTGAAGGTGAAGAAGAAATTGGATCACCGAGTTTGGAAGTATTCTGTGCTGAAAACAAAGAATTGCTTCAATGCGATATGATATTGGTTTCGGATACCAGTATGCTTTCGGTTGATACGCCGAGTATCACCACCGGCTTACGTGGTCTGGCCTACTGGCAGATTGAAGTCACTGCGGCATCACGCGATTTACATTCAGGCATTTTTGGTGGAGCAGTGGCCAATCCAATCATGGAATTGAGCAAAATTTTGGCGCAACTCAGCAATGCTGATGGTAAAATAACAATCCCCCATTTCTACGAAGATGTGGAGGAAGTATCTGACTACGAACGCTCTTTAATTGCACAAATTCCATTCAACGAGGAAGAATACAAGCGTAATCTAAATATCACACAGGTGTACGGGGAGAAAGGCTACAGTACCATCGAGCGTACTGGTATTCGACCCGCTTTGGACATTTGCGGCATATGGGGAGGATATACGGGCGAAGGTTCTAAAACTGTATTGCCATCCAAGGCATTTGCCAAGCTATCGGCACGGTTGGTTCCGCATCAACGCTTTGAAAAGATAGCGCAATTGGTATCCGATCATCTGATGGCTATTGCTCCAAAGCATATCGATCTCACAGTCACCACCTTGCATGGAGCAGAGAGTTATGTTTGTCCAATAGACTCAGCTGCCTACAAAGCTGCCGAAAAAGCGTATACTAAGGTGTTTGGAATAAAGCCCCTACCCGTTCGTCGTGGTGGAAGCATTGGAGTGATTCCTATTTTTGAAAAGGTACTCAACGTAAAACCAATCCTAATGGGTTTTGGACTCGAATCGGACGCTATCCACTCACCTAACGAAAATTTCCCCCTCGATCTTTTCCAAAAAGGCATCGAAACCATCATAGAATTTTATCTGGAAATAGGCAAAGAGTGAGGGCTATTTGCTTTCGGCGATATTAATAGTTATTTACTCACTACGTTCGTGTTATGCTGTACTGATTACTGATTACTGATTACTGTTTTTAATAGTGAAACAAATCTCCAGTTTTCCGTATACTCAGCAAACAACCTACTGAGTTACCATATAGTTTACCAGTATCCGCCCCAAGCGAGCAGCCAAGTTCTATATTTAATAGTTTTGGAAATTGTTTTTTTATCTCAAGCAGCATC
>JBBSDM010000021.1:0-56393 GCA_038249445.1 Bacteroidales bacterium
TCTTTTGAAATTCCTTCAACGAACTCGATGTTACTAATTATCCAAGGTCGATTTAGACCCAATGCTAAAGAAAAGATATCTGTACTGTTCATTGTACAAAGATATCGATTTTTGATTACCCACCCGAAACGTTATAGAGCCCATTAAAGTCAGGGTAGTTATTGGTATTTATCATAAGTGGGGTGAATGCTCCCTTTTTCGGGTTCAAAATGTAAAGCTTTTTAAAACCGCTGCAAATAATTGCGTTATTTTTATGAGTTCTGATGATTGAAGAAATAGTTGAACTAGGTTTTTTGAAAAATTGGTAGCGTTTGTTTTCAATGTCATATTCCACCAATTCTTTGCGTGTAGAAAAATAGATTCTATCCTGTTTTTTACCTGCTATATTCGAATTTGCAGGCAGTTGGGAATATGGTGTATTGGAACTGAGTGAATTAAACTTTTTTCGATACAAATTGATATTCCCGATAAAATCTTTTGTTCCTCCCAACCATATATTTTGTGAGTGGTCGATAAATAATTTAGTTACCGACAAAAAACTTTTTTCTGGAATTTTGTAGTAAAGTTGGTAATCTGAAGTTGGAGTTTGGAAATAAAGCAGGCCGCTGAAACTCGCTACAAAAACCTCTCCTTTATTGGTCATTTTAATATCCATAGTTGAAGATGTTATGCTTTGAGGAACTATGGAAGTAAAGTTTTTTGATTTAATGTCGTAAGCCAGCAAACCGTCATCATAGGTGGCAATCCAAAAAATACCCTGTTTAACCTGCATTACACAAAACGCATTTATAATGTCGTAGGGTGTGTTTTGTCCTAAGTGTATTATTTTTTTTGAATTAATATCGAGGATGTTTAACCCCCCATTCCATGTCGAAACCCAATACCGGGTTTTATCCAACCTTGAGATATGTAAAACGTTGTTGGTTTTTAAGCCTTTTTCCATGCGTTGGAACTTTCCTGTTTTCGGATCGAAAAAATTAAGACCCCCGCCATCTATTCCAATCAAAAAGTTTCCGTTACCGTAGGGGCAAATGGCTTGTACCTCATCAAAACTAATTGAAGTAGGGTCTTTTTTATTATTTAAATACTGGGTGAAATCCCCTGTTTTCTAATTGTAGTAGCTCAATCCGGCACCTTTTGTGCAAATCAACAAGTTACCCGTGGAGTCGGTTTCAATAACAGTTATATTATTCCCTCTAATGCTTTTAGGATTTTTATCATCGTAACGGAAAGTTTTCAAGTTGTTCCCATCATAGCGGTAAAGTCCGGATTCCTTGCCAATTCAAATAAAACCCATCTTATCCTGAAAGAAATAGTTCGCCGTTCCCTTGAAGTCTTTAGACTCTGGAATTTGTGATGGATAAATAAGTAAATTCTGTGCATGAATATGAAATACAATGCACAAAAAGAGGAAAATAAAGGGCTGTTTTTTCACAAATAAACGTTTGTTTAAATAAGGTTGCGAAGATAGAAAATAATTGTAACAATAATGAAAGATTTTGTTGAAAGTTTTATGCTGAAAGAGGTATGCACATCAAACAACAATGGCGGCATTGCATTACTGCTGTTGCCGCCATTTAGAAAAAACTCGGTTCATTTTATTTTTTTGAAGAACTAATCACTGGAAATTCCGATATCCGCAAACGGGTACAGCCATAAGGAATAAGTTCTACAACGGTATTAATTAACAATATTTAGCAAATAGTCTAATGAAAACTACCGTCAAACTGAAACATTACAAACCATCAAAGTATTGATTTTGCATTAACAAAAAATACATTTACGACAATTATAATTATAATATTCTAGTTATCATATAATTCCCTTTACTGGCATTAAAATAAAGTACATTTTTGTCGCATAGAATCGTACCTACTGATTTTTTTTTGTTATTAACGCGTTGAACTGTCCAACTTCCTTTGGCAATATCGGTTATCATAACTTTTGTAGTAGCATTACCTGAGATGTTCAGTTTAAAGGGCACATTCACAGCCTCACCATTCTTGCTAAAAAGAACTATTCTATCGCCAATTTTAGTTCCAACGAATTGTTCCGTTTCAAACTTTTCTGCTTTCAAGGCTTTTTTGCTTCCAGCAGCAAAATCCATGACCTGCATTACATTCAAAAAATTATCTGTATTTGCACCATTTTTAGGTGAGACTTCAATTCGCCAGATGGCTCCATCTACCGAGTTATTTTCTACAGCAACATATTGAGGATAGTTTTTCCCGTTCACACTGTATTCATTACCTTTTCCTCCTACTTTATTGATAACAAGATTTTCTGTCGAAGGCAGTAATGTTGTGTTTACTAACTGCCCGTTGTAACCTTTTTCGCAACATTTCACCATCGCAATATTTTCGGCAATAATAGGTTCTTCAACGCTATGCAGTAACCATGTCTTTTTAAAGTCTTTATTGGTAGCATTCACCCTGTCGAACACAATGAATGCGGCAGGAATATCCGCATTATTCATATTAAGAAAAACAAACGAACGCTTGAAACTTTTCACCTTATCGCTATAAGCTTCGGCCAATTCACCTTTCAGGTAGGTATATTCCGGTTTAATGGAGTCAGGACCAAAATCATGTGCCAACACTTCGCCGGTTTTGTAATGTTTGGAAAGTAACTCTTCCATGTTTTTAGGTTCAGACGCACCGTTGGGAAATTGTTGACCTCCATCATTGATTATTTCATTACCATGCCATGTAACCTTCTCAGCCGGATTATAAATTAGCATTGTATTATGGGCTATTGAGCGTTGATAGTAGTTTTTGAAATGTTCGCCGCCATATGAACCCTCTGTTCCTTGATAAATGCCCGAATTAACAGCAAGAGGACCTTTGTAGTAAATCTGGAAACTCCCTGCATCAAGGTGTTGATGGTTGGCATAGTTGTAAACTCCCACTTTCATTTGGGCAACAACGGCGTTTGAAGACAAATCATCACCCCAACCTGTGCGGGCAACCATTTCGCCCAATGGAGCAGCAAAGTATTTAGTAAGAGGCAACGATGATAAATCCGTATTAACCGGAACAGTAGGATCAATTAGCAAAAAATCGAACAAATAATCCTTGCCTATTTGTTTTTGCTTTATGGCTTCACCCATTAAGATAGGGTCTTTGTAATAACTGGCGGTTTGGAGCAATCCGGCAATTGTCCAACGTTTCCCAAAGGCAGTGAATATCTCGTTGAAATCATCACCATCTCTCATAAACTGTCCATCGGGTCTTGTCAAATACATCCAATAGTATGGAATTTTAGCCTGATCTTTGCTCACCACGTTTGGATAACCCATTTTATCAAACAGCATTGTAAAATACAAATCGAACTGAAAGCGATAAGGCCCGTATGCACTTCCCTGGTGATGATAGCCAGCAGGATAAAAGAAATTACGAGCAGGCAGAAACTCCGCAAAAATACGACCGGCAGCCAGTTTGTAAATTTCAGGTTTTTCATTGTAAGTAGCAATACCACAAGCAAGCATATCTCTTGATAGCTGTGCTTCGGTTCCATGGCCAACTACAGAACCTTGTTTAAGTTCCGGCCACACAATCTCCAATTTAGTTGCCAGTAATTCCATACCATTGATTAATGTTTTCTTTTCTTGCTCCGGTATCAAGTCGTAACACCAATCATAAATCAGTGCATTGGTAAGTATAACCCTGCCTATTTCGCGACAAACATCTTGTTTTGCATAATCAATTATCAATGTGTTATTATAATTTATCAATGCAGTAACAGCCTCTTTACCCAGTTGGATATTATTCTGGAAAGCATATAAAAATGCCTTGGCCTCAATTGCACCTACAACCTGATTGTTATTATTTGATTTTGTGCCGTTTTGGGGGAGTTTACCATCAACTGTTTTTTCGGCGTTTAGTTTAATTTTCTCCCAACACTCTATCAAGAATGGATTTGTCATTTTCATTTTCAGCGTAGGAATGTCCGATTTACGGAAATACAAACGTGGATGTTCGTTTGGTGGCACTGGAATGTTCAGACCTTTGCCTTCACGTTCGGTAATTTCGGGATAAACGATGTTGACTGTTTTTGCAGTATCTATTTTATTCATGTAAGGATCTACATAGGTAGAAGTATGCTTTACCTTTTTCTGAGCAAAAAGGCTGAAATGAATGCCGAACAAGACCATTGCCAGCGTTAGTTTTACAATGCCTAATTTGATGTTTTTCATTTTTATAGTTTTTAATAATTATGTTTTATTAATGGGATTATGTTTGTAATCAATATCTTATCTGATTCTATTTGTCGTTTGTAGATGAATAGTAACATCGATAGAATTTAAATCGAGCATCTATCAGTACACTGAAACATCACAACACCGTCAATGGTTTCGGTGAGCGTGTTACCTATTTGCAAAAATTGAAGTTCATGTCAGGCTATGCCAATTGCTAATTCCAAGGTTGTTTCATAAATGCCGAATTGTCCAGATTGTTTCGCATATCGGCCATTTCGTGGTAGTACTCCCGATGGTAGCCGCGCATATCTTCACTTAAAATCATGGTCATTCTCCACTGATTCGAAGCTGTTAATCTACCATAAAGTCTTGGCGATGCATACCCGATACTTTTACCAAGCTCAGCTTTTCAGTACTTCAAGCTAATTGAATGGAAGATATCAAATTAAAATGTTTAGATTTTTTGTCCTGGAATTTCATTTTCACATCTGCTGCCGATAATCTATGCAAAAGGCACAAAGATAAACGTTTTGGGGGTAACTTCAACTGAATTTATAAGTATTGACGATTTAAAATACTACCGTATCTCACTCCTAAAATTGCCCAAGTTCAGCTGTACAGGAATGTCAGATTCCGGTTCTGAAGGTCATGGGTTAGAGACTCTATGGGGTCACAAGATGAAACGAAAGTTTCAATCAAAATTAAAAATACTCATTCAAAATTACTGATTTCGAATGGTTTTATTTATTGACTATATGCCAACAAAAGCCAGTTTTATACTTGTACTACTTGCAAGGTACGAAAACAAAACCATATCAAAATCAAAAATACGATCAATTTCAAGATATTTGAAATTGATCGTATTATATAGCTAACTAAAGCAAACTTCTACTTTTATTTATTAATTATATCCGTTGTTTTGTGTGATATTTGGATTCACATCAATAGTGGTTTGTGGAATTGGGAATAAATAGTCGCGTGTTTTGTCAAATGTTGCATGAAGCTCAGTTGAGTTTACCCCCTTAAACACGATATCACCTAAATCTCGGCGTTTAATATCAAACCAACGTTTCCATTCAAAACCAAATTCAATTCTTCGTTCTTCCATAACTAAGTCGATGAATGTTGTTTTCGATAATCCTGTGGTTACCGAAGCAGGGTAAGTTCTGATAGTTCCAGCCGCATTGCGCGCTCTGATTCTTACTTGATTCACATAATCTTCGGCTTCGGTAGTCGGCCCATTATTTACTTCACACAACGCTTCAGCTGCAATTAGCAATACTTCGGCATACCGCATATCCTGATAATTATTATCAGAATAACGATACGCTTTCGTAGCGGCGGCATCACCTGGGAATCTTGAAAATTTGGCTATATGTGGCCTTTTTTCAGCCCAAGTTGAATAATGCTTTCCGGCAAGTATTGAGTCAAAACTTACGGCTTTTCTATAATCATTGGCGTTATACGAATTATAAACAGCAAGCTTTGGAACTAATGAACCAAAACCGGCATTGTAATCTTTGGGTAGTGTCATTGATGCCATTATATCATCATTGTAATTACTACCACCATTAGCAGGAATACCAATAACATTCGCAAGAAAATCTATGGAATAAATGGTTTCTTTAATCGTATTTACAGTTTTTACTGCCTTGAATAGATTTTGATAATCGGCTTCAAGCATATAGTTGAATGTGCTTTTATTATCAATTACATATTTTGCTTCTGTATATGATTTTTGAAAATCTTTAAGTGTAAGATATACTGATGCTAAATACGATGCAGCTGTCCCTTTTGTAGGACGCGACCTGCAATCAGAGGGTTGTAAGTTTGGTAGCCATTGTTTAGCAAATTTTAGATCAGTAATGATGTTTTCGTAAACTTTGCTTTCAGGTGTTCTTAAAATGGCTGCAACAGTTGTTGGATCTGAAATTGGTTTATCGATATAGGGTAAGTCACCAAAACATCGAACTAATTGATAATAACAAAAAGCCCTATTGAATTTACATTCGGCAATGAGTGGATTGATGTCTTCATCGCTTAATTTCAGTGATATTGCTCCAGCTTCAGCAGTGTTTGCGGCAGCTATTGCTACATAAAACTGATTCCACATCAATTTCATTATTGAGTTATTCGGGTTTAATCCATTAAAATCATTGACAAAGCCACGATCGGCATTTGCAACGGCAAGGTCGCACATGTCATCTCTGAAAAGTAGAGCTAAAACAAATTGACGACCGTATAAATTTTCATTTGCCAATGCCCCATTAAAAGCGAAAACTGCAGCTTGTACATCCTTTTTTGATTTGAAAAAACCTTCGGGAGCTAAAATCCCAACTGGTTTTTCGTTCAAGTCGGTGCAACTATAAAATCCGGTAGTAAGTACTATTGAAAGTACTAAATATTTTAATATTTTCATAATGTATTATTTATTTTAAATTGTTAGAAAGTTGCGTTCAAACCAACTGTGATTGATTTAGCCATTGGGTAACTAGCATAATCGGTTCCTTGATTTGAATTTGATGTTCTGTAATTTACTTCAGGATCAAAACCTCTATAATCGGAAATTGTAAATAGATTTTGGGCACTAACATACATTCTAAGTTTCTGAATTTGGAGTTTTTGAATGATGTTCTTGGGCAAATTATATCCAAACATTATATTTTTTATTCTGATATAACTTCCATCCATTACCCATCTTGACGAAGGTTTTAAAGATCTCGAAAGGTTTTTAATCGGAACATTGGTATTGGTATTGGTTGGCGACCAGCTTTTTAATGCCTCTCTGGTGGTATTATAACCATAAGCACCTAAGTTTTCCAACTCCTGTAGTTGATAGCTATAAATATCATTGCCTTGTGACCCATTTATAAAGATGGTAAGGTCAAAGCCTTTGTATTTGAACTCATTATTAAATCCAAATATAAAATCAGGATTTGGATTGCCGATAATTTTTTGGTCATTTGTGTTCAAAATATTATCTGGTTGGCCGGTAAGTTTTCCATCGGTACCTACACCGTTAATATCCCTGTACTTTTCACCTCCGGCCATTAGTTCAAAACCGGCACCGGGAATAAAAACGTCACCAGTTTGATAAACACCATCGTAAGTATAACCATAAAAGCTTCCCAATGGCTCACCTTCTCTCATAATACGAGCATTCGCAAATCCAGGCCAATGTCCGGGTGCATTTCCGTACAGAATATCTTTATGACTGGGGAGTTCAAGAATTTTATTTTTATTAAATGAAATATTGAAATCGGTATTCCACTCAAATTTTCCAGTAATGTTCTTACTGTTTATACTGAACTCCAGACCTTTATTTTCAATTTTTCCAATATTTTGAAATTGATTAGGGATACCCGCATAAGTTGGTAAGTTTACTAAAAATAGCAAATCATTAGTCACGTTTCTGTAAGCATCTACGGTTAGACTGATTCTATTCTTGAAGAAACCTATATCAGTACCAATATTAGTCGAGGCCGTACTTTCCCATTTTAGATTATCATTTGCAACTGCGATTGGTAAAGCGGCATTTACTGGAACGCCATTCACTATGGATAAGACTGGAGTTAGTTTTGCAAGTGTTTGATACGACATAATTGCCTGATTACCAACTACGCCATAAGAAACACGCCATTTCCACTGACTGATAAGTTTCTGGTTTTGCATAAACTCTTCATTGTGCATGTTCCAGGCAAACGAACCCGATGGGAAGAAAGCCCATTTGTGGTTTTTGCTGAATTTTGAAGATCCATCGTATCGTGACGTAACAGTCAATAAATATTTATTGCTGAACGAATAATTTAATCTACCATAGAATGAAGCTAAATTCTCACTGGTTAAGCTAGAAGTTGCAATTGAAGGAGTTTCGGTTCCACCACCCATATACCAATAGGAGGAAGCATCAGTAATAAATGCATTTGTATTAGCTCCCCATGTTTCATACCGATCATTAGCATACGAATAACCAGCCATTACATTAATTTTATGGTTTTCGGCAAATGTGTGATTAAAATTGACATAGTCCTCAGAAACTATCGACGTGTTTTTCAATGCACTTATGCTCGCATTTCCTTTTCCCGCAGCTGCACTTGTAAACGAAGATGCATAAGATCCAGTTCTATCGTTTTTGGTAGTAATTCCCAAAGTAGATTTGAAACTAAGATTTTTTAGAATAAAATATTCGCCTGAAAAATTTGCCTGAAAACGATCGCTGATAACATTTCTGGTGTTTTCATGTAGGACAGTATACGGATTATCAATAGGATCACCCAATTTTGCGAGTGAATAGGTAACTCCGTCGGGCTTATAGATTCCCTGATCGGGCATAAAACGTAATGCAGACCCTATAACTCCAGCCTGTGCGGCGCCACCAGAAGATTCTTGGGTAAGTACTCCGTCTTGACCTGTTCTTTGAGCAAACAGATTAACTCCTACATTTAATTTATCGTTTACTTTTAAATTTACATTACTTGTTAACGACATTTTGTCAAAACCTGAGCCTATTATTAAACCCTTTTGATTGTAGTATGAGCCTGAAATATAGTAGTTCGCATTTTCAGTACCGCCTGAAAGTGATAATTGATGGGTTTGTATGTTTCCTTTTTTGAATATAACATCTTGCCAATTGGTATCAAATCCATCGCTAACGTAGGCTGGATAAAATGTTTTATTAAAATCAAGAAATTCTTGAGCGTTTAGCAAATCAATTCGTTTGGTAACAGATTGGTCAGAATATGAACCATTGTATTCAATTCTAACTTTGCCTTTGCTTCCTTTTTTGGTAGTAATCATAATTACTCCATTAGCACCTCGTGAACCATAAATAGCTGTAGATGAAGCATCTTTTAATATTTCTAGCGATTCAATATCCTCTGGCTGAGGTAGAAAAGCACCTGGAAATCCATCCACTACATACAATGGTTCACTGTTTGCATTGATAGAGGAACCACCTCTGATTTTTACTGTTAACGATCCGCCTGGTTCTCCATTGTTAGACGATATTTGAACTCCTGATGCACGACCTTGTAATGCTTGAACCGCTCCGGATGATGGATAAGAACTTAATTGCTGTGCTTTAACTGATGAAACCGAACCAGTTAAATCACTTTTTTTCATAGAACCATATCCCACAACTACAACTTCGTCAAGAGTTTTGTTATCCTCTTCGAGTTTTACTTTGTAATAGTTCTGATTATCAATGATTACTAATTCTGATATATAACCAATGTAGGAAATTTTTAATTGATCATTGGTTTTTACATCCAAGCTAAATTTACCATCATTATTGGTTATCGAACCTGCATTTTGACCTTTTATCAAAATGCTTGCACCAATAATTGGTTCACCCTTAGAGTCGGTAATAAGTCCTGTGATTTTTTTAGCACTTCCGGCTTTTTCAGATTTAGTACCCGTTTTTTTCTCCATCAAGTACAATTTGTTGTTCTTGATTTCATACTCGAGATTCGTGTCTTTTAATAACAGTGACAATACTTCATCAACCTGTACTGAATTTACATCGATACTTACCTTTCGGTTTAAATCAACAATCTGTTCGCTGTACACCGGCGATAATCTTGTTTGTTGTTTAATGGAGTTTAATACTTTCTCGAAGGTTTCGTTTTGAAACGAAAGCGTTACTTTCTGAGCTGAAGCATTAATTGCAAAAACTGCCAGAAACAAGGATAGCAAAATGACTTTTGCCAATGGTTTTCTTTTTTTCATGCACTTGTGATTTTTAAAAGTTAGTTTTTCAAATTTGTATTAAGTAAACACATTAGTTGAAAAAAAGTATGAGTGTCATTTTAAAAAAAATAAACCTGTTGAAATACAAACTTTTATTTTGTACAGACAACAGGTTAAAAAATGGTATATTTAGATGTAGTTGTAGCTAATTTAATATCGAAATGGTGAAACAATTTTCATTTTCCCTTGCAAATTTAATTTTTGATACTTTTTCCAAATCATTTACAATTTCGTTAATGTTTATTTTACTTGTTGAAATACTGAATCTGTATTCTAACAAACTGCTATCTTGTACTTCGAATTTTACTTCATACTGTCTTTCCAAGGTTTTTATTATTTCTTTAAGAGGAGTACGATAAAAATTCAAGCTTTTAGTACGCCAAGCTGTGTAAAGATTTATATCATTGACATTGCTTATTTTATATTCGCCTGATTCTTTGTTGTACTCAGCACTTTGTCCCACCTTTAAAGGATAATAATTATTTACTTTGTCGGTAATATTTACACTTCCCTCTTCTAGTGAAACCCGTATTTTTTTATCTTCCGAATAAGCCGATACATTGAAATGAGTTCCGGTTACTCTCACTTTTATTTCGTTTAAATCGACTTCAAATGGGCGTAACTTTTCTTTGGCAACTGAAAAATAGCCTTCACCGCTAAGCTTTACTTTTCTTTTTAATATCCCAAACGTTTTTGGGTACTGCAATTGCGAACCTGAATTCAATTGAACCATAGTTCCATCTTGTAGTATTACATTCATTTGCTCGCCATAGGGTACAACTATTTCAGCCATTTCAACACTTTCGAATACACCGGTACGAACAGATACATAAGTGAATGATCCTAAGAGGAATAAAAAGGGAATCAGAATAGCTGCTGCAAATTTGAAACGGAAGGTTCTAACTCTAATTTTTAATTGGACGAGAAAGCGCTTCTGCATTTTATTGGACGGGATTTCATGGTCTAACCATTCAGTAATAATTTTCTCGTTTATTAGATATGATTCTCTATCAAAGCGTTGCGAAAAATATTCCTGACCTTCTTTGGTAGAAAACCACCTTGCTACTTGTCGAGCTTCTTCTACCGAGGCTTTTTTTAAGAGGACTTTATCTATAATTTTTGAATCCATGGTGTAGGTTTGGTGTTTAAATGCTATTTCATTACCTATTAAACAATCTTTATGCTGGAAGGTATGAGTTGTAAACCAATAATTTTTATATAAAATACTTAATTGCCAATAAAATCATCACGATTTTATCCATTTGCGAACGCAATAATTTGATTACCTGGGTATAATGTGATTTTACTGTTGCAATGGTAATATTCATAGCACCAGCCACTTCCTGATTAGTCATTCCCCTCTGGATTTTCATCAAACAAACTTCCCTTTTTTGTAAAGGTAGCTTATCTATTAATTTATATAGGTGAGTTCTAAAATCGGCATCTTCCAAATCCTGAAGAAAACTTAACTCATTATCCTCATTCAACTGAGCCATTTCGAAATTTTTCTGAATTAATAAGTTGTTGTGTCTTAGTTCATTAAAAATGTGGTTTTTTAAAATAGTAAATAGTAGATTTTTTATTCCCGTATCGTAATCAAATGTTTCTCGTCCCTCCCAGAGTCGCATAAAAGTGTATTGAACCGCATCTTCGGCATAACTGTTCGACATTAAATAACGACTTGCCAAAACGTACAAATATCGATGATAGGCTTCGAAAACAGCAGAAAATGCTTTTTCGTTACCATCACGTAGTTGTATTAACAGATAGTTATCTATTGATATGTTTTTTTTGTCCATTTGGTTAATAAACAGAAAAATAAATGAGCTTAATGACACACTATTAACCTATTTAAATTATCAAGTTGTGCAATGCGTTTATGTAAGTTGACTTTATTTTGGTTCAATTCTTTTTACTACCACCCGACTTTCTATTTTTATAGGTTGATAGTGTTTGCAAATGTATAAAAACAAAATCAATATGTCAAATACTGATTTGCATAAAAAACTTAATTCCATTCTGAATTGTTGAAAATAGTGACATTAAATTATTTCTAAGTAATTGGAAATTATTGTTGATATGTTATTTTGAGTTAAATATCGGATAATAAGACTTGTAACTCGTAACTAAATACTTGTAACTACTTATTACTTATTCTGGTTTATTATATCCTATTTGTTAGTATGTTTGTAAACAAATTAGTAGTAGTATTCAACTAATTAATAAAAATGCATATTTTATGAAAAGATCAATATTTTTCAGAGTCATTAGTGTTATTTTATTTGTGACGATAGTGAATGGATGTAAAGAGAAGGAAATTGTAGTAACGCTAGCACCACCTCCTGCAGAGGAATTAAAACCTATAGTTGGCTTGTCTTATTATGTGTCGACAATTGATGGTTCTGACGCTAACACTGGTTTAACGACGGCGCTGGCTTTTAAAACAATTACGAAAGCCATTTCTGTGGCAAAGTCAGGCGATATTGTAAATCTCATGAACGGAACATATAGTTCCACTTATGGCCCGGTAATCACACTTCTGCCAGTAAATTCAGGTGTTTCAAACGGATATATAACTTACAAGGCCTATCAGGGACATACTCCAAAAATCACTGCCTCAGGTAATGTGTGGAACGCAGTGCAGATAAATGCATCTTATATTATTTTCGATGGAATTGAATTTGAAGGAAATAATGCCAATATTACCCTTGCGGCAGCCATGCAGTCGTATAATGATGCTGTGGCCGGAACTGTTGATTACTCTAAAGCTGCTAATTTTAATACCAATGGTATTTCGATTGGTGGTCCCAGAGTTGAATCTAAAGGACCGGTTCACGTTACAATTCGAAATTGTAAAATTCATGATTTCCCGGGTGGTGGGTTGAGCTCTATTCAAGCCGATTACACTACTTTCGAAAACAATATGGTTTACAATAATGCTTGGTATATGATGTATGCAGGTAGTGGAATAAGTATTCTGTGTCCGATAAACAGCGATCAAAAAACAAGTTATAAAAATTATGTTACGGGTAATATTTGCCACGACAATAAAACATTGGTTCCTTGGATTAGTACCAAAGGTCCTAGTGATGGTAACGGAATAATTTTAGATGTTAATCAGACTCCTTATGAGGGCGGAATTGCGGTTGGTCAAGGCCCTTATACTGGCAGAACATTGGTTCAAAACAATTTGACTTATAACAATGGTGGCTCGGGCATTCACTCATACAAGGCTGATCATGTGGATATTATAAACAATACGGCTTACAACAATGGATTAGTTGTGAAATATGCAAATATCTTTGCAGGAGCTGCTACAGATGTAAGAATTGTTAACAATATTATTTATGCAGAAAGTGCTGGAGGTGGTAAATGTACAAGTGCTGCATCTGCCGGAACAGTTGTAACTTATTCAAATAATATTTATTACAATGGTACTTATAGTATTTTAGGGCCAAATGACAAGGTGGCGAATCCACAATTTAAAAACTTGCCAGCTGATCCAACAGCTCTAAATTTTTCTCAAGTAGTTGATTTTTCACTTATGCAGGCAAGTCCAGCAGTTAATTATGGATATGTTGGTTTAGCTCCAAAAATTGATATTAAAGGTATTGCTCGTCCGATGGGTGCCGGGGTAGATTGTGGTGCATATGAGTCATACTAAGCGACTGAAGTAGAATAATACTTTGTATAATGATATTATCTATTACAACAAAATTGAATTATCAAAAACACGAAATAATCAAGTGCATGTAATATTTGTTTGTTGTCAAAATTCAAATTTTCGGAAAATAAAAAACGCCCAATCAGTTTTTAATTGATTGGGCGTTTTTCAGCTCTCCCTCTTGGACTTGAACCAAGGACCCTCTGATTAACAGTCAGATGCTCTAACCAACTGAGCTAAGGAAGAATTTTTTGGTTGAATTTTAATAAAAAACCACTAACGTCATAGTGGTCATTTGCTCTCCCTCTTGGACTTGAACCAAGGACCCTCTGATTAACAGTCAGATGCTCTAACCAACTGAGCTAAGGAAGAATTTAGTTACACATTTTTTTCTCAAATGCTGTGCAAAAGTAATAGGTTTTATTGAAATATGCAATATCTTTGCACAAAAAAGACGGAGAATTTTATGAAAAGAATTTTAGGAATGGGTAATGCTCTGACTGACATTTTATTGCAGATAGAGCATGATGAGGTGTTATCGACATTAAATCTGCCAAAAGGCAGTATGCAGTTAGTAAATGGCCAGTTTTCAGACGAAATTAGTACTGCTTTGAGTGGTATTGCAAGAAAAATGGCTACTGGCGGCTCTGCTTCCAATACAATAAATGGACTGACTAAGCTTGGAATCACTGCCGGTTTTGTTGGAAAAGTTGGGAAAGATGATGTGGGTGCCTTTTTTACGAATGATTCTATTAATAATGGAGTTACTCCTCATATTCTGATAAGCGAAACACCATCCGGACGTTGTACTGTTTTGGTGTCGCCTGATGGTGAACGTACACTTTGTACTTTTTTGGGTGCTTCGTGCGAGTTGGATGCAACTGATCTTACGCTTGAAATGTTCAAGGATTATGATATTTTTCATATCGAAGGTTATTTGGTACAAAACCACAATTTAATACGAACAGCTGTGCGCCTGGCAAAAGAAGCCGGCATGCAAGTGTCTATCGATTTGGCAAGCTACAATGTGGTGGAAGAAAATTTGGACTTTTTGAATGAAATTATTCGCGAATATGTGGATATAGTTTTTGCCAACGAAGAAGAAGCCCGGGCATTTACCAATAAAGAACCTCAGGATGCTTTGATTCATATCTCTGGTCACTGTGATATTGCGGTGGTAAAAATTGGCAAGGAAGGTTCTTATGTGAAGTGTGGTGACAACTCAGTGCAGGTACAAGCTCGCTTAGCCAATTGTATTGATACAACTGGTGCCGGCGATTTATATGCAGCAGGTTTTCTTTACGGACTGGCCTGTAATTATTCGTTGGAGGTGTGCGCACAAATCGGTTCACTTGTTTCGGCCAACGTGGTGGAAGTATTGGGTGCCAAAATGACCGACGAGGTGTGGGCAACGATTCATGAAGAAATTGATTTGATAGTAGGATAACTAGTTGATTGGTTAACTGGTTGATTTATTGACTGGTTAATAGGTTGATTTTAGTCTCTTTCCATTTTTAGTAACCTCTTTTCGAATTGAGTATTTCTCAATTAATTAATTAATTAATTAATTTCCACAGGCCAACACAGCAATGCTGAAATCTATAAAACTCTATACTGCCATTGTGCTTTCGATGATTTTTTGGTCATTTTCGTTTATATGGACGAGAGTGGCTATTCAATCATTTCCTCCCATGACGCTGATAATGCTTAGGTTATTTATCGCCTCGATATTGCTATATTCGGTAACAAAGATGAGTGGTAAATTTCAGCGGTTGCGTGGCAAGGATATAAAAATGTTTGTACTGCTGGCGTTTTTCGAACCATTTTTATATTATGTGGGCGAAACTTATGGTTTAACAATGGTACAGTCTACACTAGCTGCGGTTATTATTTCTACCATTCCACTTTTTGCACCGGTGTTGGCTTTTATCGTTTTGCGTGAACGCATCGGGGTGGCAAATATTCTCGGAATTGTAGTTTCGCTAGTGGGTGTGTTTTTTCTAATTTATAATCCGAATGGTGGTTTTCAGGCTGATCCGGTAGGAGTGGCGTCGCTTTTTCTGGCTGTTTTTGCGGCTATCTGTTATGCTACCACGCTTCGCAAAATATCAACACATTATTCTACGCTGAATGTAATTTTTTATCAAAGTCTGATTGGATTGTGTTTTTTTATTCCTACTTTTCTGATTACTGATTTTGCAACCATTCGATCTATAAAAATAACTAATGAAGCAATTACGGCCTTGCTTATGTTGTCGGTTTTTGCTTCTGTGGTGGCTTTTGTATTGTTTGCGGGAGCAGTACGGCAGGTAGGAGTGGCGCGTACTAATGTGTTTGTGAATCTGATTCCTGTATTCACGGCCATTCTTTCGTGGTTTATTCTCGACGAAATTATCTCTTTCCCTAAATGGATTGGTATTTCTATCGTAGTAGCAGGATTGTTTGTTAGTCAGTCGGGGAAAATAAGTTTCAAAAAGGTGAAAGAAATATAGTGTGTTTTGTTTGAGAAAATAATAATAGGTAGAATTATTTTAGGTAATAATTAATTTATTTAAGGTCATATAATTAGATTAGGTAGTAGTTATGGAAAAAGCAAAATCAGAACATTTAAGCAAATTCGGTTTTTTTGGCTTAATTGTGACATTGGGAATTGTGTATGGCGATATTGGAACCTCGCCATTGTATGTGATGAAAGCCATTATTGGAGCTAATTCGCACATCAATGCCGATTATATTATTGGAGCTGTCTCCTGTATTATTTGGACATTAACACTGCAAACCACCGTGAAGTATGTGTTGATTACTCTCCGCGCTGATAACAAGGGCGAAGGTGGTATTTTGGCACTCTATGCGCTGGTTCGTAAAAGCAAAAAGAAATGGTTGTACATCATCGCTATTATTGGTGCGAGTACATTAATTGCCGATGGTATTATTACTCCATCGATTACCGTGGTTTCAGCTATCGAGGGTTTGAAAGGCATAAATGGTAATACGCCAGTTGTCCCGATTAGTATTCTTATTATCTCTTTATTGTTTCTCATTCAACAATTTGGTACAAAAGTAATTGGCAAATCCTTTGGCCCTTTGATGGTGATCTGGTTTACCATGCTTGGCGTGTTGGGTGTAAATCAAATAATTCATTTTTTACCTATTTTAAAGGCGTTTAATCCTTATTATGCTGTAAATTTATTAATTACCTATCCAAGTTGGTTTTTGATTTTGGGAGCAGTATTTCTGTGTACCACGGGTGCAGAGGCATTGTATTCCGATTTGGGACACTGTGGAATTAAAAACATCCGAGTGAGTTGGATTTTTGTAAAATCTGCATTAATTCTGAATTATTTGGGGCAAGGTGCATGGATTCTTACTCACCTGGATTCGATAACCACAACAACTAATCCATTTTATGCCATGATGCCCGAGAGTTTTCTTATTTTTGGAGTATTGATGTCTACTGTAGCTGCTATTATTGCCAGTCAGGCACTGATTAGCGGTTCATTTACGATTTATAGTGAGGCTATGAGTCTCAACTTTTGGCCTCGTCAACGAATAAAATATCCTACCGAAGTAAAAGGCCAGTTGTATATCCCCTTTGTAAATTGGTTTTTATACTCTTTTTGTGTGGTGATGGTTTTGTTTTTCCAAACATCGAGCAATATGGAAGCTGCATACGGGCTTTCCATCACCATTACTATGCTGATGACTACTATATTGCTTGCTTCTTACCTTAAAGCTAAGTTTAAGTTGGCATTGGTGATCCCATTTATTTCTTTTTTCCTTACACTTGAGTTTTTGTTTTTACTTTCTAATATGTTCAAGTTTATGCACGGTGGTTGGGTTACCATTTTGATTGCTGGTGCCATTTTCGCTGTGATGTTCGATTGGTATAATGCACGGATTATAAAGAATAAGTATGTACAATTTCTTAAGATAGAGTCATTTTATAAAATTATTTCCGACTTAAGTGCCGATACAACCATACCTAAATACTCTACCAATCTGGTTTATCTGAGCAAGGCAAATTTGCAAACAGAAATTGAAGGTAAAATTATTTACTCGATGATAAACAAGCAGCCTAAACGTGCTGATAATTACTGGATTCTTCATATCGATCATGTTGACGATCCAACAACGCTTGAATATACCTTCGAAAAACTCATTCCTGATACGCTTTACCGCGTGAATATAAAACTTGGTTTTCAGGTTCAGCCATTAATCAATGTCTATTTTCGACAGATAATTGATGAGTTGGTGCAGAATAAAGAGTTCGACCTCACCAGTAATTATCCATCTCTGAAAAAAAATAATATCCCCGGCGATTTCCGGTTTATTATTATCCACCGTGTGTACAATCAGAATCAGGGCTTTAAATTCAGAGAGCGCATGACTATGAATTTCTACAGGATTATCAGGCATTTGGGTATAACCGATACTAAAGCTTATGGACTGGATACAAGCAATGTAAGTGTAGAGTCGGTGCCGTTGGTGATTAGGACAGAGCATAAACATAAAATCAGAAGAATTGAAGAAGAGTAATACATTCGCAATTAAAGAATGAAGAGTGGGAGCGAGGCGAAAAGTCTTGTTCCCACTTTTTTTGTAACGAATTAATAGTTGTCTGGTAAAAAATAATGAACAAATAATGTCGCTCAGAATGGAGATATTGTATGATTTGTAACTTGTTGACTACCATAATATCGTCCATCGGTGACAGACTAAAAAATTAGCTGAGCAACAACGAAATTTGGATAGAAGGAATTCAAACCACAAAACCTGAAACTTTCAAGGGCAAAAACATACTTTGAATGTTTGGGTGAAAAAATATAAATGGTGGAACTCCTAACGTTAATACTGGAGCTATTATTATAAGTAGTGGAGGTTATAAAGTTAATGATAAAGATTCTAACGTTAATAGTGGAGAAGATAATGTTAATGGCGGGCAGGTAACGTTAATGGTGGAGCATAAAATATACATCGGGGAGCGGCTTTTATAACTCTATATGTGAAAAAGGTATTTCAGAGTGCCTAAATTACTACCGGGAGAAGTGAAATCTGAAACCATGATTGAATTATTATCAATCGGACTTTACCTTTTTTGCCAATAAATGTTGAGTTTATAAAACAGAATCCCTTTTTTCGTTGTTAGAATGATAAAATGATAATTTAAATTATCGCATTCATATGGAAAACACGCTGAGCACGAAAGAAAAATCGGTACATATCAATATCAATTCGAAGTATTATGGTGCTATTGCAGAGATAGGTGGGGGGCAGGAAACTGCACGGCATTTGTTTCAGGCCGGTGGGGCTTCCAATACGGTGGCTAAATCTATTTCGGCCTACGATAAGTTATTTAGCGATCATTTTTACAATCAGGGAACGCCATCGCGCTATGTGGCCGAAGAGCGCTTGTGCAAAATGGTGGATTACGAATACGGCGAACTGATAAAGATTCTGGATAAAAAGAACAGTCGGAATTTTTTTGCTTTTGCCAATACGGTGGAGACTCTGAATTTTGCCAAAACAAATCATGGAAGCGGCTGGCTGGGCATTGCTGTTCAAGGAACTGACAGATATCAGCCGAATAAGATATTTATTCATGTAAAATTGCATGAAAACGATACTTTGCTGCAACAATACACACTCGGTGCGCTGGGTATCAATTTGATTTACGGTGGTTTGTTCGGGTGGGAAGATCCGCGCGCTATCTTACTTTCGTTGCTCGATAACTTGGATGCCGACCGTGTGGAGGTGGATTATGTGTATGTGGAAGGTCCGGATATGAAGTGGGTGGATAACCGACTACTTAACTTAATGTTGGTGAGCAATAATATGACTCCCGCTATCATGTTTGATCAATCGGGAAAAGTGCAACAACCCAGTGATATGTTGTATAAAAAGAATGTGGTGTTATTGAGAGGAAATTTCAGACCCATCAATAACCTTGGGATGGACTTTATACGCGATAGTCTTGCCATTTTTATGCGAGATGAGGACTATAAACCCGATAATACCATTGCTTTTTGTGAGATATCGCTCAATTCGCTTATGCAAGATGCCGAGGTGGACGAGAAAGATTTTCTGCATCGTGTGGATTTATTGAATATGATGGGACAGAGTGTGATGATATCCCGCTTTTCCCGCTTTTTCAAGCTGGTGAATTATTTTGGTCAGTTTAAAATGATTAAGCTCCGTATCGTTATCGGGTTGCCAACCTTCGATAAAATACTTGATAGTTCGAGTTATACCGATTTGCATGGAGGTTTGCTCGAAGCTATGGGAGCTTTGTTTCAGGAAAACGTAAAAGTGTACTTATATCCATATATTAACAATCGCACTGGTGAAGTTGTATATCCTGATGATTCTCACTTTTCAGAAGTTAATAAGTTGCTGTGGCAATATCTGAACGCAACGAAGAAAATTCTTATTTTGAAAACGATACCTTCTAAAAGTCTTGAGATTAGGTCTGAGCATATTACCCGGCTGATAGAGGACGGTAACGATAGTTTTGGGAATTGTGTGCCTAAGGCCGTTTTCAATCACATCAAGGAGAATCGGTTATTTGGGTACAATAGAAACAATATTTAGTTATAAGAAGCCACCTAAATCTCCACCAGCTGGCGGATGACTTTAAGACCAAGCTTGTATATTTAGAGAAAATTAAATCTAATTGTTAAGGTAATCGAAGATTTCTGATCTGCTTTTTTTGTGTATTTTGCGTTCAAAAATCTTCGTTAAAAAAGTTAGTTAGTTGTGATTTACAAGTATTTAGTTGTATTGACGATAAAAGGGTTTGACATTTTTGCCAAACCCTTTTATTGTTGAAAAGTATTCTTTAGTGTTATAATTTTGCCATTTCTGCTTCTGCATTATTATGGTCGATTACTTTTACATCGTACAGAATTTGTATTTCGTATGGTTTACCAATAATTGCATTGTATAAATTCTCAACTCCTACATGACCCATTGAGCGAAAGTCTTGTTTCATTGTAGCACAATTCGGATTGTCTTTGATATATTTGAGTAATGGTTTGGAGACATCAAAAAATACGGAAACACCACCCGCTTTCATGAATTTTGCCAATGCGGGAATGCTGTCTACTCCATTAAGAATTGGCACAGCCCACATTAACTGAACGCCATTGATATTTCTGTTACGTGCTAAATTGTCGGTTAACAGTTCTCTCCCGTATTCGGGCATCTCGAAGGTGTAAAGTATTTTAGCAATTTTTTCGTGACTGATAACTGAGTTAAATCCGGATATTCGTTCCGTCATATTGTCAGCACTTACTCCACCACTGAGCATCACAATTTTATTTGGAGTTTTATGAGCCTTTTCAAACAGGCTCATCATGGTTTCAGCACACACTTTTCCGGCCTTTTTATTATCTGTTCCAATATAAAATACCCGTTCGCTTTTAGGACAATCTGAGTCGAAAGTTCCTACTTTAATACCTGCCTTAATGGCGTCGTTGATTGGTTCTTTAAGAAATTCGGCATCATTACAACTAATTAAAATTCCGTCAACTTTGTAATGAATCAGATTTTCAATCAACTCTTTTTGTTTATTCTTGTCTACGGAAGTGGGAGCTTCCCAAGTCACCACAATTCCAAGTTCTTTGCCCGCTTTCAATGCACTTTCTTTGACCTGGTCAAAGATGGCGTTATCCACTTTAGGAATAATTGCTATAATAATTCCTTTTTTTTCTTGGTTTTTCTGTTTACACGAAACAAAAGCACCCATTAAAATGCAAAGTACTGCAAGTAAAAGCCAATTCTTTTTCATGATGTCTATATTTTAAAATTGTTTAAAAATCTTACTTATATACACTTGAGTTGGGAATCTTAAGAATTGAATATGTGATTTTTGTTACATATTTTCTACAAATTTTAAACAAATTCAAATTAGATTTTGTTTTGAAAATGCTCATTTAATCAATTTATTTTTTGTTTAAAGTATGTGTTTTTCAGGCTTGCCGGCTTCTAAAAAGATAGATGCTTTTAATAATTGGGATTTATCTCTGTTGAAGTTTTAAAGAAGTATTGGTATAGGCGTTTAGAACGCAGGAATTTACAAGAATATGTCTTTGGGGTCTAAAGCCCGCATTAATCTAGCCCAAGGCTTGGACTTGGGCTAGAATATATTGCCACTTCGTGGCGTAAAAAAATGAGACAATAATGTATATGACCTCCAAAAGATTCTAAATAGTCATTAATAACAGGGGTTCAGAGTACGCTCTAAACGCCTACACCAAATGAAGTAATTGCTGAGAAGTGATTATTGTGTTATGATATCACATAGCAAGACGGATATGTTTTCTGTTTTGCTAAGTCTATTTTTGGTATCAAATGGTAAGCTGAATTCAACAAAGTTTTTTATGATCTCTGTCTTTTTATCGGTTGTAATTTTGTGATGTCTGTTTTGAAAGATGTTTAATACTGTTCTTTTAAATTAGGAAAATCGCCCGATTTTACGTCTTCAACATAGTGTTCAATGGCTTCATTCATAATTGCTTGCACATTGGCATACCTACGAAGAAATCGAGGTGAGAAGTCTTGTGTTAAACCAATCATATCGTGCAATACCAGTACCTGACCGTCAACGCCACCGCCTGCTCCAATTCCTATAATTGGAATTGTAAGCTCCTGAGCTACACGCTGAGCCAATTCGGCCGGAATTTTTTCCAAAACAATGGCAAAACAACCGGCATCTTCCAATAAATGGGCATCCCGTATGAGTTTGTAGGCTTCATCGTCTTCCTTTGCTCTAACTGCATATGAGCCATATTTATTTATCGATTGTGGCATTAAACCTAGATGTCCCATTACCGGTATTCCTGCACTTAAAATCCGTTTTACCGATTCCAGAATTTCTTCTCCACCTTCAACTTTTAAGCAATCACCATGTGTTTCTTTCATTATGCGTATGGAAGAAGCAAGAGCTTCTTTGGAGTTTCCCTGATAGGTTCCAAAGGGCATATCTACTACTACCAATGCGCGCTTAACGCCTCTTACCACCGATTTAGCCAAAAAAATCATTTGGTCGAGCGTGATGGGTAATGTGGTTATGTTTCCACACATCACATTTGATGCAGAATCGCCTACTAATATAATATCTACTCCGGCTTTATCAACAATGGTTCCCATTGTGAAATCATAAGCTGTAAGCATACTGATTTTTTCACCACGCTGCTTCATTTCTAACAACCGCTGTGTGGTTACTCGTCTTGAGTCTTCGCTATGTATCGACATGTGTTTTTATTTTTAAATTTGAGTTTGCAAAGGTATATATATATTTATAATTTTATTTCGATTTTGTCGTTAAGAGTTGAATTGTTATAAATGTATAGCTTCCGATTCCCATTTTTAGTTATTACAAATCGATATTTGCCCTTTTTTGCTCCTTGTTTCATAATTTAAGCTTATCTTTGCGGACTGTTTTGTTATGCCTATTATTAACCACTGAATTTTGAATCAATATGAAAGACAAAGATAACTTTCTACAGAACACTGATATTTTTTCACACCTTGCTAATCTCAAATATATACCCCGTTGGCTAGTGTTGGCGGTTGATATAATTCTCTGTATTGCAGCTTTTTATATAGCCTTTTATATTTCGTCCAGATTTTATTCAAATCATCATGATGAAGAAATCTTTACTTACTTTCAACGGATGAGTATAATCCTTTGTCTTCAAGTCATTTTTTTCTGGGTTTTTCATACCTATTCAGGCGTATTACGATACTCGGGTTACGTTGATGCTACTAAACTATTATTTGCAGTTTTATCCAATATAGCCTTATTGTCCGTTGGGAACTTTTTGCTCTATCAAGTTACTTCAATAGTAATGTTTTATTATGTTGCACTGTTTATTTATGGTGTTATTGCCTTTTTACTTCTATTTTGTTTAAGATTGGGGGTAAAAACCATTTACGATTATTTTACTCAAAATTCCGGACAAATAGTACCTGTAATGATTTATGGAACGCAATCGGCTGCCATAGGGATTGCTAAAATGCTGCGCTCTACTCAAGACAATAAATACAAATTAGTTGGTTTTATTGATGATGATAAGAATGCCTCCGAAAGGGTTATTATGGGAGTGAAAGTATACAGATTGGATGAAAGTACTATAGAAAGAGTTGTAGTAAAAAAGGCCAAAGCTATCATTGTATCTCCAGTAAAATTAAGTCAGATAAATCCTAATGTCGATTTAGATATTTTTTTAAACGCAAATTTGGCAGTGCTCACTTTGCCCCCAATGAGTATTTGGAAAAATGATATGCCTTCGATTAAACAAATCAAATCAATTCAGATTGAAGATTTGCTCGACCGACCGACCATCAATATCTCTTCAGAAAATATTGCCAAGCAACTACAATCGAAAGTTATTCTGGTTACTGGTGCAGCCGGGTCTATTGGTAGTGAAATTGTACGGCAGATAGTTAAATTTAATCCAAGTTTGATTGTTTTGTTGGATCAGGCCGAGTCACCAATGCACACCTTGAAATTAGAACTCGAAGAGAAATATCCAAATCAGAATTTTAGCCCGTTCCTTGGTGATGTTCGAAATAAAGAACGTATGGAATATATGATGGATATGTTTAGACCTGATTATATTTATCATGCAGCGGCTTACAAGCACGTTCCGTTGATGGAAGATAATCCTGTGGAAAGTATTCAGGTGAACGTAAAAGGTACAAAAATAATGTCCGATTTGGCTGTTAAATATAAAGTGGAGCGCTTTGTGATGGTATCGACCGATAAGGCAGTGAATCCAACCAATGTGATGGGTGCTTCGAAACGTATTGCCGAGATTTATGTGCAGTCTTTGTTCCGCAAACTATGTGCTGATGGCAATTGTACTACTAAATTTATTACTACTCGTTTTGGTAATGTGTTGGGATCTAACGGATCAGTTATTCCCCATTTCAAAAGTCAAATCGAAAAAGGTGGTCCGGTTACTGTTACCCATCCCGATATTATTCGTTACTTTATGACCATTCCTGAAGCCTGTATGCTAGTGCTTGAGGCAGGTACAATGGGCGATGGAGGTGAAATTTTTATTTTCGACATGGGAAGCCCGGTGAAAATTGTAAATCTTGCCCGTAAAATGATTCGTTTGGCAGGATTTGTTCCGGAAGTTGATATAAAAATTGAATTTACAGGTTTGCGTCCCGGCGAAAAACTGTATGAAGAGCTTTTAAACCATAAAGAAACCACCCAGCCTACTTATCATCCAAAGATAATGATAGCAACTGTGCAAACTTACGAATACGATACTGTGTCGCCTAAAATTGATGAATTGATTCAATATAGTTTCCTATGTAAGAATTTCCTTACTGTTTCGTTGATGAAAAAAATTGTACCCGAGTTTTTGAGTAAAAACTCTCAATATGAACGATTGGATGTTTAGTCGTTGAGGAAAATTTTTCAGTAAAACAATTATTTATTTGACAGTCGATTGGTATCAGTCGACTGTTGACTTTTTTATAACCGTTCAATTATTTTTACCCACATATGATTTCTGTAGAACAACTTACTGTTGAGTTTGGTGGCTCGCCGCTTTTTGATGAAGTTAGCTTTTTGGTCAATCCAAAAGAGAAAATAGCTTTAGTTGGAAAAAACGGAGCTGGAAAAACAACACTTCTTAAAATATTTTCAGGCAAACAAGCACCAACCCGTGGGCGTGTGACCATTCCCAAAGACCTCACTATTGGTTACTTGCCACAGCATATGATTCACAACGAAGGCACCACGGTGATGCAAGAAGCCGAAAAGGCGTTTGAACATATTACCGATTTGCAAGCCGAAATTGAACGGATGAATATTGAACTAGCTGAACGAACTGATTATGAAAGTGAAGAATATCATCAGCTTATTGATAAATTAACACATGATAATGAGCACCTTCAAATTGTTGGTAATGGCAATTTTCATGGTGAAATTGAAAAAACCTTGCAGGGCTTAGGATTTTTAAGAACTGATTTTGATCGCCAATGTTCTGAGTTTAGCGGTGGTTGGCGAATGCGGGTGGAACTGGCTAAGATTCTTTTACAACGCCCCGATGTTTTGTTGCTCGATGAGCCAACCAATCACCTTGATATTGAATCCATCCAATGGCTAGAGAATTTCCTTAGTACTTCGAGCAGTGCTATTCTGTTAGTCTCGCACGACCGCGCATTTATCGATGCCGTGACTACACGAACTATCGAAATTTCGCTAGGAAAAATCTATGATTATAATGTAAATTATTCGAAATATCTGGTTCTTCGTGTTGAACGCCATGAACAACAAGTGCGAGCTTACGAGAATCAACAAAAACAAATTCAGGAAACCGAGGAGTTTATTGAGCGCTTCCGTTATAAAGCTACAAAAGCTGTGCAAGTTCAGTCGCGCTCTAAGCAACTTGATAAATTGGTTCGTTTGGAAGTCGATTTGGAAGATAATTCGCGCTTAAGTTTAAAGTTTCCACCGGCACCCCGCTCCGGAAGTATTCCTGTAGAGTTAGAGCATTTGTCTAAAGCCTATGGCGATAATGTGATTCTCGATAATATTGGGATGATTATCAATAGGGGCGAAAAAGTAGCTTTTGTAGGTAAGAATGGAGAAGGAAAGAGTACGCTGGTGAAGTGCATCATGGACGAAATCGCTTACACTGGAACTTTAAAATTGGGACACAATGTAAAAATTGGATATTTTGCTCAAAATCAAGCCTCTTTGTTAGATGGTGAACGTACTGTTTTCGAAACGATTGATTATGTGGCAGTGGGTGATATCAGAACCAAAATTCGGGATATTCTTGGAGCTTTTATGTTTGGAGGCGAGGCATCCGACAAAAAAGTGCAAGTGCTTTCGGGAGGTGAACGGAGCCGTTTGGCAATGATCAGATTGCTACTTGAACCAGTGAACTTACTCATTCTCGATGAACCTACCAATCACCTCGATATGCGCTCAAAAGATGTATTGAAAGAGGCTATTAAAGCTTTTGACGGGACAGTAATTGTGGTGTCGCACGACCGTGAATTTTTAAATGGACTAGTAACTAAAGTTTACGAGTTTGGGAATAAGAAAGTGCGCGAGCATTTAGGTGGTATCTACGAATTTTTGCAATATAAGAAAATGGACTCGTTTCGTGAATTGGAAATGTCCAATTCGTTAAAGTCTACTTCGGTTAGTGCCGACAAAGCTGTATCTGATAATAAGCTGAGCTATGAAGCACGCAAAGAGCTGAATAGAAAAATAAAAAAAGCCGAAAGAGCTGTTGAAGAAATGGAAAAGATGATTGCTAAGATAGAAGTTGAAATTGCTCAAATGGACAGAGAGCTTGAGAAACCTGAGAAAGCATCAGACAACGAATACATTCAACTCTACCAACGGAAAAAACGAGAATTGGAACAAAAAGTATACGAGTGGGAATTGTTAAGTGAAGAGCTTGAAGAATTGAATATTGAAATTTAAATTCCAATAAATACTCAAACCAACAACGCGAAATCATTTTCCACTCAAAAAAAACAGAAAATGGCAACATTATATTTAATCCCAACTTCCCTTGGCGAATGTTCTTTAGATAAGATATTACCCGCTCAAAATACGCAGATTGTGACTGATTTGAAGCATTTTATTGTGGAAGATGTGCGTACAGCCCGCAGATTTCTTAAAAAAGCAAATCCTGCAATAGAAATCAATGACCTTACTTTTTATGTGCTTAACCAACACACTACGCCCGAAGAGTTAAGTAGCTTCTTGCGTCCAATGTTTGCTGGGCACGATATGGGTGTATTGTCGGAGGCCGGTTGTCCTGCAATTGCCGATCCGGGTGCTGATGTGGTGGCAATGGCTCAGAAGAATAATTTTACTGTTGTGCCGCTTGTTGGTCCTTCCTCCATACTGCTTTCGCTTATGGCTTCTGGTTTCAATGGTCAAAGTTTTGCTTTTGTGGGCTATTTGCCCATACAACCGACCGACCGGGCAAAAATGCTCCGCAAATTGGAAAACAGAGCGTACACGGAAAATCAATCGCAGATTTTTATCGAAACTCCTTACCGTAATATGAAAATGGTAGAGGAGATTTTGCACGTTTGCCAACCCAATACACGTCTTTGTATTGCAGTGGATATAACTCTGGAAACTGAATTTATAAAAACTAGAACGGTGAAAGAATGGAAAACTCAGTTGCCAGATTTGAGTAAGCGTCCGTGTATATTTTTGATTTATAAGTAAGCGGCTTTGTTTAGCATAATTAACTAATCATATTTATAACTTCACGGATTTAATCTTACTTTTACACTCGTTTTTTGTTGAAATGAGTTTTTGAAAAAGTACGTATGCATAAAAAAATTGAACCAAAGCCACTTACACTTCAGGCAATAATAAATTTCTCTACAACTAAATTTTCAGCATCTCCAGCCGTTTCTTTTGTTGATGGTAAACCTATAAGTTATGGTGAGCTAGGAGAAAAGATGGAGGAGATTTCGGCCATGTTATTTTTACTCGGTCTTACTAAGGGTGATAAAGTAGCATTGTTGAGTCACAATATGCCCAATTGGGTGGTTGCTTATTTTTCGGTTGTTGCCAATGGATTGATTATTGTTCCAATTTTGCCCGATTTTACGCGTGAGGAAATAGAGAATGTGTTGGTACATTCTGAGTCGAAGGCTCTTTTTGTAAGCGAAAGATTATTGCCGAGAGTAGAAGGATTAGACTTACCATCTTTAGAAGCTACTATTTTACTTGATAATTTTTCTTGTATAAACGAAACTGGTGGATTCTCGTTGGATGCTAAACTCCCCAAAATCACGATTAAGGAAGACGATACTGCAGCCATAATTTATACATCGGGTACAACCGGCCGTTCCAAAGGCGTAATGCTTTCGCACCGAAGCCTAGCTTTCACCGCCATGCAATCCTATACTTTTCAGTCTATTGATAGCTCAGATATATTTTTGTCCTTATTGCCTTTGTCGCATACCTACGAGAATACTATCGGTATGATATATCCTGTAATATATGGAGCATCAATTTATTATCTTGAAAAACCTCCCACAGCAGCTGCCCTTATGCCAGCGTTGGCCAAAATTAGGCCCACCATGATGCTTTCGGTACCTCTTATTATGGAGAAGCTATATAAGTCGCAGATCCAAAGTAAGTTTACAAAAAACAGCTTTAAGCGAATGATTTATAAGACGCCGTTTTTTCGTGTTTTGATACATCGCATTGCAGGTAAAAAGCTTTTCCAGACCTTTGGTGGACGACTTAAATTTTTTGGAATCGGTGGAGCAAAACTCGATTCGCGTGTTGAACGTTTTTTGAAGGAAGCTCGCTTTCCGTATGCTATCGGCTATGGGTTGACCGAAACTGCTCCGTTACTTGCAGGTGCAGGTACGCATCAAACTAAATTACAGTCAACCGGCTTTGCAGTGCAAGGCGTTCAGCTGAAATTGAATAATCCTGATAAAAAGGGAGTAGGCGAGATTTGGGCAAAAGGACCAAATGTAATGCAGGGTTACTACAAAAATACGGAGGTAACGAATGAGGTCTTGAGTAAAGATGGTTGGTTTAAAACCGGTGATTTTGGTCGTTTTGATGCACATAAACGACTGTATGTTAAAGGGAGAATGAAAAACACCATAGTTGGTGCAAGCGGTGAGAATATTTACCCGGAAGATATTGAGACAGTGATTAATAATCAGCAGTTTGTGGTAGAATCATTGGTAATTGAAGAAGATGGCTTTTTGGTGGCAAAAGTGCTGGTAGACTTAGATCATCTTGAAAAAAGTATTGAACATTTGAAATCAGTTATCGAAGATAAAAAGGAGAAACATTTAATTTGGAAGCAAAATTTCACAAAAGAACTAAATGCTAAATTGAATCGTACTTCTCAGATTAAACGTGTGGATATAATTGATAAACCGTTTGAAAAGACAGCATCGCAAAAAATAAAGCGGTTTTTGTATACAAAAAAACCCGATAAGAAGTAGAAATAGCATTTCTACTTCTTCATCTCTCTTGCAATGTCTCTTTTGTCTTCTTTCTCTTTGAGCGACTGACGCTTATCGTAATTTTTCTTTCCTTTGGCAATCCCTATTTCCAGCTTAGCCAATCCTTTTTCGTTGATAAAAAGCTTAGTGGGGACAATTGTATTTCCCGTTTCCTTGGTGCCACGGCTAAGCTTGTTAAGCTCGCGTTTGTTGAGCAACAGTTTTCTGTCGCGTCGTACATCGTGGTTATTGTAAGTTCCAAAAAAATAGGTAGAAATATGCATATTTTTCACCCATAACTCTCCGTTAATGAACAGACAATACGTATCGCTCAATCCGGCTTTACCGTCGCGAATCGATTTAATTTCGGTGCCATAAAGTTGAATTCCAGCCACAAACCGATCGATTATTTCGTAGTCGAAAGTGGCACGTTTATTTTTGATAACTATGTTGGAGCTTTTAAACATTGTGTAATGAGATTTTTTTTTCGAATTATTCAGGCATTTGGCAACATTAGGTGGACAATTTTACTGATAATCACCGGCGAAAGAATGATGACCGATGTGAAAACCAATACTATGTTTCCTCTTTCCTCTTCGCTTAATTTCAGAATGGCTCTGCATGCTTCCCAAATTAAATAAGCAGTGTATATATTTAAAATTTGAAGATAAAATAAGTCTGGTAAAATAGTTGTAATTATTTCGAGGATAAAAGTGATTGTAAATGAGTAACCAACAATTATTTCGCTGATAACCACAGAGTATTTTTCTTGATAATGTTTACGAAGATACCAAAAACATACGGCTTTGGAAAGAAAATAGGCTCCCAAAAGTGATACAGCGCAGATAATTGAGTTTATAAAACCGGTTTCGATGGACTTATTAGTTGAATATAAACTCTTAAATACAAAGGTCACTATCACGCAAACGATTATCCAAGGGAATACAAAACGATTTCTGACTTCATTTTTTGAAATCTTTACAGATACAATTTTATCCCAAGTGACTGGAGTCGAAGTTAATAACTCCCAAGGCTGTTGAATAATTCTTTTTATTTTTCTTTTCATTTTATACGGCTGACAAAAGTACAACTATTTTTCTTTTCGTGCTAAATTTTGTGGCACTAAGTTGGTCAATCTAAGGTTGGAAAGACTACTCATTTATTCTATTCTTTTATAAGCTGATTTGTAAATTTCTCAGACATTTTTTTAAATAAAGGCGTTAAGTTTTATTTAAATATGATTTTTACTTTTAAAAATATCTGTATATTTGTTGTCTTTAAAAAATAGGGTCTTATTGTACACTATGAAGAATTATTAATTGATATATTAACTATGGAATCGGAAGTAAAATTAAAGATTACTGCTTTGGTCTATAATCAGACTGTGGTTGGGACGTACGGGCTAGTGTTGAGCGAGGAGGAAGGAAATCGTAGATTCTCCGTGATGATAGGCGAGCCCGAAGCGCAGTCTATTGCCCTAAAAATGAATAATAAAAAATCACCACGTCCGCTTACACACGATTTAATTAAGAATCTGCTGGGTGTTTTTAATGCAGATTTATTCAAGGTGGTAATTTACGATATGGTGAATGATGTTTTTTATTCTGAATTACATATTCAAAGAGAAGATAAAGTACTTATTGTTGATGCGCGTACTTCAGATGCTGTGGCACTGGCTGTTCGTTCGGAATGTCCAATTTATATCAAATCCGAAATACTGGAAATTGTAGGCACTGAGGTAGAACTTCCTGAGGTTGAGGAAACAAAAGAAAGTGCAAAGGTTGATATAGATAATATAACAACAGATGATTTGAATGCCTTACAGTTGGAAGTGTTGGAAGAATTGCTCAGAACTGCTGTTGCAGAGGAAAAATATGAATTGGCCGTGAGCATTAGAGATGCTATAGAACGAAAAAAATAGATTATACAAACAAACATAAAATTTAACTTAAATAAGGAAATCATGGTATTAAAATATCGTCTAACATTGATGAACTTCCTACAGTTTTTTATATGGGGTTCGTGGCTTATTACTATTGGTAACTACTGGTTTCAAACAAAACAGTGGTCGGGTGCAGAGTTTGGCGTTATTTTTTCAACTATGGGCATAGCATCGTTATTTATGCCTGCTATTGTCGGTGTAATAGCCGATAGATGGGTTAATGCAGAGAAGTTATATGCGGTACTACATGTTTTGGGTGCTGCTTCATTATTTCTTATCCCACAGATAAATAATCCGGTGACCTTTTTTTGGGGAATCCTGCTCTCAATGATTTTTTATATGCCAACTATTGCGTTAGCCAATTCTATTGCCTACACTGCTCTGAAGAGTGGAAACTACGATGTGGTGAAAGACTTCCCACCCATTCGGGTTTGGGGTACCGTTGGTTTTATTGTGGCCATGTGGATTGTAAATTTGACGGGCAATAAAAGTTCTGCTAATCAGTTTTATATTGCTTCCGTAGCTTCATTTTTGTTGGGTGTGTATGCATTATCCTTCCCAAAATGCCCACCATTGGCTCATGACGAAGGAAAAAAAACAGTATCGCAAATCCTTGGGTTGGATGCGTTTGGCTTGTTCAAAAACCGAAAAATGGCTTTATTTTTTCTTTTTTCAATGTGTTTAGGTGCAGCGTTGCAGCTTACAAATGCGTATGGGGATGTTTATTTGGATGATTTTAAAAACGTGCCTGAGTATGCTAACTCATTTGTTATAAAATACTCTACTATTATCATGTCCATTTCTCAAATATCCGAAACGTTATTTATTTTGGCTATTCCCTTTTTTCTAAAACGATTTGGAATTAAAAATGTGATGCTGATAAGCATGCTGGCTTGGGTGCTTCGGTTTGGTTTGTTTGGTTTGGGTAATCCAGCCGAAGGGCTTTGGATGATTATTCTATCGTGTATTGTTTACGGGATGGCATTCGATTTCTTCAATATCTCAGGATCATTATTTGTCGAAACGACCACCGATCCTTCAATGCGATCGAGTGCTCAAGGCTTGTTTATGATGATGACCAACGGTTTTGGAGCTACTATTGGTAGTAGTGTGAGTGGATTTGTGATTCAAAACTATTTTACTCACGATGGATTAAAAGACTGGCATTCTATCTGGCTGACGTTTGCAGCTTATTCATTGGTCGTGGCTGTTCTGTTCGCTGTGTTTTTTAAGCATAAGCATGAACTTACCAAATTGCAGGAAATAAAACATTGAGGTAGGCCGAAAGTATTTTTTGAACGCAAATCACGCAAAAACCACAAATTTTCACAGATATTTTATTGTATTGATTCGTGATTTTTGCGTGATTTGCATTCTTCTATGTTATCGGCATTTCAAAAAGGCACATCACTATTGCTTCCACCACCCAAAAACGGATTTCCAGTTGTTGGCAATGCGGCAGTTTCGCCGTAGAAGCCAGCTCCACTATCGTTCATTTTAGACGAAATAACCTGATAACCACCAAATTCATTATCATCTTTATCCTTGTCATCTTTGTTCATAAACTTAGCATACGCACCTTTAAATTTCAATTGAACATCGCCGGTAGCACCATTACGGTGTTTTGCAATGATAATTTCGGCAATACCTAGTAGTGAGTTTCCTTGTGCATCTTCCGTAAAATTATAATATTCCGGACGGTGAATAAAGCAAACCATATCGGCATCTTGCTCAATTGCACCCGATTCACGTAAATCCGAAAGTTGAGGACGCTTGCCATCTAATCCCAAACGACCTTCCAAACCACGATTCAGCTGCGAAAGGGCAATGATTGGAATATCCAATTCTTTAGCTAATCCTTTGAGCGAACGAGAGATAATACTTACCTCTTGTTCACGACTACCAAATCCCATTCCGCTGGCATTCATAAGTTGCAGGTAATCAATGATTATGATTTGTACCTTGTGTTCTTTTACCAGTCGACGAGCCTTGCTTCTTAATTCAAAAACAGACAAGCTGGGAGTATCATCAACGTATATCGGCGCATCAATTAAATTTTTAATGTCATTGTCTAATTTTGTCCATTCGGCTGCGTCCAACTGACCATTTTTTACCTTTTCACCTTCCAGTTCGCATACGTTCATAATTAAACGATTTACTAATTGAACGTTGGACATTTCGAGAGAGAATACTGCTACTGGTTGGTTGTAGTCAACTCCTATGTTCTTGGCCATAGAAAGTACAAATGCAGTTTTTCCCATCGCAGGGCGGGCAGCAATAATGATTAAATCGGATTTTTGCCAACCGGAAGTGATTTTATCTAAGCTATGGAAACCAGTTGCAACACCACTTGATCCTTGTTTATTAGCAGCCTCTTGCATTCGCCTAATGGCTTCGTCGATAACCGGGCTAATCTGAGTTACATCTTTCTTCGTGTTGCGTTGGGTTACTTCAAAAAGCATTCCCTCGGCTTCTTGCATTAAGTCATCCACGTCCGATTTGTCATCAAACGCTTTTGTCTGAATCTCACTCGAAATGCGTATCAGTTCCCGAGCCAGAAATTTTTGCATAATGATGCGGGAATGATACTCGAGATGGGCAGCCGACGAAACTTTAGCTGTAAGCAGGGTAATGTAATACGGACCACCAATGTCATCTATGGTTCCGCTTTTTCGCAATTGATCAGTAACTGTGTGCATGTCAATAGGTTGCTGATGCATTGCCAAGGTCATGATGGCTTCAAATATTTTTTGATGCGCTACCTTGTAAAAACACTCTGGTTTTAGAATTTCCGAAATGAGCGAATAGGCATCTTTTTCAATCATAATAGCACCTAATACAGCTTCTTCCAGTTCGGGAGCTTGTGGTGGTAATTTGCCAAATTCATTGGCCAGGATAGGAGCAGGTCCGGTAGTTTTTTTACTATAATTGCGTTTTTCAGCCATTTCTAATGAGTTAATAATTCGCAATTGACGATTCATAATTGCGGGATTCAAAAGTACAAAAGATTTTTGATACTATCATATTAAATTTTTCAACAATTTATCCACAACTATTCGCAAATTTAAGCATAAATATCTGTCTGGATTTTGTCTTAATCCTGAAAATGATTATCTTTGAGTTGAATTTAAACAGGAATGTGTTTGGCAATAATCCAACCAACTAATTAATTAACTACGGTTGGAGTAATAACTCCAACCCCTCAAACTTATCAACCAAATGCTTCTTTTCCCCAATGCAAAAATCAACCTAGGTCTGAACGTTGTCGAGCGTCGCCTGGATGGTTATCACAATATCGAAACCGTTTTTTATCCCATTGGTATAAGCGATGCGTTGGAAATAGAGCCATCAGAAACCTGTACTGACTATAGCTTTTCTGCATCGGGCATAGCCCTTTCGGGCGATCCGGAAGAAAATTTAATAGTGAAGGCTTACAGATTGTTGCGCTCTCAGTATCAGTTTTCTCCCATCGATATCTCGTTGTGCAAGCAAATCCCTTTTGGAGCTGGTTTGGGTGGTGGTTCATCCGATGCTGCCTTTATGCTCAAGGGGTTGAATGAATTATTTGAATTAAAAATAACCAAACGAAAATTGGAGAGTCTGGCTGCTAAATTAGGTGCCGATTGTCCAGTTTTTATTAAAAATAAACCTGTTTTTGCAACCGGCATTGGCAACGTTTTTACGCCTATCAAATTATCGTTGAGTGGTTACTTTTTGGTGTTGATAAAACCAGATATTCACGTTTCTACTCCAGAAGCTTATTCGCTCATTGTTCCCGAAAAACCGGAAATTTCATTGTTGGAAATTATACAAAAACCGCTTTCTGAATGGAAAATGTACATGAAAAATGATTTTGAAAATTCGGTATTCTTAAAGCATCCTACCATCGAAAATATTAAAAATGAATTGTACGCAATGGGAGCAATTTATGCTTCAATGTCTGGTTCTGGTTCGTCGGTATTTGGAATTTTTGAGTCTGAACCCGAGAGAACGAACACATTTGCCGATTGTTTTGTGGCTGGTGGAATGTTAGAGTAATTCTACGTTGATTAATGGCGCATTTTTATCAACGTTTTTTGATAAATAGATTCCTTTTTCTGAATTATACTTTTTTGTAAAAACACTTGCCTAATCCAACAAAAAGCAGTACTTTAGTGCGATTTTTTAGATAGTAACAAAATTAATTATAGATGATTGATCAAGACAGAATTATTAAGGTAAACATTGACGAAGAGATGAAATCTTCGTACATCGATTATTCAATGTCGGTGATAGTTTCGCGTGCATTACCCGATGTGCGTGACGGTTTTAAGCCTGTGCATCGCAGGGTGTTATTTGGGATGAACGAATTGGGTAATAATTCCGATAAACCCTATAAAAAATCTGCCAGAATTGTTGGGGAAGTAATGGGTAAGTATCACCCACACGGTGATTCGTCTATTTACGGTACTCTGGTGCGTATGGCGCAACATTGGTCTATGCGTTATCCTTTAGTTGACGGACAAGGAAACTTTGGTTCTGTGGATGGTGATAGTCCAGCTGCAATGCGTTATACCGAAGCACGTTTGCGTAAATTATCGGAAGATATGTTGATAGATATCAACAAAGATACTGTTGATTTTCAATTAAATTTTGATGATACTCTGAAAGAGCCTGTGGTTCTTCCAACCCGTATTCCTAACTTGCTGATTAATGGTTCCTCGGGTATTGCAGTTGGTATGGCTACCAATATGGCTCCACATAACTTAACAGAAGTTGTGGATGGAACTATTGCCTATATTGACAATCCGGATATCGAAATTTCTGAGATTATCAAATATATCAAAGCTCCTGATTTTCCAACTGGAGGTATTATTTACGGTTATGCAGGTGTAAAAGATGCACTGGAAACCGGACGTGGTCGTATTGTTGTTCGTTCAAAAGTAGAAATCGAAACTGATGCTTCAGGTCGTGAGAAAATTATTATTAATGAAATACCTTATCAGGTAAACAAGGTAGAACTTATTAAAGCTGTTGTAGCTTTAGTTGTTGATAAAAGAATTGAAGGTATTGCACACATCAATGATGAGTCAGACCGTGAAGGTATGCGTATTGTTGTGGATATTAAACGCGATGCAAACTCTAGCGTAGTATTAAACAAGTTGTTCAAATACACCGCATTGCAAACTTCATTTAGCGTAAATAATATTGCGTTGGTAAAAGGTCGTCCCCGCATGTTGAATGTGAAAGATCTTATTCATTACTTTGTAGAGCACCGTCATGAAGTAGTTATTCGCCGAACTCAATTTGAATTGGGTGAAGCTGAAAAACGTGCCCATCTATTGGAAGGATTCATGATTATTCTTGATAATTTGGATGAAGCAATTAGAATTATCCGTAATTCTAAAACACCTGAAGAAGCTCGTAATGGCTTGATGGAGCGTTTTGGTTTGTCGGATATTCAATCACGTGCAGTTGTGGAAATGCGTTTGCGTCAATTGACTGGTATGGAGCAAGATAAATTGCGTGCAGAATATGAAGAAGTGATGGCGTTAATCGCTCGTTTGAAAGAAATACTTGCCAATGTAGAATTACGCATGCAAATTATTAAAGATGAATTAATAGAAGTAAAAGCTAAATACGGTGATATTCGTCGTACGCAAATTGTTTATTCTTCGGAAGAATTTAATCCTGAAGATTTCTATGCTGATGATGAAATGATTATTACCATTTCGCATTTAGGATATATCAAACGTACTGCATTGACAGAATTCAGATCGCAAAACCGCGGTGGGGTAGGTTCAAAAGGTAGCGATTCTCGCGACGAAGACTTTATCGAATATATTTATCCAGCTTCGATGCACAATACCATGTTATTCTTCACTCAAAAAGGGAAGTGCTATTGGTTGAAAGTGTACGATATTCCTGAAGGAAGTAAAAATTCAAAAGGACGGGCTATTCAGAATATGTTGAACATTGATGGTTCGGACAAAGTGAATGCATTTATCAGGGTGAAAGGTCTTACTGACGAGGAATATATTAACTCACATTACCTGATTTTTGGAACTAAGAACGGTGTTGTCAAAAAGACATCATTAGAAGCTTACTCTCGCCCACGTCAAAATGGTGTTAACGCCATAACCATTCGTGAAGACGATCAGGTAATTCAGGTTCGTCTAACTGATGGTAATTCGGAAGTATTGATGGCAAATCGTAACGGTCGTGCCATTCGTTTCCACGAATCCAAAGTGCGTGAAATGGGTCGTACGGCTACAGGTGTACGCGGTATGACGCTTGACGAGGATGGCGAAGATGAAGTGGTTGGCATGATTTGTGTAAATAAAGCTGAGAAAGAAAGCATAATGGTTGTTTCACAACAAGGTTATGGTAAACGTACATTGCTTGATGAAGTTGATGAAAATGGCGACTTGGTTCTTGAAAATGGGGAACCGGTGGCTGTGTATCGTGTAACCAATCGTGGTGGAAAGGGCGTGAAAACCATGAATATCACGGATAAGACTGGAAAATTGGTAACTATTAAGAGTGTTACTGATGAAAACGACTTGATGATTATCAACAAATCAGGAATTACTATTCGTATTAAAGTTGGCGACTTTAGAATAATGGGACGTGCCACTCAAGGCGTTCGATTAATCAATTTAGAGAAACGTAACGACGAAATAGCTTCGGTTTGTAAAGTACTATCAGAAGTGGTTGATGAAGAAGTTGTAGGAGAACCGGTTGAAGGAGTAGTTCTTGAAGCGAGTGAAGAAACGACGGAAAATCCATCAACTGAATTGGAAGATACCACTGAAGAATAAATAAAAAAGAGTGAACAGGCAAGATGATGCTTGTTCACTCATTAAATAAAAACTACTAACATTAATATTACTCATCATGAAAAAACTTATTTTATCCTTATTTTTGCTGATAAGCTTTACATTCTTGTATGCCCAAAAGTCAAATGTTTCTAAGGCAAAGGATAAAGCTTTAATGGAGAAACCAGATTTTGTCGGTTCACGTGAAGCTATCAGTCTAGCTTTAAAAGATTCAACAACAAAAAATCTAGCTGAAACCTGGTACGTTGCCGGGTTAATTGGTAATAAAGAAAATGATCTATTGAATGCTAAGGCGCTTATAAATTTGCCTTTTGATGCAGATGTGAAAGGAAAAGCAATTATGGAATCTTATGCTTACTTTTTAAATGCTGTAAAACTGGATTCTATGCCTGACGCTAAAGGCAAAGTGAAACCAAAGTACACCAAAGAAATCAAACCCAAGTTGAAAGAATATTACACAGTTCAACAAAATTTGATTGCTTATGGAGCAGATTTGTTGAAAAGGGAGAAGTTTGCAGAAACAGTGAAAGCTTTTGAAGTTTTTCTTGAAATCCCGAAGTTGCCATTTATGAAAAATGAAATAGTAATTGTCGATTCAACCTATAGTATGATTAAGTATTATACTGCTCGTGCTGCTGTAAGTGCTAAAATGCAGGACAAGGCTATAGCTTTGTTTGAAGAATTGAAGAATGAAAAATATGAGACAAAAGTCGTTTATCAATTGCTTTACGAACAATACGTTGAAAAGAAAGACACAGTGAATTATGTAAAGACATTGAAAGAAGGATTTGACAAGTTTCCTTCAGAAGCATGGTTCTTACAAAACCTGATTAATCACTATATTTTCAGCGGAAAAACAGCCGATGCTTTGGTATATTTAAATGCAGCTATTGAGCGCGAACCTAAAATGGCTCAATATCGTTTTGTAAAAGGCAGCTTGGATGAGTCATTAGGGAATGCAGATGCTGCCATTGTTTCTTTTGATAAAGCTATCGAATTGGATCCAACTCTTGCTGATGCTTATGCAGGTAAAGGTCGTCTTTACTACAATAAAGCATTTAAAATGACCGAGGTTGCAAATAAAATCAAAGATGTTAAAGTTTATGAAGCTGAGGTAAAGAAGATTGATGAAGTGTTTAAACAATCTGTACCATTTTTCAAAAAAGCTGCAGAATTAAATCCAAAAGAAGTTGAGTACAAAAAAACACTCAAGATTTTGTATTACAGATTAAAAATGGATGCTGATTTCGATGCCATAAAAAAAGAAATTGACGCGATGTAATCAAAAGCCTGTCTTTTTTAGAACCAAAAAGCCATTCAGTATTTTACTAAATGGCTTTTTTTATTTTGTAACATGTACAAATTCTCTTTTATATAACATGATTGTGATAGTTGAAAATTGAATAAAAATGTCTAAATTTGCGTCAAAATATATCACTTATTAAGCGAAAGACAATTATTACTATCAAAGTGAATTGTTTTTTGCAACTATACTCTATTTTATTTATGTTTAAGAACTTATTTATTAGAAAAACACTCGCAGAGCTTGAAGAGCAGGCAGATAGTAATCATAATGGTTTAAAACGTCACTTAAGTGCGCTTAATCTTACCTTGTTAGGAGTTGGTTGTGTAATCGGTGCAGGTATTTTTGTTTTGACGGGTACAGCTGCTGCATTGCATGCCGGACCAGCAGTAGCATTGTCATTTGTAATCTCTGCCTTTGGCTGCTTGTTGGCCGGACTTTGTTACGCTGAGTTTTCTTCTATGATTCCGGTATCGGGTAGCGCATATACTTATGGTTACGCAACTATGGGTGAATTTGTTGCATGGATTATCGGGTGGGATTTAATTTTGGAGTATCTTTTCGGATCAGCTACAGTAGCTGTGGGTTGGGCAGGATATGTTACCAGTTTTTTAGCCGACTTTGGAATTGTTATTCCAACTGAATTATGCCAGAGCCCCTTTATATTCGACCACACTGGGTGGCATGTTTCAGGTGCTATCATTAATTTTCCGGCCGTTTTTATTGTAGCGTTAATGACAACTTTATTGGTTGTGGGTATTAAAGAATCTGCTAAATTCAATAATATCATTGTTTTGGTAAAGGTTACCGTTATTTTGCTTTTTATAGGTTTTGGAATATCCCATATTAATGTGGCTAACTGGACACCGTTTATTCCTCCTGTAACTCCCGACGGACATTTCGGCTGGGGTGGTGTGTTGACAGGTGCTGCAGTTGTATTTTTTGCATATGTAGGCTTCGATGCAGTTTCTACTACTTCGCAAGAGGCTATCAATCCAAAGCGGGATGTGCCAAGAGGAATTCTTTACTCCTTACTTATTTGTACTGTTTTATACATTGCCGTAAGTTTGGTATTGACAGGTGTTTTGAATTACAAATACTTGAATGTAGAAGCTCCAATAGCTTTGGCTATAAACAGCGCAGGTCCAAGCTTGATGTGGTTACGTCCAATAATCAAGATTGGTGCAATTGCCGGTTTAAGTTCAGTTGTGCTGGTACTCTTGTTGGGGCAGTCGCGAGTGTTTTTTACCATGGCAAGCGACGGACTGTTGTGGAAAAGTTTTGCCAAAACTCACTCAAAATTCAAAACTCCTCATATTACCACTATTGTTACAGGTTGCTTTGCTGCATTTTTTGCAGGACTTTTTCCAATCGGTTTATTAGGAGAGATGGTTTCTATTGGTACTTTGCTTGCATTTGTAATTGTTTCGGTAGGTATTATTATTTTGCGTAAGTCAGAACCCGAAGCAGTACGTGGATTCAAAACGCCATGGGTGCCTTTTGTTCCAATTCTGGGAGCGTTGGTATGTTTTGCTCAAATGACAGCATTGCCACTTGATACGTGGATACGGTTAATTGCCTGGATGGCGATAGGATTTGTTATTTATTTCACCTATGGACGGAAACATAGTCATGCTCGACTAAAAAGAAAAAATCAGGAATAAGAAGTTTCGTTATTCTGTCGAACTTTAAGAGTGGAAAAACGTTGTTTATTTAGATTAGACGACGTTTTTTTGTTTACATTCAACTATAAAATTTCACGAAGATATTATGTTCAAACTTTTTAAAAACATCGATAATAAATCATACAAGCCAAAATATGGTGGTTTAGATATTTTTAAATTTATTGGTCCCGGCTTACTTGTTACGGTAGGATTTATTGATCCGGGAAATTGGGCATCGAATCTGGCTGCAGGTGCCGATTATGGGTATGCCTTACTTTGGATGGTTACTTTGTCGACAGTTATGCTCATTTTTTTACAACATAATGTGGCACACTTAGGTATTGCCACTGGACTTTGTTTGTCGGAAGCAGCAGCTATTCATCTCAAACCCCGGTATTCAAAAATGCTGCTTTCGTCGGCGATGTTAGCTTCTGTGTCCACTTCACTGGCTGAAATACTGGGTGGTGGGATAGCGCTCAATATGTTGTTTAATATTCCTATCAGGGCTGGAGCATTAATAGTTACCATCTTTGTTTTTATAATGCTTTATACCAATTCTTATAAAATTATTGAGAGGTGGATTATTGCTTTCGTATCGGTTATTGGTTTGTCTTTCTTGTATGAATTGTCGTTAGTTAATATCGATTGGAATAGTGCAGTTTATGGTTGGGTAACTCCAAGTTTTCCGCCAGGTTCGATGGTGGTGATAATGAGTGTGCTGGGAGCGGTTGTGATGCCTCATAATTTGTTTCTACATTCTGAAATTATTCAAAGTAGACAATGGAACCTCCAAAACGAAAAAATCATTAAGAAGCAACTTCGGTATGAATTTTTGGATACTTTGGTTTCGATGCTTGTGGGTTGGGCAATAAACAGTGCTATGATACTGTTGGCTGCGGCTACTTTTTTCAGAACGAAAACTCCTGTGTCGGAGTTGCAGCAGGCTAATCATTTATTGGTGCCATTGCTTGGCAATAATGCCTCAGTAGTATTTGCGGTTGCTTTATTGTTTGCCGGTGTGGCTTCGACCATTACTTCGGGCATGGCCGCGGGAAGTATATTTGCCGGAATGTACAAAGAGCCTTACGATATAAAAGATAATCATTCACGGCTGGGAGTTGCTATCTCCTTAGTGTTGGCCTTAGGCCTTATTTATATCATTCATAACCCGTTTAAAGGACTTATATACTCACAGATGATGTTGAGTATTCAATTGCCGTTCACTATTTTTTTACAGGTTTACCTAACTTCGTCAGAAACAGTTATGGGTAAATATAAAAACTCATCAGCATCTAAAATAGTACTTTATTCGCTTGGAGTATTGGTGACAGTGTTGAATATCGCTTTGTTTATAAGCTTTATTTGAATGGAAGTAGGGTAGGAGGAGACACCTTTTACTCTTTAGAATTTCCAACGTTTAAGTTCATTGTATAACCGCTGAATGGGTAAGCCCATTACATTGAAGTATGAACCTTCAATAAATTCAACGCCAATATAGCCTATCCACTCCTGTACTCCATATGCTCCAGCTTTGTCGTATGGTTCATAGTTTTCCAGGTAATAGCTTATTTCCTGTGGGCTAAGTCTTGCAAACCGAACTTCGGACATAACGTGAAAAACCTTTCGTTTGTTCGTCGTACAGATGCATACACCTGTAATCACCTGATGGGTCTTACCGGATAGGGCTTTTAGCATTGTGGTTGCTTCAGCTCTGTCTTTGGGTTTATTGTAGACTTTGCCCTCGTGCCAAACAATTGTATCTGCCGTTATCAATAAGCTTTTCTCGTCCATAATCCCAGCGTAAGCATTGGCCTTTTTTTCGGCTAAAAACATGGGGATGTCTACACCGACCAGTTCGCGGGGATAGGTTTCTTCAACGTCAATTACTTTCACTTCAAAAGGAATATTCAGTCCGCTTAAAAGTTCTTGGCGACGAGGAGATTGAGAAGCCAGAATTATATTGTAGTTTTTTAGATGTGAAAGCATATTTAAATTATTGATAAAATATCAGTTATGAGCATTAGAATAAACCTACAACTAACTAGATTAGTATTTATATTAAGAAATATTAACCGTTTATTTTAGGGTGAAAAATATTAAACAGGCAGATTCCAAACATTTTGGCTTGTAAATAGTAAAATACAAAGCTATAACAAACTCCAATTACCATAATAAATTTAGCTAAAGTGGCAGCTTGATGATAATCTGTAGGAGTTTTGGCGGCATACATTAAGTATGCTAAAGCTCCAAACGGCAAGGTCAACCCCCAGAATATATAGCGCGTTGTAAGAGTGCCTTGGAAAGGAATCAGAAATAAATCGAATACATAAAGTGCTGAAATAGTTAGAACTATCAAAGCGTATGAGAAAGCTTTTGTTTTGGAAGCTCCCCATAATATAGCCATAGTTCTACATTCCATTTCTCTGTCTCCTTTTTCGTCCTCCATATCTTTTATAATTTCACGAAGCCATGTGCAAAGAAATGAGAAAAGTGCAAAGCCACCCATCCAGCCATAAAATTGACGTGGAATAGGTGTTTCAAAAATAAGTTGACCGTACTCTTTTTGCAAAAAAGCTAACTGAGCAATACCAACAATCAGGATGGCCAGACCGGCCACAAAAGCAATCACCAAATTGCCTATGATAAATTGGCGTTTATAGCTGGCAGAGTAAAACCATAATAATCCTGGAACAACGATATAAATAAATGCTAAAGTAAAACTATGTGCAAAAAAGGATAATAATAAGCCAAGAATAATGCCAAGACCAGTAAGCAATTGATGTAATAACATTGCTGTTCTTCTGGAAACGGTAAGCCCAACAATTTGTTTGTTTGGTCGGTTTATATGGTCAATTTTTATATCAAAATAATCGTTCAAAACGTAACCTCCGGCAGCAATTAATACCGTTGAGCTAATTAGCAGACATAGTTTGCTTACATCAAATCCTGTGTCGAACCCAAACACTTGCAGAATAGGCACAATAACCACTTCGCTCATCAAAAATTGAATGAGAGCTACAAATAGAAGGTTTTGAATCCTGATAAGTTTGAAGTATTGAATCATTTTTTTTTTAGTTTTGCAAGCATATATCTGACATTTTTCATCATTACATCCATATTTTTTTTGAAGAAACCTTCATCCACTTTCTTCATATGTCTATTGTGAATATTCTTAGTCAGTTTTTTATAAATAGCTTGCCAATTATTTCTGTTGTCAAGCATGATAAGATGCTTGTTTATAATATTTTCGTCGTAGCGAACAGCTGGGCCAGTTTGTGCTTCTTTTGGCGACAAGGTATTTATTTTGTCGGCAGTTTCCATAATTAATGGCTTGAGAATGTCGAATTCAATTCCCGCACCCAATACTAAATCATGGGCAATATCATACATGTAATTTGTGAAATTACAGGCAAAAACAGCTGCCAAATGAACTTTTCTGCGTTGTTCGGAGCTGAGAATATATGTTTTGGTTGTAAGTAGGCCTGCGAGTTGAACCAACTCATTCTCCAATTTTTCACTATTGGCTTCAATGCAAATGGGCACATTGCTAAAATCAATCTCCTTGTTTACGGAAAAAGTCTGTAGTGGGTAAAAAACTCCGAATCTTTCGGCGTATCCGTAAAAATCTTTCAGAGGGATGCTACCCGAAGTATGCACGTGGATGGTCTTTGGAAGGTCAAATCTCTTTAGAAGATTTAGAAATGAACTATCTTTTAAAGCATAAATATAGATGTCCGCATTTCTGTCGATACCTGATGTGTGAGTGGTAAAAGAAGTGTCGAGCTTTTTAGCTAACAGTTCAGCATTGGCTGAAGTTTTGCTGTAAACTTGACTTATAATAATACCTTTTTTTTGCAAGGCCATTGCCAGATGAGTGGCCACATTACCCGAACCAATAATTACTGCCTTCATAAATGATAGTTGTTTAAAGTTAGACTCTACAGAACTAGAACGCTTATTTTTTTCTAAATACCAAAAGTGCTCCTGCGGTAATCAGTAGAATAGGCCATATAAAATCAGAAATGTCTTTTGTCCAGTGAATTATGTCGGAAAGACGGAAAAGTAATCCAACTGCAATCAATACAAATCCAATATTTTTATTACTATGGCACAGTAAGAATATTATGCCGATAATTAATGGATAATTTTTAAAATCGAACACAATATCAGCTAATTCGGCTGGTATAAAGCGAAGTTGGCGAATTAGGAATAAACAGCCAAACACCAAAAGGGTAACACCCCATGCTAAACGATTATCATTTTTTTTTGAAGCCATATTTTAATAATAGATAGGTAGTTACAAGTGTTTAGTTACGAGTTACAAGTCTTTTCATCTGAAAGTTATTTAAAATACCCTATCAATAATATTTTTCAATTAATTGGACAAGTGGGTTGAAAGTAGTTGATAATAGGTGCTAGAAATATTTAAATTTTCACTGGTGCAAAAATAAGCAGAATTATTGATAAATAACTTATAAGTTAATCAGAATTGAACAATCTAGCAGCACTTTTTTAAAGATACGAAATTATATTCAGTTGAATAATCGATTTGTGCTGCATCTGAATGACTAACTACCAACAATCATTTGTCAGTCGGAAATTTAGAATTTCTCGGTATGAATTTTATTAACTGCTAACTTTTCTTCGTCAAATGCTTTGCGCTCTTCGTTTGGGTAACCAATGGAAACAATATTGAGTACGGCATAATGCGGAGGTATACCTAACAGTTGGCGTACGAAAGTCTCGGTAGTGGTGCTCTCGTCTTTATCACGTTTGTAAACCTGCACCCAGCAGCTTCCAAGCCCTAAATCATGTGCTTGAAGTTGAATGATGATGGCAGCAATCGAAGCGTCTTCAATCCAAATATCGCTTTTGGTGGTGTCGGCAATAACAACAATTCCAAGAGGAGCATCTGCTAACAATTGAGAACCATGAGGTCTACTATCGGCCAACTGGCTCAAAATATCAGTATCCTGCACTACAATAAACTCCCAGGGATTACTTCGCTTTGAAGCGGGCGACATTAATGCAGCAGATGTGATTTGCTTGATTTTTTCAGGTTCAACCGCCTTTGGTAAGTATTTGCGAATGCTTCTGCGGGTTTTTAATAGTTCGGTGAATGTGTTCATATATTTAGTTCAACCTTTCTCATTAATTAGTTTGCAGAGTGTGTTTTATTTATTACTATTTACTTGTTTTTCAACAAGATATTGAATAATGCTATTGGGCTTTAAGATGTTTCTAATTCTACTGAAAGGCAATGTAACCTCGGTTTGACCCATATAATATGGAGCTATTTCGTAAGGATTAAACACATAATTAATGCTTTCGTCGGTAATGTAAAAGTTGGCATTTGGTTTGATGGCCTCGGTCCAAAAATCGGTGTATTCAAGGCTCGTAATAGGATCGGCATCTTTTCCTTTGGCTTCTTTACTTTCTTCAATAATGCGTGTTTTGATTAGTTCTGACAATGCCGTTTGAAAATTAGCAACGTATAAGTCTTTTTCTGTAATCACTTTCCCGGTTTTTAAATCGAAATTGTAATAGTTGCGATTATTTAAACCATGTGCTCCACCCATGAATACGTATCTGTCAATTCCATAAGTGTATATTTTTTTGTCACTCAATAAACTGAATCCTTCAACCGTGTGTTCGTTGTTGAAAGAATACCTGCTAGTGCTGTCTAACGAATTTACTAAAGACTGATTATTATCTCTGTAGTCTGCTTGCAAACTATTAGTAAATAATAATACGAGCGAATCGTTGGGGTGCGAAATAAATTCGTCGCCAAATAAATTCGAAATAATTGTTGCACGAATGGAGTCCAGAACGGTTTTATTAGCAAATGCAACAGGAATTTCGACGTGAATTTCGACATTTAATGCTCCCTTTGTCGTGTCTGAAGTTAAAAAACATTTTCTTGAATAGTCTTTTTCTTCTGTTTTTACGGTGTTTTGTTTGCACGAAAAAAATGTTAATGAGGCTAAAAGGGTAACTGCTAGTAAAATAGTTTGCTTTTTCATAATCAAATGCTTTGTTTTATTTACGGGACAAATTTACAATATAAACAGATATCTATCTAAGAAATTTGCAAAAAAATTTCGGAATAATTATAATCCTTGTATCTTTGCAAAAAATATGGTGAAAAAGGGATTAAAATATATTGTCAGTATTATATTTACAACTTACTTTCTGTTGGCCGGAACTGGAATTAATATAATAAAGTATTGTTGTGATTCATGTGCCGAAGCTGGAATCGAAACTTTAGCCAAGGGATTGTGTGAGGATGTGCATCGTCATTCACCAATTTTAAAAAATAACCATCAAAGTAACGACATTGCCTGTTCAAATATTGAGCATCAGCCCAGCAGTTGCCATTTATTACGGTTATTTATCGACACTCCTTCGGTAGTATCAAAAATGAGTACTACAGATATTACAATTAACAGTGTCGATTTGTTCTGTGCCATTGAAAATAATTTGACCCAACGGCCATTATTTGCCACACTTAGTATTTTTCCACCTCCCGATTATTCTTTCTTTACATCTGGAAGAGAGATAATTACCTTCCACGCCGTTCTTCTTATTTGATCTAAACTTTTGTGATAAGTTTTGCAAGCATTTTTTTGTTTGCAGCTTTTTTTGTTGCATTAATTTAGTTCAGTTCAATATTTCTTATCAATAAATTATGATAGAACGTGTCATTCATTTTTCTATAAAGAATAAATTTGTTATTGGTTTATTTGTTGTTGCATTAATCGGTTGGGGAACCTATTCTTTAACTCAATTGTCTATTGATGCCATTCCCGATACAACAAATAATCAGGTTCAAATTATTTCGTTAGCCCCATCGCTTGCAGTGCAAGAAGTGGAGAGTTTTATAACTGCCCCTATTGAGGTGGCAGTAGCTAATATTCCCGATATTATTGAGCTACGCTCTATTTCCCGTTTGGGTTTGTCGGTGGTAAGTGTTGTTTTTAAAGATGGTGTGGATGTGTATTGGGCTCGGCAGCAGTTAAGCGAGCGGCTCAAAGAAGCTGAAGAGGCAATACCACCCGGAGTTGCAAAAATAGAACTAGCCCCTATTTCTACCGGACTGGGTGAAATATACCAATACCGTTTGGCTGTAGACAAAGGTTTTGAGCATAAATATAACCCTATGGAGCTTCGAACTATCCAGGATTGGGTGGTGCGACGCGAAATGCTTGGAACACCTGGCGTAGCTGATATTAATAGCTATGGTGGTTTTGTGAAGCAATACGAGGTGGCTTTAAATCCAGAACGCTTAAGGGGTATGAATGTCACCCTGACTGATATTTTTCAGGCCTTGGAGCGTAATAATGAAAATACAGGTAGTGCTTACATCGATAAGAATCCCACTGCGTATTTTATCCGTGGTATTGGGCTGGTAAAATCCTTGGAAGACATTGGCAAAGTAGTGGTGAAAAGTAATGCTTCAGGCACGCCGATATTAATTCGCGACGTGGCTACTGTTCAATATGGAAGTGCTACGCGTTATGGCGCTTTTGTGGTTGATACTACCGAGGCTGTGGGCGGCGTAGTGATGATGCTCAAAGGTGCAAATGCCCATAAAGTGATAGATAATGTTGAAGCTCGCATTCAATCCATTCAAAAATCATTGCCAAAAGGGGTTGTGGTTGAACCGTTTTTGAATCGCTCGGATTTGGTTGGACGTGCCATCAGTACCGTGTCTAGAAATCTGATTGAAGGTGCATTGATTGTTATTTTTATTCTTATTTTGTTGTTGGGAAATTTTCGAGCAGGTTTAATAGTTGCGTCGGTTATACCACTGTCCATGTTTTTTGCAGTTTCGTTGATGCATCTTTTTGGTGTGTCGGGCAATTTGATGAGTTTGGGTGCTATTGATTTTGGACTGATTGTAGATGGTGCAGTCATTATTGTTGAAAGTGTAGTGCACCGCATATCGCTGAGTAAACATCACCATTTAGGTGTTAAGCAACTATCCCAATCACAAATGGATGAAGAAGTTTTTCAAGCATCCAGTCGTATCAGAAAAGCAGCAACTTTTGGAGAGATTATCATTCTGATTGTTTATATGCCCATACTATTTTTGGTGGGAATTGAAGGAAAAATGTTCGGCCCAATGGCACAGGTAGTTTGTTTTGCAATTCTTGGCGCATTTATTCTTTCTCTCACCTATGTTCCAATGGTTTCCGCTTTATTTTTGAGTAAGAAAACCGAGCATAAACCTTCAGTTTCAGACAAGTTGATGGTTTGGTTTCATAAGGCTTTTACCCCGATAATTGCTTTTGCACTAAGAAGAAAAAAAATGGTGACATTCTTTAGTATTGGTTTATTTCTGGTAAGTTTGTTTATTTTCAATCAGCTTGGTGGTGAGTTTATTCCACAGCTCGAAGAAGGTGATTTGGCAGCTGGGGTAATGACCTTGCAAGGTGGTTCACTTACCAATACCATTGAAAAAGTGAAGCAAGCTAACAAAATTTTACTGGACAGTTTTCCGGAAATCAAACATACTGTTTGTAAAATAGGAGCGGGGGAAATTCCTACCGATCCGACACCTATGGAAACTGGCGATTATATCATTACGCTGAAAGATAAAAGTGAATGGACTAGTGCCAAGACTCGCGAAGAGTTGGTGGCGAAAATGGAAGAAAAACTGGTGACATTGGCTGGTGTGAAGTTTGAATTTCAACAGCCGATTCAAATGCGCTTTAATGAGCTACTTTCAGGATCCAGGCAAGATATTGCCATTAAAATTTTTGGTGACGATTTAGGAACTCTGTCGCAGAAAGCCTCCGAAATTGAGCTGATTATTCAGAAAGTAGAGGGCGTGGCAGACATTAATGTTGAAAAGATAACTGGTTTAGCACAAATTCAGGTGGAATATAATCGCGATAGATTAGCACAATACGGACTTTCGGTGGAAGAAGTGAACCGGGTGCTGCGAGCTGCTTTTGCAGGTAGTCAGGCAGGTGTTATATTTGATGAGGAAAAACGTTTTGGACTTGTGGTTCGGTTGGATAAGGATTATCGTAATAGTATTGATGATGTGAAGAATCTGTCGGTGACACTGCCCAATGGGAGTCAAATACCGCTTGAAATGCTTGCCAATGTTCAGCTAAAATCTGGACCGGCACAAGTGTCGCGCGAGAATACAAAACGTAAAATTACGGTTGGTTTTAATGTCAGAAATCGTGATGTAGAGAGTGTTATTGCCGAAGTGAAGAAATTGGTTGATGCAAAAGTACAGCTTCCTACCGCCTACAACATTAGTTACGGAGGTGAATTTCAAAATTTGAAAGCAGCCAAGGACAGGCTTATGATTGCAGTTCCGGTGGCTATGTTACTCATTTTTGTTTTACTGTTTTTTACGTTTCACTCCATTAAACAGAGCTTACTCATTTTTACAGCTGTTCCCATGTCGGCTATTGGCGGTATTTTTGCACTTTGGATGCGGGATATGAATTTTTCTATCTCGGCGGGAGTTGGATTTATCGCGTTGTTTGGTGTAGCTGTGCTCAATGGTATTGTGCTTATCTCCGAATTTAATCGTCTCGAAAAAGATGGCGTCACTGATATCACAGAACGAGTTTTAAAAGGATTGCATACGCGTTTGCGACCAGTAATTATAACTGCCGCTGTTGCGTCGTTAGGCTTTTTGCCAATGGCATTGTCGAGCTCTGCAGGTGCTGAAGTTCAAAAACCCTTGGCCACAGTGGTTATTGGTGGACTTATAACGGCTACTTTCTTGACTTTAGTTATTTTGCCGGTATTTTATATATTTTTTTGCAACCGAAAATTCAAATTTTCATTCAAAAGCAAATTGACAAAAACTGCATCGATTATTTTATTAATAGTTGGTTCCTTGTTTTACAATGACGTAAATGCTCAGCAACCTAAAGTTGTAAATATGAAGCAAGCTATTCAGTTGGCGTTGGATAGTAGTTTGTCGGTTCGTTCGTCGAGCTATTCTGTACAGGTTCAAAAAACGTTGACAGGTGCAGCGTGGGATATCCCAAAAACGAATATCGAAGGTCAATACGGTCAGTTTAATTCTTATTCAAAGGACAATAGCTTTAGCATTTCACAGTCCTTTGCTTTTCCTACTGTGTATATCCAGCAACATAAACTAGCGAATGCGAATGTAAAAAGTAGTGAATGGGAATTGAAAACAGCACAACTTGAAATTGCTACGCAAGTGAAGCAGGTTTATTGGCAGTTGACTTATTTATATTCTAAACAAAAACTGTTTGCCTGGCAGGATAGTTTGTACACGGGTTTTCAGTATGCAGCTGAGTTACGCGTGAAAACAGGTGAAACCAGTCAACTGGAAATGATTACAGCTCGTTCGCAAAGCATGGAGGTGCGGAATCAATTGCATCAGGTAGGTTCAGATATTCAGATGTTCAATCAAAAGCTACAAGTGCTTTTAAATTCAAATGAATCGGTGTTGCCAGCAGATACCGTGTTGCAACGAATTGGTTTTTTGCCCAGCACCAATAGTGCTGTTGTTTCGGCAAATCCTCAGTTGGGTCTTGCTCAGCTACAAATTGAGCTATCGCATATTGAAACTAAACTGGAAAAAAGCAAACTGATGCCCGATCTGACCGTCGGTTATTTCAGTCAGACGATAAGTGGTGAGCAGACGGTGAATGGAGTCCTGCATACCTTTAGCGCAGGTGATCGTTTCACTGGTATTCAGGCCGGAATTGCAGTGCCACTTTGGTTTGTAGCTACCACTGCCAAAATTAAAGCAGCTAAACTGAAGGAAAAAGCAACCCAATTGAGTGCAGATAATTATTTAAAGTTAATTTCTGGTAATTATAATTCCTTGTTGGGCGAATATGCAAAGTACAACCATAGCTTGAGTTATTACGAAAAGCAAGCTGTACCAGAAGCAGATTTGATTATTAATCAAGCAACCAAGAGTTATAAAGCAGGTGCTATTGATTATCTGGATTATATTCAGAGCCTGAGTCGCGCATTGACTATCAAACAAAATTATCTTGATGCCGTGAATAATTATAATCAAACAATCATTTCAATTGAATTTATCACAGGTAAATTATTTTAAAAAGTACATTATGACAAAGTATAATTTCAAATCAATAATTTTCATTTCGGCTTTAGCAGTGGCTTTTTCATCGTGTGGCAAAGCCTCAAAAACAGAAGCAAAAGGTGAAGAAGAAATGTTACCCGAAGATATCGTCGAACTTCGCTACGATCAAATAAAACTGGCCAAAATAGAAACTGGAAAAATTGAGTTACGTTCGATGGGCGGAACCTTGAAAGTAAATGGTATAGTATCTGTTGCACCACAAAATTTGGCAACAGTGAGTATGCCGATGGGAGGTTTTGTGAAAAGTACAAACCTTATGCCGGGCAATGCTGTTAGAAAAGGACAAACGCTCGCCATTCTCGAAAATTCTGATTTTATTGACATTCAGCAAAACTATCTGGAAGCAAAAAACAAATCAGAACTTGCAAAAGCCGAGTATGAACGCCAGAGTGAGCTGTTTAAAAACGACATTTCTTCGCAGAAAAATATGCAACAAGTGACTTCAAATTACAAGAGCATAAAAGTTCAGGTAAAAGCCTTAGAACAAAAGTTGTCGTTCATCGGTATTAATCCATTCAAACTGAACGAAAATAATATCAGCAGGTCGGTAGCGGTAATTTCACCTATTTCGGGCTATGTAAAAGCAGTAAATGTGAGCATTGGAAAATCAGTATCTTCGTCTGATGCATTGTTCGAAATTGTAAACAGCGATAAACTTTTCCTTGAACTTACGCTGTTCGAAAAAGATGCTGACAAGGTGGCAAGCGGTGAAAAAATTCGTTTTTATATAAACAATGAAACTGAACAGCACGATGCGGTTATTTACCAAACGGGTAAGTCAATAAATGACGATAAAACTTACAAGGTTTATGCAAATGTTGTAGGTCATTGTAAAAATATGCTGCCGGGGATGTATGTAAATGCCGAAATTCATGCTAAAAGCAATCAAGTAACCGCAGTGCCTGCTGAATCTATTGTCAGCTTCGATGATAAAGATTATATTTTTGTACATGACAAAGATAAAGTAGAAAACGGAAAGAATATGACGGAGTATCAGATGATACAAGTTAAGAAAGGTGTTGAAAGCGATGGGTTTATCGAAGTTGTTTTACCTGATGGTTTTAATTTTAAAGCTGCAAAACTTATTATCAGAGGGGCTTACAATTTACTTTCGGCAAAGAAAAATGCCGGTGAGATGAGTTGTTGATTTTAATTTATACAGAACAATTATATGAAGATAATACTATCAGTAGGAATATTCATTCTGGCAGGTCTTTGCGAGATTGGAGGCGGTTATCTGGTATGGTTGTGGTTACGCGAAGCAAAACCTTGGTGGGTAGGAGTTTTGGGTGCACTGATTCTTGTTGTATATGGTGTAGTGGCAACTCTGCAAACCGAAAATTTTGGAAGAGTGTATGCCGCTTATGGTGGAATATTTATAACTATGGCCATTCTTTGGGGTTGGAAAGTGGACGGAATTATTCCCGATAGATATGATCTGATTGGTGGTGCAATTGCTCTTTTAGGGATGATGATTATTATGTTTGCACCCAGGGCTTGAGAAGCCAAGGGCTAGATTAATTCCGTAATCTAAATAAATCTTCAATTGAACGAAGAAATCATTAAAAAAAATCAAAATTCAGGTAATTATATATCGAATGTTGGAAAACATCCTATCTTTACAAAGCAAATTTAAAAGATAATTGAGCCTTGTTTTTATTTTGGGAAAATTACATTTTTTTAAGTGTGACATACTAAACAATTTCCAAATTTACTCGTTCTAAGAGCGTGTGGAGAAAATATATTACATGTTTGACATTCAATTTTTCAAATCATCAAACGTTTCTAACAACTATTAAAAAATTAAACAAAAATGAAAAAAGTCCTTGTTCTATCGCTAGTTGCGATTTTCGTATCATTTGCTTCTTTATCAGCTCAAACTGCACCAGCAAAAGCAAAAACAGAAACTAAAGCTTGCTGCAAAGGCGACGCTAAAGACAAAAAAGCTTGTTGTAAAGATGGCGCTAAAAAAGCCGAAGGAAAATCATGTTGCAAAGATGCAGCAGCAAAAAAATAATCTCAAACTTTTTCTACTAATAAGCCTCAGGAAAATTTGAGGTATTGAAGAGTAATTAACTATTTAGTTTTAAAATAAAACAGCAAAAGGAAAGTGAAAACACCTCTTTTTTGCTGTTTTTTTGTGTCTTAAAATGTGCAAAATACAAATCTTACCAACTGTATTCCTAGTTAAAACTATAGCTGAGTAGTTACTATGATTTCTGCAACCTTACATTCCGAAAACAAACTTTTCTAAGAAAATAAATGAGTTTATCGATTCTTTATTCATATATGATGAGTCGATAAATATTGACGATTTGCCCAATGAATCCAATGCGGACAGTCCCCCTAATCTTCAAACACCCACTACAAAAACTATTTATGACGGCTCGGTGTAAGTAGGAGAAGGTATTTTAAAGAGAAAGTAAGACATATTATCCGTTTTTTTTTGTGGTTTAAAAACGGTTGATAAAGTTTAACATATATTTTCGTGCATAAACGCAATAAAAATAGATACAGTTTTTGATTCTAGTGTAGAATTTAATTTTCAAAGATGTAGCTCTAAATGCTACGCACTATTTCTGCATGAAAATAGTTGATAACTTCAAGTTGAGTGATGGAATCTCGGCTATGGTTACATAGTAAAGAAGTTATGAAGCTTGTTATTTTTAGAACAAATCTGGTAACACCGAATAAGATAACATTCAATATTTCAAATATTTATCATCTTTTAAGTATGATGATGTCTTGTATGTTTACAGTTTTAATTTATATATTTTTTATACTTGTCCAAAATCGTTTAATATGTGCAATAAGCTTATTATTATTTTCTAAATATATTAAAATTTAAAATATATTAAATTATATATTTTTTTACGTTTCAGTGCAAATCATTCAATAAAGCTATTTTATATGGATTAGGTTGGTTTTATACCAAAAATAAGACAAAATTTTTGATGATTGATTAAATATGTAATATAATTCTGTATGTAGTAAAAAGTTCATATCTGCTGTTGGAATGTGCTACAAATCTGACTTTTATAATATTGATATTTTTGTTATCTTTGTCTGAAAGTTAAAAATATTGAGTTGTGAGCAATTGATTTTTATATTAAAAGCCTGCTTAGTCGTATCGTTTGATATTTAAAAATACTCTCTATATATTTGGTTAAGTTGAATTGATAATTTTAAGTATATAACACTTTAGATAATAAATCCAGCTTGTTGATTTTATATTTTATTGGAGCAAAAAAAATGACGAAAGAAAGAATGTTGCAGAAAATAACAAAGCCAAGTGTGTTGTTTATTTTATGTTTTGGATTTGCAGGATTATTTGCACAAGATGTTATTTCTACTTCGGGGGGTAAGGCTGCGGGAGGTGGTGGTTTTGTAGATTATACTGTTGGACAAATCGTTTACACTACTAATCTCGGTGGAGTCTATTCTGTTGCACAGGGTGTGCAACAACCTTATGAAATAACAATAGAAACTAATCCTAAAGATGCATTAGATATGACATTGACTTGTTCGGCATATCCTAATCCAGTAGTTGAAAGTTTGACGTTGGAAATTGAAAACTATATTGACGAAGACATTGAATATAACCTCTACGATGCAACAGGCAAACTTTTAACAACAGGGAAAGCAGAAAAGAAAAAAACATTGATATCGATGATAAATTATGTTTCGTCGACATATACTCTGAAAGTGGTGCAAAAGCGGAATGAGTCTATGCCTAGAAAAACGAAAATATTTAAGATTATTCAAAATAGGAAGTGATGAAATTATTCTGTTTGAAAGGTTATAATAAAGAACTAATTGTATAGTTTCATAACGTTATTGATAGCATTATTCCTCTTCCGAGTGTAGTAAGGACGTAGTCCGAACGGAACTCGGAAGAGGAAATGATAAAAAAGTTGATTATTTTTGTTCTACCAAAATAAAAATATATGCAA
>JBBSDM010000022.1:0-53882 GCA_038249445.1 Bacteroidales bacterium
CCAAAATCCACGAAATCAACAAACTCTTTCCTGAAAACTGGAACTCTTCCAAACCAATAAATCCAGAAATATAAAAAGAAAACTCCTTTTTATATTTCTGGATTTATTATTAGTGCTAGTCGGCTTTGACCGAATACTTACATTGTTCGAAGAGTTACTTCCTCCTGATCTGGGTAATGATATTCAGAAAATAAGGCAATGCCGAGAAGCTATAATCGAACGAGCTGGAAATGATCAGGAATTGAAAAGACAATTAATTAATGCGAATATGAATCCGTTAGTCGAAGACTTTCTTTGTGGTATAATTGTCATTAAGAATGCAACAAATTAAATAACACAGGGTTACTTGCAAGTTCCCATTAAAAGCTGGATTAATTTCTACCTTATTTATGGTATAAAAATGCCATCATGCTGCGATTGTGCAGTTGCATTTTTTTGAATTACTTTGCAATAAATTAAAAACCCAAGCTATATCACGAAAAATTAGAATTGCCCATTATGAAAAATGAATTAAAGAATGACTTTGCCTCCAAAGAATTGATTTCAAAACTACCTTCTGAAAATGCCGAAATTCAGAGAGAATATGGCAAGGTAACGCTTGTTGGTTTTGGCCCTGGCGATCCCGATTTACTTACTGTTGCCGGAGATAAGGCGTTGGCTAAAGCTGATATCATTTTTCATGACGATTTGGTGGATCAGACTTTTTTGGATAAGTATAAAGGCGAAAAAATCTATGTGGGCAAGCGCAAGCATTGCCATAGTCATGAGCAAGATGAAATAAACCAATTTATCTTGGATGCAGCTTTGGCAGGAAACGAAGTGGTGCGTTTAAAAGGTGGTGACCCAATGGTTTTTGCACATGGTGGTGAAGAAATTGAATTCCTGAAGAGTTACGGTGTATCGGTAAAAGTCATTCCTGGAATTTCTACTGGAATTGCTGTTGCGTCGCTTACTCAAATACCATTAACGCTGCGGGGCGTTGCAAAGTCTGTGGCTTTTATTACTGGACACACTTCCGATGTACATTTGCCCAATACCGATACATTGGTCTGCTTTATGGCCGGTTCTACTATTCACAAAATAGCTGCAAAAGCCATTGCCGAAGGTCGAAACCCACAGACTCCGGTATCCTTAGTTCATAATGTATCTTTGCCCGATCAGCATGAATTTCTTAGCACACTGCAAGAACTTGCCGACAGTGAAACGTCCTACCCGACACCCATCATTATTGTTATTGGTGAAGTAATTGCATCTCGCACCGAAGTTGCACAAACGCTCGGATAGGTGAAATTTTATAGTGCTTCTTGAGCTAGTTCTTGAGCTTGTTTTATTCGGTCGGCCATGCCAATGCCGTTTCTTAGATTGCCCCCAATTTGTAAGCCAGGATATTGTTTTTCGAGCTTAGCGATAGTAGAAAAACGCTCGCCACTTTCAATGCCATATTGCGGAATGGCCCAATTGTGGCGTATGATTTTGAATAAGTCGGGTTCGAAAGTTTTTAAATCAAGCAGTTCCTTGCATTCTTTTTCGGCAATACGAGTAATCTCTACATCGTTTAGCTGCATTAAATCTTGACGGCGAACGCCACCCATAAAAATCGACAGTAAAGCTCCACCTTCGGGAGCTCTGTTTTTAAACAACGATGACATGTACAGAACACCAAGTATGTCGCGCTTTTCCAGCGAAGGAATTAACCCGCCAAACCCATCCAATTCTCTTCCTTTCCACTGATTAAAGCCAATGGCCAATTCAATTACTTTGGTATAAAGCAATGAGTCCAGTTTTTCCATGAGCGATTTCTCAATAAACGGAAGTGCCTTAGATAATGCATAAGCGCCAATGGTACTGATGACTTTATTTGCGTTGATGTTAAAGCTTTCCCCTGCCGCATTTTTGTACGAAACAATATAACCGCTCTCAACAAACTGAACGGTAATATCCTCAGCACCAAGTGCAAAATTTGTAGTGCCAGCCGATTGATGCAATGCTTTGGTGAGTGAACCCAAACCATCTACGCATGAAAAAACTTTTTTGCTGACTTTTTTTTCATCTTCTGTTTTCTTCTGAAAACCTTTGCGAAACGATCCCCCAATCAGGCTGCCATATTTTTGTTCTAAATCATAAAGCTTTGGCAGGGCATATTTTGGAATTAAATAGTTGGGGTCACCTGCATAAACACCAATAATAAAAGGATCAATGGCATAATTCAGAAAGCTTTTTCCCATTCTTCTTTTTACAAATGACGCTAAATTTTCATGCGGATCTTTCCCCGCCGGACGAAACGGTTCGCCCAATATTCTAAATTTATCTGTCAAAGAGAATAAAGGTGTTGCAACAGCACCTTTTAGTCCTTGTGGTAAATGTTCCCATTTCCTATTTTTCAGAATAAATCTTTTTTTCACATTATCGCCACCTACTTCTATCTTGCATTTTCCGTACAGATCTTCGAAAAGTTCTACCACGGTGGTATTGCCAACCACTCCAGTATTTGGACCATTTTCATACAAAAACCCACTTTCCTTTGTCGATTGAATGACTCCTCCAACTTGAAGTTGCTTTTCAAGAACGATAAATTTTTTGTTGAATTTATTTAGGTAGTGCGCTGTGGTCAGTCCGGTGAGTCCTGCCCCTAAAACTACCACATCGGTCGTTGTTTCGTTAGGATGTGTTGTCATTTTTCTAGGAGTAATTGTTTGAAAGTGGCTATCAATAGCCGATGCGATACAGGAATTTCTACACGACAGATATCTTTAAATCCAAGTTCGTCTTTTCCATAAGGTACTATTTCAATGCCTTGATCGTAAGCAGTTTCAAGGTTTTCGTTCACAAAGCTGATGGGTACTAACATTATTTGATCGTAGTTTTCAACCTTCATACTTTTCAGACAATCTTTAATATCAGGTTCTACCCATTTTACCTTGCCTATTTTTGACTGAAAAGCTACTTTGTACGGCAATTCCATTTTGTCGGCAATAAGTTTTGCCGAAGCTTTGATTTCGTCTACATAGGTATCTCCGTCATCCACATTATATTGCGGGATGGCGTGGGCACTAAATACGAGTGTGGGCAGCTTATATCCGTATTTATCAATAGCTTTCTGAATATTATCCACCCAATAATTGATGAATAATTCATTTTCGCCATAAGTGCCGAGTTCGGATATTTTCAATTCGAGAAATTTATTCTGAACTTTTGCCAAATCAGTTTTTACACTTTCGGTGGTCGAAAAGGCCGAGTGCGGATACATTGTAATGACATTAATGTCCTTAATTCCTCTCCCCCGAAGAGTCTCCACACCTTGTTGTATCGTCGGTTTGCTGTAGGAGTAAGCCGAAGTTACTACATATTCTTCACCCAATTCAGCCGTTAGTTGTTCATTGATCAGCTTCATAGATTCCTTGAGCTTCGAACCGCCAATTTGTTGATACTTTTTCCATGACCCCGAATGCCGAAACGAGCTGATTATAAAGGCTAACAATGTACGGGGCAAGTGTGGGAATGGCATAATAGCTTTGTCGCAGAACATATTAAACAGAAATTGCCTCATTTCTTTTTTGGAAAGAGGCGACCCCATGTTTACCAATACTACGCCCGTCATACTGTTTTCGAAAACTGTGAGTTAGTACTTCCCAAAAATGGGTCGAAAAGCATAGCAATGTTTCTGACTACAAACATGCCGTCAGCACTTACGTAGATATTATTATCAATAATTTCCACCAATCCATCTTCTATAAATGGCTGAAGTTTAGCCGGATTATAAGCTGTAACAGCTACTATTTCTCCGGCGCTGCATTTTAGGTGTTCAGCTATCTCATTAAAGTTGAGGTAGCCGTTGCACATTACCTGATTAATTACCTCTTGAATAATAATTTCTTCTTTGGTGAGGCTGTAACCGCGTTCTATTGCCAATCCAGTTGCTTCAATGGCATCCATATATTGGTGCAGATTTTTGATGTTTTGAGCGTAGGTTCCCCAAAGTTGCGAGATAGAAGAGGTGCCGAAAGCATACACTTGCCCGGTTGTTTCGCGGGTACAATATCCCTGAAAATTACGATGCAGATTTTTATGGTGCTTCGCAATGGCCAAGTCATCGGTTGGTTTGGCAAAGTGATCCATCCCAATAGCTTCATACCCATTGGAAGTCATTATTTTGTATCCTGCCAAAAGCATATTTAGTTTTTCTTCTGGCCCTGCCATACGTGTTTCGTCCATTTTCTTTTGGTTAGGATTCACCCAAGGGACATGAGCATACGAGAATGTCACGATGCGATCGGGCGACAGCAAGATCGCTTTTTCGATGTTTTGTTTGAAACTCTCGAGGGTTTGCAGTGGCAAACCGTACACCAGATCAAGATTAATTCCCTTGAAATTATTTTGGCGTAGACGTTCCATAACTTGCTCAATGGGGAACTTCGGTGGACGTCGATTGATAGCTTTCAGCACTTCGGGATTGAAGTCTTGGATACCCATGCTCACACGATTGAAACCAATAGTTGCAAGTCGGTCTACATCTTCCATAGTTAGATAGGCGGGACTGCACTCAATAGCTATTTCAGGGTTCTCAGTGAACTGGAAGAGCGATTTTATTTTCTCGGTAATTTCTTCGAGATAATCAAAATTGATGGAGTTTGGCGTTCCGCCACCCCAATGAATTTGAGTTACTTTGCGCGATTTGTCTATATGCTGTGCTACTGTATCTATCTCTTTCAATACGCAGTCAATATAGCGTCTGATTTTAGCAGCACTTTCGAATGCGGTGGTGTTGCAACCACAAAAATGGCACAGTTGCGGACAAAATGGGATATGAATATAAATGGAAATGTTTTCCGGATATTGCTCGTTCGACTTTATAACCGCCGGAATAAAGTCGGCCGCTGTAAAGTTGGTGCTAAAGCTCGTTGCAGGAGGATAACTTGTGTATCGTGGTCCTGTTTTATTATATTTATTTAGAAATTCGGGGGTTATTTTCATCTTCTCTGTTTTACACTAAAGTTCATTCTATAAATCAATGTCCTGAAAGGACTAAATTTGAATAACCACGGGTAAACCCCGTGGGATTTATCAACTAGAAAAGAGAACCATAAAAGGGTTCAATAACATCCTTTATTGATATTCAGCCCACTACGGGGTTGGGAAATACTTTTTTCTATTCCCCCAGTGTCACTGGGGGCTATTCACATTTAGCCACTATGTGGCAAACATAAATCTGTATTTTTACTAATCTAACTTCTTCTCCAATCTGTATTTTTTACCCAGTCAACTACGAATTTTACATTCTCCAACTTATTGTCGGGCGAAAGTCCATGACCTGTATTAAAAATCCAGTTGTAGTTTTGTTGACCAAAAGCTTTGTATTTTTCAAGTTCTGCTTCCAGTATTTCCTTGCTGTCGATAGCCAAAATGCGGGGGTCAAGATTTCCTTGTACGCCTATTTTGCTGTCGCACAATGCTCTGGCTTCTGATAATGAATATTGCCAATCGATACCCGCAAAATCAGCCACATCGTAATTGATATGTGCCAGTCCGGTGCCAAGTCCCTTAGGGAAAAATATCACGGGCACGTTCTTCGTTCTTACAGCATGAGTTATTCTGTTGACGAATGGGAGAATTCGTTCGATGTACATTTCCGATGGAATAAGACCTGCATGCGTTTCGAAAAGTTGGAAAACATCAATGCCGTGATCGGCTTGCGTGCTGGCATATTCAATAGAGAGTTCGGTAATTATCTCCAGAATTTTGTATGATAATTTTGGATCGTTGTAAAACAGTTTGATAGCGTTCGAAAAATTATGATTGGTGCTATTGCCCTCTACCATATAGCAAAACGTGGTAAATGGTGCTCCGCAAAATCCAATCAAAGCAACATCTTCCGGCTTTTGTTTCTTGATAATATCCAGTGCTTTATACACGTGTCCCAACTTGGAAGTCTCGGCTTTCAACGATGACAATTGATTTTTGGCATCTTGCAATGGAGCATCAAAAATAGGCCCTTTGTCTGTAAATTTCAGATCCATACCCAATGCTTCGGGGATGATAAGAATGTCGGAGAATAAAATAGCTGCATCAACTCCTAAATCATTTACAGGCAATAAAGTCACCTCCGCTGCTAACTCTGGGCTCAGCATTAAATCTCGGAAACTGTGTTCTTTGCGCAGTTGAAGATAAGAAGGAAGTACTCGACCGGCCTGACGCATAAACCAAACCGGTGGTCTTTCACGCTTAATACCTTTGAGTGTATCTGTAAATATTGAGTTTGACATATTGCTATTCTTAGGTCAAGCGAGTTTCGACTCACTTGATAATTATTTATGGTACTACAAATTTATTTGTGTATTATTTTTTCAAGAAAAGGTCCTAATTGGAATTCGGGCCTCCCCTAAATTACAATCTCATCATGGCTTGATAACTTGCCTCGATAGTTTTTTCAATATCTTCGTCGCTGTGCGCATTGGAGATAAAGGCGGCTTCAAATTGCGATGGAGCAAGGTAAATACCAGCTTCAAGCGCCATGCTGAAGTACTTTGCATAGTTGGACTGATCCGATTTCATCACTTCCTCGAATGATTCAACCTTTTCAAGGTCAGTAAAAAATAGAGTCATCAGTGAACCAACACGATTGATAATTGCTTTAACCCCAGTTTTCTGTAAATTGTCTATAAGCCCTTTTTCAAATTTAGCCGCTTTTCGTTCCAACTCGTCATAAATCGACGGATTATTTTTCAATGTCTTGAGCATTTCCAGTCCGGCAGCCATTGCCAATGGGTTTCCGGATAATGTTCCGGCCTGATAAATAGGACCGATAGGTGCCAACTGTTCCATGACGATTCTTTTGCCACCATAAGCTCCAACAGGCAGTCCTCCTCCAATAATTTTACCAAGAGTAGTAATATCGGGCATTACGCCGTAATATTGTTGTGCACCGCCCGGCGATAATCTGAAGCCGGTGATTACTTCATCAAAAATCAATAAAGCGCCGTTGACTTCGGTAATTTTCCGAAGTCCTTCCAGAAAGCCTTTTTGTGGAAGCACCGTGCCCATATTGGCAGCTACCGGTTCTACAATGATTGCCGCTATTTGGTTTCCATATTCAGCAAATATCTTTTGTACAGATGTTATGTCGTTGTAATTTGCAGTTAGCGTATCTTTAGCAATACTCTCGGGAACGCCAGGGCTATCGGGCAATCCAAGAGTCAGTGCCCCTGAACCAGCTTTTATTAAAAAACTATCGCCATGACCGTGATAGCATCCTGCAAATTTCAGAATTTTACTTCTTCCGGTTACACCACGCGCTAAACGGATGGCACTCATGGTAGCTTCGGTACCTGAACTAACCATTCTTACCATTTCGATAGACGGCACCATGCTGACAATCAGTTCTGCCATTTCAGTTTCCAGCAGAGTGGGTGCACCATAGCTGGTTCCTAGTTCCGCTGTCCGCTGAATGGCTTCAACGATAGGTGCATAGGCATGACCCAGAATTAACGGTCCCCACGAACTGATAAAATCAATATATTCGTTTCCATCGATATCTGTAATTTTTGAACCTTTGCCTTTGCTGATTAAAATGGGTTGACCACCTACGCTTTTGAAAGCTCTTACCGGTGAATTTACACCACCCGGAATCACTTTGCAAGCTTGCTTAAAGGCTGTTTTGCTATTTTCTATATTCATAATTTGAAATTTGCATTTGTTGCGTTCAAAAACTATTTTCTATTCAATACTTCGGCAATTTCTTTAGCAAAATAAGTAATGATAATGTCAGCGCCAGCACGTTTAATAGAAAGTACCACTTCCATCATAATACGTTCCTGGTCAATCCAATCATTGGCTCCGGCAGCTTTAATCATCGAAAATTCACCGCTCACGCTGTAGGCTGCTACTGGTATATTGAAAGTTTGTTTAGCTCTGTAAATAATATCGAGGTAGCTCATAGCTGGTTTTACCATCACTATGTCAGCACCTTCTTCAATGTCAAGGGCAATTTCGCGCATGGCTTCGTTAGAGTTGGCAGGGTTCATTTGATAGCTGCGGCGGTCACCAAATTTTGGAGCCGAATCGGCAGCTTCACGAAATGGACCGTAAAAGCCCGATGCATATTTTGCCGAGTAAGCCATAATCGGCGTTTGGCTAAAACCGTTTTCATCTAATATCTCACGAATTTTCTTTACACGTCCATCCATCATATCACTTGGTGCAATCACATCGGCACCGGCTTGCGCGAGTGATAATGATTGGTTGGCAAGCGTTACAAGTGTCAAATCATTATCCACATCGCCATCTACAATGGTTCCGCAGTGTCCGTGCGTTGTGTATTCGCAGTTACAAACATCGGCTACTATCAATAAGTCATTTCCAAATTGCCCTTTGATGGCGCGGATGGCTTGCTGAACGATACCATTGTGACCGCAAGCCACATGACCATGCTCATCTTTGTTTTCAGGGATGCCAAAAAGCAGCACCGACTTTACGCCTGCAGCAAGTATCTTGGTACATTCTTTAAGAAGCAAGTCGATAGATAATTGCGAATTACCCGGCATCGACGAGATAGGATTGTTTACGTTTGTGCCTGGGCAAACAAATAACGGCATGATTAAATCATCGGCACTGATGGATGTTTCAGAAATCATACCTCTAAGAATAGGGTTTTTTCTTAGGCGACGGAGTCTTGTTACTGGGAATGACATATTTTATTGTTTTTTAGCCCACTAAATCCCCCGAAGGGGACTTTTGAATAGCTGTGTTATTTTATTGTAATCTGAATAAGCCTCACAAAACAAGTTTCCCTCCTGTGGAGGGGTTACGGGAGGCTGAGTATTTTTCTATCTCGTTTGCAAAACTCTCTGCATCTGACTTCGGAGAAACAACCAATGGACGGCAATTGTTTTTCAATAGCTCCATTTCGGTGGTTGTACCGATACACGCAGCCCTGACTTGGGTTGTTATATCGTTTGCAAGCATTATTTTGTTGAAATTACGAAAGCCGGACGGACTGGTAAAGAGTATGATTAGGTAGTTGTCGTCCCTTATTCGGTCAATAATTTCATTGGAAGTATACTCCAAGTCTATTGTTTTATAGATATTTATGCGATGAACAATACAGTTGTTACTAAGCCCTTTTTCGAGTTTGTCCTCTGCCAGTTCACCCAGCGCCAATAATATTTTATCGGTTGGTTTAATTTCTTTGCATATTTCGACAAGTAAATCTTCTGATGTTCTCCCTAACGATATCAAGAGGGTATTTACCTTGTGTTTCTGCACTTCATCCCCTGTGCTTTTCCCAATAACGGCTATTTTTTTGCCCGCTATCACTTTTTCATCAATGTTCAATGCAGCCAACTGCTTATAGAAATAAATCACTCCATTTTTGCTGGTAAATACTATCCACTCGTAGTCATTTATGGCACGAAGCATTGATTCTTGTTCAACAGTAAGCTCAACACCACTGGTCTTTATCATCGGTAAGTCCAACACACAAGCTCCTTTCGCTGTAAGCTGACTTTTGATGCTGTCATCTTCCGTTAGCGGTCGGGTAGAGATAATTATTTTTCCAGTTAATTTGCTCATGGTATGTATTGGTTATGTCGGAATTGGAATTTCATATAAATAGGTCGGAATTTCAATTCCGACCTCCCATTAACGTCATTTTAATATCTCTATGCCCAGTCTCTCAGCTTCTGTTTTAATTTCGTCAGCCAATTTTTTCCCTAATTGTAGTGCGTCGTCTACTGGTGCTTTGTCCGAAAACCGGATAATTTGCTGCGTATGATGATTCCCCAACATTACTGCCATCAGTATCGTTCCATCATTTATGGTAGCATATGCTCCCAACGGAAACTTGCACCCACCACCTATGGTTTTCATAAATGATCTTTCGGCAAGGATAGCTGTTTCGGTATCTTTATCGTTAATGGTTTTGAGCAGCGCAATAGTTCCGCGATCCTTTTTTCTGCATTCAATGGCTATTGCGCCCTGACCAATGGCAGGAATGCAAGTGTCAACAGATAAGAATGCCTTTGTCTCAATCTGCTTTCCCAATCGTTTCAATCCAGCTGCTGCAAGCACTATCGCATCGTATTGACCCTCTTCTAGTTTTTTTAAACGGGTATCAATATTCCCTCGTAAATCGGTAAATGTGGCGGTAGGTTTTAATTCGGCTACCTGCACGATACGGCGAGGACTACCTGTTCCAATGGTGCAGTTATCATTCAGTTCATCAATGCTCAGTCCATTTCTGATAAGCAATACATCGCGTGGATCTTCCCTTGGCGGAAATGCGGCAAGTACCAAAGTATCGGGCTGAATGCTTGGCACATCTTTCAGACTATGAACCGCAAAATCGGCTTTTCCTTCCAAAATTGCATTCTCTAGTTCTTTGACAAAAACCCCGGTTCCGCCAAAAGCAGTCAGGGGTTTATCGGTTACAGCATCGCCGTGGGTAGAGATTTTTATTATTTCAAATTCGCAATCTGGATTCTTAGCCTTTAGCAATTCAATCGTTTGTTGGGTCTGTGTATACGCCAACAAGCTGGGGCGAGTAGCTACAATATATTTTCTATTCATCCTCATGAGTTTCTATTGTAAAAGAATCTTTTAATGATTTGGTAATGGAAATCATCTCTTCCCGCGTGCTTGCTTTTCGCAGGTTCGACATAATTACTTTAATAATCCGGTCGGAATAAGCGTCCAACACTTTACTCAAATCCTCTTTTTGTGTTTCGTTCAGTTTATCTGTAAACGCTTCGTGTAGCTCCAGCGTACTTTGTTTTACTACCACCAAACCTTTTTTTATTTCGGCCATGGCGGGCATAATGAACTGCTTAGAGTACCAATCAAAATAATCTTCCGAAATATCTTTAATGATTTCTTCAGCCTTCGATACCTCCAGAGTTCTTTTATCGAGGTTGGAATCTATCATTCTATTGATGTCGTCGATGGAATACACGAAGCAATTTTCAATATTGTTGATTTCCGGATCTATGTTTCGGGGAATGGATAAATCAATAAAAATGCGGGTTTTGCCTCTCAGCGCTTCTTCCATCATATTTATCTCGTGTCGACAAACAATAAAGTTGGGCGCACTGGTGGAAGCAATAATGATGTCGTTCTCGAGTATGCCAGTAAAACGATCTGAATACTCGATGGTTTTGGCATCCACGCGTTGAGCCAACTCGTTTGCTCCCGATCTGTTGGCAATGCTTATGTTACAGTTTTTGAATTTATGTTGAAGGTAATCGGCAGTCAGGTTAGATATTTTTCCGGCTCCTATCAATAGAATGTTGACATTTTCGCGGTCTTCGAAAATATGTTTTACCATATCAACTGCCAATGTTGCAACTGATACCGAACCATCCCCAATTTTTGTTTCCGAACGTACTTTTTTCCCAATCTGAATGGCTGTTTGAAAAACCTTGTTCAGCAGACCATTCGTTGAATGACTCTCTTTCGCTTCGAAATAGGCATCTCTTACTTGTCCCTGAATTTGATATTCGCCCAGCACCATTGAATCTAAGCTAGATGCTACTTTGAAAAGATGCACCACCGCATCCTGACAGTTTTTTTTGTACACAATAGGTAATAACTCATCCGTAGGGATGGAATGAAACGTACTGATAAAATCAATGACTTCATTGCTCCCCTTTTCCACATCGCTTACCGAAGTATAAATTTCCACCCGATTGCAGGTGGATAATATTACACTTCCTTTTATTGAATTATATGTGTTAAGTAAATGAAGAGCATTGGTTTTTACTTCATTAGAAAAATGAAGCTTTTCCCGAATGCTAACATCCGCCGTTTTAAAATTTATACCTACAACTAATAAATGCATGTCTTGATAAATATATTTTTGATCCAAATAATTTGAAGTGTAAAGGTAAACTCATTCTATTTAATAATCAAACTAATTTCAAGATAATTATACAAAATATATATTTGTGTAAATTCTATTCCCATGTATGTTTTGCCTCAAACCATCTGCTTTTAGCCATATATCATGTGCTAAATTGTATATAAGTAGATGCTTTTGAACAATATAGTACATAATAAATTGATTTTAGCACATGCTGAATGGTGTTTAGCACATGCTAAGTGAGTAAAAGTAGTTGGTTTTCTAACAAAATGATAGTTTCCCTCCTAGTTGATAAAAGACTTCTTCCCTGTAAGTTGATGGTACACTTTCATAACACGAGCACCTTGTCTACCCTATTTATGGTATATATTTACTTCTATTGTGGTATTCTTTTGCGTTGCGGCATAGCGTAATTTTGCAACGTGTTCAATTACACAATTCAACGATTCAACAATTAGATAATATTATGAGTTATAAACTAACGCACCTCAAAGAATTAGAGTCCGAATCCATTTTCATTTTGCGTGAAGTGGCGGCACAGTTCGAAAAACCGGCTTTGCTCTTTTCGGGTGGAAAAGATTCTATCGTAATGGCTTATTTGGCCTACAAAGCTTTTTATCCGGCAGCCATTCCATTTCCATTTGTGCACATCGACACAGGTCATAATTTCGAAGAAACCATTACCTATCGCGATGAATTAGTGAAGTTGCTGGGTGCCCACTTAATTGTTGGGTCGGTTGAAGAGTCTATTAAAACTGGTCGTGCCGTGGAAGAAAAAGGTTATTCTGCTAGTCGCAATAAACTGCAAACGGTTACGCTGTTAGATACACTCGAACAACATAAATACGATGCAGCATTAGGTGGTGCTCGTCGCGACGAGGAAAAGGCCCGTGCTAAAGAGCGTTTCTTTTCACACCGCGATGAGTTTGGACAATGGGATCCTAAGAATCAACGCCCCGAATTGTGGAATATCTTCAATGGTAAAAAGCAACTAGGCGAGCATTTCCGCGTTTTCCCTATCAGTAACTGGACGGAGATGGACGTGTGGCAATACATTTTGCAAGAAAATATACCTCTGCCATCATTATATTATACTCACCAACGTGAAGTGTTTGAGCGTGACGGAGTAATTTATGCAGCCCTGGATGCTATTCCTCGCAGACCAACCGAAACAGTAGAGATTAAACAAGTGCGTTGTCGTACTATCGGGGATATAACTTGTACAGGATTAACCCTTTCAACTGCCAATTCTTTGGTAGATATTATTGACGAAATAGCCAGTTCACGAGTCACCGAACGGGGTGGACGGTCCGACGATAAACGCTCCGAAGCAGCTATGGAAGACCGGAAAAAGGCGGGATATTTTTAATTAAAAATTAATAATGAATAAAGCAGAAAAAAATATTTGTACAACAAGAAAAACTAATTTACAACCAGAACAATTGAATATTTGCTGTAATTATAAATTGTTCATTCTTAATTATTAATTGACATGAAAGATACAACAGGATATTTAGATATGGAGCTTTTACGGTTTAGTACTGCAGGAAGCGTGGATGATGGCAAGAGCACGCTTATAGGTCGGTTACTTTACGATAGTAAATCTATCTTCGAAGATCAAATGCAGGCTGTAAAAGATGCGAGCAAGCGTCTGGGACTGGGCGATGAGGTAAACCTAGCGTTGCTCACCGATGGACTCCGTGCTGAGCGCGAACAAGGTATTACCATCGATGTAGCCTATCGCTATTTTGCTACACCGAAGCGTAAATTTATTATTGCCGACACTCCGGGGCATATCGAATATACGCGGAACATGGTTACCGGTGCTTCTACTGCCGATGTGGCTATTATCCTTATCGATGCCCGCAATGGTATTATCGAACAAAGTAAACGTCACTCGTATATTGCCTCGTTATTGCAAATCCCGAATGTGGTGGTGGCCATAAACAAAATGGATTTGGTCGATTTCTCCGAAGATGTTTTCAATACTATAAAAAAAGAATACGAAGAGATATCCAAAATACTAAAACTGAAGAATGTCATCTTTATTCCTATCTCGGCATTAAATGGCGACAATGTGGTGGATGCTTCTGTCAATACGCCTTGGTATAAAGGTGAAACCCTGTTGCATTTACTCGAAACTTTGCCGGTGCGTGTTGATGAAACCAAATTGCCGGCACGTTTCCCTGTTCAGTTTGTTATTCGTCCACGTAGTGACGAGTTTCACGATTATCGCGGATATGCAGGGCGTATTTCTGGAGGAAGCTTTAAAGTTGGCGATGCAGTGACTGTTTTACCATCGAAGACCGAATCTAAAATTGTGGCCATTGATGAGGGCGATAAATCACTCCAAGAAGCATTTACGCCGCAATCGGTTTCTATCCGTCTGGCCAATAACGTAGACATTAGTCGTGGCGATATTGTCGTAAAATCCGAAGAACATAAACCAACGGTTAGTGCCAATGTATCCGTTATGGTTTGCTGGCTGAATCATCGACCTTTAAATGTGGGAGGGAAATATATCATTCGCCACACTACCGACGAAACTCGAGCCATTATCAAAGAAGTGCATTATAAAGTAAACATCAATACGCTGGAAAATATACTGGATGATAAAACGGTAAATGTGAATGATATTGCTCACATTACTATTAAAGCCATGAAACCGCTCAAGTTCGATTCCTATCAGGAAAACCGCATTACCGGTAGCTTAGTGCTTATCGACGAAAATACTTTCGAAACCGTCGGTGCAGCAATGATTGTGCATGATTTGGAAGATGAATCGTTTGCAATATAAGATGACCCCAGCCTCCGTCAGTTGACGGATAAACTTTAAAGGAGGGAAAGAAATATTCCCACTGATTATTTGGAAATCATGAATAAAGAGAAAAATATACAAGACGAAAGTAACTTAGTTTCCCTTCAGGGGTTCGGGATTATTGAGGGCTTAAATCAACAATTTCAGAACAAGTCGCCCGAAGATATTCTTCGTTTTTTTCTGGAAGAATACAAAGGCAAAATTGCTCTGTCATCCAGTTTAGGTATCGAAGATCAGGTTTTGACCGACTTAATTGTTAAGATAGATAAAGATGCACGCATTTTTACGTTGGATACAGGTAGGCTTTTCCCCGAGACCTACAGTTTGATAGAACGTACTAACTCGAAGTATGACATTAAATTGGAAGTCTTTTTCCCCAATCATACCGAAGTGGAAAAAATGGTAAAGTCGGAAGGAGTGAACCTTTTCTATAATGGTATCGACCAACGGAAAAGATGTTGTCATGTGCGTAAACTCGAACCTTTGAAGCGTGCTTTTGTAGGTCTCGATGTATGGATTTGTGGTTTGCGCCGTGACCAATCAATTACTCGTCAGGCAGTAAAACTTGTAGAGTGGGACGAAGGCAATCAACTCATAAAACTTAATCCGCTGATTAATTTTTCAGAGCAAGAAGTTTGGGATTATATCAAACAACATCAGGTACCCTACAATAAACTCCACGATAAAGGTTTCCCAAGTATCGGTTGCCAACCCTGCACTCGTGCCATTGAACCGGGTGAGGATGTTCGTGCCGGACGATGGTGGTGGGAAAATCCTGATCAAAAAGAATGTGGATTACACAAACGATAAATTAGTCAAGATGTAAAAATGACGTGGTAACTCAAGGCTGCCCGTCATTTTTGCATCTTGACTAATTCTACTTTGCTAAATTAAAAAATAAAGAAATTTAAACCACAAGTTTTGTGGTTGGTCTTTTATTTTGGCAAAGTAAAACTATTAGCGAATTATAACAGTCTTCATTTCGATAAAAATGGACGTTTCGTGAATTTAATATATTTTCAGGGATCAAATAAGGACGATTTTCTGTTAAAATCAATAAAAAACAAAAATAATGTGCTGAAAATTTGGCTCGTACCTACTTGTTTTTGTTATTTTGCACTCAATTTTGAAAATTACATATTGTAAATTGTAAATTAATCTGTTCTTATGCCTAAAAACCTTGTTATTGTCGAGTCCCCTGCTAAAGCTAAAACGATTGAGAAATTCCTAGGGAGTGACTATCATGTAATGTCAAGTTTCGGACATATTCGCGATTTAGCCGAAAAAGGAATAGGCATCGATTTTGAAAATAATTATCAACCGCAATATGCTGTTTCTACCGATAAGAAAAAAACGGTAGCTGAATTAAAAAAAGCCTGTAAAGAATCTGAAATCATCTGGCTTGCTTCCGATGAAGACCGCGAGGGAGAAGCCATTGCTTGGCACTTATACGATGAGCTGAAATTAAAACCTGAAAATACCCGACGCATCGTTTTTCACGAGATTACAAAAGAGGCTATTCTTCATGCCATCGAAAATCCACGTAATATTGATTTAAATTTAGTAGATGCCCAACAAGCTCGTCGTGTTCTCGACCGTATTGTGGGTTTTGAACTTTCTCCCATACTTTGGCGCAAAATTCGTCCATCCTTGTCGGCTGGTCGTGTGCAGTCAGTAGCTGTTCGACTCATTGTGGAGCGTGAACGCGAAATCAACCAATTTACTGCCGAAGCTACTTATCGTGTCAATGCGATTTTTGATTCGGTAGATGTGACAGGCAAAGCCATTGAATTGAAAGCAGAGTTGCAACAACGATTTGCAACAAAAGCCGAAGCAATGGCATTTCTGGAAAAATGCAAGGATGCTCAATTTAGTGTTGATAGCATAGTTACCAAGCCGGCTAAAAAATCACCGGCACCACCTTTTACCACTTCCACTTTACAACAAGAAGCGGCGCGCAAACTAGGATTCTCAGTGTCGCAAACCATGCAAGTGGCTCAACGTCTGTACGAGGCAGGAAAAATAACCTACATGCGTACCGACTCGGTGAACCTTTCCGATTTGGCACTAGGTACTTCTAGAGCCGAAATTATCAGTATGGCTGGTGAGAAGTACGTGCATATCCGCAAGTTTACTACTAAAAGTAAAGGTGCTCAAGAAGCGCATGAGGCTATTCGTCCAAGTTATATGAACGTACATACCGTAGACGGTACGTCCCAAGAAAAACGCCTGTACGAGTTAATTTGGAAACGAACCATTGCTTCGCAGATGTCGGATGCAGAACTCGAAAAAACATCTATCTATATAAGTATTTCCGGAATAAAACATCAGTTTGTAGCTTCTGGCGAAGTAATTGTTTTCGATGGCTTTCTGAAAGTGTATTTAGAATCTACCGACGATGAAACGGATGCCGAAAACGATTCGTTATTGCCAAAAATGAATCAAGGCGAAAAACTATTGCCATTAGAAATAGTGGCTCAGGAGCGGTTTTCTCAAAAACCACCACGCTATGCCGAGGCAAGTCTGGTGCGCAAGTTAGAAGAACTTGGTATCGGACGTCCTTCAACTTATGCACCAACCATTTCTACTATTCAAAACCGCTTGTACGTAGAGAAAGGCGATCGCGAGGCTTTAAAGCGCGATTATAATGTATTGAAGTTAAAAGCCGGAAAAATAACCGATAAGATAAAAGCTGAGAATACAGGAGCTGAAAAGTCAAAACTTTTCCCCACAGATATAGGTACAGTTGTTACCGATTTCTTGACCGAGTATTTTCCCGATGTACTGAGTTATAATTTCACTGCCGATGTGGAAAAAGAGTTCGATAATATTGCCGATGGAGATATTAAGTGGACGGATTCTATTGATAAATTCTATAAAAAATTCCACCCAATTGTGGAAGACACCATGAAAAACTCCGAACGCCAAGTTGGAGAGCGTGTCTTGGGTGTCGACCCGAAAAGTGGGCGTCAACTTTCGGTAAAAATTGGGAAATACGGGCCGTTGGCTCAAATAGGCACGGTGGAAGAGGAAGAGAAGCCTGTATTTGCGTCTTTGCGTCGTGATCAGTCCATTGAAAGTATTACTTACGAGCAAGCGCTCGACTTGTTTAAACTTCCTCGTCAGGCGGGCGAGTTTGAAGATAAGGTGATGACAGTGGCTATTGGCCGTTTTGGTCCGTATATTCGTCACGATGGTGCTTTTTATTCGTTACCAAAAACGGATGATCCCATGGAAGTAACCACCGAACGGGCTATCGAAATTATTGAAGAAAAACGCGAAGTAGAAAAAAACCGAATTATTCAAAGCTTGGGTGCTGAAAATGAAATTCAAGTGCTGAACGGTCGCTTTGGTCCTTATTTTACACGCGAAAAGGTAAATTATAAAATTCCAAAAGGGACCGATCCCCTTTCGCTAACGCTCGAGGCATGTTTGGATTTGATTGCCGCTCAACCCGATGCTGCCAATAAAAAGAAATCTTTCGGACGGAAAACTGCGGCGACTAAGCCGGTAAAAGAAAAAGCCACGGCAAAAGCAAAGGCGCCAGCAAAACCAAAATCAACTGCAAAACCAAAAACTACTGTTAAGTCAAAAGCGAAAGCTACGACAGCAAAGAAATAAAGTTCGTTTTTATACGTTTTAGAATAGGAGTCTTATCGGCTCCTATTCTTGTAACTCATAACTCATAATAAGTATGAAAAAGCTATTTTTCCTGTCAACTGTATTGTTACTCACTTTTTTTGCATCAGCCCAAGTGCCATTCACAATTACCGATGGAGAGCCGGTGCTGGTTTATTCTTTACCAAAAACAGAGTTTCTGATTGAGGTTCAAACCGAGAAATTGACTCAAAAACCAGGTGCGTTCTATCGCTATTCAGAACGCTATTTGGCAACAAACAAAATTGTTACCGAAGAAAAGAATACATACAAAATTAAAAATATTATTGTTAGAGCTCGTCCGATTGCTGATCCTAATAGAACTTTTGCAGTAAAACCGACTAAAAATTCAGCGTTGAATAATTTGACGGTGAGTGCGGAAGGTCTGCTTTGTGGGCTAAATGTTGCTCCAGCCATTAAACCTCAGAAACCGCAATCTTCATCGGTTTCTACTGATGATACAACTGTTCCCACTTTGCTTCCATTGGGCGAGGAATATATGATGGCTGGTTCCGAAGCAAAATTGGCCGAGGGTGTTGCCAAACAAATTTACCACATTCGCGAAAGTAGATTGGGGCTGTTGACTGCCGATGTGGAGAAACTTCCTGCCGATGGAGACTCGTTTAAAGCTATGTTAGAGGGATTGAATAAAATGGAGCAAAACCTGACAGAACTTTTTGTTGGTAAAATCTCATCTGAGGCACAAACTCAAACCTTGAGTTTTATTCCCGATGCTGCGGTAAGTAAGCAAATATTATTTCGTCTGTCTGCGCTTCGGGGGCTTGTTGCGAGTGATGACCTAAGCGGTGCGCCTATCTTTGTAAGTATAAATCCATTGAATGCATTAATCGCCGTAGCAAGTGTCAAAGATAAAGCCGATAAGGCAGGCATTTACACAGTGCTACCTGTCTCGTCGCAATTAATAATTGAAGATGGTGTTAAGAGTATTTTTATTGGGCGATATGAAGTTCCTCAATTTGGACGCGTGATTCCTTTTCCTGATGCCTTACTTTCTCAGCCTAAGTTGAAAGTGCATATTGATGTGCAAACAGGCAGGCTGCTGGGAGCAGAACAATAAAATGTCATTCCGCAGGAACTGTTAAGTATTTGGAAATTGATATTAATAGGTTGTTTTTAGGTAACTTTCAAAAAATAAGACTCGTAACTATAGACTCGTAACTGTTTAAATGCCCTTGAGATTAGGTTCTTAGGGGCATTCTTTTATTCGGAGAATCCAAAATTTAGTTGGGGTATAGGCATAAAAAAGCCCGTCAATTTAAGTTGACAGGCTCTTTCGATGTTAATTAACGCCAATTAGTATATATACTAAATTACTTTGACATTTACTGCATTCAATCCTTTTTTGCCTTCTTGCAAATCAAATTCTACGGTATCACCTTCACGAATTTGATCAATTAATCCAGAAATGTGTACGAAATGTTCTTTGTTTGAACCTTCTTCGCTGATGAATCCAAATCCTTTAGACTCATTGAAGAATTTTACTGTTCCTTTACTCATTGTTGATGTTTTAATAAATTATTGAGCGACAAAGATAGTGTTTAATAATTATAAATCACTATGTTTTGAAAACTATATAATTATTTTATATGATATTTAGCAATAAAAGATGAAATTCATTGATTTAACGCCAAATATGGCGAATAAAATTTAATTCTCATCGGGGTTGCGTGGTGCATTTAACGTTAGCTGATAAAAATCGGCATCAAGCCATTTCCCAAACTTATAACCTACTTCTTTCAACGTGCCACAAAGTGTGAAGCCTGCTTTCTTGTGTAAATGAATACTTGTTTCATTTAGCGAGTCAATAACTCCCATTAATACGTGGTAGTCTTGTTGTGTGGCTTTCTGTATTATTTCGTTCAGAAGTATTTTGCCCAGTCCAAATCCACGCTTGTCGGTTCGAACATAAACCGAATGCTCTATGGTGTATTTGTACGCCGGGCGCACTCTGAACTGACCGTAGGTGGCAAATCCAAGCAATGTGTTTTGTTCGTCGAATGCACCAACAATTGGATAATTGCCATTTTGTTTTTCTGCATACCACGCATCCATTGTTTCCATTGTTCGCGTTTTGTAATCGTACAGAGCCGTTGTATTTAAAATCGCTTCGTTATAGATGTCTAATATTTCGGGCAATTGTTCTTTGGTGCAAGTTCTTAGTTGATATTCCATGACGGTGTATTGTTTAAAACAAAAAACGAGATGATGCTTGTAATAGTCTCATCTCGTTTCTTTTATTGTTATAGGTTTTGTGCTCGGATCTCCGAATGACCTTGATGTGCTTCGAATCGAATTAGAAATTCCATTTAGCAGCCAGCGTTGGACAAACTTTTAATCCGTTTACTGTTGCAAAATTGCTTGCAATTTCAATTTCGGAACCTAACGAAAGATGTGGTGTTACGTTGTACCAAAATTGAGGCTCGGTAATAAATACATATTTAGTATGCGTTTCGTTTCCTACTCCAAGGAAAACATTCTTTGCATTATAGAAATTGGTATTGTCTTCTCTCCAAAAATCGGCAAAACCGGATAAAGTAAGTTTGTTTTTGTAAAAATTCAAGTTCCATACTCCGGTTAGTTGGAATGATGCATTTGTTTTTCCAATAATGTTTTTATATAAAACTTTAAAATTCAAAAATTTAGTGAATGATTTATCGTGCCATCCATAGTCAAGTCCGGCCAAATATGCATTGTTGATAGTGTAAGCTGCGCCATTAGAAAGTGCTCCTAGGCCACCATTGAACTCAACGTGCGCACTCAAAGGGCTGTTTTTGCCAAATGAAATACAGCGAGCTATTTCCATATACGATAAGCTTACTTGTTTTTTTGAACCTAAACTGTAATCGTAATCAACAAAGAAGAAAGTATTACCCCATTTGTCTGGTTTAAACATTTCTAATGTTGTGGTTACATACTCACGTCCTTTACCAAAGTCGTAATGCATTTGAACATTTTGAGCCATTAAAGTCATTGGCAATAAAAAGCTGAATAGAATCAATTTTTTAGTCATTGTGTCGTTGTTATTAGAATTAATAATAATTTGTGCAAAGATAATATATTCGTATAATTGTTGCAAGCCCTTATTTATAGTGAAAACAAACAGTTCTAGATTCAAATGTATTTCTCAAAAAACTCGCCAACTGTGAATTGTAGTTAAGAAATGCCTATTTTTGAAATAATTCACACTTTTTTTGTCATATTTTATTTTTGGAAATCAGATGCAATTGTAAGTTTTATTACACGCTGATAATCAAATATTTTTAGTCGTTTTAGTTTCAAATATATACTTAAAAATGATATTGTATTTCATACAATAAGCTTATAAAATAGGTTGTACAACATATTTTTTTACTTGTGTGAACTCGAATTTACTGCTTACTTTGCAATCGTTAACTAAACAACACAATCTTTTTTATACCTTAAAAAAACTAATACCTATTTAGACGTGAGACCTTGTGAAAAGTCTCACGTTTTTTTTGTGCGTTTTTTTGATTTATTTTGACACTGAGGTTTGTATCGTAATTTTTTATTGCTACATTTGCGTGTTTTTTTCTTATCCAGCTGCTTTTAGTTATGATTTGAAATGTAAAAGAAATCACGTTGAAAAAATATTCAAAATATATTAACCCTAATTGATAAGAAATGAGTTTTAAAATTGTTGTTCTTGCTAAACAAGTACCCGATACGCGAAATGTGGGTAAAGATGCAATGAAAGCCGACGGAACAGTAAACCGTGCCGCTCTACCTGCTATTTACAACCCCGAAGATTTAAATGCGTTAGAACAAGCACTTCGCTTGAAAAGTAAAATTGAAGGTGCTACAGTGCACATCCTTACAATGGGTCCAGCTCGCGCTGCCGAAATTATTCGCGAAAGTATGTATCGCGGTGCTGACGGTGGTTACTTGTTGAGCGGACGTGAATTTGCGGGTTCCGATACATTGGCAACATCGTACGCATTGGCATGTGCTATTCGTAAAATTGGTAAAGTAGATCTGATCCTGTGCGGTCGTCAGGCTATTGACGGGGATACTGCTCAAGTAGGTCCGCAAGTTGCTGAAAAGCTGGGTTTACCACAAATCACATACGCAGAAGAGATTCTTGATCTTTCTGACAATAAGATTACGGTTAAACGTCGTTTGGAACGTGGTGTTGAAGTGGTAAGGGGCTCCCTTCCTATGCTTGTAACGGTTGATGGCTCTGCTCCAAATTGCCGTACCCGTCATGCTAAGCTGACGTTGAAATACAAACATGCCGCTACTCCATCTGAAAGACAAGAGGCAGGAAATGATTATACAAATTTATTTGATGCTCATCCATATTTGAATATTACCGAATGGGGTGTAAGCGATATTGAACATGACATTCAATGGCTAGGTCTTACCGGTTCACCAACCAAAGTAAAGCAAATAGAAAACGTTGTGTTTACTGCTAAAGAGAGCAAACGCCTTACAGCTGCCGATGTTGAGATTGAAGATTTGATGAAAGAATTAATTGCTAACCACACGATAGGATAATTACCATGAACAATATATTTGTATATTTAGAAATTGAAGATGGCATTGTTGGCGATGTTAGCTTAGAATTGCTCACAAAAGGGCGCAGCCTAGCCAAACAGTTGAATTGTAAATTAGAAGCAGTTGCTGCTGGTTATAAATTGGATGGTATTGGTGCTCAGGTTTTTCCATTTGGAGTAGATGTGCTTCATTTGGCAGATGACAAACGTCTTTTCCCTTATACATCAATGCCTCATACTTCGTTGTTGGTCAATCTTTTTAAAGAAGAAAAACCTCAAATTGCTTTGATGGGAGCTACTTCTATTGGTCGCGATTTGGGCCCTCGCGTGTCTTCGGCTTTGTTTAGCGGTTTAACTGCCGACTGTACTTCGCTGGAAATAGGAACCTACGAAGACAAAAAGGCGGGTAAAGTGTATGAGAACTTATTGTACCAAATTCGCCCTGCTTTTGGTGGTAATATTGTTGCTACTATTGTAAATCCTGATTGTCGTCCACAAATGGCCACAGTGCGCGAAGGCGTAATGAAAAAGGAAATTAAAGACGCAAAATTTGTTGGTAAAACGCATAAACTGGAAGTTGCAAAATATGTTGCAGATACCGATTTTGTTGTTGAAGTGATTGAGCGCCACATGGAAAAATCAAGACTTAACATCAAAGGTGCACCGATTATTGTTTCGGGTGGTTATGGTGTAGGTAGTGCTGATAATTTCAAATTGTTGCATGAATTGGCTGCTACTCTTGGTGGTGAGGTTGGTGCCTCGCGTGCTGCGGTGGATGCAGGCTTTTCTCAACACGAACGTCAAATTGGTCAAACAGGAACAACTGTTCGTCCTAAATTATATATTGCCTGCGGTATCTCCGGTCAAATTCAACATATTGCGGGGATGCAGGAAAGTGCAATTATTATCGCTATCAACAATGATCCAAAAGCACCAATCAACCAAATAGCTGATTATGTAATTACTGGAACTGTGGAAGAAGTATTGCCAAAAATGATTAAATACTATAAGAAAAACTCGAAGTAAATATTTAAGAGAAGTTTAAGAGAAGTTAAGGAGTTATGAGCAAAACAAGTTCCTTTGTTGATTTAAGAACGTAGCAGCAAGCACCTCATTTCGTTTTAGAAACGTACTAGTTGACTGCAAACTTCCCAAAACATGAACTTTTTGGACTTGTATCTCAATTTCGGAGAGCAGCAGTTTCTATCCCGGCAAATATTGCTGAAGGTTACAAAAGATTAAGCAAAACTGAAAAACTGAGATTTTTTAATATTGCTCAAGCTAGTCTCGAAGAATGCAGATACTACATAATTCTTTCAACGGATTTAAAATACATTGATGAAGATCAATCTAAAAGATTGAATTTACAAATAATTGAAACAAGCAAGTTTTAATAGCTATTGTGATAAAGTTGTAATAGACAGGCAAGGGCTTAAAGAGATCAGCATAACTTCTAAATAACTTCAAATAATATTACTTCATAAAAAAAATAATATGAATTTTTTTAACGATAATCCCGCAATAAAATTTCAGCTTTCACATCCGTTGATGCAAAAAATAGTTGCCCTCAAGGAGCGCAATTTCGCTGATAAAGATAAATATGATTACGCATCACGCGATTTCGAAGATGCAGTAGAAAATTACGAAAAAGTACTTGAAATCATCGGTGAGGTGTGTGGCGATATTATCGCCCCAAATGCCGAAAGTGTGGATCATGATGGTCCTCAGGTAGAAAATAGTCGCGTTATCTATGCTCGCGGTACTCAAGAGAATCACGATGCGTTAAAACAAGCTGGTGTGTACGGAATTACTTTGCCACGTCAATACGGCGGTCTTAATTTCCCAATGGTAGCTTACGTTATGTCGGGCGAAATGGTGTCGCGTGCTGATGCAGGTTTTGCCAATATATGGGGACTTCAGGATTGTGCTGAAACTATTTCGGAATTTGCTTCAGAAGAAATTAAAGCGGAATACTTGCCACGTGTATGCGAAGGTGCAACGTGTTCGATGGACTTAACGGAACCGGATGCTGGTTCTGACTTGCAAGCTGTGATGTTGAAAGCAACCTACAATGAAAATGATGGTTTGTGGTATTTGAACGGTGTAAAACGGTTTATTACCAATGGCGATGCTGAGGTCAAATTAGTATTAGCTCGTTCGGAAGATGGAACTTCTGATGGACGTGGTTTATCTTATTTTGTTGCTGAGAACAAACATGATCATACAGTATTAGTTCGTCGTATCGAAAATAAATTAGGGATAAAAGGATCTCCAACTTGCGAGTTGGTTTTCAACAATACCCCGGCCAAATTAGTTGGAACTCGTCGTATGGGTCTTATCAAATATGTAATGTCGTTGATGAACGGTGCTCGTTTAGGTATTGGTGCTCAATCGGTAGGACTTTCATCGGCTGCTTACAACGAAGCCTTGGCATATGCCAAAGATCGTCGTCAGTTTGGGAAAGCTATTATCGAATTTCCGGCTGTTTACGAAATGGTTTCGGTGATTAAAGCTAAATTGGATGCATCTCGTGCATTGCTGTATGAAACAACTCGTTTTGTAGATGTTTACAAATCGTACGAGGCAATTGAATCCGACCGGAAATTGGATGCTGATGAAAAAGCAGACTACAAAGAGTATTCGAAACTTGCGGATGCCTTAACTCCAATGCTTAAAATGTTTACAAGCGAATATGCTAATCAAAATGCATACGATTGTATTCAGGTTCATGGAGGTTCAGGGTTTATGAAAGATTATGCGTGTGAACGCTTGTATCGTGATGCTCGTATCATGACTATTTACGAAGGAACTTCTCAGTTACAAGTTGTTGCTGCTATCCGTCACGTAACTACAGGCAATTACTTGAAGATAATTCGCGATTATGAAACTCAAGCAATTAAGCCGGAGTTTACCTCGTTCCGCAAACGCTTGCAGATTATGACTAACTTGTATGGTAATGCTGTAGTTCGTGTTACAGAAACTAAAAATCAAGAATATCTTGATTTCCAGGCGCGTCGTTTGGTTGAAATGGCTGGACATATCGTGATGAGCTATTTGTTGATAATTGACGCTTCGCGCGATACTGAAGATCAATTCCGCAAATCTGCCGAAGTGTATCTAAACTATGGTGAGGTGGAAGTTCGTCGTCATGCCGCATTTATCAAAACATTTGATGTAGAAAACGTTGATGTTTATAAAGTGGTGTAAATAATGGTTATATAGTAATTTAGAGACGCTCCCAATTATTTATTAGGAGCGTTTTTCTATACATTATCATTTTGTTGAAAGGGTATACAAAAGAGCCAAGAACTAAAAGCCTTCAATTTTAATGAAAAATGGAAAATGAAAACTTTGACTCCTAACTTCTATAACTTCTTCTTACTGATCATTATTAACTGCTAACAGATTACTGAAAAACTATAACATCTAAACCCATTTCTGACATGAAAAAAATTATTCAATCCATTGAGCAACTGGCTGTTTTAAAGTATTCTTTAAAATGGTTTTTGTTGGTTTTGCCGGTAGCTTTGTTTGCCGGTTCTGTGGTTGCATTGTTTTTGTTTCTGTTGGATTTGGCTACGAAGTTTAGATGGCAGCACGAATGGTTGCTTTATTTCTTGCCCTTTGCTGGCATTGCCATTGTGTGGGCATATCATTACAAAGGGAAAAATACCTCAGCAGGCAATAACCTTGTTATGGATGAAATTCATAAACCGGGTGGTGGAATTCCTGTCCGTATGGCTCCGTTTATACTCATTACTACTGTGATTACTCATCTTTTTGGCGGGTCGGCTGGTAGAGAGGGTACGGCTATTCAGATCGGTGGAAGTTTGGCTAGTTTTGTTGCCATAAAGTTGAAACTGACTGCTGAAGATACCCGCATTCTTTTAATGACAGGGATAGCAGCCGGCTTTGGAGCCGTGTTTGGAACGCCTGTGGCAGGAGCTATTTTTGCGCTGGAAGTGCTTGCCATAGGGCGCATAAAGTACGATGCACTTTTGCCTTGTTTTTTCGCCGCCGTTATGGCCGATATTGTTTGTAGGGCTTACGGCATTCAGCATACCCATTATCACATTGATTTTCAAGAACAGTTACATTCGGTAGTTCCCTATCTGAATATTGATTATCAGCTTTTATTGAAAGTTGTTTTTGCAGGCCTTTGCTTTGGCATTGTCAGTTATGTATTTTCTCAACTATCTCATCTGATGAAAAAACAGTCGCAGCTCTATATTAAAAACAAGTTTCTGATTCCATTTGTGGGTGGTTGTATTGTTATTGTTCTTACTTTTTTAGTTGGAACAACTGATTATCTAGGTTTAGGTGTTAGCACCCTTTCTGGCTCCGGCACGAATATTGTTAATTCTTTTAAAGCGGGAGAAATTGATTCTTTTGGCTGGGCATGGAAGTTGATTTTTACCACCGTAACGCTTAGCATGGGTTTCAAAGGTGGTGAGGTTACGCCCCTGTTCTTTATCGGAGCTGCGCTTGGAAATACGCTCGCAGTATATTTGGGTGCGCCCATTGATCTGATGGCTGGCTTAGGCTTTATAGCCGTTTTCGCAGGAGCTACAAATACTCCAATGGCCTGCACTATTATGGGTGTCGAATTATTTGGCGGCAATAATATTCTTTATTACGCAGTGGCTTGTTTTGTGGCTTATTATTTTAGTGGGCATTCAGGTATTTATCATTCTCAAAAAATTGCAATCCCGAAAGCTGAAGTTGCCAGAAAATTGGGGGATGACAACTAATTTCAGCAATCAGTTAACAGTAATCAGTAAGAAGAAGTTATAGAAGTTAGGAGTCAAAGTTTTCATTTTCCATTCTTCATTTTCTTGGCTCTATTGTCTTATCATCTGAAAGTTTAGTTGTGGGTTTGTGTTTTATTTTCCCATGCACGCAAACAAATCAGTAAGGTCAATTTGAATAACACTTTTTTCCAAAATTTCAAACAATTGATCTCCAATTACAAAAGCGTTGCTCGAAGCTCTGAAATTTGCAATCACTTTGCTGTCGTTGTCAATAACAATGGTTTCATCTCCATTGGCTAAGAATTTAAAAAAGTTATTGGCAAAGTAGCAAATATAGAAATCATTGAAGCTAAGTTGCTTTACCACATCTAAATGTGAATCCAGACCAAGCGCAATATTTTTATCCGTAGTTACATAATTCAGCATTGTGTCGCTCAACACTAAGCTGTGAAAAGTGGAGTCTGTTTTGATATAAATCTGACTGCCCACAAACCCAGTAAATTTGCCGTTTTTTTCGGTGTCGTAAAATCGAAAATCTATTCTTTTGCCTGTTTTTAAAGAGTAGTTTGAAGCGTTTTTCTCCGAGAGCAGAAACATGCTGTCTTTGCGGATGGAGAAATCGACAAATTCAAAATCCTGATTTTTTAAAGTTGTGTTGAATAGATAATTACCTTCGTTTTTATTATAAGCTGCCAAAAATGGTTTACCATAACTTATTTTCCGGTCTTCCATAAATGCAGTGCCTTTGTTTAACAGATAAAGCACACTGTCTTTCATTAAAAGAATAGAATTACTACGCGATTTTCTGTCGGATGGATTTTCCCACTTAGTAGTTCCATCCATATTTAGGCATGATATTTTGTCTTTAGAAGCAAAGTAAATGTTGTTGCCATCAATCAAGGTGTTCGATACTAAATCACAAACTTCGTCATGTTCGCCAGTGGCAATAAAGGTGCCGGTAAGCAAGCCTAGGCCAAAACCAACAACATTGGTGGCGATAGTGGATGAATAATTGTTTCTGCCAGTTACAGCGTTATAGTCCCAGCCTTTCCCGGTTTTAATATTGATGGTGTGTAGTCCGTCGGATATGAGTAAAATCACAGAATCGTTCAGGTAAGTAACATCATTCCACCCAAAGTCGTGACTAATTTTTCTTTTCCAGCAAATTTCTCCGGTGTTAAGGTTTATTGCTTCCACCGTGTTTTTATCGTTGGAGTTCAATTTATAACCGAGTCCAATCTTAAGTTTCGGGTCTACGTGATAAAGGGTATTCTTAGTTTCAAATTGTACTTTCCCAGTCTCAAAATTCAATACATTACTTTGGGTAGCTTTATTCTCAATAATCAGATTGCCAAACTGTTTAAAATTGGACTGTTGATAATTAATTGACTTGTCCCATTTTACGATATCTTCGGTCAGATCAAACTGAAGAATATTACCAGTATAGTTAAGGTTCTTGCTGTTTTTGCTCTGGTTTATGAGTTGAATGGTCAGGGTGTTTGAAGCACTGTCAATGCACGACTGATTTATTTTATTTGCAAATATAAATTCGTTTTCTGTTATAATGGAGTCGGTTATGTAGTTTTTGCCGCTGATGTTTTCGTATTTGTCAACCAATAGGTTTGATTGACAAAACGCAAACCCAATACTAAAAATGGCGACTGATAATGCAATTGTTTTTTTCATAATTGTAAAATTTTAAAGTTGCAATAATCTTTCTAAAATCGTTTTTTTACGAGTACTTTCAATCCATCCTGAATTGTTTTTACTACAATTTTAGTGCCTTCTTCGTACGGTTCTCCATCGTAATGAAAAGGCCCGGCCTCTTCACGTGTCAACGTAATATTGTCTGATCGGAGTGTTGTCATGAACAAATCTTTGTCTATTGTTTTGGCAAAAAGCTGAAGAGCTAATGTTGGAAAGGCAATTATTGGGAAATTACTCATTATCGATATATCTATTTTACCATCCTGTACGCTGGCCAGAGGAGCTATATATGCATTATTTCCCCATTGCGATGCGTTTGCAAAAGTAAGTACAAAGGCTTTGGCATTCAAATCAATACCATCTCCGGTGAGATAGTAATTTTGCGATTTGTAATTAAAGTAACCGGTAATAATTTTCTCAATATAACTCATCACACCTCTTCGTTTACCTTTTGCAAATTCGGTGCTCACGTAAGCGTCAAACCCAGTTCCACAAGTACAAAAAAACGGTTTATCGTTTACTATTCCATAATCCATCAGAATAGGTTCTGATTGATTTAGCTGCTGAATGGCTTTCTTTGTGTTCATTGGTATGCCCAAGTGTCGTGCCAACCCATTGCCCGACCCGATGGGAATAATGCCCAATGCTGTATTTGTGTGAACCAGCGACTGGGCAATTTCGTTCACCGTACCATCGCCACCTACGGCAACTACCCAATCAAATTTTTTATCAACAAACTCCTTTGCCAACAAAGTGCCATGCCCACGGAACTGCGTAAATACAATTTCTGAATCAAAAACGTCAGCATTCAATTCTTGTTGTATGAGCATCGGCAATTCTCCTTTTTTTTCTGTTCCCGAATGTGGATTAATTACAAAAGCGATCTTTATTTTCATGGTTTGTTGTTACAATTCTATTCAATTATTTCTTGAGCGAAAGTACTAAATTTTCTTCAATTAAAAAAAATCCTCATTAAATGTCTAAAGAAACTTGCGTTTCGATGCAATGTTGTATATTTGCATACAACATAAAAGTCGACGAACAAGTAATATAAAATAAATTTTGATAGGTTATTTTTAAATAGCTTTCAGATCAGACTTGTAACTCGTAACTACTTAACAACTTATAATTTGTTTGATCATGTCTAAAAAGAAACGACCAGCCCCCAGTACCCGTATTCGTAAAACCGAATTAGTGCGCAATATAATAAATGTTTTTAATGAAAACGGTGAAAAGACCCTTAATTATAAACAAGTTTCGTCTTTGCTGAATATTAAATCTGAATCGCAGCGGGTTTTTGTGAATCAAATACTTTATGAACTGCTCGAAGAGGATTTCTTGGTTGAAATTTCCCGTGGAATGTTCAAGGTCAATTCACGCGGAGGCTACATTACAGGAACCATTGAGCGACAAGGTGTAAAAACCTATCTTATTCCGGATGACGGAGGCGAAATGGTTTTTATCCCTGAGCGCAAAACCAACCACGCTTTGGTGAACGACGAGGTAAAAGTATTCTTGTATGCCAGTCGCAAAGGGCAACAGCCCGAGGGTGAGGTAGTCGAAATTAGCAAACGTGCCAAAGATACCTTTGTTGGGATATTAGATGTGTCTGAAAATTATGCATTTCTAACCTTGGATAATCGCGTGATGACCAATGATATTTTTATTCCAAAAGCTAAATTGAAAGGCGGTAAGACAGGGCAGAAAGCCATAGTAAAATTACTTTCGTGGGAGCCAAATGCAAAAAATCCTGTTGGCGAGGTAATTGATATACTTGGCGACAAAGGCGATAATACTGCCGAGATGCATGCCATTCTTGCCGAATTTGGGCTGCCTTATAAATATCCTGCTGAGGTGGAAGCTGCTGCCGATACTATAGGCGCCGGCATTACTCCTGAGGAGGTAGCCAAACGTGTGGATATGCGTAATATTACCACTTTTACAGTCGACCCACGCGATGCAAAAGATTTTGACGATGCCTTATCGCTGCGTAAATTAGAGAATGGACTTTGGGAGGTTGGGGTACATATTGCCGATGTGACGCATTATGTTCGTCCTAACAGCATCATCGAATCGGAAGCGCAGGAACGCGCTACTTCTGTTTATTTGGTAGATCGAACCATTCCTATGTTGCCCGAACATCTGTCTAACGGCATTTGCTCATTGCGCCCCAATGAAGATAAACTTACCTATTCGGTTATTTTCCAACTAAACGATAAGGCCGAGGTTCAAAACTATAAAATTGCCAAAACAGTAATTTGCAGCAATCGTAGATTTGCGTATGAAGAAGCACAGGCGGTAATTGAAACCGGCGAAGGCGATTACAAAGAAGAAATTCTTACGTTGGACAGGCTGGCTAAAATTCTTCGCCAGGGTCGTTTTGATAGTGGTGCCATCGCTTTTGATAGGGTAGAAGTGCGTTTTGAGATTGATGAGAAAGGGAAACCTGTTTCTGTATTTTTCAAAGAGCAAAAAGATGCCAACAAAATGATTGAAGAGTTTATGCTATTGGCCAATAAAACCGTGGCAACACATATTGGTAAGCCAGGTAAAGGCAAAGTGGCTAAAACTTTTGTGTATCGTATTCACGATGTTCCCAATCCCGATAAATTAGCAACTTTTTCTGCGTTCATCAAACGTTTTGGATACAATCTGAAAACCACAGGTAAAGCTGCTGCCGTTTCCGGATCCATCAATAATTTGTTAGATCAGGTGCAGGGCAAGAAAGAGCAAAATCTAATTGAGACCCTCGCCATCCGCTCCATGGCCAAGGCTATTTATTCTACTTCTAATATGGGGCATTACGGTTTGGCTTTCGATTATTATACTCATTTCACGTCACCTATTCGCCGTTATCCCGATATGATGGTGCACCGCTTGCTCGAGAGATATGCCAATGATGGTAAAAGCGTAAGTGCCGATGAATGGGAAGACTATTGCAAGCATAGTTCCGATATGGAACAATTGGCAGCCAATGCCGAGCGTGCTTCTATTAAGTATAAACAAGTAGAATTTATGTCGGAGCGTATCGGGCAGGTTTTCGATGGCGTTATCTCCGGAGTTACAGAGTGGGGAATTTATGTGGAACTTGTTGAGAATAAGTGTGAAGGCATGATTCCAATTCGTGACCTGGACGATGACTATTATAGCTTTGATGATAAGAACTACTGTTTAGTTGGACGACGCTATAATAAACGATACCAATTGGGCGACGAACTAACCATAAAGGTAGCAAGGGCTAATTTAGATAAAAAACAATTGGATTTTGTTTTGGCGTAATTTCCCTGGAACTATTTTTCGATTGGTCTAACTCCCAAGTTTTCTTATAAATAGCCCTCTACATATGGCTCTGTACCGTTGCTTTGGACTGTTTGTGTGAAATTATACTTCAAAAAACTGCAATTTTGCTTTGCCGTAATAAATAAAAGCACTATCTTTGCACTCGCAAAAGCAAAGAAATGGCTGCGTAGCTCAACTGAATAGAGTACCACACTACGGATGTGGGGGTTACAGGTTTGAATCCTGTCGCGGTCACAATTTTTTAAAATCCACTACAAATTATTTGTAGTGGATTTTTTTTCATCTATACACGATCTGCCCTTAATTCAAGCATTATAGTTTATCTAAAAAAAAATCCCCTAATAGTATTTACAGACTTTTTCCAGTTTCCCAAAATTAGGCTCCGTAAACTTACAGAGAGCATTCATTCCACTTTTTTTTCGTTCTGTAATGTTACGGAAGCAAAAAAAGTTGATTTTTTTGGTTCTGTAACTTTACAGAAGTGAATCATTTCACTTTTTTTCTGTTCCGTAACCTTACAGAGAGCATTCATTCCGGTGTTTTTCTATTCTGTAATGTTACGGAAGCAAAAAAAAACACTTTTTTCAAGTTCTGTAACTTTTTAATAGTATCAAGGTGAATAAAATTCCTAAGTTATAAATATGAAAAAGTTTAAAATCCAGCTTGTTTTCTGGTATTGAAAATGGTGCTGAAGGTAAATATCTCCCAAAATATGGTTTTGTTACTTTTGTGCTTCGTCTTATGTTTGCTAAGTCGATATAGGCTCGAATTACAAATGGTGCGACTATTTTTAGACATGAATTATTGTAGTTAACATTTATTTTGTGTCTTTTTGATTTGTATGTAGATTAAAACGTAATCAAATTGTAAGTGAATTCTGTTGGTTCGCAAATATTTAGATACAAATAGTATGTTTGTTGGCATATTTTTAGCTATTTATAAGTTAAATATGAAGATTAGCGAATATTACTTTCAATTTGTAGTTATTTATTTATATATTGAATAAATATGTAGCAAATGTGTGTTTAAAGTTACATAATTCACACATTATCAATTTATTATGTGTCATTTTCGCTTGTTGTTAATTATGACAAATAACGAGTTTATACTTAAAAATGGGTGCTGAACCTACATATTGATAGAAAAAATATGCAGATTTTTTCTATTCGTTAGTAAAAACACTTGTTTTTTAAATTTTTATAGTCTATTTTTGCAAAGTGATTGAATGAGGTAATTCGTTTAAATACAATTTAAAGAAGATTAATAAACAAAATGTCAAATTTATGAGAAAACTAACGTTCTTATTGACCTGCTTATTTTTAGTAGGTGTAGGTTTGGTTAATGCTCAATCAAAATCAATTTCGGGAAAAGTTGTTTCCGCGGAGGATGGGCAGCCAATTATTGGGGCTACTATAAAGGTAAAAGGTGCCTCAGTAGGTACAATTACCAATGTAGATGGTGAATTTAAAATTAGTTTGCAGGGAGATGCAAAAAATTTAGTTGTTTCATACGTAGGTATGATTACTGCTGATGTCCAGGCCGTAAATGGTATGACCGTAAAACTTCAATCTGATGCAAAAATGATTGATGAAGTGGTGGTAACTGCACTTGGTATTAAAAGATCTGCGAAAGCTTTGGGGTATTCAACAACTCAAATTTCGAATGAAGAACTGACTGCAACTGGTAATAGGAGTGCATTAAATGCCCTACAAGGTAAGGTTGCCGGTGTTGAAATTTCATCAGCTTCAGGTTCGCCGGGTGCTTCTACACGTGTTGTTATGCGCGGATTCTCTTCATTAGGCGGATCTAACCAACCACTATACGTAATAGATAATGTTCCAGTTAGTAACGGTGTTGTAAATGATAGATCTATCAACGGTGGTTTTGACTTTGGTAACCGTGCCAATGATATTAATCCAGATGATATTGAAACCATGACTATCTTACAAGGTGGAGCTGCTACTGCACTATATGGTTCTCGCGCATCTTCGGGTGTAATTTTAATTACTACAAAGAATGGTGCAAAAGCTAATAATAAAGCAAAAGTTGATGTTTCATCAACTACCACATTTGACTCTCCGCTTCGTTTGCCATATATGCAAAATGAATATGGACAGGGTTGGTATAACCGTACAATTGTTGAAACTGGTGATTTGCAGGAAAATGGTAGTTGGGGTCCTCGCTTTGATGGAAAATTAAGGAAATGGGGTTTTGTTATTGATAATCAACAGAAAGTAAAACCTTATTCAGCTTTACAGTCGAATGTCAAGGATTTCTTTGATACAGGTATTACAATGAACAACTCCATTGCTATTTCGAATGGTGACGAAAATAAAAGTTACTATTTGTCTTATGGAAATATTAAATCAGATGGTATCATGCCTACTGATGCCGACTCATATAAGAGGAATAACATTTCTTTACGTGGATCATCGAAATTTTTGAAAATTTTTACGGCATCTGCATCGTTAAATTACGTACGTAAAGATTCTAAGTTTGTTCAAACAGGACAAGATCAGGCCGTGTTAGATGGACTTTGGCAAAATGCTAGAGATATTAGTATCGTTGATCAATTAGATTATAAGAATAAATTTAATAATGTAGATAATTACTATACTATCTATGCTCAGAATCCATACTATGTTTTAAATGAGCATGGGAATAAGTTTCAGGAAAATCGCATTTTTGGAAATGTTAATCTAGAGGCGAAATTATTGTCATGGTTAACTGCTAAGTTAATAGTTGGTTCTGATGTTTCAAACAGTACATTAAAAACATGGAGAGCAATTACAAATGTGTCTCGTTCAGATTCTAATGATGATGTTGGTAAAGTGAGTGAGGCTGCATATTACAGTTCTGAGTTTGATACAAACTTCCAATTGGCTGTAAACAAAGATTTTTCTGATGACTTCACGTTTAATGCCGTTTTAGGACATAACTTTAATCAACGTGATGCTTCTACACAAAGATCTGAGGTTATTGGACTAAGCATTCCTTTTTTCTATAATTTATCAAACAGCTCATCAACTCCTTCTGTTTTGGGCACTTTGTCTAAACGGAGGTCGGTAGGTGCCTATGGAAGTGCGGATTTTGGATACAAAAGCATGCTATTTTTGACTTTATCAGCTCGTAACGATTGGTCTTCAACGTTACCTTCAACAAACCGTTCTTTCTTCTATCCAAGTGTAGCAACTAGTTTTATTTTTTCTGAACTAATTGAAAAAAATGATATCATTACTTATGGTAAAATTCGCGCTAGTATTGCGAAGACGGGAAAAGATGCAGACCCTTACCAAGTTTATTCTGTATTAAGTCAAACTTCTCATACTGATGGTTATAGAACGCTTGATTACCCATTGGCTAATGGCTCAGAAACTGTAAATGGGTTCTCAGTTTCTAACCTTATTGGAAACGATAAATTACAGCCTGAAATTGCGACTAGTTCAGAATTGGGAATTGATCTGAAGTTTTTTAAGTCTAGAGTAGGATTAGGTGTAACAGTGTATAATAAATCAATTACAGATCTTATTTGGCAAGCTGCATTGCCTTCTACAACAGGTTACACACTTCAAACGCAAAACCTAGGGAAAATAACCAATAAAGGTTTAGAAATAAGCCTGCAAGTGACTCCTATTAAAACAAAAGATTTTGAGTGGGAAGTGTTTGCCAATTTCTCTAAGAACAAGAACTTGTTGGTTGAGTTAGCTACTGGATTAGACCAAGTGTCGCTTGGTGGTACTAGTTCGATTGGTTTTGTGGCGCGCCCGGGAAGTGAGCTTGGTTTGTTTGAAGGTCTAGTACCTGCAACCGATCCTAAAGGTCATTTTGTTGTTGATGCTAAGGGATTGCCTGTGTTTAAGGATTCTAAGGAAATAATAGGGACTTCTCAGAATAAATTTCGTATTGGTGGTGGAACTTCATTGACATATAAAGGATTTAAACTTAGAGCAAATGTCGATTATCGTAACGGTGGTCAAATGTACTCTCGTACAAAAGAAATACTCTATTTTACAGGAAATGCTCAAGAAACTACTTTCAATGATCGTCAACCATTTATCATCCCAAACTCGGTACAAATAATTGGTGGAAAATCTGTTGAAAATACTGTAGCTATTGCTGGATTTAGCAATACAATGAATCAATTCTATAATCAATCTTATAATGCAGGAAAAGGCGGAGCATACGCCTTAGTTGATAAGACATTCTTCAAGCTTAGAGAAGTAAGTTTGTCATATTCTCTACCAAAATCATTGTTGTCAAAGACATTTGTGAATTCAGTGGATTTTGCATTGGTTGGTAATAACTTGTTCTTATGGACACCAGATTCAAACTTGTTTGTTGATCCGGAAATGACAACTTTTGGAAATGATATGGAAGCTGATTTTGGTGATTATGGAGCAACTCCTTCAACTAAAAGCATTGGCTTTAGTGTAAAATTAGGTTTTTAATCAAAATTAGTTATAATATAAAAAATAACAATATATGAAAAAAATAAAGTTTTATTTAGCTACTCTGCTATGCAGTGCGCTGCTACTAAGTAGTTGCAGCGAAAGCTTTTTTGATATAAATGTAAGTCCGAATAATCCAGCTGCAGCAACTCCAGCATTAGTGTTACCAAGTGCAATTTCTGGGTCTGCCTATGTGTTAGGTGGATACTATCATACTGTAGGTAGTTTTTGGACTCAGCAATATGCGCAATCATCTTCTTCAACTCAATGGGCAGAGTGGGAATCTTATAATTTGACTGAAGATGATTTCAATCGTCAGTTTACAACCCTATATGCAGGCTCTCTTTATGACTATCAATATGTTCGTGACAATGCTGCAGCGTCCGCCAATTGGAAGTATTACTCTATATCTACATTAATGCAAGCGTACACTTTTCAAGTGTTAGCCGATTTGTACGATAAAATCCCTTTTAAAGAAGCGTTAAAGGGTATTGCGAATACTCAACCTCATTACGATAATGGTGCTGAGGTGTATGATAGTTTGCTTGTTAGAATTAACAATGCAATGACAAAAGATTTCAATGCAAGTACTGTAGAAAATCCCGCGAAATCTGATCTAGTCTTTGCTGGTGATATGGACAATTGGTCTAGATTTGCGAATACACTTAAGTTGAAAATTTACATGCGATATACCAAGACTGATCCAAATAAGTACAAGACTCAGATTCTTGCTCTTTTGGCGGATAACAAGTTTTTGACTGTTGATGCTAAATTCTCGGCATTCAAAGCCGAGCAAACAGGTTATAACCCGTATTATAATACGTTTGTTGACCGACTAGCTAGTAATGTAATTGCAAATACAACATTGATGTCATTTTTAAATACTAATGCTGATCCTAGGCAAACTAAAATTTTTAAAGCATCTGAAACTGGTGCCTTAATGACGTCCCTTGTTTCTGGTGATTCACCAACAAGTACAGGAACCAGTAAAAACTATGCAACTCCAAATATATCTGGAACTGAACCTGTCTATTTCTTTACAAAGGCTCAAGTGTTATTTTTGATTGCTGAAGCTCAAGAAAGATATGTGAACTCGGCAACTGCACAAATTACTTACAATAGTGCGATATCTGAATCTTGCATAAGTTTAGGTTTGGCAGCAAATGCGATACCTACAACTATGTATCCTTATAACGGTTTAAAATCGATTATGGAACAAAAATGGTTAGCGGCTTCCAATAAATGTGCAATTGAAGCATTCTTTGATTTTAACAGAACTGGTTATCCAGATTTCTTCACAAAATCTAAAACTACAATTTTTAATGGAAATGAAAGACCACAACGTCTTTTCTTTCCTGATAGCGAGCGTAAGGCAAATCCAAATACCCCTGCTAAAGTTGCAATTACTGAAAAAGTTTGGTGGGCTAAATAATCTTCAAAAAACAATATAATATGAAAAAAATAATATTAATAGCTTTTGTAGTGGCACTAACATTTAGCTCATGTCAAGATGAGGCTTCAATGGGTGTTTCTAAAGTTGTGACTTATCCCACTATAGCGGTGAAAGGTGACATCGCGCAAACAGTACCTGTTGGCGGTTCATACGTGGATAAGGGTTGTATAGTTATGGAGGGTACAACTGATTTAAGTAGTAAAATTAAAACTACTGGTAGCGTTAATGCGGCTACGCCTGGGGTATATACCATTACTTATACCTATAAAAGCGAAGGGAAAATATATCCAAAAGACAGTTTGACTTTGCAAGCGCGAAGGTATGTGGGAGTTGTTGATGCTGCTGCTTCTGCAATGAACATTTCTGGATCATACAGAAGAAATGCAGGTGCATTAGGATTTGCAACAATGAAGAAACTCGGGTATCCTGGTTTGTATACAAATAATAACCCCGGAGGTGCGACAAGCAATGGTACCGCAACAGGTACAAGCGTTGACAATATTGTACTTTATGTATTCCAGACTACCTCTACAACTCTAGTAGTCCCTTCACAAGAATCTAGTGTAGGAGAATTCTCTTGTACGGGTGGAATTTATGATGCTTCAGGTGCTTCTCCTTTGTATAAGTGGGCTTGTGTTAACCCTGGTTATGGCACATCCTCTAGAACATTTGTTAAACAATAAAAAAACAGAACAATGAAAAAGATAATATATTTAATATTGATAGCGGTTGTTTTTATAAGCGTGTCGTGCGAGCCTACTTATAAAAAGGAATATAGTACTGCTTATCCTTTTGCTGGCGACTGGACTTTAACTTCATATAAAGGTGCAGCTAAGGATTTTGGGCCATTTGAAGTTAAGATTTACAATACCTCTTTAAGTAAAGATAGTGTTTGGATTGATGACTACGCTACGACATCTTCCAATGGGCATTACTGGTCTTTTAAGTTTAGAGCTAAAATTGATATAGTAAATAAGACTATAACTGCTAAAGCTGAAAAGAATCAAATTGCCGGATACGCGATTCCAATCAATTTGACTAACGGAAAGGTAGTTGGAACAGATAGCATTACTATGGATGTTGTGTTTGGTGATGATTCAACGACAACCTATAGAATTGCGGGACACCGTACGACTTCGTACGAAGAATATATGAAGCAATAGAAATAATATTGCAACTATATAAAAAAGAACTATCCATGCCAGATAGTTCTTTTTTTTTAGAATATCTTTGTAAGATCTTCTAGTGTCTTAATTTTATAAGTCGATTATCCCTACTTTTGGTCACTGTGCGGTTGGAACCACACCTGATCTATCCCTGCATTTCTAGCACCTACAATGTCGGCTTCGTAGCTGTCGCCTATCATAATGCATTCGGGTGCGGTGGCGTTGTTGAGCTGCAGGGCATATTCGTATATTCGCTTATCGGGTTGCAGAGCCTTAGCGCTCTCGGAAAGGACAATGTGCGTGAAGTAATGCTCCAGGTTGGCACTCCGTTGTTTTTTATATTGAACTTCTATAAATCCATTGGAGATAATGGTGAGGGGGTATTGGGGGTACAGATAATATAATAACCTCAGTATATCATGAACTCAGGTTACGTTTTTTTATATAAAATAAAAGTGGCACATTTTGTTCTGCATACAGAACAAAATATAATTGTTATATTCGTTTCACAAGATATAAATAATATGATTATCCGCAATATGTCCTAAATAATATGTTCCGGTGCGCTGCACCTTTTTATCTAATTTACATCATTACTACAAATGGTATCGGGACATTGAAGAAAAACAAAGTTATTATTCAAGCAATTAGGTACAGAGTACCGAAAACATTTATAGTTTCGTATAAGTGATTAATCTCAAGGTGTAGCGCACCTAACTATTGGATTCATTCTTTTATGCTGCTTTGCGGATAATCATTAGAGTTTATATAAGTTATACTATTATAATGGAATAGAATGCTGATTTTCGCTGGTTTAGCAGATTTGAAAAGGATTTAAATATGCCTTGGCAATACGATTAAGACTTCGTTCTTTAAATCTTCCTCAATTCATCGGGGATAAAATCCGTTTTCAGATCCGTTTTTCATATCTAATCAGTGTAAATCTGCTGAATCCGTAAAAATCCGTGTTCCATTTCTTTATCTTTGAATCTTATAATTCACTTTATCAGACAGATAAAACTTGTATAAGGTCTATTACATATCAAATAATGTTAATTACTTCTATTAAATCCTTAACTTCAAAGGTAGTAAAACCAGAATCTTTAGAAATCGGGTTAAAGAAAATCTGATCTATCCCTGCATTTCTAGCACCTACAATGTCGGCTTCGTAGCTGTCGCCTATCATAATGCATTCGGGTGCGGTGGCGTTGTTGAGTTGCATGGCATATTCGTATATTCGCTTATCGGGTTTCAGAGCCTTAGCGCTCTCGGAAAGGACAATGTGCGTGAAGTAATGCTCCAGATTGGCACTCCGTAGTTTTTTATACTGAACTTCTATAAAGCCATTGGAGATAATGGTGAGTGGGTACTTGGGGTAAAGATAATCTAATAATTCCTGGGCGTGGGGGATGAGTAGCGTTTTTGTGGGCAGCATTTCCAGAAATTCGCGACCGATTTGTTCTGCCGTTTCAACATTGCCGGCTCCTACCTGAACCAATGGATGGCTGAAGCGCTCGAAATTCAGTAATTCTTTCGTAATCTCACCTTTTCCGTATAATTCCCACAGTTCTAGGTTTCGCTTGGCGTAGATGTTGAAATAATGCTCAAAATTGTCGAAGTACTTGTAGAGTTTGTGATTTTGGTATATTTCTTCTAATGCGGCTTGTGCAATGGCGTGAAAATCCCAAAGGGTGTCGTCGAGGTCGATAAAAACGTGTTTGTACATGATGAAATTAGTAAACGAGTTAACTTGTAAACGAGTAGGCAAAAAATAGTGCTTATGTTTTATTTAGGCACAGTGTTGTGCTGAAACAACAATGCGCCTTCCTGACTGGGAACACGCACTGTATTATCAATTTGAAGAATAGTTAGATTGGCAATGTTATATTTTAAATTAACAATTAAGTATTTTGACTTTAGAATAAGGGAGAGTAAAAAGGGGAAATTTCGTCTGTTAAGTGAGCTAAATCCCTTAATTATGCATTATTAATTATTAATTATTTTCTCACTCTACTTCTATAACCAAATATTTGCTGATGCTCCAGAATTGGTTTGGTTCAACAATAAGTAATATAAAGTTACCATTTTCTTTTTCCAGTGTGTAGGACGATTTAGGATGTGTAGTAAGAATTTTTGCACGTGTTGAATAGAGCGGAATGGACTTGGTGTTTCGTGCATCGATACGTACAAAATAATTTTTATTGAAATCGCTCTGTAGTACTCTTTGCGAGCTAAAAAGTCCGTCGGAAGTAATAATGCGTTGTTCTTTCAGCTCTTTGCGGGTACCAAAAACATACCATGCAGTGTGAATAGTCTCATCTTGTTCCTTGATTTTCGTTTCTTTTACTTTTACATCGGTCGATAGGTCTTCTACGTTTTTCCCTAAATCGTTAACAGTAGAGCCAAGTTGAGTAATTACCGAATCTTTTTGCGAGAGTTGTATTTGCAAATCAGCCACTTTAGTCGACTCCTCTTCGAGCGACTTAGATAGTCGGGAAATGGTTTCTTCAAGTTCGGCCGATTTAAATCCGCTCTTTCTGAGTTTCGCCTTCAATCGGGCTAGTTCATCTTTGTTTACTTGAAGCATTTCATTCAAATACGACATGTCCTCGTTTATTTTGGTGCGCATGTCATCATTCAGTTCCTGGCCAACCGGTTGAATGGATATGGAGTTTTGGGTGCTTTTTATTTTTTCAATATTCTGTTCGATCTGATTCATGGCCGAGAAATAGCCGTCTACTTCATCTTGTAGTTTTAACTTAGAGTTTTGGAGTGAATCGTTTTGAGCTTTCAGAGCTTGATAATCGGACGAATGTTTTCCGCATGATGTCATTAAAACGAGCAAAATGACAAGCGAAAAAATAGTAGGTTTCATTGAAAAAAGTGTTGAATAGTTTGTTGGCAAATAGAAATAAATAGTTACAAGTAAATGGTTACGAGTTACAAGTCTGTTTCTCTGAATATTGTTTTGGAAAAAACATAATATTGAATATCCCGAAATACTTAAATGTGATGGCAAATAAATAATTATCAATAAGTAATTATTAGTTATTTACGGCTGCAAAGGTAATGTTTATTCTTCAAAACCTGCAACAATAATTACAATTTCTCCTTTCGGAATATGCTCTGTATAATATTGAATTAACTCTTGTAATGTCCCGCGTTTTGTCTCTTCGAAAATTTTTGATATTTCACGAGAAACCGATGCTCTGCGCTCAATTCCCATTACTTCAGATAGCTGTGTCAACGTTTTTACCAGTCGGAATGGTGATTCGTAAAAAATCATAGTGCGACTTTCTTGAGCAAGCACGTTTATTTTTGTCTGGCGTCCTTTTTTCTGGGGTAAAAAACCCTCGAAACAGAAGCGGTCGTTGGGTAAGCCCGAAGCCACCAGCGCTGGTACAAAGGCTGTTGCGCCTGGAAGACATTCAACGTCGATTCCATTCTCTACGCATTGACGAACCACTAAAAATCCGGGATCGGAGATGGCTGGCGTTCCTGCATCCGAGATAAGTGCTACGGTTTGTCCGCTTTTGATGCGTTGAACCACGTTTTCCACCGTTTTGTGTTCGTTGAATTTGTGGTGCGAATGCATGGGTGTTTTAATCTCGAAGTGTTTTAGTAAAAAACCGCTTGTTCGCGTATCTTCAGCCAAAATTAAATCGACCGATTTTAGTATTCTGATAGCGCGAAAGGTCATATCCTCCAAATTTCCTACCGGTGTAGGTACAACGAATAATTTCATGTTTCTGGTTCTATTTTTGTTTGTTTAGGGGCGACGTGTGTTGAGACAACGTATGCGTTGTCTTCTATAAAAATCGTCTTCTTACAATTTGATAAAAATCTTCAGCAGTCTCATTATCTGTCGCCCAGCCGTATTTAGAGCGAAGGAAAGATAGTGCCTCATCCAATGTGGCCAACTGATTCAAATAGGTTAGGGTTTTATTCATGTCTTCGCCGTTGCCTCGAAAGAGTTCGCGCTGAAATCTAAAACGGTCGCCGATATTAACGCCTTGTTTAATATCTGTTATTTTTTTATTGCCTAATGTTGAACTGATGGTGTTCTCGGTTTTCGATAAAAGCTCATTTCTTGTTACTGTTGTCACAGAATTTTTATCTCCCGATGCCGATTTTATAGATTCTTCAACCACAGTTATGGTTTCGTTGCTAGTAAATTTTTCTTCAAGCACTTCCTGTTCGTTCGTTTCTACTGCGGTGGTAGTTGTTAGCTCCTCTTTTTCAGTGATCTCACTTTCTATTTCTTCCGTATCCTCTTCTTCGTCCTCTATTTCCTCTTCTTCCTCTATTTCTTCACTATCTTCTTTGTCTTCTTTAACTTCCGTAACTTCTTTTTCAGCAACTTCCTTGGGCTCTTCTTTGAGCATTCCTTCCTCGTTTTGATCAATAATTGCTGTCTCGTTTTCGTTTTCGATATCCAGTGAGTCGGGTAAAACAGTAGATAGTATCTCAATATAGGATTGAATATCATCGGTTTTTCGCTGGGCTAATAGGATGATTGCTTTTGGATAATGATCCATTTCCAAAAAGCCTTCGGTAATCATTTCCAGTTCCTGAATTGATTTTTGAAGAAGTGTTACTAATAATTTTCTGTTCATATCTTTTGGGTAAAAACGATTTAAATCCTTATAATTTCTTTAATTTTGTGCAGGGAATAGGGTTGGTTTGTTGCTAATAAAACAGCGATTACATGCAAATCTTATATTATTGGAATAAAAGATGTCGAATGTCGCATTCTTTCACTAAAGTTGTACCTTTGTAATTGCTAATTGAGTACGGTTAAGTATTTACTATCTTATATTCGGTGTAAAGTTACAATAATCCAAAGAGAAAAGAAAAAAGAACTACTAATTTTCAATAAAATACAATGATTTATTCAGAGCGAAACCATCCTATTCAGCAAAAGCGGGGAAGTATAGAAGTGATTTGTGGTTCGATGTTCTCGGGGAAAACCGAAGAATTGATACGAAGGCTCAAGCGTGCAAAATTTGCTAAACAAGAAGTTGAAATTTTCAAGCCTAAAATTGATACTCGTTATTCGGCAGATGAGGTTGTTTCGCACGATCGCACTGCCATTCGGTCTACGCCTGTTGAGTCGTCGGGTAGTATCTTGCTTATGTCGGGGGATGTGGATGTTGTGGGTATTGATGAGGCGCAGTTTTTCGACGAAGGACTAGTTGATGTCTGTACTCAGTTGGCCAATCAGGGGGTGCGTGTTATTATTGCAGGGTTGGATATGGATTTTAAGGGTGTGCCATTTGGACCGATGCCTGCACTGTGCGCAATAGCCGAAGATGTGTTTAAAGTGCATGCCATTTGTGTTCATTGTGGAGCATTGGCATATGTTTCGCATCGGTTGGTAGATAGCGATAAGCGTGTATTGTTGGGCGAAATGAGTGAGTATGAACCCATTTGTCGCGACTGTTTTAACGGGGTAAAACATTGAATGGTTTAAGATAGTTATGTAAATAGAAAATTAAACCCAATTATCATGAATACAAATCCAAAACCCTTTACTCTCGATCGGGTAGTTCGTATGCTTATTGGCGTAGTTGCAGTAGTGTTTCTGTTTTTGTTAGTAAACAAACTGAGTGGCGTTCTGTTGCCGTTTATGATTGCCTGGTTATTGGCTTACTTGTTGCAACCCTTTGTGGGTTTTTTTCAACATAAATTGAGATTTCGCAATCGCATGTTGTCAATTTTGGCAACGCTTCTGCTATTCTTTGGGTCATTGACGGGCTTAGTTCTGATTTTGGCTCCAATAGTAAGTCTCGAATTTCAAAAATTATCACAATTAATTGTTGTGTATTCGCAGAAATTGGATGTTAATACGTTTATTCCGGTGGCTTGGCAAACGGAGATTAGACATTATATGGAACATCTGAGATTTCAATCCGTGTTGAAAGATCAAAACATTATGGATGGTCTTAAAAAATTGGCACCTCAATTGTGGAGCTTTGTTAATGGGTCACTCGATTTTATCCTTGGTTTATCAGTGGTGGTAGTCGTTTTTTTATACCTTATCTTTATTTTGCTTGATTACGAGAAAATTTCAGCTGGTTTATTTCACATTATTCCTCCTAAATATAGAAAGTTGGTAACTGAAGTTATTGTCGATTTGGAAACGGGGATGAATAGTTATTTTCGCAGTCAGGCGCTAATTGCGCTAATTGTCGGAGTGCTCTTTGTTATTGGTTTTAGCATTATACACTTGCCATTGGCCATTGTTCTAGGTTTGCTCATTGGTTTGCTCACCTTGGTGCCTTATCTCAAGGTGTTGGCATTGATCCCGTGTGCCGTGATGGGTTTGCTGCAATCGGTAGAAACTGGGCAAAGTTTTGGTTCCGTTCTGTTGGGGATAGCTATTGTTTTCGCGTTGGTGCAGATGCTTGAGGATATGATATTGACTCCCAAAATTATGGGGAGGGTGACCGGACTGAATCCAGCGGTAATACTACTTTCGCTATCCATCTGGGGGTCGTTGATGGGTATGGTAGGCATGATTATAGCCCTTCCAATGACCACTCTGATTATTTCATATTATAATAGGTTTGTGCTGAAAGAATTTCGCCAAGAGGAAATTGTTGTTGTGGAGACTTCGGATGAAGTGGAGCCTGATAAAGCAGTTGATATGTAAACTTAGGATTCTTCATAATCGTTTTTGCTTAAATTTGGAAAGAGAGATAGGAATTGCGGACTATATTTACTTAAAACAGGCATAATTGAGTTAAATACATAAATATTGAATTAAATTATCAAACAAACATTAAAACATTGTCCATTTTTTGCTAATAACAATGTTTTCGATGAACAAACTAGGTTAAAGAATGTTACTTTATGCATGAAGGTATAATTATTTTGTAAATTTGTAGCCTAATATGAAGAAGACGACAATTTGGATACTTATCATTACGATGCTTGTAACGTTTGTAGGGCTTATAGCTTTGCAGGCGAGGTATGTAAGGATAAATGCCGAGATGGTAGAAAATCAGTTTAATGATAATGTGCAACGAGCATTGTTTCAAACGGTTAGTTTGGTTGAAGAGAATGAAGCACTCGATTATTTGAGTCAGACGCTCGAAGGAAGCGATATTCAGGGAGCAAATAATAAATACGTTAATGTAGATGCTCAAAATTTGAAATTGAAAAAGGATATTGACAGTATGGCCGATTCAAAATTGACATCGGAGCAACTGAATCGTCCAAGTATCCGTTTATCAACTCGTCATGGTCAGGCAACTATCGAAGAAACATCGAGATATTTACAGGATAAATTTCACAAGAATTTCTCGCGTTCCAAAACAATTCTTGATCAGGCTGTTTTCCGTTGGATGCGGGAAAGCGACGATAAAGAGATTAACGAGCGGGTTAACTTCAATGATTTGAATGATATTTTAGAAAAAGTGTTGGTTAACAATGGTGTGGAGCTTCCATTTTTTTACTCAATTGTCGACAATCAAGGCAAGATAATATACAAGTGTCATAAAGATATACATCAACCAGAGCTAAGCATAAATAATAATGTATATACTCAAAAGCTGTTTCCATTAGAAGAGTCTAATGAGCCTGCCTATTTGCAAGTTGTATTTCCAACAAAACAAAACTTTATACTCAATTCAATGAATTTGCTTTTGCCGTCAGTAGCTTTAGTTTTGCTTATTCTTTTTATATTTATTGTTGCTATCATTATCATTTTCAGACAGAAGCAATTAAATACAATGAAAAATGATTTTGTAAATAATATGACGCATGAATTTAAAACACCCATATCAACTATATCACTTGCCTCGCAAATGTTGCAAGATCCGGGTGTAGGAAAAACGCCTGAAACACTAAAACATATTTCGAAAGTGATTCGCGACGAAACAAAACGCTTGAGTTTTCAAGTTGAGAAAGTGTTGCAAATGGCTGTTTTTGAAAGAGAAAAATCAACACTTAAGCTGAACGAAATTCAAATCAATTCGCTCATCAGAGATATTATTGGTAATTTTTCGCTAAAAGTAACGAGTAAGGGAGGTAAGATTACTTCAAATCTAAAAGCAACGAATGATTTGGCTTTTATCGATGAAGTTCACTTTACCAATGTGATTTTCAATTTGATGGATAATGCACTGAAATACAGCGATAAATCCTTACTTTTGACCTTGGAAACATGGAACGAAAAGGATAATTTATTCATAAGCATCGAAGATAACGGCATCGGAGTTAACAAAGAAGATCTTAAGCGAATTTTTGAGAAATTCTACAGAGTTTCTACTGGCAATCTCCACAACGTAAAAGGCTTTGGTTTAGGGCTTGCTTACGTTAAGAAAATAGTGACTGAACACAAAGGCTCTATCAAGGCAGAGAGCGAATTAAATATTGGAACAAAATTTATTATATCAATACCAACTTTAAAAAATTATTAATTATGATTGACGAAAAAGTAAAAATCTTGTTATGCGAAGATGACGAAAATCTTGGCATGCTTCTCAGAGAATATTTAATCACCAAAGGATATGATGCAGATTTACAGCCTGATGGTGAAGCTGGTTACAAAGCTTTCTCAAAAAATAAATATGATTTATGCGTGTTTGACGTAATGATGCCTAAAAAGGACGGTTTTGCACTTGCTGCAGATGTACGTGAATTAAATACTGAAGTACCCATTATCTTTCTTACCGCTAAATCGATGAAAGAAGATATCCTACAAGGATTCAAATTAGGTGCAGATGATTATTTATCTAAACCTTTCAGTATGGAAGAATTGCTTTACCGCATCGAATCTATCATGCGCCGCGTGAAAGGCAAAAAGGCTAAAGATGTAGTTACCTACGCGCTTGGTAATTTTATCTTTGATGCTCAAAAACAAATGCTTATCCTTGATGGTGAAGCTAAAAAACTCACAACCAAAGAGTCTGAATTATTGAATTTATTGGCAGCTAATGCTAATAATATTTTGGAACGTAACTTTGCTCTCAAAACAATTTGGGTAGACGATAACTATTTTAATGCTCGTAGTATGGACGTGTATATCACTAAACTACGTAAGCTGTTGAAAGCAGATGAGAATGTGGCTATTATTAATATCCACGGAAAAGGATACAAACTCATCACTCCTCAAGCTAAAGAAGAATAAATCATTAGGTAAATTTTAGGTTGAGACTTGATAATAAAAAAACCGCATTTTAGTGCGGTTTTTTTATGCTCTGTTGTTTGTGTTAGCTTACAAGCCAACTATTTTCAATATTTCGTCTGCATAATCAATTATGTATTTTGGTGAAAATGCCTCCAATTCAGCACGTGGGCGAAATCCCCAACTTACGCCGCAAGCATCAATGCTCGCATTTTGAGCCGTTTGCATATCTACGCCCGAATCACCAATATAAAGAACCTCTTCGCTGTTATTCGTTTTTGATTTGATAAGAATGTCATGGACGATAGTTGGATCCGGCTTAATAGCTATTCCATCGCGCTGTCCAAAGACGGCTACAAATTCTATTTCAGGGAAAAAGTACAGAATAAGCTTTTCTGTAGCTTTATGATATTTGTTTGATGCAACCGCTAGCTTTATTCCAGCTGATTGTAATTTCAAAAGAAGTTCAGGAATACCCGCATACGGCACAGTCAGCTCAGAATTATGAATTTCGTAATGTTCCAGAAAATATTTTCGAAGCCTTTGAATATTTTCCTGCGTTTTATCACCTTCCGGCAATATCCGTTCAAAAAGCTTATTGATGCCATTGCCAATAAAAAAACTGTATGCAGAAGTCTCATGTGTGGGAAAACCACATTTTGTGAGAGCGTAGTTTGAACTTTCGGCCATATCGGCTATGGTATTTAGTAAAGTGCCGTCGAGGTCGAAGATAAGAAGCGATTTCATTTGCGGATTGTATAAACAGAGATAAGAATAGTTTGATGTAAGATGGTTGGTGTCTACTTAAAATCTTTTGTCAATCTCTTCGTGCGAAAAAACAGTGATAATTTTCTTTCCATCAGGAGTAAAATTATGGTTTTCACAGGCAAAAAGGCGGTCAATCAAGTCGCTCATTTCTTCATTTGATAGTCGTTGACTGTTCTTTAAAGCCGATGATTCCGCTAACGAGTGCGCAATCGATTCATGCATGGCAGTGGTTAGATTTTCGGCTGTTGTTTTAGCCTTGTCCAGCATTACCAGCAGCAAGTCGATAACGCTGCCGGTTCCTACTTTTTCCGGAACTCCTTTTACATTAAATGAATGATTGTCTAGCGGTTCAAAATCGAAGCCTACATACTGAAGATCGGGTAGCATTTGTTCGAAAATAAGAACGTCATCGGCACTCAACTCTAGTAGCTCAGGAAAAAGAACTTGCTGAGAGATTGCTTTTTTATTCTCTATCTGCTTGACATATTGTTCGAAAAGAATGCGTACATGCGCTCTGTGTTGATCAATCATCAACATGCCCGATTTTAAACTGGTAATGACATAACGATTTTTAAACTGAAAATTGTCAGTTCGTTGCTCAATAACTGTATCAATGGTTTGCTGTTTCTCTTGTGGAACAAATGTGGTGGAGGATGATAGTTCTGATTCGGGCAGCCAGGTGGGCGAGGACTCAATAGTTTCCGCTTTTTTCTCAAAGTCTCCGTATAGGTTTTCCCAATCCAGTACCGGACGTTTGTAAGCACTTGTCCCGAAAGGATTGTAATTCGGGTTAAAATTAGTCTGTGGAGGGCGTACGTTTTCTAACGACATATTGGTGGGCATTTCCAATGCACCTTCCTGATCAAAGTCGATGGATGGAACAATATTAAACTTACCCAACGATTCCTTGATAGATGCAGAAAGGATAGACCAGATGGCCTGTTCGTTTTCAAATTTAATTTCTGTTTTGGTTGGGTGGATATTGACATCTATAGTTTGTGGGTCAACCTCCAAGTAAATAAAATAATTCGGGCTTTCATTAGCCTGAATCATTTGATTATAAGCCAGTAACACTGCCTTATGAAAATAGGGGTGACGCATGTATCGTCCATTCACAAAAAAATATTGTATGGCCGATTTCTGTGCATATTCGGGTTTCCCCACATAGCCGTTGATACTTACAAGAGTGGTGGATGTCTCAATAGTCAGGAGTTGTTGTTGCCAGCGTTTTTTACCATTTTTCCCAAATATATTTTCTATCCTAACTTTATTATTGGAGGCAGGAAGCTGAAATACTTCCTCGTCGCCATCAAATAATGCGAAACCTACGTTGGAGTTTACCAATGCAATGCGATAAAATTCCGTGAGGATGTGACTTTTCTCCACATTGTCACTTTTCAGAAAGCGTCGACGAGCTGGTACATTGAAGAATAAATTTTTTACTTGAAAAGCAGTTCCTGTATCACACTGTACCATTTCCTGTTTAAAAACCCGTGTTCCGGCTATTTCAACCATTACCCCGAGTTCATCCTCGGTTCTACGTGTACGCAATTCCACTTGTGCCACAGCAGCAATCGATGCCAACGCTTCGCCCCGAAATCCCATAGTCTTGAGCGAAAATAAATCGGTAGCATCAGTAATTTTGGATGTTGCATGGCGTTCAAAAGCCATTCGGGCATCCGTTTCACTCATCCCTTTGCCATTATCAACCACCTGAATCAATGTTCGTCCAGCATCTTTTATCAGTATTTGAATAAATGTGGCACCTGCATCGATTGAATTTTCAACTAATTCTTTTATAACCGATGCCGGACGCTGAATCACTTCGCCAGCAGCAATTTGATTGGCTACCGAATCGGGTAAAAGATGAATAATATCGCTCATAACTGACAGTTGACAGTAATTAGTTAACAGTAATTACCATCAGTGTTTAAAATTTTCGGGTTGTTTTTAAAATAGAAAAATCATTTTATTGATTTCATTGGATGGCTCAAACATATCAGTTATCAGTTAACATTAAACAGTGTATTTAAAACCTTTGTGTAGTTCTAGAATCACTAATCACTAGTAACTAATCGCTTATCACTGTTAACTGTTTAATTATATTTTCCGTCGTATTTTACATTCGTATCGTTTACAAACTGACGAATGTGTTGTTCCTCTTCAAGTTTACAAATTAGTAAAACGTTATCCGACTCTGCCACAATGTATCCTTTTAGGTCTTGAATTACTGCCAGTTTACCCGCAGGTAAAGCTACAATATTATCTTCGCTTCCATAAAATACAGTTTCGCATTTTAGTGTAACATTTTTATTTTCATCTTTTGGCGACATTTCGTAAAGTGATCCCCAGGTTCCCAAATCGGTCCATCCAAAATCTGAGCACAGAACATAAACGTCCTTAGCTTTTTCCATAATACCGTAATCTATTGAGATATTAGGGCATGATGGATACATTTCATCAATGAATTCTTGTTCTTTTGATGTGTTGAAAAATTCAGTCCCGGCTTTAAATTTAGTAGCTACTTCGGGCAATAATTCATTAAATGCTTTGTCGATAGTTTGTAAATTCCATAAGAAGATACCCGAATTCCAGAAAAACTCACCAGTTTCAAAGAATACCTGAGCAAGTTCTGCATTTGGTTTTTCGGTGAATGTTTTTACTGCGCGCAAATTTGAGTCGCCTTCGCTGATCTGAATATATCCGTAGCCAGTTTCAGGGCGACTTGGTTTGATACCAAGGGTTAGCAAACAGTCATTTTTTTCTACAAAGTCAAGTCCAACTTTCACGGTATCGAGAAAATCGTTTTCTTTCAAAATCAAGTGATCCGATGGGGCTACAATAATATTCGCTTTATCGGTCATGGACTTAATTCTGTTCACCGCATAGGCAATACAAGGTGCAGTGTTTCGTCTGTTTGGTTCCAATAAAACCTGACTGGCAGTTATCTCAGGTAATTGCTCCAAAATCAAATCTTTATATATGACATTAGAAACTATAAGAACATTTTCGGCCGGAACTAAATGCCGGAATCGATCAAAAGTCATTTGTAAAAGAGAGCGTCCGGTACCAAAAAAATCGAGAAATTGTTTGGGACGATCATTTCTACTAAAAGGCCAAAAACGGCTTCCAACGCCACCTGCCATAATAATGCAATAATTATTTTCCATTGCCAATATAAGTTTTAGTTTATTACTTCATTTTTCTAAAATCATGCTAAGATACTACGTTTTTTTGTGTGAACCAAAATTTACTGCCATAAAAAATGAGCTAGGCTTCTGTTAGAAACCAAGCTCATCCGTTATAACAAGTTTAGTTGGACTTCTTTTTTTGTTGAGCCAACAAAAAACTAATTATTGGTATAGGCCTTTTAACGCCTATACCAATAATTTTAAATAAGGGTATTTTATATGTTTATAGTTACTTATCTAGAGATGTATTATTGCAGTTATTGTAACTTAAATGTTTAAAAAATATTATTTCATCTTCAGTAATACCTTCAGCACCACATCGCCTCCTGAATAATCGGTGCTGACATAGGTATTGGATTCTCCATTTGAAGATTCCCCTGTCGAAGGGTCGTATCGTACTTCTCTATGTGATTTCGACATTTTTTCCACCACAGCCTTAGTTTCGGTACTATTCTTTGTACTGAGAAGAGTATATTCGCCAAGTGAAGAAACTGTCATTGTGTCAATATTTTTCAAGTCTAAATGAGTTTCATCATACCACATACTATTTAAAATAATTTTTGGTTTTTCATTTTCGATTACTTCAAATTTATTGGTGAAAGTAGAAATACTCGACAATTTCATTGTAAAGTCAATGTAGTTATATTCAATTCTTATTTGCTTATTCGAGATTTGAATGACTGGTAGTGTGCCTACTTCATTAAATTCACTTCTGTGTTCATCATCAAACGCAATATTAATAACGTAAATCTAATTATTTATAATGGTTCTGGTGCTCGAATAATTATTTACGATATGGGAAACTACATCGGGACTGATAAGAGTTAAATGCACTCCTGATAATATGAAAGCATCTTTGTTTCCACTGCTATTGGTATGCACAAATATGCTATTTCCATCTGCCCCAGCAATCAAAGCAGATTTTAAATATTCAATATCAAATACCGGTGTTGCCGTTAATTTAAACGAAGCGTTAAAATCGGTGTTTGTACTAAGCATATCGGGACAGTTCTTATTTACAAAAAGCAAAAAACAGATATTCTGGCTTTCTGTAACCGATTTCAACGAACGTGCTTCGATAAAAATATTGTATTGAAGGGAATCCGA
>JBBSDM010000023.1:0-52384 GCA_038249445.1 Bacteroidales bacterium
ATATGCCGACTGGCTTCAATTAATGGAAAAAAAACATGGTATTATGAGCTATCGTCAGGATTTGCCCTATTTTGGTGAACCTTCGGAAGGTAGTTGGGACGGTTTTCAGCGCATCAATACCGATACGAAAAATGGTGGAATCATTGGCATATTTCGTCACGGAGCACTGGAGTCGAAACGAAAAGTTACCATCAATTACCTCGATCCTGCAAAAACATACCAGGTGATATCGATGAGCGGCAAATTAGCAGCTACTTTAACAGGAAGTGCACTCCGTACAATTGGGTTCGATGTGATATTTAATGAACTTTATACTGGTGAATTATTTGAAGTTATCACTATTGATAAGCACTGACACAATATAGAAAAATGAATTGGGTCAAATGACACGGAAAGAGGTTGTTTTTATGGATGGCATTCCAAAAAAGGATATTACTAACAATTATTATTTTTTAAAACCAGGATGAACAATAAAGTTTCGATGAAAGATATTGCAACAAAGGTTGGTGTTTCCACCGCTTTGGTATCTTACGTGATGAATGGGTTGGAAAAAGAAAAACGAGTGAGCGAGAAGCTTACAAAGCAGATAAGAGAAGTTGCCAAAGAGCTTAATTACCAACCTAATCAGATTGCACGCAGTTTGCGCCGTGGCTCTACCATGACAATTGGGTTAATGCTGGCAGATATTGCCAATCCTTTTTTTGCTTCCATTGCCAGGGTTATTGAAGATGAAGCTGCCAAACAGGGATATGTAGTCATTTTTGGAAGTTCCGACGAGAGTGCCGCTAAATCAGAAACTCTTATGCACACTTTTTACGACCGTCAGGTGGACGGTTTGATAATTATGCCTGCAGAAGGAACTGATAATCAGATCAAACAGTTGACAAAACGAAAAATACCATTTGTATTGGTCGACCGTTATTTTCCTAATCTTGCGGCCAATCATGTGGTGCTGGATAATTACAATGCCTCTGTTATGGCGGTAAATCATTTTGTGGAAAAAGGCTTTAAACGAATTGGAATCATCGCCTACAAATCAACGATGGTGCACATGCGCAACCGTATTTCTGGATTTACTGATGCCATGAGTACTCATAACTTACAGGAAACCTGCTTTGTGACTGAAATTGACTACAACTATATACAAGAAGAAGTTGAGAATGCCATTTTGAATTTTGTGGTGAATGAAAATAAGGTGGATGCACTGCTGTTTGCCACCAACTCGCTCACTACTTCTGGATTGTATTGTATAAAAAAATACGATATCAAAGTGCCTAACCAACTTGCCATTATTGGTTTTGATGGCAGTGAGTCGTTCGACTTTTTCTATTCGCCCGTTACTTGTCTTAAACAACCTATTGTCGATATGGGCAAGGAAACGGTAAAGGTATTGTTAGATTTGCTAAATGATTCCGCCGAATTGAATCAGATTGCTTTCCAGCCTAGCTTAGTTATCAGGGATTCTTGCGGTTAATATCTAAACTGTATTTTTTTTGAATACGTTTAAGGATATTTATAGAGCAAAGAAATATTAAACAAGTTTGACCTATAGACCGAAGTTTAGATTTTATTCAATTCGTCCCAATTACCTGAATAATAAGCATGATCAATTTTAGTAGTCCTCGCCTTGTCATTTTTGAGTTTGGATAATTGACGTAAATCCTGATAAATATAAAAATTGAACCAATAGTAATGGTCATACTTTTCGTGTAGTGTTTGCGGTTTTTTCCAGAAACTATACCAATTGGTAGTAAAGTCCATTATTATTTGCAATCGCAAGCCTTCTGAGCCCGCTGCCAATTCTTTTCGTTAGCATTTTTGAATAGCTTTTGAAAATCCCGATACCTTTTTGATTAAGTTAAAAATGCCGGTCATTTGCTATTCTTATTAATGTCACAAATGTATGATAAAATAGCAGACTAATAGAATACAATACAATAGAATAGATTTTTTCTGAATAGAATAGTGTTTTTGAAAATACTCATACAAATGCTTTAATAGTAGCCATTGCATTTTTTTTTGGGTGCTCACAATTTACGGAGCTTATAGCAATTAGTTTTCAGTACAATAAAATATACTTCAATAAATATAAAATTACAACCGTTTGGTATACAGCTATATTATCTTGCACTTTAGGTATAACACCCGATACTCATTATAGGTTATTATCTCCTACAAGCAGGGTTAAAAAAAACGACTACATCATTTTCTAATAATGTAGTCGTTTTTTTCTGAAATTTATCCCTCAAAAATAAAGGTTGGACGTTCATCCAACCTTTATATTTACTCGCTGTTTTTTTTAGAACTTCACTATAACACCGGCCAGAAAATTACGACCTGCTTGTGGATAAAATCCAAAATCGTTATAACGTTGTTTTCCAGAATTATCTCCCTGATAATATGAATATGTCCAGGCATTGCTAATGTATTGCTCGTTGAACAAATTATTTGCCATCACCGTAAATCCAATTCCACGTATCCCTTTTACAGGTAAATTATAACTGATTCGAAGGTTATTCACAAAGTAAGCACTCAACGAACGATCGTTACTTCCAGTATTGTCAATGTACTGCTTACCGATATACTGAGATTGTAAACTAGCTTCGAAATTACCATTTACATAAGTGAACATACTGTTTGCCAATAAATCAGGAGTAAAAGCTATCGGGGTATCTCCTACCCTATTTTGTTGTTGCGAAGTCCAGTTCCAGTCTGCATCATACACATCTATAAACTCGTTGAATCCAATAATTTTGTTATAACTCACGGTAACTGATCCATTCCAACGCAACCAGTCGGTAGGTTTCACAGCTCCCACCAATTCAATCCCCGAACGGAAACTGCGGGAGATATTCTCAGTAAGCATTTCGCCAATATCATTAATTTTACCAGTTAACACCAATTGATTACGATAATACATCAAATACCCATTTACACCAAATGCAAGAGCATCATTATGATATTTATAGCCCACTTCTATATCGTAAAGTATTTCGCTGGTTGGCCATGTGGCAGCAGATCCATCGGTATAGTTGGTACGTGTCGGCTCGCGCTGAGCAACTGCAAACGAAGCAAAAAAATCATTATTGGTATTTGGACGATAAAAAATACCGGCTTTAGGATTAAAGAAATTAAACTGTTTGGACACATCCAATTTTTGCATCGCAGCCGTAGCATCATCCCACTTATCATTAGTACCATTCAATGAGTAGTTCACATAACGGTATTGCAAATCGGCATACACATTAAGCTTAGAAGTCAATTCGTAGTTAGCCTTCAGATAAATATTGCCATCCCATTTGTTCACATCGCTGCTATAATATTGAGTAATCGGCAAGATAGATCCAATGTAATTTTTCACCCAGGTAACATCTCCGTGATGCTCTCCCCAATAGCGGTTAACGGCTCCACCAAGTTGGGCAGAAAGTTTGCTCTCCGTGTAGTTTAATGAAAAAACTCCTCCTGCAAAATCATTGCCCATTCTTTTTTGACGAACCAAATCACTAGATTTAATTGTATTCCCATTCAACAAATAACTAGACAATGCGTATGTACTTAGTTTTTGATCTTGCTTGTACTCCTCGTAATAACCGTCACCACGAGTGTAATGAAGACCTGCATTCAAACTAAACGCAGGTGAAAAACTATGCACTCCTACCAACTGATAATGCGTTTGAATATAATTATCGGTTTGATTTTGGTAATAAAGCGAATTTCCGATAGCATCCGTACCCATAAAGCCACAGGGATTAAAAGTGCGATGTGTTGCTAACGAATCTTTTGGCACACCATCCCAAGCATGGTAGGTTTTCTCAATCCCTCCGAAGGTAATAAATTTGATCGATGTTTTGTCGCCATAATATCCGGCCTGAAAAAAATAGGACTTCATATCTACTGAACCACGATCGATATAACCATCGGACTTCACCGACGACAAACGGGTATCTACAGCCCAATGTCCGTTAATAAGACCCGTACTGGCCTTCACCGTTTCTTTCAGCGCATTAAATGAGCCCAGGGTTAAACTAGCTTCACCCGAGGCTTTTTGAGTATAATTTTCGGTTTGAAGATTGATGTTGGCACCAAAAGCACCGGCTCCGTTGGTTGAAGTTCCCACACCACGTTGTACCTGTACACTTTCTACTGACGATGTAAAATCGGGAAGGTCCACCCAATAGGCACCTTGCTCATCAGCATCGTTGTAAGGTATTCCGTTTATAGTAACATTTATACGCGCAGCATCGGTACCACGAATACGAAAACCTGTATACCCGATACCTGTTCCGGCATCCGAAGAGGCCACAAACGAAGGTGTCTGCATTAACAGATAAGGAATATCCTGTCCAAGATTGGTTTTGGAAAGTGACTCTTTATCCAGATTGGTGTAAGCCACTGGCGATTTATCGGTAGCACGAAGTGAAGTTATTGTAACCTCATGAATTGACACCGACGTAGGTTCCATGTTTACAACCAAGTCCTTATCTACAAATGTTCGTACAGACCGTTGGGCATACCCAACAAATGAAACACCGATAGTATAGGTTTTCTCAGAAAGTTTGTCAAATCGGAAACTACCTGTTTTATCGGTAGTATTGGTCAACGAAGTGTTTATAACTACGACGGTAGCACCCGCCAATGGATGGCCTTTTTCGTCTAACACTTTTCCATTAATGAAATGTTGACCAAAGGCTGACACAGCAAAGATGAGCATAAATGCTCCAATAAAAATTTGTCTCATAACAATTTATTAGTTTAAATAATAATTTGATTTTGAGAGCCCAATAAAAGATGCGGATGAATAAAACTTATTCCCTTCCCGGAATTACCCGTGCAGGTTCAAAGGGTATGATCTCAGCCCGAAATATTAAGGCACCCCACTAAATGTATGTTGAACATTCAAACGCTAAAAACGCAGAATTGTTCATTTCAAAAAAAAGAAAGAAAAACAACCCTGGAAGCGGGTCGAATTCCTTTCGGGCACAAAGATAGACAAAATAGGTGGTAAGTGGAAATTTATTTTCCGACAAAACAAAAAATTCACACTTCTGGCGACACAATTTATTACTCAAGTAAATAAAGTATTCAATTGGTGATAGAGAATAATAAAAAAACCTTACTTTTGCTATAGTTACTGTTAAACAGCTTTGCATGCAAATAAAACATCTGCAACATAAGGATATTGATTATGCTCGTTGGGATGAGTGCATAATGCAATCGCACAATCAATTGGCATATGCATACTCTTGGTATTTAGACATCGTATCGCCTAATTGGGAAGCGCTGGTAACTGAACATTACGAATTCATAATGCCCCTTCCTATCAAACGAAAATATGGAATACCTTATTTGGTGCAACCTGTTTTCGTTCAACAATTAGGCATATTTTCCAAACACCTTATCGCGAAACACATCATTGAATTATTCGTAAAGCAAATTCGAATTTTTAGTTACCAACTGAATTTGAACGATAAAAACTTTCACATCGATGCTGTGGAGCACCCCAATTACCTCTTAAATTTAAACAAGCCATACGCCCAAATTGCATCTCATTATTCCAAAAATACCTTAAGGAATATTGAGAAAGCTGTAAGAGCGAATCTCTCCATACAAACCGAACTTCCAGTTAATGATTTTATTTCTTTTTATCATGCCGAAGACAAGAATTTCCAAGAGTCACATAAATCGACTATCGAAAAACTAGTCAAAAAAGGACTTACTGAAAATAAAATCACATTATACGGTGTGTTTTCAGAGAATCAGAAACTGATTGCTTCGCTCGGTATTTTAAATTCTAATAATAAAATCACCTACTTACTACCCATTTCAAGCGACGAGGGTAAATCTTTTTCAGCCATGTTTTATCTTATCGACTTTATCATTCGCAAAAACGCCAATATCCCGATCCAACTTGATTTTGAAGGCTCAAGCATAGAAGGAGTTGCTCGTTTTTACAAAGGATTTGGTGCAGTAAATCAGCCCTATTACATCCTTAAACAGTTTCGTCCTTCATTCCTTATCGGAAAAATAAATAAATGATTATGAATATCCTTTTCATTTCTCAATGGTATCCAAATCGCTATGATAAAATGGCCGGGCTTTTTGTTCAGAAACATGCTAAAGCCACAAGCCTACATTGTAAAATTATGGTTTTGTATGTTCATGCAGATGAAAACATTGACTCATTTCAAATTATTGAAGACACACACGAAAGCCTTACAGAGATTCGGGTATATTATCCAGACAAAAAAAATTCAATTCTCCGTAAGTTCATTAAACCAATCAACTACCTTAGAGCATACAACAAAGGATATAAGCAAGTAATAAGTACCGGTTTTTTACCTGAGATTATACATGTCAACATACTTTCCCGTACAGGTTTTATCGCCTATTTATTTAAACGCTGGAAAAACATCCCCTATGTTGTTTCCGAGCATTGGTCGCGTTATTTACCTATTCGAAATACCTATAAAGGTATCATTCGACATATTATTACAAAACTTGTTGTGAGAAATGCAGCAGCCGTACTTTCTGTTTCCGAGAGTTTAAAAAATGCCATGGTAGAGCAAAAACTGTATAATCAGAATTATGTGGTTATTAACAATGTGGTTGATGATTTCTTTTTTGAAAATACACCCCCAGAACCACGAACAAAAAAAAGAATGGTGCATATTTCTTGCTTTGACGAACACGCAAAAAACATCAAAGGAATAATTTTCGCAACACACGAACTATTAAAAATTCGTCAGGACGTTGAGTTAGTTATTATTGGAACTGGACTCGACTTTAATGAAGTATATGCATTTTATCAGACATTACAATTTCCAAAAAATACGGTTTACTTTCTGGGAGAAAAAACATCAGAGGAGGTAGCCTGCTGGATTAACAATAGTGATTTCTTAGTGCATTTCTCAAATTATGAGAATGCCCCCGTAGTTATTTCTGAAAGTTTAGCGGCCGGAAAACCTGTGATAAGCACTAATGTTGGGGGTATTTCTGAATTTATAAACGATTCGAATGGAATTCTTATTGAAGTAGGAGATGTAGGAGCTTTGACAGAAAGAATGAATTTTTTATTGGATCATCTTGCCGACTACAACACAATGAGTATAAAGAAATCAGCTCAACAAAAATTCAGTTATCGTTCTGTTGGCACGGAAATATATACAATCTACAAAAAAATCTTGAAGAAATAATATTACAAGTAATTGACCATATAATAAAACTTCAATAGGCTCATTTCCAGCACTATTTATCCATTGAATAGAATGAATATACAATGAAAATAAAGCTCACACACGTTCAAACTAAAATTCAGAAAATTCGGCAAAAAGGATTCTTTCATTTATTGACGGCTAATATACTCATCCAAATTGTGGCCTTCACATCACAACTTATCGTTGCAGGAATTCTTGCGCCAGAAGATATTGGGCGAATTAAAATTATTCAAACTTATTTGTCGATATTCTCAATTGTAGCAGGCATGGGATTTAATATATCAACACTAAAGTTGTGTTCCGAAAACAGAACACAAGAAGAACGTGACACTTTATTTAGAGCAGGAGTGTTCTTTACTATCATTTCTTCTACCTGCCTGTATTTGTTAATACTCATGCTAAACTACTTACATATTTTCACAAGAGATAGCCATGTACAATGGCTAATTCCGTTAGGTTTATTTCCTGTAGTAAGTAGTTCACTTTTCTCAATCATTACAAGTTACTTTCAAGCAGCCAATAAGATAAAAATTCTATCAACAATAACTGTTAGTAATAAAGTAATTTCCATTATTGGAATAGTAATTCTAAGCTATTTTTTGGGAATAAAAGGTTATTATGTAGCGTACAACTTTGGCCTTATATTAATGCTATTGGTATGTTTTAAAGTTTTAAGTTTCAAACACACAGGAACCTCATCATCAGAAATATTATCCTATTTTTCGGTGCATTGGAAATATGCAAAATCATCAATATGGGCTAATTTACTTTCCGAAATATCTGCCTATGTAGATATAATTTTAATTGGGCTTTTCATCACCGACATGCATCAAATTGGGTTTTATAGCTTTGCGCTAACGATAACAGTCCTATTCAGACTATTTCCAAGCACTGTTCAGCAGATTACAAGCCCTCTTTTTTCGTCTATTTCCAACCAAAAGGAACAGTTTAAGATTGCATTCAATCATTACAACAAAATACTTCATCAGGTTGTAGCACTAACATTTCTTATTGCATTATTAACAATACCGCATATTACTCATTTTGTTTTTAATGGGAAATATGATGAATCAATGCAATATTTCCCTTATTTAGCTTTTGGTTGGAGCCTTCGACAACTTGTACAGCTTCAAAGTGCTGCAATATTTGGCCTTGGAAAAATTCACTACAATGCGCTAATAAGCCTTATAGTATTGTTATTCAATATAATCTTCATTTCAATATCACTTCACTTTTACGGACTAATGGGAGCTGCTTATGCATCTATTCCCGGCGGATTAGTTTTTTGGGGTGTATCAAAATATTACTTTCATAAAGCGCTACGCGAAATGGTTAAATAGATTTAAAAGCAAAGAGAGGCGTCTTAAAAAAAACGCCTCTCTTTAATTCTCTTTTCTATTTTATCTACCCGACTGTGTAATATAATTTCGAAGTTCGGAATTGAAGACTTCTTTCTCCAACAAATCTTCGATATTCAGGTGCAAGCGATAGCGCCAGCTGCTCATTGAATTTGAAGGCACATTAATGCGCTCTTCGTGCGGGTTTTGCCTACGTACCGAATCGGATATGCTTAACAAATCTTGCATTTGGAAAATTGACCACATGGCCGGCGAATATAAATGTTGAAGAATAATATCGCGACAAATCCACCATTCGCAGAAATAAGGTGCTTCGCCCCAATGTCCCAGTTGTAAATTATAGAAACGTTCAGTCACGCCCCTATCTTCTTCCCACCATCCACGTATTGTACTCATATCATGGGTTGAAGGCGTTACCACAGATAAATAAGGAGCTTTGTTAGGATGAAAAAATTCTCTTTTGCTGGATTTAGGAGCACGTTGCACTTCTAAACTCAGAATACCCAACTCTTTCATTACGGAAGTAACGCAAGGTGTCATCATGCCCAAATCTTCACCGCAAATCATCATATTGGTGGCCCGTTTTAATGCAGGTAGTTTTTCCATTCCTGATGTATACCAAGCAGCATCCTGTCGGTGATAAAAATAATCGACATATAACTCTTTGAGACGGTCTTTGGTATAATTATCCAAATCGCGAAACGAGCGAAGTGTTTCCATTCCGAAACGCGGATAAAACTGCGTTCCGTTACTACCTTTCACCTCAAACAAAAGCACATTTGATATTAAATCAAACATTCCCCATTTCACTTTTTCAGATATCTTTCCTTCGTTATAAAGATTTTGAATTACCAATTGGCTCTGAAATGGAGCTTTTAATCTAAAAATCCAACCATCTTCAATTTGTAAATAATTAGCTTTTACCCATGATGCTTCTTCTCCAAAAAAGTCCCACAGTATGGTATCGGTTATATAAGGTTTACAAAATCGATTGTAATCCAACCACAGTCCTTTTTCTGCAAATTCGTTAATATGAATTGGAGTTGAAGGATTTAAGTATCCCATAATTCCCTCAACCTGCTCTTCCGGAATTTGCCAAATGCGAAAAAAGCCCAAAATATGATCTATACGAAAAGTGTCGAAATAGTTAGACATTTGCGCAAATCGCTTCTTCCACCAATCAAATCCGGCATGCTCCATCACCTCCCAGTTATAAGTTGGAAGTTCCCAGTTTTGGCCCTTCACCGCAAACATATCCGGCGGTGCACCTGCCTGCATGCGCATATGAAACAACTCCGGTGCAACCCAGGTATCCACACTATTTCTGTTCACTCCAATAGGGATATCTCCTTTAAGCACAACGCCATGTGCGTGCGCATAACTCACTGCATCCTTAAGTTGAACATGTAAATGATATTGAATAAAATAGTTGACAGCAACATCGTCGAAATGACTCTGTTCCGGAGATGAAAATTCGGCCATTTTATCCTTATCATAAAGCGCATATTCCTTCCACTTACGATAGTCTGATGTACCAAATCGATCTCTCAGCACACAATAAGCTGCATAAGGAGCCAACCAATATTCATTATCCGCAAAAAACTTTTTAAACGCTATATTTTGTAAAAATTTATCTTTTTGAGTAAGATATAATTCTTTGGCATATTTCACTTTATAATTTATAACTTCCAGAAATTCAACCAAATCTAAATCATTCCATTTAGTTTGGTTGGATTTAAACTCTTTTTGCAGAGGATGTGCGGCTGAAAGTTTACCCACCGCATGAAGATTCAAAAAAAGCGGGTTTAATGCAAAAGCAGAAATGGCGGCATAGGGCAACACATCAGCATCGGTATGAGTACCAATCGTATCGTTTAGTGGCAAAACTTGAATAAGTTTCAACCCAACTTTTTCTACCCAATCAACAAGTAATTTAATATCGCAAAAATCACCTACTCCTAAACTTTTTTTGGTTCTGATACTAAAAACAGGCAAACTTACACCCGCACCTTTCCAAAAACTATTTGTAATCCGGACAAATGAATCCGAAAGTTGTACAACTGTTTTTTTAGAATTTACCACTGGAGCGATACGATCTGTTCCCGATTCTAAATAACAAAACGCCTTATCTTCAGGATCATAAACGCCATACTTATAATACACTTGATTTTGAGCTTTACTCAAATCAACAGTAACCGTCCACCAGTCGCCGTCCGTCCGGTTCAAAAGTATTGGATTTTTCGTTGCCCAACTACCCAGTGCAGCGCAATCGCCAACAAGACAAATTACCTCGTTTTTAGATAGTAAAGGTGCTTTTACTCTAAAAATATGTGTAGGTTTCGCAATCGGTTTCGGAGCTTGTAACTGGCGCTCATCTTTGAGCAAAACGTTTTGAAATGGAGTAGTCAGAAACACATTTTCCAAACTTGCCGGCGAATTCCAAACATCGATACAGAAAAAATGATCCATAACTGATGAGTCGAGCTTAAAAATACGATCGTTGCCCCATTCCTCGGTGTATTTTCCATCCTGCTCGTTAAACAGAATGTATTTGTAATTCAATTCAAACGGCTCATTTCTATCTAGCTCAATAGCTGCATACCAATCTTCTTTATCCTGAAAATTTAATGCCAACGCTTTGCTTATATCGCCATTACCCAACTCGGGTAAATTGCCACTAACAAGTAATCGTTCTCCCCAACGGGTAAAATATGGTAATTTAAAGTATATTTTCATAGGTAACTGATTTATAATACAATAATACGCTTGTGATTTTATCATTAATCAAAAGTAATGGTAAAATCACTAACAAGATTTTATGTTGTTCAGAAAATGGCATTATTTAATTTCAAACGTTTGCGGAAAAATATTCAGCAACACTAGTAAGAGTATTCACATTTTTATTTATGGGCCAAAAAAATGCTAAAATCCAATCACAGATGTATTGCATTTATAACCGAGAAATATTCAAGTCATTTTTATGAAGTTTTCATTTCCATTTTAAAATTAAAAACTGTACTTTTGCATAAAATAAATCCAACACAAATAAAAACAATAAATGGCAGCTAAAACCACACCTTTTAAAGTGTTTTCGGGCACAAATAGTCGTTATCTTGCTGAAAAAATTTGTCAAAGTTTAGGGTGTCCGCTAGGAAACATGAAGATTCAACACTTCTCGGATGGTGAGTTTTCAGTATCTTACGAAGAATCTATTAGAGGTCAATACATTTATTTGGTTCAATCCACTTTTCCTAATTCCGACAATTTAATGGAATTGCTTTTAATGATTGATGCGGCTAAACGCGCCTCAGCATACAAAATAATAGCTGTAATTCCTTATTTTGGGTGGGCACGACAAGACCGAAAAGACAAACCCCGTGTTTCAATCGGTGCAAAACTGATAGCTGACATGCTGAGTGTGGCCGGCATTGACCGTTTAATTACCATGGACTTACACGCTGATCAAATTCAAGGTTTTTTCAACGTTCCGGTGGATCACCTCTATGGTTCTACTATTTTTGTTCCTTATATTAAATCACTACAACTCGAGAACCTGGTTATCGCTTCGCCCGATGTTGGTGGCTCGAAACGTGCCGGATCATACTCGAAACACTTAGGTGTACCCATGGTTATTTGTCATAAAACCCGCGAAAAAGCAAACGTGGTAGGCGAAATGACCATTATCGGTGAGGTTGAGGGAAAAGATGTTATTATCTGCGACGACATGGTTGATACAGCCGGTACGCTTTGTAAAGCAGCCGATTTGATGATGGGAAGAGGTGCCAAAAGTGTTCGTGCCATTGTAACTCACGGCGTTATGTCAGGCGATGCCTCGTTGAGAATTTGTTCTTCGGCACTTACCGAAATTGCATTTACCGATTCTATTCCATTTGAAAGTAGCAAGTGCTCGAAAGCAAAAATTCTTACGATTTCAAAAATGTTTGCCGACACTATCCACCGTGTGCAGGAAAACAAATCAATCAGCGAACAATACTTATTATAGGTAGTTTCAAGTATTTAGTTACGAGTCTTATTATTTGAAAGTTATTCCCAAATAACTTATCAATAATAATTTCCAATCACCTAATAAACAGAAAGGTTCAATTACTTTCAGATTTTCCACAAAAGACTTCTAAATTCACATTTAGAAGTCTTTTTTTATTTTCAAAGCTTACAAAACCTGCATTTGTGGCCTTAGCACAAGTATTACAAGCTATTATCTCATAAAAAATAAATAATAATACCATAAATACTTGCCCATTCAAAATATAGTCGTACTTTTGCAACATATTCTAACAACAAAAGCTATCCTGCTTTTGTTACAATAATCAAAAAACATAACATCACAACATCAACGTTCAATTTTCCGTGTGGAAAATCTCACCAAAAACGTTCATCCATCACTTTATGAGTAATTACAACATTTTGCAATTGAATGCGAAAGAACTGTCTGAACTAAAAGACATCGCGACAGAACTAGGTCTAAAAGTATCTAGTTCTACTAAAAAAGAATCATTGGTCTATGATATTCTAGATCAACAAGCCGTTGTCAATGCACAACGAAAAACTATTTCGAACGAAATTCAAGAAATTGACCGCAAAAAACGGTTGCGCGTACCCGTAAAGAAAAACGCAGAACAAAAAGTATTTACTACAACCTCTGACACTGCCCAACCCAAGGAGAAACCGGCCCAAAAATCGGTGGCTACCGATCAAGCAGTACCTGCAAAAGTGGTAAAGCAAATTACAAAACCAATTGTTAAAACTGTCGAGGTACAAGCAGAGGCTAGCTCAGCACCAGTAGTTGAAGCAGTAGCTGCCGAAACAAAACCTGCAAAAAAAACCAACAAGCCAAAGCAACAAAAAGCTCCAAAACCGGAAAATAAGCCTCAAATCGAGATAAAAGAACCGGAAGTTGTTGCAGCTCCTACAAAAGTATTTGTTTTAGAAGACAGAACTGCTTACGACACTCAAATTGAAGAAACTCTTTTTGTTCCGGAAATTGCCTTAGAAAATGTTATCGAAAGTGTTATCGAAAGCGTAACCGAAGGCGCCAAAGCAAAAATAGAACTTCCCGAATTAAAGCACGCCAAACAAGTTAATGGTGGAAACATTGCTAACAATAGTAACCGCACTAAATTCAATCAACGACCTGAGAAAGTCGAAAAACAATTCGACTTTGATGGTATCTTAGAGGGAACAGGAACGCTGGAAATGATGGCCGATGGCTATGGCTTCCTTCGTTCAGCCGATTATAACTACCTGGCTTCGCCCGACGATATTTATGTATCACAATCGCAAATTAAACTTTTCGGTTTAAAAACCGGTGATACTGTCAAAGGTGCTATTCGCCCTCCAAAAGAAGGTGAAAAATATTTTCCACTTATAAAAGTAGCTCAAATCAACGGCCGTTCGCCGGAATATGTACGCGACCGTGTACCCTTTGAGCACCTTACTCCTCTTTTCCCTGACACCAAATTTAATTTATGTAGTGGCAAAAACGACACCCTTTCAGCTCGTATGGTGGATTTATTCTCACCAATTGGTAAAGGTCAACGTGGTTTAATTGTAGCGCAACCAAAAACAGGTAAAACTGTTTTATTAAAAGATATTGCCAATGCCATTGCAGCCAATCATCCCGAAGTGTACATGATTGTATTATTGATAGATGAACGTCCTGAAGAGGTAACCGACATGGCTCGTAGCGTACGCGCCGAAGTAGTTTCGTCTACTTTCGACGAGCCGGCAGAGCGTCACGTAAAAGTGGCCAGCATGGTTCACGAAAAAGCAAAACGTATGGTGGAATGCGGACAAGATGTGGTTATCCTTTTGGATTCGATTACACGTTTGGCCCGTGCTTACAATACAGTATCTCCTGCATCCGGTAAAATTCTTTCGGGTGGTGTTGATGCCAATGCATTGCACAAACCAAAACGTTTCTTTGGAGCGGCACGTAATATCGAAAATGGTGGAAGCTTAACCATCATTGCAACGGCATTGACCGAAACAGGTTCTAAAATGGACGAAGTAATTTTCGAAGAGTTTAAAGGAACAGGTAACATGGAACTTCAACTCGACCGTAAATTATCGAATAAACGTATTTTCCCAGCAGTAGACATTATGGCTTCAAGTACCCGTCGCGACGATTTACTATTGGACAAAGATACTTTGAATCGTATGTGGATTCTACGCCGTCACCTTGCCGATATGAATTCTATGGAAGCTATGGAGTTCTTGAAAGATCGCCTTGAACGTACCGAAAATAATGATGAGTTTCTTGTTTCAATGAACGGATAATTCAACATTCCTGTTTTATTTATACAATCGGCTGTTTCGAAATAAAATTTGAGACAGCCGATTTTTTATAAAAAGATCACCTAAAGGCAGCTAACTTCTGTTTATTATTTTTTTGCCAATAACACGAAACATTCTATCTTTGCAAAAACAAAAAGATATGAATATTCAGTCTTAAAAAATAAGTTTAGCTAAAATGATACTCGAAACAGATAATCCCACTATTTTGAAATCTGTACGAAACGTTTTCTCAAAAGCCAGAACTCAGGATATATGGGAAACACTTTCGGACGAACAGAAACTGGAGATAGAAAAGGGATTAGTCGAAATTGTGTGTAAAGATACTGTTGAGTATAAAACTGCAATGAAAAAGCACAGAAAATGAGGAAGGTAGTAGTTTCAAAAACTGCCGCAGCAAAATTGAATCATTTACCTCACTATCTGGAAACCGAATGGTCGGAAAACGTAAAACAAAATTTTATAGCTACACTGGATACATATTTGAAACAAATAAGTAAATATACACATAGTTTTAAAAAATCTCAGATGAAGCCGGAATTATACCGATGTGTAGTTACACGGCAGACATCTATTTTTTATACATTTGATGAACACCGCATCTATATCGTTACCCTTTTTGATAACAGAATGGATCTTATAAAATTAAAAAAAACAAACTAAGTAATTAAAATGTAAAACAAACTTACCCACTAAAAAAAAGCAGAGCCAATCCGACTCTGCTTTTTCTGTAGTGTTTAGTCGTACCCATGCGCCGACTAAGGTTATCGTTTCATTATGCTTGTTTTACCTAGGGCAACTTTACCGAGTCGGTAATGTCAAAACCGAATTCGCTCAACACTTTTGGTGTTTTGCGGTATACACCTAATAACAGGTCGCGGCAGGCTTTCACCGAGTCGTCGATAGAGCCAAGCAAAGCGTTGCGCTTATTGTTCGCCTCTTCCGATTGACGTTTCAGGTCTTCGGCTAATACTTGTAGACGCAATGCTTCGTCCACCTTTGGATCGTTATCGCTCCATTTGTGCTATGCCATGGCATTTAATAGTGAATCGTTTCCCTATTCGTTGTGTTTTTTATTTACCTTGTCGGCCAGTACCTACAGACCCTTCGGATTTGTTGGGATGTTTACTCTGATTGCTGGATTACTCATTTGTTCCTCCTTTTTTTTAGTGTGATTTTATAATAATAACAAAGAAATAAGGTCATTCCAAAAATAATTTTCATTCAGCGATAAAACAGCACGAACGCTAAATTTCAGTAGACAAACAGTTGGTTTAAACGAGAGACAGTCATTTTTTTACAATTAACGGATGTAAAAGTGTTAATTTTTTATACAAAAACAAATAAAAACAAAAGATATTTTTTAGTGAAATTAAATTATTTTTTTAAAAAATAATTTAGATTGAGGTTCACTGGTAAAAACGGCTTCCTATAAAGCAAAAAAAACTGACTGTACTACTTGGCAATAGTTACTCTAAATCGACATCTTCGGTCGGATTTTCTAGTTAAGTATGTCTTTATGTAAACAATCTAAATTTAAACAATAGAGTTATCTTAATACCACCATCATATCTGATACAAATAACTGAGTTGGGTAACTTCAGTCAGCAAAACAAAACAGCCTATCCAAATATTGTTTACTAACAATAAAAAAAAAATCGTTATAATTTGGTCTTATTATCTTCATAATTTTCAAATCAGCCAAATAAGTGGTAATTTTGTAACGTTTTTTTGCTAACTAAATTATGGAAGCAATCAAATTAAAAATAATCCGTAAGCATAGCGATTTACAAATAGGAATGAAAAAAATCTACGCATATATATTACTATCTTTATTCAGTTTATCATTGAGCTCTGCATCTTCTGCCGATTCAATTATCACGGTATACAAGGATGGGGAATTTGTATCGCAATACCAACGTTTAATAAAGACAACACCCGCTATTACTGCATCAATCACAGATGATTTGGTACGGGAATTTCATGATTCACCGGGAAAACTCTTTGATTGGGCTTTAAAAGACTTAGGTATTCAGGATGAAAAAAAAGGCAACGAAGTAATTATTGTTTTTAAAAAGTCCACTAACAATGAAAAAACTGGTATTACCGAAGGTTTTTTTGATATAGTAGTGCCTGGATTTACCACTTTGAATAACGTAAGAGTAGATGGATCGGTTACAAAAGCTCACCTGACGAATGGAGCCACAAGAATGACTGCTATTATTACTTATTCAAGTTTATTAGTAAAAAATGCATCCGCAACAATTACCATCATTCCGCAAAAAAATAGCGAACAACTCTTTGTTTCTAATCTAAAAATCAAATTCGGTTGGTTTTTCAATATTTTTATTACAAAGAAACGGTATCAAAATATTGTGGAATGGCGCATTAAAAAGTTCACCGAAAATATGAGAATAGAATGTGAAAAACGCGAAAACAGTCAACAGTAATCAGTTAACAGTAAAACACTTCAACGATTATACGATTACGCAGTTATACAATTTTACAATTACACGATTCAGAATTACACGATTCAACATATAATATGGCCGAAAAGACATTATTAGAAAAATTAGAAGGGTTACAGCATAAATTCGAAGAGATTTCGACTTTGATAACCGATCCCGCAGTGATTGGCGATATGAAACGATACGTAAAGCTCAACAAAGAGTATCGTGAATTGGAACGCATCATGCAGGCACAACAAGAATACAAAACGGCTATGACCCATTTGGCAGAAGCCAAAGAGATACTCGACCGGGAAAATGACCCTGAAATGCGCGAAATGGCAAAGATGGAAGTCGACGAGATTGAACCTAGAATTCCGGAAATGGAGGAAAACATTAAGCTTTTGCTTATCCCTGCCGATCCCGAAGATAATAAAAATGCAATTGTCGAAATTCGTGGTGGAACGGGTGGCGACGAAGCTGCCATTTTTGCTGGCGACCTTTTCCGTATGTACTCAAAATACTGCGAAACAAAAGGCTGGAAAGTGGAAATAACCAATATCAGCGATGGTACTTCAGGTGGTTACAAGGAAGTTATTTTTACTGTTTCGGGCGAGAATGTGTACGGAACATTAAAATACGAATCGGGCGTACACCGCGTGCAACGTGTACCGCAAACCGAAACACAAGGTCGTGTTCATACCTCGGCTGCTACAGTGGCTGTTTTGCCAGAGATGGAAGAATTTGATTATGAACTAAAAGAGTCGGATGTTCGCGTGGATACTTTCTGTTCGTCGGGTGCCGGTGGTCAGTCGGTAAATACCACTTACTCGGCCATTCGTTTGGTACACATCCCAACAGGTACTACTGTGCAATGTCAGGATGAAAAATCGCAACATAAAAACAAAGCGAAAGCGATGAACGAACTTCGTTCACGATTGTACGCTGTAGAACATCAAAAATACCTCGACGAAATTGGCTCAAAGCGTAAAACCATGGTTTCTACTGGCGACCGTTCTGCTAAAATTCGCACCTACAACTATCCGCAAGGACGTATCACCGATCACCGTATCAACTTTACCATTTATAATCTTTCAGCCTTTATGGGTGGCGATGTGCAAGGAGTAATTGATCAGTTGATAGTGGCCGAAAATGCAGAACGATTGAAAGAATCAGAACTTTAAAGGATATTTGCTTCGCGATATTAGCCTGCGGCAATATTATCTTTGCGTTAATCCTTTTCAATTACACAGTTACACAATTAAACTATTACACCATATCATGACCAAACAAGAATTATTTGAAAACATACAGCGCAAGAAATCGTTTCTTTGCGTGGGATTAGACACTGATGTAAATAAAATTCCGGAACATTTATTCGACGAGTCGGAAGATCCGATTTTTGCATTCAACAAAGCCATTATCGATGCTACAGCCGATCTTTGTGTGGCGTACAAACCCAACCTTGCCTTCTACGAGAGTCTTGGTATCGAAGGATGGGAAATTTTGGAACGCACCGTGGAATACATACGCGCTACTTACCCCGACCAATTTATTATTGCCGATGCAAAACGTGGTGATATAGGTAATACTTCAGCTATGTATGCTCGTACATTTTTTGGAAACATGGATTTCGATTCGGTAACCGTAGCACCTTACATGGGCGAAGACTCAGTAACCCCTTTCCTTACCTACGAAGACAAATGGGTAACGCTGCTCGCTTTGACATCTAACAAAGGGGCGTTCGATTTCCAATTCATGAAAGATGCAGAAACGGGGGAGCGTCTGTTCGAAAAGGTACTCAAAACTTCACTCAGTTGGGGAACCGACGAAAACATGATGTATGTGGTTGGTGCTACCAAAGCTGAAATGCTAACCGATATCCGCGCCATTGTACCGGAACATTTCTTATTAGTTCCCGGCGTAGGTGCACAAGGTGGAAGTCTGGCAGAAGTAGCAAAATATGGCTTAAACAGCACCTGTGGTTTGTTGGTCAACTCGTCGCGCCAGATTATCTATGCGTCCGAAGAAGCCGATTACGCCAAAGTAGCACGTCTCGAAGCCGAAAAAATACAATTAGAAATGGAGCAAATACTCTTTGCTGCTGAACTGATTCAATAAAAAGAGTAGAGCCGCATAGCTATGCGGCTCTACTCTTTTTATTTTAGTCGTATTGAAATCGACAGGCTAAAATCTGCAATTCATTTTCTACAACTAGATAAACTAAGCAATGTTCAAGGTCGATTCTACGCGACCAATATCCTTTCAAGTTATATTTTAAAGCCTCCGTCTTACCTATTCCAGCAAATGGATTTCGCTTAATATCTTTGATTAGTTCGTTTATCTTCTTTAGCGTTTTTTTATCCATAGATTGCCAATAAACATATTCCTCCCAAGCATTTTCGGTGAATGTGACAATCATTTATTCTTCCAATTTTGGTTGAACTGTCTTACGTACAAATATACGTAGGTATCGCAAAACTAAAAAAAACTTTATTCATCAAAAGTTATTACACTTTCAACTCCGCTTTAAAAACGGTTATTGCTTGTCCTTTTATCTCTACACGATTCATTCAGCAGTTTTACTTTCAGCCTACCGCTTCGTTTGGATAGCTGAAAGGAATTAAACTCTGTCCTCCCTGTTTTTTGATACCATAAAGGTGTCAAAGCACAGTGTGCTAAACCGGTTACCGAATCTTCGTTGGCACCTGCTAATGGGGCGAAAACCCGTAACACAAATAAAACATGGGTATGAACTCCCATACACAAGCGTTATTTGCGAAATCTGTGGCAGATAATTGAAATTGACTCAAACTACGAATTGCGTGAATTTTTCATTTCCATTTTATTGAATAATTATCTTAGTCTTGATAAATATCTTAGAATTCGTGTAATTTGTAGTTTTTATTGACCAATTATTAGTTAGGCTTCAGTGCTAAAATAAAACGAGAGCAGAACACATCTGCCCTACTCCCGTTATAAAATTCCAAATTGATTTTTAAATACTGTCAACTGATTATTCTTTCTCCTCCATCGCACTTTTCAGGAACAATGCCCCTAACAGATACAACACTATTAGAAATCCGCCCAATATACCTCCGGTAGCCACAGCCTTTACTTTGCCAAGCTTTTCCATCTCCAATGGGAAACGCGGTATATCCACTATTTGTACAATTGGTGTTTCGCGCGCCATATCTAATTTTAAAGATTCCAGATTCTTCAATACCTCAGTATATACGGTTGCGTACAACTGAGCATTATTTTGTTGTTTAATACCTGGTACTGCGGCCATCTGAAGAGCAGGGTTAATATTAGCCTGCGAGTAACTGGCTCCTTTATATAACGATGATTCATAGAGACGTCTTATCGAATCGGCCTTTAATTCCATCATTTTTATATTTGAACGACTTTGAGCAGTACGCGTTTCGCTATAAAACTGGTAAGTTTCTGACATTAATTTCTCCACAAACAATTTAGCAAATAGCTCATCTTTACTTACAAAATCCAGATTTACCAAACTCAACTTCTTATCCTTGCGAGCCACGGTCAATGCATTCGACTTGACAATAGCACTATAAATAGAATACAACACACTGTCTTGTGTGCGTGTGAGTGTCTCCCGTTTTTGACCAATAGGGAAAGTCAGCGTTTGTAATTCAATATTCTTAGTCTGGTCTTTCCATCCTTTGTTTACTTCATTTACCAGAATATATACATCTACCAGATTTTGCTTTTTACTTTGATAATCTACCGGCGAGAGCAATGTTTGTTCAATTGAATGGCGCGATTGGATAATTTCAAGTAAGTTATCGCCACTAAAAGTACCTGTACTACCACCACCCAGCATACCACTTAATCCAAACGAAGAAGCCAAATCGGCCAATCCACCGCCACCGGCACTTTTTTCTACCAATGCAAACGAAAGGTGAGCAGTATATTTGGGTTTTGTGAGTAAAGAAGCCACTAAACCAATGGCTGCACCACCTAATCCAAAAACAAGAATAATCAGCCATTTACTAAGAAGGTATTGCCACCATTCCCGCGCCTTTTGCATTAATTCTTTTAGCGATATTTCGTCGTCCTGTTGCGCTGCTTTAATTTGTTCAGACATATAATATTGTTTAAGCGTATAATTGTGTAAAAGTATAACTGTTTATTTGTCCACTGATAACTACTCTGAGTTATCTTAACATTGAATAAATCAGTGCTACTACCGAAGTAACAGATGTTAATACAGCAATATTTTCAGCAGGCGACAGTTTTGCCTTTAGCTCCATCGGTTTTTCTGGAACAATAATACGTGCTCCCGGTTGAAGCCTAGGATAAAAGCGAATCCACATAAAACGATTAGTACTCTTTGCAGTTCCGTTGGCATACAGCACAAAAACTTTCTTTTTCTCTGCCTGAAAGCTAAAGCCACCGGCATTATCAATGTATTTACCAAGTCTCATGCCTTTTTTATAGCCCACGTAGGTTGGGAAAAGCACCTCACCCATCACACGCACGGTTTGCAACTCACGGGGTACATAAATATTGTCATCTTCTTCCAGAAAGAAATCATTTTTTCCACCCGGTTTCTTCATGATTTCTTCGAGATTAATACCCACAATCCCTTCGTTCTTATATACTTTATCCAGTTGATTGGCTTTTTGTATAGAATCCATTGCGTTTATTCCGTTGGGAGCTACTCCGGTTGCTTTAATCAATGTAGCATCAAACTTGTTATCATTTTTAGATTGAAGTTGTTTTTTAATATTCTCCTTTTCTAAAAGGTTCAAGCGTTGTTCTATACCGGTAGTCTTTTCGGTACGAATTAAGAATGCACCTAATGGATAAGCGTATCGGGTAAAACCACCTGCACGTTTAATCAGATCCGAAATTCGCTCTCCCTTATTTATAATATTATACGCACCTTCACGCAATACTTCTCCCTCTATTCGTACCATACGTACATCTTCATAACCTGCAATGGTACGAACGATAACCCTGTCGCCATTTTGAAGAATCATATCACTCACTCCCTTTTTGAAATTAAGATCCTTGTCCAGCGCAAACTTAAATACGATGGTCTTTTCGTTTGTATTCAGAAGCTGCTCGGAATTTCTGATAATGCGAACCAATTCTACCGAATCAGTTAGAGCCATCGCTTTAAATCCTTTTGCTTTAAAGATTACATCCTTCAATGTGATGTTTTCAACAAATTTGAACTTACCTGGCTCATTAACAGCACCCATTACTTCCACTACCTGCTCCTCACGATAATCAAATAAGCTTTTCACCACTACCGAGTCATCTTTTTGAAGCAATATATCTTTTGAAGTTCCCTTCAACACTTCACCCAAATTGAATCCAATAATTTCGGGAATTTGATTGGGTTGTTTACGGTTAATATAGGCCATATTTAGGAAAGCATCCTCTTTCAATCCATTGGCCTTTTCAATAAGTTGCTTTACAGTTAATCCTGATTCCAGTGCGTATGTCCCTGGATGAAGTACAGCACCAGTCAGATCTACACGATTATCGTATTTATTTTTGGCAGTAGTAGAAACAAAACATGAGTCACCAGACACTAATTTAAACGAGGCAAGTTGTTTATCCGTAACATCAACCACCGTTTTACCCATTGCATTCAATCGAAGAACAGTTAACTTTAATTTATAGGCATTATCGGCAAATCCTCCGGCATAGCGGATCAGTTGAAGTAACGATTCATTTCGTGTTGTTTCGAATATGGCAGGATGCTTTACAGCTCCACTCATGGTCACCCTATTTACATAAGGTTCAATTTTGATAATATCACCGTCATGTAAACCCACGTTCTCGGACAATACACCATCGAAAAGATAGCTATAAACATCTAAAGTGGCAACTACCTTATTAGCACGTATTACCTTTATATCACGCATAGAACCGATAATATTCGGTCCACCACAGGCATAAAGCGCATTAAAAGCAGTAGCAAGCGAAGGAAGTGTATATGATCCCGGGCGGGTTGCCTCTCCAACAACACTTATACGAATACTACGAATATTACCAAGGCTAACATTCACATGCGTTTCGCCTGACGAAACACCCATGTAAATTTTAGCAACTTGGTTGCGAATGGCACGAGTAGCATTTTCGATAGTAGACCCTGCGACTTTAACAGGACCTACATTGGGGATGCGGATAGTCCCTTCAGGTGAAACTTTGAGTTTATAACTGGCTTCGTACAATCCAGAAATATCAACCAGCATTTCATCGTAAGCTCCCAGCACATAGTTAGTTGGAGTAGCAAGATTCAATTTGGGTTCGAAAGAAAGATTTTCTTTGCTGAAAAGTTCAGAACCAAAAATATTGCTTACCGAAGATGTCGGCACAGTTTTTTTAACTTTATCTGTATCATCGGCTTTTGTTTTTTGACCGTCCTCTTTAATCAATGTACGCTCTTCAAAATCTTCCGGAGCATTTGTGGTAGTAGTGGCGGTTTTACCCGAAGTATATTTCTTATATGCTTCAAGTTGTTGTGGTGTAAGTTTACTTAAATCCTGAGCGGCTAAGCTACTTACCATAAGCAAAGTAAGGAAGGCAAGTTTAATTCTGTTCATAGGTTTGTTCGTCGTTTTATTTAAATCAATAAACTTATACAATACACTGTTTTGTTCATGTTAATTGGCGTACAAAAGTACTCAAAAATACTATTCTATACAAACTAATTGTAAAAAATAAGCCTTTTGTGTTTACTTTTTGATAAATAGTTATTTTCTCACTTCGCTTAGTTTTTGACATATTTATCAACTGCTTACTGATAACTGTTTACTGATAAATCGTTTAGCTTTCAAAACATTACTATCCGAGCTCAATTTACTAAAAACTCTCAAAAATTCGAGTTTAAAAAATAACTAATTGATAGACACTTACAAGATAAACCTATAAATTTTCATTTTTTTAAGAAAAATAATCTTGAAATTATTTTGTAATTACAAAAGAATGCACTATGTTTATTGCACTTTTAGAAATCATTATTTTATAAACATTCTAATACTTAATGTCATGACGAAAACGATAACATTCAACGAGCTACGTAAAGTAAAAGATGCGCTTCCAAGCGGTAGTATAACCAAGATTGCAGAGCAGCTTGGTCTGGAAAAAGAAACTGTGCGCAACTATTTTGGTGGACATGATTACAAAGATGGTAAAAGTTGTGGAGTACATATTGAACCGGGACCTGATGGCGGTTTGGTTCTGTTGGATGATACACAAATATTGGATTTAGCATTTCGAATACTTGATGATAGTAAGTCATAGACAATATAAAATTAAATAATTTGTTAGAAAGCAGTGATATCCATTCACTGCTTTCTTTTTTGATAAAGCTGGCATATCTGTAACAAAATCAACAAGAAGAAAAAACATTGTAGTTTGCAGTAGTAGAGTTGAATGGTGAATTGGTAGAACTGTGTAGCTAACTTACCCACCTACTAATTCACCATTTATCATTCATTATTAACTACATCCTATTGCCAATTGAACTTTAATTGTTTAATTTTGAACCTCAATTATAATAAATAGAAGCAGACAAGATAAATGACTGCAACTTTACTCTAAAAAAATGACTCTTCCGGCTCCTTTCATACAACGCACACAAAAAATATTAGGCAGTGAATTTCATGCATTGGAAAAAGCATTGGAAACTATTCCACCCACAAGTATTAGGGTGAATGACAAAATGGATTATACTCCATCAAACGAGCAGGTGGCTTGGTGCGAAAAAGGGTTTTACCTAAGTGAGCGACCGCTTTTTACTGCTGATCCGTTTTTGCATGCAGGGGTTTATTATGTGCAGGAAGCCAGTTCAATGTTTTTGTATCAAGCTGTAAAACAGCACTTCCCTACTGCAAAAACCGTATTGGATTTATGTGCCGCACCGGGTGGAAAATCAACTTTACTGTCACAGACATTACCAGCAAGCAGTTTGTTGGTGAGTAATGAAATTATTCGTTCTCGGGCTTATATATTGGCTGAAAACCTTATCAAATGGGGAAATCCTAATGTGGTGGTGACCAACAACGAGTCGAAAGATTTTGATGCATTACCTGGCTTTTTTGATGCTATTGTTATTGATGCACCTTGCTCTGGCGAGGGAATGTTTAGAAAAGATGCAGGAGCCATACAGGAATGGTCAGAATACAACGTGACGCTTTGTGCTGAAAGGCAACGCGATATACTTTTATCGGTTTGGGAGGCGCTAAAGCACGATGGCATTCTGGTATACAGTACCTGTACTTTTAACAAAGAAGAAAACGAAGAAAATGTTCACTGGATATGCAATAAACTGGGTGCTGATGTGTTGCAAATGGATGTAATGGGTAATGCGGATATTACTGCATCTGATGTTGGATATCGGTTTTACCCTCACAAAACAAAAGGAGAAGGATTTTTTATGGCCGTTCTGCGAAAAAATACCCACCCTACCCGTAGTTTGAAAAATAAAAATGATGGGAAAAAAGCGAGTAAAATAACAAACAGAAACTTTACGCCACCGTTGTCGTTATTAAATCCAGAACGTTGGGAAATACTAATTGACAACAATCAAATAAATGCCTACGACAAAAGTCGATTAGATGACTTTTGTATCCTCAAAAAGCATCTGAAATGCATGCATACCGGCATTTTGCTTGGTGAACTAAAAGGAAAAGACTTTATACCGGCAACTTGTGTGGCCTTATCCAAAATGCTCGATAAAGAATCGGTGGAGAGTGTGGAAGTAAATTATGTAACAGCTATTTCCTTTTTGAGAAAAGAAGCCATTCAGCTTCCCGAAACAGGTCGTGGTTATATATTAATTTGCTACAAACAACAAGCACTTGGTTGGGTTAAAAATGTGGGAAACAGATGCAACAATATTTATCCGCAAGAGTGGAGAATTAGAATGAAGATATAATATACAGTTGACAGTTGAGAATTAATAGTTGATAGTTATTGATATATTGAACTGTTTACTGATAACTACTTACTAAATGCGAATCATATTTCTAGGCTCAGGTACATCAACAGGCATTCCTCAGATTGGGTGTAAATGTAAGGTGTGTACCTCGACCAATAAAAAGGATAAACGCTTGCGTGCATCGGTTTTAATAATCGTGGAATCGACAAAAATTCTTATCGACTGTGGACCAGACTTGCGCCAGCAACTCATTGAAAATAAGATTGACAGTTTATCAGGAATACTGCTCACGCATGAACATTACGATCACGTAGGCGGACTGGATGATGTAAGACCACTAGGTAAAGCTGAGGTATATGCCGAAAAAAAAGTGCTAACCGTGATTCAACGAAATATGCCTTACTGTTTTGGCGAAAACACATATCCCGGAGTACCCAAAATACAGTTAAACGAAATTGATGAAAAACCATTTTATCTCGAAAATACGCTCATCGAACCCATACGAGTTATGCATGCTAAATTGCCTATTTTAGGATTCAGAATTAAAAACATGGCCTATCTGACCGATGTAAAAACCATTGAACAGAAATCGATAGACAAACTAAAAAACTTAGACATATTAATTATCAATGCCTTAAGAATAGATGAACATATATCGCACATTTCATTAACTGAAGCATTAGAAATATCAAAAAAAATAGGGGCGAAAATGACCTATTTCACGCACATGAGCCACGATATGGGATTGCACCACGACATAAACAGAATTTTACCTGAAAACATACAATTAGCTTACGATCAGCTAACTATAAATGATTAAATCTTAGTTACAACCATTATTCAGAAATCACTTTTGCATGAAAACTTTCAACCTAAAAATCACAACTCTGGCTTTTGGAATAGTTTTTCTATCTTCTTGTACGAAGCTGCTTTATACAAGCCTAGATGTACTACGTCCTGCAAAAATAGCCTTTAATGATGATGTCAACAATATATTGATCATTAATAATACGATTCCTCAACCGGCAGAAATAGGCCATACTACTCAGTTTGCATTCGAAGAAGGTGAAAAAGTAACAATAAATAGCGATAGCCTGTCCATATTCTGTTTGGGTGCTTTGAAAGAAGATGTTGAAAGTAAAGACTTTTTCGCCTCAGTGCAACTGTCACCCAACAGCATAAACACAAGTACCGACTTTGAATCAGCAAATTACATATCACATGTGACGGTACAAGCGCTGTGCAAATCGACCCAAACAGATGCCGTCATCTCGCTCGATAAAATAATAGTTAAGGATGAATTAACCGAGGTTTTCGAACCTCTAATCAATTCCTATATTTCCACCTTGGAACTCAATTTCGAATCCTATTGGAGTATACACTATCCTGGCAAAGAGGAGTTTTATGCTCTGCAATTTAAAGATACTGTCTACTGGGAGGCAGAATCAAATTCTCGAAAGAAAGGGATAAAGGAGTTTCCAAAAAGAGAAAATGCACTAATAGATGGTGCCTTGTACGTGGGACAAAAAACAGTGAACAGGCTTGTACCTTACTGGGAAAAAGTGGATCGATATTTTTTTAACCCTAACAAAAAATATTTTAAGCAGGCAATGGACTCAGTATATACAAAAAACTGGGAATCGGCCATTTCCAATTGGAAAACGGCGATGAGTGAAAGTAAAAGTAGTTGGATAAAAGCACAAGCTGCCAATAACATAGCCATTGCATACGAAATCACAGGGAATATTGACAAAGCATTGGAATATGCTTCGCAAGCATTCTACAACCTACAAGAACTATCTTTTGCCGATTACAATTCGTTTATACGTATTTCCGACTATGTCAGCGAGTTAACCAAACGAAAAAAAGAAATGACAGCTTTAAAAAGCCAACTTGGAGAAAAATAAAATTGTTACCATTCTCAAATATATTCACTAAAAAAAACATATATAATGCTTTCACCTAACGACGAAATCATCCTAGAAAAAAGAGGAATTACCTCCAAACAAATTGAGGAACAGCTCAATTCTTTTGTAACCGGATTTCCCTACTTAGAAATTAAAAGTGCAGCTGAGATTGGCACAGGTATAGTACAGGTATCTGAAAACGAAATAAAAAATTTTCTATCCGAATGGGAAAACTACTTGCAAACCGAAGCCAATATCATGAAATTTGTGCCTGCATCAGGAGCTGCAAGTCGCATGTTCAAAGACCTTTTTGAATTCTTAGAAAAGGAGAATGCTGAACCGGAGAATACTTTTGAAAAGAAATTTTTCGCTGAAATAGAAAAGTTTGCTTTTTATAATGATTTAAACGAGTGCTGTAAAAAGAATAACAGCAAGTCCATACCGGAGCTTATTGCTGAAAAATCGTTTAAACCGGTGGTAGAAAATTTATTGTCGGACAAAGGATTAAACTATGGTGCCTTACCAAAAGGATTGCTTAAGTTTCACTCGTATATCGGTGAAAAGCGTACTCCAACACAAGAGCATTTGGTAGAAGGTGCTTTGTATGCAAATGCTTTCAACAAAGTGAATATTCATTTTACGGTTTCTAAAGAACATCGCTTGCTGTTCGAAAAACACACAAACGACTGTATTGGCTTTTATGAAAAAAAATTCAATGTAAGCTATAATGTAAGTTTCTCCGAACAAAAACCATCCACCGACACCATTGCTGCCGATGCCGACAACGCTCCTTTTCGAGATAAAGGCGAGTTACTTTTCCGTCCGGGTGGACATGGTGCACTTATCGAAAATCTGAACGATTTAAATGGAGATGTTATCTTCATAAAAAACATTGATAATGTGGTGCCTGATTCATTGAAAGGCAGCACTGTGAAGTACAAAAAACTTATCGCAGGAATATTGGTTCATCTTCAACAACAAAGTTTTGCATATTTACATGAATTGGAAAACGAAGCAATCTCTAATGCAAAATTATCCATAATTACACAGTTTTGTGAGGTGCGTCTCAACAATCATCATCCTGACATCCAATTACTTTCGCAACCCGAACTAAGAAAATATCTTTATGGCAAATTAAACCGTCCGATAAGAGTATGCGGAATGGTGAAAAATATTGGTGAACCTGGTGGTGGCCCTTTCCTTACAGCTAATGCTGATGGAACCGTATCACCTCAGATTTTGGAAAGTTCGCAAATAGACATGAATAACATTGTCGATAAACAGAAAATGTTGGGAGCGAGCCATTTTAATCCGGTTGACTTAGTGTGTGCTGTAAAAAATTATAAGGGAGAAAAAATTGATTTATTGCAACATGTTGATAAGAAAACTGGATTTATCTCTATCAAATCTAAAAGCGGTAAGAAGCTAAAAGCCCTTGAATTACCAGGTCTTTGGAATGGAGCTATGAGTGACTGGAACAGTATTTTTGTGGAAGTGCCTATCGACACTTTTAATCCGGTAAAAACGGTAAACGATTTGCTGAGACCAGAGCACCAATGATAAATTATTAGCTAACAGTCTAACTAAAACAAAGAAACGCAAAGTATTGAATGAAAATTCATGCTTTGTGTTTCTTTGTTTTTGGCACAACTATCTGTCTTATTGCCACTCTTACTCCTTAGCCATGGCTTCCTCTTTGACTATTTCGGCTTTTATCACAACTATATTTTCGATAGGCCTGTTGTTTGGAGCAGTCTGAGTTTTCGAAATTTTCTCCACAACATCCAATCCTTCAATTACTTCTCCAAATACCGTATAATTGCTATCTAAATGTGGTGTTCCTCCAATTGTTGTGTAGTCTTTACGTTGTTGCTCAGTAAATTTGTAGGTTGGATTCTTAATAATCATTGTCCGTACCTCATTCAAAAGGCTATCACGCAGTGTATCAAGCTTTACTAGATCATTTTCCGCTTTAAATTTGTCAAATTGGGCTTGCTTCATTTTAGCGGCTCCCTGATATAATTTCTCAGTTAGTTTTAGATAATTTGCGTTCTCCATTTCCTGCAATTCTTCGGGAGTAAACAAACGACCCTGAACAATATAAAACTGATAACCCGAGGAAGCCTTAGATGGATTCGACTTATCACCCTCACGAGCTGCAGCAACTGCACCCCGCTTGTGATAATATTGCGGGGAAACGAACTCAGCAGGGATGGTGCAACCTCCATTGCTTGCACCAAGACTTGCATTGGCAGTAGCGATCTTAGATTTTGGGTCACCCGTCTGAATCATAAAATTTGTGATTACTCGGTGAAACAAAACCCCATTGTAGAAACCCTGATTCACAAGTTTTAAAAAATTGTCACGATGTTTAGACGTTTCGGGATAAAGCCTTAGCGTTATTTTTCCATACGTTGTTTCCAACGAAACAATTGGAGCTACTTCGTTATCCGCAGCGTGAGTTTGAATAAGACCTGATGCAACTATTAAAATCAAAAATAGTTTTTTTTTCATAAAGTTATGGTTGTAGTTTTTCAAGCAGGTGTATCACCCGTAAATATAGATGCAAATGTACTGAAAATATAGCTTTAATAAAAAATAATTAAATGAAATCAGAAAAAAACGAGCGATGTTAATAAATAATTATTACATTTGTGGAAAATACACAAAACCTCCATACCAATAAATTAATACAATCAATGTATATCCATAATTAAAGCCACTCTATCAAAGTTGTACTACAAAAATTAAATTCATTACCGATAATTGATTATGTCCGATAAATTTGAAATTCCAATTTCGCTAAGTATACTAAAAAGATATGTTATCTTCTTTTTCAAAAAATTTTATGGTGAACATATTGTTGTTGGTCGTGAAAACATCCCAAAAGATTGTCCAATTATCCTTGCTCCAAATCACGTAAATGCATTGATGGATGCACTTGCAGTTCATTCGGTAGTTCCTTCCAACTTTCCTATTACTTTTCTAGCTCGTTCCGACATGTTTAATAGTAAACCCATCGCAAAACTGCTTTATTTTGTAAAAATGTTACCGATATTTCGGATGCGCGACGGCGTTGAAAATTTGGGAAGAAATGGAGATATTTTTGATAAATGTGTAGATATTCTCCATCACAATAAAGCTTTGGGTATAATGCCTGAGGGAAATCAAGGTGAAGATCATAAGCTTCGTCCACTCGTAAAAGGAATCTTTCGCATTGCATTTACAGCACAGGAAAAATACGGAACAACACCAGCGGTAAAAATCATTCCTATCGGCATCGATTTTGGACATTTGGTAAAATTTGGTAAACATATTATTATCAATATAGGTAAACCGATTGAAGTCTCAGAGTATATGGAGGCTTATGCTGAGAATCCCGTTACAGCTACAAATGATATTCGTGAGAAACTTCGCTCAGACTTAAATGGTTCAACGTTAGACCTTGCAACAGATGAGTTTTACAGCTGTTTTGAAACGGCTGTAGAGGTGGTGCACTCTACAGTTCAGAAAATTCAAAAACTACCGAGCGGTACGGTCTTTAAATTTGTGGCAAAACAGAGGGTTGCTGCTAAATTGGTAGAAATTGAAAACATCGATTCGAAAAAAATCGCTGAACTGAATGTACTTTGCACTGAGTATAAAATAAATTTGAAAAAACTAAACCTACGCTCGTGGGTATTTGAACATGACGACTTCAACAAACCTCTACTCCTCCTCGATGGTTTGCTCTTAGTTTGTACATTTCCAATATTTTTACATGGTTTTATACTCAATTTTTTTCCGTTTTTTGCTCCGGTTTGGCTACGAAAAGCTATGAAAGTAGAATACGGTGGTTTTAATTGTTCTGTACACTTTGCAATTAGCCTTTTTACATTCCCTATTTTTTACACAGTTCAAACCGTTCTTTTTGCGTATTTTATAACTTCAGTGTGGTGGATAGTTTTGACATTTTATATCAGCCAATATTTCTTGGGTAAATGGGCACTAAAGTGGCATGGACAAGCTGTTAAATATAGAGCAACACTTCGCTTTAGTAAATTAAAAAGTAAGAAATTTCCTATTTTTGAACGGACGCAAGATCTTCACAAAAAAATCATCCAATTAATTGATATTTAATAAATTATATGGTTTACAAATAAGTCAACACGCAGATCACATCAACTGCGTTGCTCAATATTAATTATAAATTAAACCGTATCCATAAAGCTGCGTTGCACCTTATTAAATATCACAATACCAATAGCCATAAGCACAACCATAAAACCAAAACTATATCCAAGTTGTAACCAACTAAAAGTACCAACTCCCATAGTTCCGTATTTAAAGGTTTCTACAATTGAAGTCACAGGGTTAAGTGCCATAATCCATTGCCTTTTTGCGGACATACTGCTCAGCGGATAAATAATAGGCGTTGCATACATCCATAGTTGAACTATAAAAGTAAAAAGTATAGTCAAATCACGGTATTTGGTAGTCAACGACGAAATAATAATGCCAAACCCCAGCGATAGTCCTGCCAACATAAGGATAAGCACTGGTAACAAAACTATATATATATTCGGTGCTACCTCCACGCCAGTCAAAATGTAATAAATATAAACAGCCAGAAACATAAGAAATTGAATACCCATGCGTACCAAATTGGAGGCAACGGTAGAGAGTGGCACAATTAAGCGCGGAAAATAAACCTTTCCGAAAATAGCCTGATTGGTAGTAAATGTTGATGACGTTTTATTCAAACAATCAGCAAAATACTGCCAGCATACAATTCCGGCAAGATAAAACATTGGTTGGGGAAGTCCATCGGTTGGAATACCCGCAATTCCTCCAAAAACTATCATATACATGATAGTGGTAATAGCAGGTTGGATAAAAAACCAGGCCGGTCCAAGAATCGTTTGTTTATACTGCGTGATTATATCGCGTTTTACAAACATCGAAAATAAATCGCGATACTCCCAAAGCTCTTTAAAATCAATATCAAAAAGTTTATTTTTGGGCTTAATGACGGTGTTATATTCCATTTTATTAATTTATTAAACCTTTGAATTTAAATTAGCCTATTGACTCGTACTCGAAACCTGACTCTAACAACTCATTTTTATCGTAGATATTTCTGCCATCGAGTATTAATGAACCCTTCATAGTTTTTTTTACTACACCCCAACTTGGCATCCGAAACTCTTTCCATTCGGTAACCAACAGCAATGCATCTGCTTCAAGAGCAGCATCATAAATATCGGTGGCAAAATAAAGTGAAGCATCATCAAACGATGTAGCCAACTTCAATTGAAGTATTTTTTTAGCTTCGGGCATCGCTACCGGATCAAAAACCCGAACATGACAACCTGCCTCCAGTAATTTTTCTATTAACACCAATGATGGTGCTTCACGCATATCGTCGGTATTGGGTTTGAATGATAACCCCCAGATGGTAACTATTCTGCCTTTCAAATCCTTATTCCAACGCTTTTGTAATTTATGGAAAAGGACTTGTTTCTGAAATGCATTTACTTCCTCTACCGCCTTTAGTACTTTCAATTCATACCCGTTTTGCTCGGAGGTTTGTATTAGCGCTTTTACATCTTTCGGAAAGCACGAGCCACCATATCCACAACCGGCATAAAGGAACTTACCACCAATTCGTTGATCGGAACCAATTCCCTTGCGCACCATGTTCACATCTGCACCTACCAGTTCGCATAAGTTTGCCATATCGTTCATAAAACTGATACGAGTAGCCAACATTGCATTCGCAGCATATTTAGTCATTTCGGCCGAAAGAATATCCATAAAAATCACCCGGAAATTATTCAATAAAAATGGTCGATAAAGCTTCGTAATCAATTCTTTGGCTTTCTCACTTTCCACACCCACTACTACCCTGTCCGGACTCATAAAATCCTTAATAGCATCGCCTTCTTTCAAAAATTCGGGATTTGATGCTACATCAAATTTTATGTCTACGCCGCGCCTATCTAACTCACTTTGAATAGTTTGACGCACTAGTGCAGCAGTACCCACAGGAACTGTACTTTTAGTTACAAGCAACACGTATTGCTGCATATATTGCCCAATAGTTCGAGCTACATCTAGCACATATTTCAAATCAGCACTCCCATCTTCATCAGACGGTGTACCAACTGCACTAAAAACCACTTGAACATCGTGTAAAATTGCAGTTAAGTCGGTATTAAAATGTAAGCGTTCAGCCTTAATATTGCGCAATACCATATCCTCAAGTCCTGGTTCATAAATCGGAATGATACCTTTTGCAAGGTTTTCAATTTTCTGAACATTAATATCTACACAAGTAACATCTACTCCCATTTCGGCGAAACATGTCCCCGAAACCAACCCAACGTAACCAGTTCCTACAATTGCAATTTTCATTATTATTCAATTTGTCAAATTAGCAAAAAGTTGGTCATCAATGGGCTTTAACAATGAACCATCGATAACCAACTATCTATTTTATCAGTATTGATTAGTATCCAGCGACTACCCTTTTAATTCCTTCTTCCAACGAAATAGAAGGTTTCCAACCTAAATTGTTTAATTTGGAGACATCCATAAGTTTGCGTGGAGTACCGTCGGGTTTGGTTATATCCCAATTAATATTGCCTGTATACCCAACCGTTCTTTGAACCATTTCCGATAATTCTTTGATCGAAACATCTGTTCCACAACCTGCATTTACATGCGATGGTAAGGTATCAGGAGCATCGTAGTTCAGAAGTAAATAAACGCTCGAATCGGCCATATCATCTACATGCAGAAATTCGCGCAAAGGTGAGCCTGTTCCCCAAAGAGTAATGGCCACTTCTCCGTTAATATTTGAAATGCCATATTTATTCAGCATTTTCAATATTAGATCATCATTGGCAGAACCATCAATACCTTCAATCGGGCGCTTATTCAAATCATTACGCAAAGCAGTCCAATCATTTTCCAAAAGGCTTTTACCCAGTACCATTTTACGAATCAAGGCAGGTAATACATGCGATTTCTCTAAATCGTAGTTATCGTTTTGTCCATATAAATTGGTAGGCATGATAGAGATAAAGTTACAACCATACTGCGCATGGTACGCTTCGCACATTTTTATACCCGCTATTTTAGCTATAGCGTAAGGTTCATTCGTACTTTCCAAAATACCTGTCAGCAATGCATTTTCACTCATTGGCTGAGCCGCATCACGTGGATAAATGCAAGACGAACCCAGAAAGAGCAGCTTCTTTACACCGTTCAGGCAACTTTGATGAATAATGTGATTTTGAATCATCAAATTCTCATAAATAAACTGTCCGCGATAAGTGTTATTGGCTACAATACCACCTACCTTCGCAGCGGCCAGCACCACATATTCAGGTTTCTCAGCTGCAAAAAAATCGGACACAGCTTGCTCACTGAGCAAATTAAGTTCATTTTTGGAACGAGTAACAATCTTTGTAAATCCCTTTGCTTCGAGATTACGTTTGATGGCCGATCCAACCATTCCGTTGTGGCCGGCTATGTATATTTTTGAATCTTTATTCATTCGTTTGTTGTGTAAGGGTGTAATACTTGGTGTAAAAGTGTAATTATCTAGTGTAATAAAGGTGTAAATCTAATTTATTCGCTTTTTATATGCTTTAATCAATGCACTCATTTATTTGGCAATAGCATCTATTCTCATTTTATATATATTTCGAATTGGTCTATTGTCAGATACTTTAAGTCTAATGAAATATATAGTTGACAGTACACTTCCATTAATGATGCATTCGAAATTTCTATAAATCGAATTTTTACCTTATCAGATAGTCGTGAAACTCCTTCAGCAATATTAGATACAACAAAACAGCAGCCCTTTGTAATTTTGAACATGGTCCAAACTTCTCTTCAGAAGGAAAAATAGATGAAATTTTGTATATTTCAGTTACAAATTTACGTGCATTATGCCAAACATCTAATTTTTCAAAACTATATTTATAATCCATCTTTAGTTTAAATAGTAAAAAACATAAATATTGATTTAATTACATCTAATTATAAAATGTAACTGTTAAGTATTTACATCATCAAACCATATTACACCATCACACCGTTTTGATCATTCGAAATAATTCAACACATTGTATCCGCCTTCTTTCAGATAGGTTTCTTTTTTCATTAAATGAACATCAGAACGCATCATATCTTCAACCAACGCTTTCAAATCATATTCCGGAATCCAGTTAAGTCTTGTGCGAGATTTTGTGGCATCACCAATCAATAAATCCACTTCGGTTGGACGGAAATAGTTAGCGTCAACTTCCACGATTGGTCCTTCGATAGCACGAATAGTTGCTAAAAACTCTGTACCAATTTGTGCTAAAAATGCAGTCTCATCAATTTCAGAAATATATCCTTTCTCATCAATTCCCTCGCCTTTAAACGCAATAACAATACCAATTTCGGCAAAAGCCATGCGCACGAATTCACGTACTTCGGTTGTAATACCAGTTGCAATTACATAGTCGCTCGGTTCATCTTGTTGAAGAATTAGATACATCGCACGTACATAGTCTTTAGCATGTCCCCAGTCACGTTTAGACGATAAATTACCCAGAAACAGTTTGCTTTGCATACCCATAGCTATGCGAGCAGCCGCACGTGTAATTTTACGGGTTACGAAAGTCTCACCACGCAATGGAGATTCATGATTAAATAAAATACCGTTACTTGCGTGCATTTTATAAGCTTCGCGATAGTTAACGGTAATCCAATAGGCATACATTTTAGCCACAGCATAAGGAGAACGTGGGTAAAAAGGTGTTGTTTCCTTTTGTGGGACTTCTTGTACCAACCCATAAAGTTCAGAAGTAGAAGCCTGATAAACACGTGTTTTCTCAGTTAAACCAAGCAATCGAATTGCTTCCAACAAACGCAATGTACCTATACCATCGGCATTGGCAGTATATTCCGGAGTATCAAAACTTACTTTTACATGACTCATTGCCGCCAAATTATAAATCTCATCCGGTTGTGTTTCCTGAATAATACGTGTCAAATTCATCGAGTCAGTCATATCACCATAATGCAACACAAAATTGCGATTATCGACATGGGGATCTTGATATAAATGGTCAATACGTTCGGTATTAAACATTGACGAACGGCGTTTCAAACCGTGCACAATATATCCTTTTTTCAATAAGAGTTCTGCTAAATACGCACCATCTTGCCCGGTCACTCCGGTAATCAAAGCTACTTTTTTCATCTTTTCATTTTTTAGTCAATACAGATTTTTCTTCGTAATTTATATTTTTCCTTTCCTTTATAATGATAATTGTATAGGAAAAGTTTTTATTCTTCATTTATATATCATATTAAAGTTCGCTATCATCTTCATAATACTTAGCATATTGCTCATTAGCTTGCTGTTTCTTTTTCTTGGATGTATATTCAAAACCATACGAATAACGGTATCCGTATGAATTGTATTTTGAGTAATGCGATCCATCATGACTTCCAACATCATTCATTACCGTGTACATATTCTTTATATTATCGAACTTAAGCTGAGTACTCAGTCGTTTGTAAAGACCTTTATTTGTTTTTCCGCTACGTACCACAAAAATGGTAGCATCAACTAAGGCCGCCAAAGAGTAAGCATCCGTTACGATACCAATAGGACTTGAATCGACAATGATAAAATCGTATCGTTTACGAAGTTCAGCGAACATTTCAATCAGTTTCTCAGAACGAATTAGTTCTCCCGGGTTTGGTGGTATCGTACCTGCTGGCAAAATATCAAATTCAGCACCCGGAAATCCCTGAATTATAATTTCATCGAGTGTACATTGATTGATTAAATAATTACTCACACCATTTGTTTGAACAATATCAAATCGTTGATTTATACTTGGTTTACGAATATCCATATCTACCAAAATTGTTTTTGGACTTACCATAGCGTAAACTGCTGCCAGATTTATGCAAAAATAGCTCTTACCATCCCCCGACTCGGTAGAAGTGGCCATGACCATTATATTCGTCTTTCGTTTAACAATAAATTCTATTCGGGTTCTGATAACACGGAACATTTCGGTAAATGTAGAGCGTGGATTTTTTGGAACTAGAGCAGGATCAGTACTGGTAGTATGGCGCACCGAACCAATTAATGAGAACGAAGAATTTTTTTCAATATCTCTTGTAGATCTAACTGTGTTATTTAACAGTTCAATCACAATTACAATAAACGAAGGAATTATCAGTCCTAAAATCAGAAACATCAAAGTAGTATTTGATTTTTTATCGGAGTTAGTGATTTGCACAATTCTGGCTTTATCCAAAATGATATTGTCCGGCGAGTTGGAAGCCTTGAGAATATCCGATTCAGCTCGTTTCTGAAGAAAGAAAGTAAAATAGTTATCATCCATTTTATATTTTCTTTCTATTGCAATCATCTCCAATTCTTTTTTGGGTAGCTCTTTAATCTCATCATTTACTTTAGCATAACGGCTCTTAAAGTCTCTTTTTTCAATATCCATTGAAGCGCGCATACTTTTCATCATTTCCAACACCGTATTCTTAGCGTTGTTTATTTCTTTTGTATACTTGGCATAATACATATTCTTATCGCTCACGTCGCTACGAAGTGTGTACAAATCATTGATTTTTTGAACCATTGCAATTAGCATCGGGTCGCTTACACCTAAACTTGTTGGCGCAACAACTGTACCATCATCCATATTAGTTTTCAGATACTTAGTAAGATAATTTAAGTATGTTTCACGCAGTTTGAGCTCAGATTCCTGAGCATCATATTTCGAAGCTTTACCTAACAACTCGGCAGTATGACTAGGTACATCCACAATCTGGTTCTCTTGCCTGAAACGTGTCATCTCATCTTCAGAAACTGAAAGATTCTTCGAAACCTCTTTTAACTGACTGTCAATAAATTTGATGGTTTTATTGGCAGCTTCGTTTTTGCGTTCCAAATTTTCAGATAAGAAACAATCGCAAAGCTTATTTATAAAATCGATATCCCTGTCGGGGGTTTCACTTTCTAACGATACTTGTAACACCGATGAGCCTTCTACTTCATAGCCAAATTTCAATCTGGACGAGAAATCGGAAACCAATGACTCTTTAGATCTAAACTGGAAATAAAACTCTGAGTTTATGTAATTTTTATTCAAATAATGAACCGTCATAAAAAACAAGTTGTCTTGCAACGGTTTCTCAAAACGTCCATTAAGACTAAATTTTTCGTAGTACTTATTATCGTCGACGGTTATGGTATATGTACCATTGGAGTGAAGATTTATTTTAAACAGAAGATTGTATGCCTCGGGTGCAATATAATCAGTCTCAACATATATAGGTGAATTATTATACAAATTGCGGGTTTTAAAATTCCCTTTTGAAATATAATCTACTTTTATAAACGGTAAGCTATCTACCACTTTACTAATCAAGTCATAAGAGCCAAACATAATTACCTGATTTCGTGCATTTCGGTATCCTGATTCCACACCAAAACCTTGCATTAAGCCCATAGCATTGGCCGAAGGAGTTCGTGATTCTTCAATCATAACCTTTCCAGCGGTTTGGTAACGTGCTAACCATGTTCTGTTTTCGAGCGATGCCAATCCTAATGACAGTACAACGCCAATAACAAATAAATACCAAAAATGCAGGAAATAATTTACCCATTCGATTATATCAAAACTAGATTCCTCTTCTTCTGTAAAGGGCTGTTTTTCGTAATTATTTAGTTCCATAGTACTTTCTTATTTTTTTTGATATAAAAAAAAGGAATTGTGAATGATATAATTATTTATAATTCAAAACATTGAACAATAACGACATTGAGAATGTAATTACTCCCAAAAGTGTTGAGTAATTGGTAACCTTGTAAAAACTAGAGAATTCACGTTTTACATAAATAATATCGTTGGGGTAAATATAGTAGTATTTTGAATCGATAATGCTTTTGGGGCGGATATCGAACTCCAGAATTTGTGTTCCACTATTTACTTCGCGAATTATCCGGACATGTCTCCTATCGCTGGATTCGTTAAAATCACCAGCCAGAGACAGTGCCTGAAAAATCGTAAGTTTCTCTTTGTAGATTGGAAAAACGCCATATCCGGCATCGCCAAACACCGAAAACGTTTTGTTTGCAAGGCTAAGCTTAACGGTAGCTTTAGGAATAAGTTCTTTGAATCGTTTTTCAACAACCAGCGAAGCCTCATTGAGAGTAAGTCCCTCAACTGGTATATTCGATACAAAAGGTAAATCAATAGTGCCATCCGTGTACACTCGATACGAAATTTGATTTTGCCCTCCAGAGCCAGTTTCAGGAGATATTAATTTTGAGAGTCCCGTTTCATCATCGGAAATAAGTCGGTATATAACTTCATCATTCACCCGAATGCGGTAATCTGTATAATCTGTTTTTTGGTATTTAGGGAGTGCGGTATTGCCATCCTGTAGCAGTCGCATACTCTTATAATTGTAACACGATGATAGTGAAAGCAGAGCCAAAAACAACGAGAATAGTTGAGTTTTATTTATCATAAGAGCTGTACATCGAGTTAATATTAAGTACCATAAAAAAGTAACGACAACTAATTAGCAACTGGTGCGGTTGTAGTTGTTGGACTTTTTTCAAGAAAAGTTTTATAAATAATAACACCAAACGAATAGGTAGTTACGATTGTTGAAAGTGCAGTCCAAAAGGTTGATACACCAAAGAACTGTGATTTCATTGGCTGCAAGAATATCACATCATTTGGCTCCAGATAATAAAACTCCGAATGCATAATGTCTACACTACGTGCATCAAAAACTTTTATCTGAGTGCCTTTGTTCGTTTCTCTAAGTATTTTAATGGTGCTTCTATCAGTGTAATAACTAAAATCGCCAATCATCGCCAATGCTTGAAATATGTTCACTTTCTCGCGTGGGAAAGCAAACCTGCCCGATTTTCCAGAACCTACAATGCTAAAATATCTGCCAACCATTCGAACATCAACAGAGTTTATTCTCAATATTGGCTCAATCGATTTTTCCAAATGTCCCTTGGCTTCTCTGATTGTTTTACCTCGCAAAACAATAGCACCCACTAATGGTAGCTTAATTTCACCATTTTCATCAATCGTATAGGTATACAAATCATTGCTTTCGCCGCCAGAGCCACCCATCATTTGTGAACTCATATTCAAAGAGCCGTTGAACAATAAATTTGTTTTTTCGTCAATAGAATACACCTGAATAAATAATTTATCGCCTTCTCTTAAACGATAATCTTGATACTCAACTGTATCCTTGTACGAAGGAATAAAGTTTTTAGTAGTCTGCATATAATTCGTCTCATGAGTAGTAATGCACGACGAAAACTGGAGAGTTAACATCGTGATACACAAAAGTTGAATAAATTGTCCACGCATACCTATTGTATTTATTAATGAATTCGAAGCAAAGATAAACAAAAAATGTAAAATAGTTGCAGAAATATCTAAAAATGGAGACTATTAGTATTAATTCCACGTTTGGAAATTTGGAGTTAATATTGAGCCTAAATTTATATGAATTTAAAATAGCAAACTGGACACTATTTTGCGACATTTGCAGTTATAGCTGATAAATATTGATTCATATTTAAAATCGTAACAAAACACATTTTATCTTCAAACTGCCTAGTGATTTTGCAACATTTAAAATCATAATCAGTGAATGATGAAATTATAAATAAAAAACCATTATTTTTGCACTGATTTTTGAATTTGAGAGATTATATGTTTTTTGATTCTTACAACAAGAAACACTAGATCGGATAATCAATTAATAAAAACACCAATATGAGTAAAATTAATTCATGTATTTTCGCACTGCTTGCACTTGTAATTTTCGGATCATGCGATTCGCGCAAAGAGCAAGAAAAACAAGCCGATATACGCTTAAAGCATATTGAACAGCTTATTGGTCAAAATACATTGAATGCCGCTAAAATTGAGATTGATAGCATACATATTTTGTTTCCCAGACTAGTTGAAAAGCGCAAAGTTGCAGCAGCATTTGAAGACACCATTGTGCGTAGAGAAAGCTCCAGAACCTTGGCGTATTGCGATAGCATATTGCCCAAAAAGCAACATGAACTGGATTCTATTCAGCGTAATTTTAGATTTGAAAAAGATGTATCATTTCAGGAATATGGTAATTTCGTTTACAAAACTCAATTGACCGAAAACAATTCGAACAGAGTATATCTGAAATCTTATGTAGACGAAAACAGCGATTTGTACCTAATCAGCAATTATTGTGGTCCAAAAATTGATCATACCACTATCGAAGTTTCAGTAAACGATTTGCTAGCCAGAACAGACACTTTAGCCACTACAAATGCGGCCAATCACAGTTTCAACGTTGGAGGAACTCACTGGGAAACATTAACTTACAAAAACGATGCAGCCAATGGAGTGGCCGGTCTAATTACTCAGGAAGCTTCGAAAAGAATCAAGGTATCCTTGCATGGAAAAAAAACATTCGTTTACTATCTGGCCGATTCCGATAAAAATGCTATTTCCGAAACGTATCGCCTATGGGTGGTAAAAAAAGACGTAACCCAGCTCGAAAAGGAAATAAAAAAAGCTAAAGTAAGAATTGCAAGAATAAATAAATTTTGCAAATAAACAAGTCATTCTTTTTCAACAAAACCCTCGGTTTGTTGTTTAATAGAAAAATTCAGATAAAACATAATTCAACAATTATCAAAAAAAAACGACATGAAAAAAAACCTTCAATTGCTATTCATCTGCCTTGTGCTTAGTTCAACTGCAATAGCACAACAGACATCTAAATTTCAAATTACCGAATTAACCTCAAAAGATTTCAAACAAAAAGTGTGGGACTTCGAAAAGGATAAATCATTTAATCGCATAGGTAAACTTCCTATCATTCTGGATTTTCATGCCACGTGGTGTCGCCCCTGCAAAATGCTTGCACCTCACTTGCAGGCCATTCAAAACAAATATAACGGCAAGCTGATTGTTTACAAAATAGATGTTGACAAAGACCCAAAATTAGCTCAACTTTTTAAAGTGGAAGCAATGCCTACGATTGTGTTTATCGGATCAAAAACCAAATATACCTCGGAACTAGGATACAGAGATTACCTAGAATTCGAGGCATTGGTAAAATCTAAATTCGGACTTTAAAGTTCAATGCATTAAATCTTCGAGAAACAACTCCATCAAACGTGAAACGGCAAATTGGTCAATTTCGGAGAGTGAAGTTTTGATTAATTCCGAGAATACAACATTTTCGTCCGTAATCTTTACGCTGACAAACTGTGCATAAATAACCCGATGACTCAAAACATGTTTCATCGGGTTTGATATTTTTACAACCTGCACCTCCTTTATTCCTTCAAAAAGAGTCCTGAAGCCGACTGTTTCCATCAATTCCTCTACCGGGAGTAACCGATCTGCCTCAAGTAGTGGAAATTCAAATAAGTTTTGCCAAACATCTTTTGCTATTCTTTTTTGCAAATAGGTTTGCCCATTCCTTTCAATAAAAAAATAATTAAAATATCGATTTATGACCTTCGTTTTCTTCGATTTTAATGGTAATTTATCAACAATACCAGATGCGTAGGCACAACAGTTGCCTTGCAACGGACAAATTGCACAGTCGGGTGAGACGGGCACACACTGTAACGCACCAAACTCCATAATTGACTGATTGTGAATTCCGGGATTGGATTTTGAAATCAACTGTTGAGCTAAATTGGCAAATTCATTTTTTCCCGCACCAGAATCTATAGGTATTTCGATGCCAAACAGTCGCGACAACACTCGATACACGTTACCATCCACCACTGCAAATGGCTCATTATAAGCAAAAGAGCAAATTGCTGCTGCCGTATAATCGCCCACTCCTGCAAGTTTTAATACGTCGGAATGTTCAAATGGAAAAACACCTCGAAAATCGGAGATTATCTGTCGGGCAGTCTTGTGCAAATTTCTTGCCCGAGAATAATATCCCAGTCCTTGCCAGTATTTCAGCACTTCATCTTCTTCTGATGCAGCCAAGTCTAATACTGTTGGAAAGCGTTCGATAAAGCGTAGGTAATAACTCATTCCCTGATTTACCCGCGTTTGTTGCAAAATTATTTCCGAAATCCATATTCGGTACGGGTCAGAGATATCTCTCCAAGGTAATTCGCGTTTATTGGCTTGATACCAGACAGTAAGTGTATCAGAGATATATGTTGAATTGTTTATTAACGTCATGATGAAGAAAATGTATAAAAATACTTTATTTATAGTATTGTGTATTATTTGAATAAATCGCTCCTTTGTACCGCAAATGTAAGAACGATAAATTGAGATACAAAATTTGATTTAAATTTCTGTCGGTATAGGGTCTCGAAATTTCACACAAAATGAATTAAACAGTTTGTCCAAATATTGGTTCAAGGCTTTTATTTTAAATATTAGAAAAAATACTATCTTGTTAAAGTTATTGAACATCAAAATCAATTTATACAAAAGTGGTAACAAGAGCAAGAAACAAGTTCAGCACTTGGAACACAGTCATTTCACTCGGTAACAGGAAAACTATCGAAGCTTGCAAATAGTTAAATATAAGGTTTGGTAAAAAACATATTTATATCATAAAACGCTAAAAGCAAATCAATTATAAAATAAATACGGCAAACCCAATCCCCAAATATAGTTTTAATTTATAAGAATGATAAAATAAGAGGTAAAAATCTAGGTATTCCTGAAATTGAGAAGCTACTGAGAACTAAGCTTATAAAAAAATAAAGTTTTGAAATTTCTGAAAAAAAATCCCGCAATTGTTTTTTAATCAGAATAAAAGCTATATATTTGCAGTCCGTTTTGAAAAGCATAAAAATATTAATAATTTATTAACATATAAAAATTTACTCAAATGACTAAGGCAGACATTGTAAACGAAATTGCAAAGAATACAGGCATTGACAAAGTAACTGTATTAACAACTGTTGAAGCTTTTATGGAAACCGTAAAAGACTCACTTTCAAAAAATGAAAATGTATATTTAAGAGGCTTTGGTAGCTTCATTATCAAACAAAGAGCAGAAAAAACGGCTCGTAATATTTCAAAAAATACTACGATTATAATTCCAGCTCACAATATACCTTCATTTAAACCTGCAAAGACATTTGTTAGCGTAGTAAAATAATTTTTCACACAATAAATCAATCGAGATGCCAAGCGGTAAAAAAAGAAAAGGACATAAAATGTCGACTCACAAGAGAAAAAAGAGACTTAGAAAAAATAGACACAAGAAGAAATAGTCTTACTGGTCTTTAGTTATAAAGTCCAAGAAAACAAACTTATAAGCTAAATTCTTGGCTTTAAGTTTGTTTTTTCTTTATAAAAAAACAATCAAAAAAACCAAAAATCAAAAAAAGTGAATAGCGAACTAGTAGTTGATGTAAAAGCATCCGAAATTTCTATTGCGCTGCTCGAAGACAAACGCCTTGTAGAGATAAACCAGGAGGGACGTGAAGAACAGTTCGCCGTAGGAAATATCTATATGGGTAGGGTAAAAAAAATAATGCCCGGTTTAAATGCAGCTTTTGTAGACGTAGGTTACGAAAAAGATGCTTTTCTACACTATCTTGATTTAGGTTCCAATTTCAACACCCTTACACAATTTACAACGCAGGCGCTAAGCGACCGTAAAAAGGTGCCTGCTATTCAAAAAACAAAACTACAACCGGAAATAGAGAAAAACGGCTCCATCAACGACATCCTAAAAACAGGTCAGGAAATATTGGTACAGGTTACCAAAGAACCGATCTCAACTAAAGGACCTCGATTGACCGCCGAAATATCCATAGCGGGACGGTTTTTAGTTCTTATCCCGTTTGCCGATAAAGTGTCGGTATCACAAAAGATTAAAACGGAAGAAGAGCGTTTACGACTGAAACAACTGATTCAGAGCATTAAACCAAAAGGATTTGGAGTAATTGTTAGAACGGTTGCAGAGGAGAAAAAAGGAGCCGAACTCGATAACGAGTTGAAGATTTTGGTAAAACGCTGGGAAGAAGCTGTCGCCAAAACACAACAAACTAAAGGAGTTTCGCTAATTTTAGAAGAATTAGGTCGTACGGTGGGAATAATTAGAGATTTATTCAACCCGAATTTCAAGCATATTCATATCAATGATGCTATAGTGTATACAGAAGTGCGTGACTACGTAGAACTGATTGCACCCGAACGAAAAGATATTGTAAAACTATATCAGGAAGAAGCACCGATTTACGACAGTTTTGGTATTACAAAACAAATAAAATCAGCTTTCGGCAAAACCGTTTCGTTTAAAAACGGAGCTTATCTGATAATAGAACACACCGAAGCGCTTCACGTTGTAGACGTAAACAGCGGAAATCGTTCGAAAGCTGGCAATGGGCAAGAAGACAATGCCCTAGATGTGAATTTAGCTGCTGCCGACGAGATAGCCCGTCAACTTCGCTTACGCGATATGGGTGGAATTATCGTGGTAGATTTTATTGATATGCACGAGACGGAAAACCGCCAGAAGCTATTTGACAGGATGCGTGAAAATATGGCCAACGATAGAGCCAAACACAATATTCTTCCACTTAGCAAATTCGGTTTATTACAAATGACACGTCAGCGTGTTCGTCCAGTGATTCATATCGATATCGAAGAAACCTGTCCCACTTGCTACGGCAAAGGACGCACCAAACCATCTATCCTCTTTACAGACCAACTGGAAAGTAAAATAGATTACCTGGTAAATCAATTAAAAATTAATGAGTTTGTATTACATGTTCATCCTTATGTAGACGCCTATATCTCTAAAGGTTTTCTATCGATGAAATGGCAATGGAAACGAAAATTTGGAAAAGGTTGTAAAGTAATTCCCGAACAAAAATTGGGCTTCTTACAATACAAATTTTATGACAAAAAGGGAATTGAAATTGACCTACAAGAAGAAATAGAAAAGATCTCGTAAACCGAGAGACAGCAAAAGAGGCTACCCGAAATGGAGTAGCCTCTTTTTTTGCGTTTACATACGCCAAACAAAACCGTGTAGTTTATCTTCTATTCTTCCACTTTTGGCTTGGTATCATTACCTTCAACTTCAGTTTTGTTTAAGAATTCAACGTACTCGTCTTTGTCTTTCTGATTGCGTTTAATCAGAAAAATAACCAAAGCAAGTACACAAATCAAAACGATAACTATTAGTATCCATTTAATATCCATAACTTTTATTTTTGAGGGTTATTTGTCTGTTTTCAATCCAGTAAATTCGGTAGCGAATCGTAAATTCAAGTACTGCATTTATAACACTCAGTTGTAGCAAGATGTTTTAAAATCAGGTATAATGGACAAAATTGATGCTTTATTCTTGTTTGCGATTTGCATATCAAACAAAAACATCCTATTTTTGATCTATCAACCAACAATCAGGAATATTCCATTACTTCTTTTTCCCGGTTTGTGGAGTTGCCGAAAATTGAAATTGAATTAATAGTTGATGGTAATGATTTTTGGTTGAAATTAACCATTATTTCTTTCAATAATTCATACGAATAATAGTTTTCATTGCTTAAAATAATTTTTATTGATTTTTCAAACTCTGTTTTACCCGATGTTTTTAATATAATTCCCCTTGCACCGGCATTTAAAATATCTAAATAATTGGCCATATCGGTCAACATGGTGAGTACTAATATCTTTAAGTCCGGTCTCATCTTTAAAGCATTTTTGGTAGCTTCTAAACCTCCCATAATGGGTATTTCCATGTTCATTATCACCAAATCAGGATTCTGAACTTTTAAAATATCCAGAAACTCCTGACCATTTTCGGCTTCAGCTATCACTTTGCCAAGTCCTTCATTTTCAATCAATAGTTTAATGCCTTCACGAAACAGTGAGTGATCATCAACAATTACAATCTTATTCATTATAATTTTATTTTTTTACCAATTTTCTTTCTATAATTCCATTTGATGAAGTGATTTTTGCAATATACGCACCTTTTGGTAATGCTTTCAGACAAATAATTTCATCGTCTACAATCTCTTTGTTTAGAAATGTCTGACAATGCAAATTACTTATTTTTAACAAAACATTACCGTCTATGCCACTAATTTGGACACAGTCAGTGGCGGGGTTGGGATACAGGCTTACTTTAATTTCCTTAATTGGTTGAAGAACTTGGGTTTCCATTGTATTTATGTATTCATTGTTGGGTTTGTGAAGGCAAGATAAATCATTGATTATTAAGCTACAAGGCATTAAACTTAAAAATAATGAAGCATTAAAGTCAAAAAAAAGTTTTCTTTGCTTATCCATACAAGCAGGAATTGCTTGTATGGATTTGCATCAAGAAACAAACACAAAAATAACACAGAAAAGGTAATCATTTGATATATAGCAAAAAATGTATTATTTAAAGGTTTCAATACCAATTGAATGCGACAAAAGATTTTGTATTCAAAAATACGTTCAATTTGCCGATAATTTGTAAGGGTAAACCCTAATTCTATATAGGTGTAAACCCTGATTTTTATATAGGTGTAAACCCTTAGATTGCAAAAAAGCATGAATGCTGAAAGTACGCAAACAGGCTTTTGTTTAATATTGTTGTAAAAAAAAATGAAGGTTATACTTCTACTAGTTTGTTTTTAATGGCATACAACACTAGATTAATCGTGTTTTTTGAGTTTGTTTTCTTTAACAATGCAGATCGATGGGCTTCGATGGTTTTTGCACTTATAAAAAGTTTTGTTGCTATTTCTGACACGGTTAATCCTTGGCAAAAATAGTGTAAAATTTCTTTTTCGCGCGTAGTCATGCTTGCAGAATTCGCTTCAGAAATATTATGGTTTAGTAGGTTCTCGGCATTAATATTGACAATAATTTTACGCAATAATTCATTTGAAAAATAACTTTCGCCGCTCATAATAGCATTTATCGCTTTTTCAAATTCTTGTTTTCCGGAAGTTTTCAATACAAAACCCATAGCTCCAGCGTTTAACATGTCTAAGTAGTTTGCCTTTTCGCTTAGCATTGTAAGAACCAGAACCTTTAAATCGGGTCGCATTTTTAGTGCATTTATAGTGGCTTCCAATCCATTCATTACAGGCATCTCAATGTCCATAATTACTAAATCGGGGTTAAGAGTTTCAAGCAAATCAATGAACAACTTGCCGTTTTCGGCTTCGGCTATCACTTCTCCAAATCCCTCATTTTCAATCAATAGCTTAATTCCTTCGCGAAACAGGGAATGATCGTCAACTATAATAATTTTGTTCATTGTACTTTCATTTTATTATTACTTTATGAAATAAAATTTTTCAGTTCTGCATTTTCCTCAACTGGAAACTGAATGATAACTGTCATTCCTTCCCTTGGTTCAGATACAATCTCAATGTCACCTTTCATAATCTGAACCCGTTGTTGGATATTCATCAAACCCAGGCCTTTTTTCTCTTTTTTTATTTTTTCCGAATCAAAACCTATTCCGTTATCGTTGTATGTAAACGAAATGTTGTTTTTGATATTATCGTAATCAAACCGTATAATAATGTCGGTAGCGTTTGCATAAGTTAGGGTATTTTTTATCAGTTCTGTAGTAATTCTAAACAACATTAATTCAATAAATCCGCTGAATCTTTCGTTTGTATTACTTATGAAGATTATGTTTATTTTATTGGTGTCGTTTATTCGTTGTGTAAAATCATTAATTGCTTGCACATAGCCAGAGTCCGACACAAATCTGGAACTCAGTCCGCGAGCCAGTTCCCTGGCTGTTTGAATAGCCATTTCTATACTGTGATTTCCTTTTTCTGTGATAAGTTTTCGTTTTTCAATATCATTTGTATCGGCCAACCATTGAAAATAGAGTTTTATAGTGGAAAGTAACGGACCCATCCCATCGTGTAACTCGCTGGAAAATCGATTTCGTTCGCGCTCTTCCACATCCACGGTTATATTCAAAAGTTCATTTTCGGTATTCATTTTTTCTGTAATGTCACGGTTGGAGACTCTTATTCCTAAATGATTTCCATTAATATTGATACATCGGCACACATGACCAATCCAACGAATTTCTCCATTTTTTTTCACGATCCGAAATATTAAATCCATTTTCTTTTCATTGGGGTCTGTAACGCATCTTTCTTTTTTGTGGTTTTCCCAAATTTCAACATCGCCTGAGTAGACAATATGATCAAGCAAATCGGGGCATTCCTCAAATTCATTAATGGTATAGCCGGTAATCAGTTCCACTGAAGGCGACATAAATAATATCTTTTTGTCGGGACTCCTCCAATATTCCCAATCGTAAGTAAAATCGGTTACAGTTCTGAACTTCATTTCGGTTTCTTGAAGTGAAGCATTCAGTTTTAATAACTCCGAAGTCCTTTCCAAAATGCGTTCTTCCAGTTGGTCATTCAAATCTACTAATGCTTGTTCGGCTAGTTTCTGCTCCGTAACATCATTAATCAGCAAGTGAATAGCTAAATTGCCATTGTAATTTATGCTGTGCGATTTTACTTCAACATAAATGATTTCGCCATTTTTCTTAGTATTTCTTTTTATCCCAAAATTTGTTTTTTCAAATTTTGCATTTTTTAATGCGTCAATCATTTCTGGACGATCTTCTTTTGGAATAATATCGAGAATTGACATCTTCTTTATTTTTTCAGTAGAATATCCATAATGATTTATAAAAGCTTCGTTTACTTCAATGATTCTAAGCTTTTTGGGGTGGAAAATCAACATGGGTTGTGGGTTGAATTCAAACAAAATCCGGTATTTCTCTTCATTGCTCCGCAGTTCTTCTTCCATTTGTTTCCGGTTTGAAATATCTGTATGAATTCCATACATTAACAAAGGTTTTCCGTCAGGTGTAAATGTTTTCACCCTACCTTCCTGACGTATCCAAACCCAATGCCCTTTTTTGTGGCGCATTCTTACTTCCACTTTATGGTAAGGCAATTCACCGGAAAAATGCCGTTGCAACATTTCTTCGGCATAAGGTACGTCATCGGAATGCGTTATTGCTTTCCAACCTTTTTTTCCAAGCAATAGCTGACCAATTTTTATTTCTGTACTTGAAAATCCAAGATTTCTTGCCCAAATATTATTGAATTTAATTTTACCTGTCTGCACATTCCATTCCAATGTACCCACATCGGCACCTTCCAAAACATCCTCCAATTGCAGTCGGGTTTCACTCAGTGCTTTTTCGGCATTTTTTCGTTCTGTAATATTGTAAAGTATTCCTGTCCATATAATATCACCGTCATCAAGCAATCTGGGCAATGACTCTACTTGTACCCAAATTATTTTTTTGTCTACCAATAATCGACCTTCCCAATGGAAAGGAATAAACTTTTTGTTGGCCACTATATTCTTAGTAACAAACGATTCTTTGTCTTCGGAATAAACCAAATCGCTCAACAGGTATGGATTGTTTGAAAAATCATCTCCGCTTATTCCTAAAATTTCGCAAAACCGAAGGCTTGCCAGTTCCATAATATACGGAGGATTTTCGGAAGTTGCCCAGCTTTTATCTTTCCATTTCTCCATGGAAAAAACCCGAATACGATACATTCCGGCTGGTTGATTGTTGAAAATATCCTTGTAATATTCTCGTTCAGCATAAAATTCTGCTTCTTTGTTTCTGAGTTCTATATTTTCTGATTCTAATGCTGTTTGCCGGAAAAGTAGTTCTTGAATTAATATTAAAGTATCGGCATCGCTGTAATCTTTGGGTGTGGTTGATTTGATGAATTCTTCGGCCTTCTGGCGTAGGGTCATAATGGCTGAATGTTTAAATTTTCCCATAAAGATGACAATATACTTATTTAGAGAAATATTTTAATAGTTTAACTGGCAAGTAATAAATTGACAACAAGCAATGTAAGTGATAAATGTATGTTGATTGCAAAGATAACGAATTAAATCAAAAATATAAAATTGCGTTCATTTCAATTTTTTGTATTTTTCTGGCTTTTGATCAATTTTTCAGCTTCCATTTGTGCTCTCGATTTACTTTGTATAAAGTAAGTATTCGGTAAAGTCCGACTTTTGAGACCCCTATAAAAGTCAGAACTTAGCAATCAAAAAAAGCTATGTTCTCAATCAATGAAAATAACAGTTTATATCTTTATGCTACTCATGTAGATTTGCGCAAAGGATTCAAT
>JBBSDM010000024.1:0-51696 GCA_038249445.1 Bacteroidales bacterium
CTTTTCGTCGTCCATCAAACTTAACCCTGACAGGTTGCTCCCCAGCAGAGCCTGTTTCTGTTTCAGTATGACAAATCAAAAATAGGGTGTTTATATCTATGATGCAAATTGCAAACAAAAATAAAGCAACATTTTTGTCCACTTGAGTGAAAGGTATAAAAAATAGCAACATTTTTGTCCATTACACCCTGGCACAATGTTAATGCCTAAAGACACTTTTATTGCAGAGATTGGGCGAACTAGAAAAAGTATTAGTATATCTGAACTTATTGCTATTAAAGAAACCTATTGTATATCCATACAGATCATTATGAACAGAGCTAAGGTTCTGGGAAGTATTACCGAGAAATATTATATTGGATTTAGAATTTGGTTAAACAAAAGCGATAGCCGGAAACCCGAAACCGGTTATGGTAATTATTTGGGGCGCGAACAATCAACGCGCTTCAAACAGCTTTTATATCGCGCTGCATCCGAAGAGGTTGTTTCGATGAGTAAAGCAGCTAATCTGGCCAATCAAAAGCTCGCAACATTCAGAGACGAATTCGTACAAATATGAACATTGTTGTAAATGACGCAAACATACTAATTGATTTGGTGAAGCTACGCCTATTGCCTCATTTTTTTTGTTAAAACTAGTGTTCTACACTACCGAGTTATTTTAGACGAATTGCATGATGCTCAGGTGGTCGAACTTTGCCCATATATTGAAACAGAAATCTTTCATATAATTCAACTCACGGAGGATGAGCTACTGGACATAGCACTACTGCAAGCTGAAAAAAGACAATTGTCCAAACAAGATTGTTCGGCTATTGTGTGGTCACAAAAAGCAAAAGGCAATCTATTGACATCTGACAACAACTTTCGTAAATTTGCGATTAAGAAAGTACTTACAGTACATGGTCACTTGTGGATATTCGATAAAATGGTAGAGAAAAGTGCCATTAGTCCCCAAAATGCAATTGACAAACTCACCGAATTGCGGGAAGTTGTCAACCCGCGTTTAAATCTCCCGAAACATGAATGTGATCAAAGGATTGCTTTGTGGGAAATCTACTAGGGATATTCAAGGTACTCGCTTTAGTTTTTAAAAGATTGTTGAGCCCAATCGCACCTGAAAAATAACTGAAACAGCTTCAGACTCTTTGAAAGTTATCTTTACACCTCTTATTCTCCACATTGAACCAAGAACAGACGTAATCATTTGCGTCTGTTCTGCTTTTATATAACAATCTTTGAAAGTTTAAATCAGATTTACAATTACCCCCGGTATAAGACCCAATACAATCATCAGGAAGGCGGCAAGAATAATCTGTTTTTTGTAATGACTGCTTGAATCGATAGCCGAAGTGGCCGACGGCTCATTAGCATACATGGCTATAACTGGGCGAATATAATAATACACACTAATCATAGACCCAATAATAGCAACGATAACCAATGGCAGGTTGCCTTGCTCTATAGCCGAAACGAAAAGATTATATTTGGCTGCAAAACCAACCAATGGTGGTATACCTGCCAATGAAAGCATGGCGATGGTCATGGCAAAGGCTTCGGTAGGATTGTGTTTAGACAGGCCGTTGAAGGCCTTGATAGAAAATGTACCTGTCTCTTCCCGCACCAGAATAAGTACCGCAAACGCAGTAATAGTGGCTATGGTGTAAGATATAGAGTACAATAGCAACACTCCCGAGGCTTCTTGCTTCAATGCAATAATGGCGATGAGCATATACCCTGCGTGCGCTATACCAGAATAAGCAAACATACGCTTCACATTGTCCTGATAAAAAGCCGAGAGATTGCCTATAAGAATAGTGGCAATGGCAAATATGGTAAGTGTTACCTTCCAAATAGATTCCACCTCACCAAAACTAGATTGCATCAAACGGAAAAATGCAGCAATGGCCGCCACTTTACCCACCGTAGCCATAAAAGTAGTAATCAACGTGGGTGAACCTTCGTACACGTCGGGTGCCCAGAAGTGAAAAGGAGCTGCTCCAATCTTGAACGACATACCAATCGCAACCAATATCAATCCGATAGTAAGCATACCGGGCATGTTGACCTGATGAAGAATCACATATTGCTTAATCTCTTCCAGGTTCATGCTACCGCTTGCACCGTAAAGTAAAGTGATACCAAACAGCAGAAAACCCGATGCAAATGAACCGGTTAGGAAGTACTTCATGGCGGCCTCGTTGGAGTTAGGGTCAAACTTCTTGCTACCAGCTAGAATATACAGCGACAACGAAAGTGTTTCGATACCTACAAAAAGCATCAGCAGATTCCCAAAACCAGTCATGATAAGTCCACCCACCAGCGCAAAAAGAATCAATGCATAGATATCCTCCAACGGACGGGTTACAGGCTTATAATACACCGGAGCAAAGATAAATACCAACAAGGTAGTGAATATCAACACACTATTAAAGGCAATGCTGAAATTATCGGCAATATACATTTCGTTGTAGTAATGTATATTTTTATTCCACTCCAGCAGATGAAGCACAAATGCGAGTGGCAACCCAACGTAGATAATGGGCAGAAGTGGAGCTTTCTTTTGTATTGCACCAAAAAATAAAACAATGAGTGCAACAATGGAAATGGTTATAATGGCGTACATATATAGTTACAAGATATTTAGTTACGAGTTACAAGTCCTATAATAAAAAATTAGTTAACTGCCGACTGAAGCAATTGCAATACAAATGATGGAGAAATTCCCACCCAGAAAATACAAACTATAATCGGCACGAAAAGTAGAATCTCTCCCGTAGTCAAATCGGCAAATTTTTGAGTAGCCATAGTTTGTGGGCCGTACATGACTTGTTGATACATTTTTAGCAGATACACCGCTCCCAAAATAATGGTAAGACCTGCTATGAAGGCAATATACACATTGGATTGGAAAAGACCAAGTAAGATAAGAAATTCACCCACAAAACTATTAGTCAGTGGCAAGGCCACATTAGCCAGCACAATAATCAGAAATATCGTGGCAAAGCGTGGTGCTGCACTTGCAATACCGCCCAAATCGGCAATGATATCGGTTCCAGTTCTGATCACTATCATTTGATAGCACAGAAAAAACCCAACCACATTGACACCGTGCGAAAACATTTGTAAGATAGCTCCTTCAATGCCATAATGATTATTAGAAAGCAATCCCAAGGCAATAATTCCAACGTGCGAAAGCGATACAAAAGCAATCATCTTTTTCAGTTTGGGCTGACGGATAGCAATTATAGCTCCGTAGATAACCCCGAAAAGAATCAGCGGTAAAAATATCAACGAGCCACCCGCTACCACATCAGGACAAATAGGAAGTATAAATCGAATGATACCGTACAATCCCATTTTTAGCATAATACCTGCTAGCAACATCGATCCCTGAACGGGCGAAACGTTGTAGGTCTCTGCCTGCCATGAGTGAAACGGAAACAACGGTATTTTAATGGCAAAAGCCAGAAAGAAAGCCAGAAAGACCGGCACCTGCACTGAGTAAGGCAGTTTCAGTTGATAAAAGCTCTCGAAACTAAACGAATGCGGAGTGGTAAGTGTGTATAAATAAAGAATCGCAATAAGCATGGCAAAACTTCCAACTACCGTATAAATCAGAAACTTTACACTGATTTTTTTACGGTTATCGCCACCCCAAATAGCTGTAATCAAGAAGATAGGCATTAGGGCAAGCTCCCAGAAGATATAAAAAAGAATCATTTCCGAAGCCGTAAAAACCCCGATCAAAGCCATTTGCATCAAGAGAATGAGCGCATAGAAATTATGGTTCCTCACTTCACGGTTATTATTGGAAGCAATGATAATGGGAACTAACAGAGCTGTTAGCATAACCATTACCAGAGATATAGCATCGATATAGATAATAATATCAATATCTAACAGTTGCTTTAAATTCAGACTAAGGTTAAGAATTTTATTGTCGGCAAATGTAAAAGCATAGCCCGCCACCAACGCCACGGCAAATTCTACCAACGAAGCTATCAGTGCAAAATCTCTACTATGTTTTCCAAGTTTTCCTGTGAATAAAAGCAATGACGCAAGTAAAGGCAGGACAAGTAAAAGTACAATAATCATCTCTTTTATAGTATTATATTAAAAAATAGAATGGCAATAACACAGAACACCATAATCACTAAGTAAAATCCCACATTCCCTGTTTGTAACAATCGTAATCTTTTGCCAACAAACAGCGTTCCGTTACCAACAGCATTTACAAAGCCGTTGATAATGCTTTGATCTACTGTTTGACGGAAGAAATCGGAAAGAAAACCAATCGGTTTTACAATCAGAAAATCGTATATATCATCGAAGTAGAACTTATCCGCCAATACCTTTTGTATTCCGGTAGCAGGAGTCAATTCTTTGGAATTCACAAAGCGGTTGTAGCTATAGAAAACCAATAACGCTATAATAAACATTGGGATAAGTAAAATAAGCCACTCGGTCTGCACCGATAAAGCATGTTCCGATACAGTCTGCAATCCATTGGCTTTCGCAAATACAGGCGTCAGAAAATTATCAAATCCTTGAGTTTCGGAGAACAACTTCGGTAACTGAACAAATCCCGCAACAATGGATAATATAGCCAATATAGCCATCGGGTACAACATCACTTTAGGTGATTCGTGAACCGAATGTGCAGGTTTAAAATCTTTACTTGCTGGTTTGAAAAATACGACAAATAGTAACCGGAACATATAAATGGTCGTCAATAAGGAGACAAATGTCGCAAAAACACCCATTGCCATTCCATGCTCATAAGCCGCTGTTAGAATTACTTCTTTAGAAAAGAAGCCTGCAAAGGGTGGAATACCCGAAATAGCAATCGTTCCAACAACCATCAAAGCGAACGTAAAAGGAATCTTAGAGCGCAAACCACCCATTTTGCGAATATCTTGTTCGCCACTCAAGGCATGAATAACGCTCCCGGCAGCAAGAAAAAGCAAAGCTTTGAAAAATGCATGTGTCGTTAGGTGGAACATAGCTCCAGAGAACGAACCCAATCCCAAAGCCATAAACAAAAAGCCAAGTTGACTAACGGTTGAATAAGCTAGTATTTTTTTAATATCATTTTGATAAATTGCAATCAAACCACCCACTAAAGCGGTGACCGCACCCACCACCAAAATGATATTCATGGTCAGCGGCGAAAGAACAAACAGAACACCGGAACGAGCAATTAAATAAATACCTGCTGTAACCATGGTAGCAGCGTGTATCAATGCCGAAACAGGTGTTGGGCCTGCCATAGCATCGGGCAACCAGGTAAACAAGGGTATTTGTGCACTCTTACCCATCGCTCCTACAAATAAAAACAGAGTGATAATTGTTAGAGTGATATTGCCTGAAGGCATAAGGCTTGCTATTTCGGCAATCTCACTAATGGATAATGTTTTGAACGTACTAAAGAGTAAGAAAATACCTAGCAGGAAGCCAAGGTCGCCAATACGATTCATGATAAAGGCTTTCTTGGCTGCATTGTTGTTGGCATGGTCTTTATACCAAAAGCCGATAAGTAAATAAGAACTCAGACCTACACCCTCCCAACCGATAAATAGCATCAAATAATCAGAACCCAATACAAGTATGAGCATAAATAAAATAAACAGGTTCAAGTAGGCGAAGAATCTGTTTACACTTTCATCGTACTTCATATACCCAATGGAGTAAACATGAATTAGTAGCCCTACCCCGTTTACTATCATCAACATAAGCGCCGATAGGCGGTCGATAGTCAATGCAAAAGGAATAGAAATATCGGCAAATTTTATCCAGTCGAACAAAGAAACTTCCAGCACCTGATGCGAGGTAGTAATATATCTAAAAAGGAATGATGACAAAACGAGGTTGATAAAAATAACTCCCGAGGCGAGTATCCCCGACAGCTGTCGGTTCATCTGCCTTTGAAACAAACCGATGGTCAGAAATCCAAGCAGTGGAAAAACGAGTAATAATATTGAAATAAGTTGCATATATGTAGTTTAAAATAGCCCCGAAGTCACCGTCAGTTGGCGGAGGACTTTAAGATCAGATCCTAATTATGAATTGTGCATTATGAATTCTTTTCATTACCATTTTAATCTGTCCAGTTTGTATATATCGATAGAATGTGTGGATCGATAAACGACCACCAATAATGCTAGCCCGATAGCCACTTCGGCGGCGGCTACTACCATAATAAAAAACACAAATATTTGTCCGGCTGGATCATTACGATAAGCCGAAAAGGCTGCCAGCAATAAATTTGCTGAGTTGAGCATCAATTCCACCGACATAAAAATAACCAAGGCATTACGTTTAGCCAACACACCGATTACGCCAATAGAAAACAAAGCCGAACAAAACAGTATATAATATTGAAGTGGAATGACTTGTAATTGAGCAATTGAATTTTCCATAGTTCTAATTTTTATCTTTTTTACCTAACATTACTGCTCCAACCATGGCCGATAGAAACAAAATTGACGAGAGTTCAAAAGGCATAATATAGTCGCTGTACAATATCTTGCCCAGATTCTTCACCAAGCCAATCTGTGTCATTTCGGGATTTCCAACAGTGCTAACATCAAACGATTTTAGTGTTCCAATCAATACCAGAAAAATCATTCCACCCGCAATGATAGACACGAATTTCATAAGTGTAGATTTAGGAAACTCGCCCTCTATATTCAGATTAAGAAGCATTACCGTAAATAAAAACAGTACCATAATAGCACCTGCATACACTATGATATGCACAACAGCCAAAAACTGAGCATTCAATAAAATGTAGTGCCCCGCCAAAGTGAAAAACGTAAGCGTGAGGTACAGTACGCTGTGAATCGGCTTCTTGGACAGAAGAACCATCATGGCCGAAATGAGCGCAACTGCACTTAAAAAGAAAAAAAGATAGTGAGATAACATAGCCTATTATTTATTATGCGATTTTGTCTTATCTTGTTTAAATGCCAACACTTCTGGCGTTTGACGTTTAGACACATCGATTCGTGCATCTTTCTTTTCTACCAACACATCTTTGCCGTAAACAAAGCGATCCCGTTTGTACTCGCTCGCAACGGTTCTATTGGTAAGAAAAATGGCTTCTTTTGGACAAGCCGATTCGCAGTCGCCACAGAAAATACAGCGCAACATATTTATTTCGTAGGTGGCAGCATATTTCTCTTCGCGGTACAAGTTTTTTTCATCCTCTTTCCGTTCAGCAGCTACCATAGTGATGGCTTCGGCTGGACAAGCCAGTGCGCACAAACCACAGGCTGTACAGCGTTCACGCCCTTCATCATCTAATTTCAAAACATGTAGCCCACGGTAGATATCCGCAAACGGACGTTTTTCCTCTGGATATTGAAAGGTGACATCCTTTTTGAAAAAGTGCTTGAAAGTGATGATCATTCCTTTAAAAATGGCCGGCAAGTAGAAACGCTCCATAAGCGTCATCTTTTTGTTGGAAACCACTTTCGAACGGTTGGTCAGCGATATTTTAGTTGAATCTTGATTCATTTTGTTTTGTGATAAAGGAACGCAAATTACGCGAAAAACCGCAAATCTACGCAAGTTCTTATATGTTGGGTTTAAATAATCTTTATGACTTTATTTTTATTATTATTTGCGTTTATTTGCGTTCAAAAAAATTCATTCTACCCAAATAGGTTGATTCAAAATCAGAATCCCCTTTTAATAAGCATATAGAAAAATCCGGTTACTATCATATTGATAAATGCCCAAGGCATCAATCCTTTCCAACCGAAACGCATCAATTGATCATAGCGGAAGCGCGGCAACGTCCAGCGCACCCACATAAATACAAATACGAAGAAGAAGATCTTTGCCAGCAATACCAATGTGCCAATAATGGATATCCAGTTGTGCGATAGACCCAATTCATTCATAAATGGGAAGTTATACCCTCCAAAGTACAAGGTGGATATCATGGCCGAAGCAATAAACATATTGATATATTCCGAGAAAAGGTAAAAGCCCAGTTTCATGGAGCTATACTCGGTGTGATAACCACCAATCAGCTCAGTTTCACATTCTGGCAAATCGAAAGGAGAGCGGTTACATTCGGCAAAAGCACAAATCAAAAACACCACAAATCCGATAGGCTGCGTAAACACATTCCAGTTCATTCCGTGTTGTTGAGCAACTATCTCGTTTAAACTCAAACTGCCAGAAGTCATCACAATGGTGACAATGGACATACTCATGGCCAGTTCGTAGCTAATCATTTGCGAAGCAGCACGAACTGAACCCATCAGCGCATACTTATTATTGGAAGCCCAGCCACCAATCATCACACCGTAAACACCAATAGAAACTACTGCGAAGGTGTACAAAACACCAATGTTTACGTCAGCCATTTGTAAGGTGAACTCCTTACCGCCAATAATCAAAGTATCTCCCCAGGGAATCACGGCACTACTTAGCAAGGCCACCAGCATGGTGAGCGACGGGCCAAGAATATACAGCACCTTATCAGCCTTAGCGGGCATAAACTCTTCTTTGAAAAACAGCTTCACCCCATCGGCAACAGGTTGTAGCAACCCGAAAATACCCGCCCTGTTCGGGCCAAGTCTGTCTTGAAAAAAACCGGCCACTTTACGCTCGGCAAGCGTTGCGTACATAGCCACTACCAAGCTCAGCATCAAAATAATAACTGCAAATAGTAACTTGTATATAATGAAATCCATGTCCATAATTACTCCATTGTTTCTTTTATCGGATTAATAACCGACGGTATGACCACATTTTTATAGTGATTTTGATTGATCACCGAATAAGACGCAATTGTGCGTGCCCCTTCGATAATCCAATCGGCACTGTTTTTCTTCTCAAAACGACATTCGTTGCAAATAAAATCATGAACCTCGCCGTAGGTATCCTTTCGTCCAGTTATGCGATAGACTTCATCGCCTCTAAACCAAATAGTCGCTTCGCCTTTACACTTGCTGCAAGAGCGGTGGGCATCCATTGGTTTCAGGAACCACACGCGGTTTTTGAAACGGAATGTTTTATCGGTTAAGGCTCCAACAGGACAAACATCAATCATATTTCCCGAGAAATCATTCTCAATGGCTTGATGAATGAAGGTAGAAATCTCCGATTTTTCTCCACGGTACAGAATCCCATGAGCACGATTATCGGTCAGTTGATCGGCAGCATATACACAACGATAGCACAAAATGCAACGGTTTGGGTGAAACTGAATTAAGTCTCCAATATCTATTTTCTCGTAGGTGCGTTTTTCTTCTTCAAAACGGGTTTCGTTAGAACCATTTTCGTAGCTAAGATTTTGCAAATCGCACTCCCCTGCCTGATCACAAACCGGACAATCGAGCGGATGGTTGAGAAGTAAAAACTCCACCACTGCTTTGCGTGCATCCACCACTTGAGGCGAAGTAAGATTCTCTACCACCATGCCATCCATCACTTCTGTACGACAAGAAGCCACCAATTTAGGCATTGGACGAGGATCGGCAGCCGAACCCTGAACTACTTTTACCATGCAAGTACGACATTTTCCGCCACTATTTTTTAGTTCGGAGTGATAGCACATAGCCGGTGGAACTACATCACCGCCTATCATGCGGGCAGCTTGTAGAATAGTAGTTCCCGGTTCTACTTCTATGCTTTTATTATCAATTGTTACCTTAAACATTTTATCTAAATCTTTATCAATTGCCGACCCATTTATGGGGCGGATAGAATTTCAATAATCGACCGGCTTTAGCCGAATTCTATTTATTTGGCTTTAGCCAATTTTTTCTTATTATTTAACTGGCAGCTAAAGCGGCTGGCAATTAATTCGCATTCCTATACTTTCATTCCCCGGTCACTGCAGGAGCTTTCATATATTTCTCCAGTGATCCATGCTTTACATTTTTTACTATTTCAGGATGTTGAACATGAAACTCAAATTCACTACGGAAGTGACGGATTGCAGCGGCCACCGGCCAAGAAGCCGCATCGCCAAGCGGACAAATAGTATTTCCTTCAATTTTGGAAGCTATACTTACCAATAAATCAATATCTTTCATCTTGCCTTCGCCGTTTTCTACACGGTGAAGCACACTCTCCATCCAACTTGTTCCCTCACGACAAGGTGAACATTGTCCACACGATTCGTGATGATAAAAGCGGGAAAAATTATAGGTATTTCGCACAATACAAGCATCTTCATCATAAACGATGAATCCGCCCGAACCAAGCATAGAGCCGGTAATAAAACCTCCTTCCGACAACGATTCGTAACTCATCAAACGGGGTTGACCTTCCGCAGTTCTCAGAATCAAATTCTTTGGAAGAATAGGAACAGAGGAACCTCCGGGAATAACCGCTTTCAGTTCTTTTCCACCTTTCACACCAGCACAATATTTATCGCTGTAAATAAATTCTTCAACAGGTAAACCCATTTCTATTTCATAAACACCCGGATTATTAATATTTCCACAAGCTGAGATGAGTTTTGTTCCGGTACTACGACCGATCCCAATTTTAGCATATTCTTTGCCGCCATTGTTTACAATCCAACCAATATTTGCCAGTGTTTCCACGTTGTTTACAACAGTAGGGCAATCGTACAATCCTTTTATAGCTGGGAATGGTGGCTTTAGGCGTGGGTTTCCGCGTTTTCCTTCAAGCGATTCGAGCAATGCCGTTTCCTCACCGCAAATGTAAGCTCCTGCTCCGGTGTGAACATGAAGATCCAAATCGTAACCACTTTCCAATATATTTTTCCCTAGCAATCCAGCTTTGTAGCTTTCTTTAATGGCCTCATTCAAAATACCGATAATGGTTTTGAATTCTCCACGCACATAAATATAAGCTTTATTCGAACCCAGCGCATAAGCCGAGCAAATCATCCCTTCAATCAATCGGTGTGGAATGTTCATTAGCAAATAGCGATCTTTGAATGTTCCCGGCTCGCTCTCATCGGCATTGCAAACCAGATAGCGTGGGTTACCACTTTTCTTGTCGATAAAACCCCACTTCATACCGGTTGGGAAACCGGCTCCACCACGACCACGCAATCCCGAAGTCTTTACTTCGTTTACTACTTCGTCGGGGGTCATCTTCAGGGCTTTCTCAATCGACTTGTAGCCACCGGTTTTACGGTATACTTCCAGTGAGCGAATGCCTTCAATCTCTATATTTTCTAGGATAATCTTTCTTTCCATGTCAGCTCTTCTGGTTTTTTTAATTCGCTTTCGCTCCTCAGTTTAGCGATAATTTCGTCTATTTTCTGCAAGTTCAAAAATTCGTGAAACTCGGTATTCACTTGCATCACCGGAGCCGAACCGCAAGCGCCAAGACATTCCACTGCCTTAAGCGAGAAAAGCTTGTCAGCAGTAGTTTCACCCACTTTTATTTGCAGCTTTTCTTCCAGGTATTGAATCATATCTTCGCCTCCACAAATGGCGCAAGGCCCAGTCTGGCAAACTTCAATCACATATTTTCCAACCGGATCGATATAAAACTGTGAGTAGAAAGTAGCTACTTCGAATACTTCGATGGATGTAATATTGAGAAAGCCTGCCACATAATCCATTATATCCACATTCAAACTACCACCCAATTCCTCTTGCGCTATGTGCAGAATCGGAATCAGTGCCGATTTTTGTTGACCATAGGGATAATGCGAAATGATCGTCTGTATTTTTTCTAATGTGCTCGCTGTAAAGGCAACATCATTGTTTTTCTTTACGTAGAGTTTATGTTTAAATTGTTTATCGCTCATTTAAAATTCCAATTATTAATTGTGAATTATTAATTATTAATTATCTTACGCATCCAGCTCTCCTGCAATTACATTCATGCTACTCATTGTCAGGATAGCATCCGACAAGGAAGAGCCTGTAATCATTTCCGGAAAAGCTTGATAATAAATAAATCCTGGACGACGGAAATGTAAACGATATGGAGTGCGACCACCATCCGAAACTACATAAAAACCAAGTTCACCGTTAGCTCCTTCTACCGCACTGTAAATTTCTTTTTTTGGAACATCAATCTCGCCCATTACCATTTTGAAATGACTGATCAATGGTTCCATTTTACTGTACACATCCTCTTTCGGCGGCATATTGAATGCGGGCACATTCGTATAGAATTTACCTTCTGGTAAATTAGCCAAGGCATTATTTATCAACTTAATACTTTCCCATAATTCGGTTTGGCGAACGCAAAAACGGTCGTATGTATCACCATTTTGACCAACCGGCACCACAAAATCAAAATCGGCGTATGACGAATAAGGTTCCTGAACGCGCACATCATAATCAACACCTGCTGCACGAAGATTTGGTCCTGCAAATCCGTAGTTCAAAGCTCTTTCAGCCGAAATGCCACCTACATCTATTGTTCTGTCCATAAAAATACGATTGCGCATCAGCAGGTTTTCAAATTCATGCAGCACCTTGGGCAAACGCTTCATCAAAGCCTTGATTTTCTGAATAGCCGCAGGCGAAAAGTCTCTATCGAAACCGCCCACTCTACCCAAGTTGGTCGTCAGGCGTGCTCCGCACAATTCTTCGTAAATTTCGTATATTCTCTCACGCTCCTGAAAAAGGTAAACAAAGCCGGTCAATGCACCACTATCCACCCCAATCACACTATTACAAACCAGGTGGTCGGCTATTCTCGCCAACTCCATAACTATAATACGCATGTAATCAACACGTTTATTCGTATCAACACCAAGTAGTTTTTCTACAGCCAAATGCCAGCCGATATTATTTATAGGCGACGAGCAATAATTCAATCGGTCTGTGAGCGTGGTAATCTGATAGTACGGGCGGCGTTCGGCAATTTTCTCAAAAGCTCGATGAATATATCCGATGGTTTGTTCGGCACCAACTATTGTTTCTCCATTCATCATCAATACATTCTGGAAAATACCATGAGTGGCAGGATGCGTTGGCCCAAGGTTCAATGTGCTATAAAGCTTCTCGTCTACTTGGGTTAAATCTAAATGGTGTTCTGAATTTATGGTTTTCATTCCTTATTGTTTTTTTAGTCAGGTCACAACCTGACTCTACTATAAACTGCTAACTATAAACTAATTATCTATCTTCCAAAAAAACGATCATCTTTATCACTTCGGGTTGCATCCTCCAGTGGGTATTCTTTCCGCATAGGATGATAATCCATATATTCCACATTCAAAATACGAATTAAATTGGGGTGCCCCACGAAATCAACTCCATAGAAATCAAATGTTTCACGTTCCATCCAGTTCGCTCCCGAGAAAATCGAAACAATACTGTCAACTTGCGGATGTGCTTTTGTTACAAATAGCTTTAAACGAATGCGTTTGTTTGCTACCAAGTTATGAAGATGGTATATGACTCCCAATTCCTTTTCTTGCTCAGGATAATGAATGCCACACAAATCGGTGAGAAAAATAAAACCTTGCTGTTCTTTTAAATAGGCAACAATTAGTTTTATCGATTCCGAATCGACAGTTAGGGTAAAAATGTCTGCTGCTTCGTCTACCGATAAAATTTTATCTTCAAATTTACTTTTAAGTTCTTGCAGTAATATAGTATATTCCATTTCTTTTATTTACAAATGCATATCGTGTAATTTACAGCCAATTACTTGTCGTAACTATCTGTTATAATTCCGTAGCTTTCTAACAACGCCTTATATTCTGGGCTATAACGTCTGCGTAAAGGCTCGTTACCCACCAGTTCCTGAATTTTCATAAACCCATCGATAATTTGTTCTGGACGAGGCGGACAACCGGGCACATACACGTCCACAGGCACCACTTTATCAATCCCTTGCAATACGCTGTAGGTATCAAAAATACCACCACTCGAAGCACATGCTCCAACAGCAATCACCCAACGAGGCTCAGCCATTTGCTCGTAAATTTGCTGAACCACAGGTGCCATTTTTTTTGCAATAGTTCCCATTACCATCAATAAATCGGCCTGGCGTGGAGAGAAACTCAATCGCTCGGCACCAAACCGACCCAAATCGTAATTTGCCCCCATGGTGGCCATAAATTCAATGCCGCAGCAGGAAGTTGCGAATGGAAGCGGCCACATAGAATTTTTACGAGCCAATCCTACAGCCTTATCAAGTGTTGTTGCAAAAAAACCGGAGCCACTATAACCCTCCGGTGCTTCTACTACTGTATATTTATCTTTATCACTCATAGTCATCTTTTTTATTTACTCTTGTTCCTTATTCCAATCAAAGGCTCCCTTTTTATAAATATAAAAGAACCCAAAAATAAAAATTCCCATAAAAAGCAACATATTTAGAAATGCACTCCAATCGGCATCTTTAAAATTTACAGCCCATGGATAGAAAAATATCACTTCCACGTCGAAAAGAACGAATAGAATGGCAATAAGAAAATACTTTATCGAGAACGGAAATCGGGCATTCCCCTGAATGTCAATTCCGCATTCAAAATTTTCTTCTTTTTTTAAAGTTCTAACTCTTTTTCTGGTGCTAATGATAAGGTGTGTCACCACCATTACAATAACAACAAAAGCCATTGCCACAAAAAATTGTATCAATACAGGCTGATAATCGGAGGCTAAATATACTCTTTCCATCTATAATTAATTTGGGTGCAAAATTAAAGAAAAATTTCCGTAATTAAGGTCGTAATGACCGTAAAACCGAAGTCAAATTTGAGCTAATATCACATATTTTGCTGAATTTCTGATGTTTGAATTAGATAAAAATTTCTTTATTTAAAGAACATCAGTACTAAAAAAGGGTAAAAAACATCAAATCACACATTGCTTTTTTTATAATTTAGCAATAGAAATACGTTTTTCACAGTTTTCGTCTGGTCTACCAATTTTATTTCTCAAAAATGAGTTTCGGTTAAGCAAACAAATATTATATTTCTTCAATTTTTGTCCATCGCGTGGAGCAATTGAATAGTATCACAAAACAACCTCCAGTAAAATTTGTTCAATATCTATTCCTGTAGTTCGTCAAGTATTGCCATACACTTTAGCATTGAGTCAAAAATGAGTCGATGAACTCAAAAGTCAAGAAAAGCTCTATCTGTTAATCTTTCGATATTTTCATTGTTTTCAAATCCAAATCCACTCTTCGTTGCGTCTAACTATAAAAACAAATACTAAATTTACATTTAAAACGAACTATCATGAAACGAATTGGATTATTTTTATTGACTCTACTATTATTTGTAGGAGCCAATGCTGCCCCCAAGGGCATAAATGTGGACAGCCTGAAAAACGAACTAAGACAAGAAATTGTAAACAACGATGCCCAACTCCGCCAGTCGCAAAAAGATTCTATCATGCTTTCTAAACTTTCGCCAAGCCAGTTGGTAGATTTAAAAAAGCAAGAACTGGAAGTTCAGAAACAACAAGTGGAAAATGAAGGACGTTCCGATACGCCATTTACAGGAATTCAACTTTTTATGATTTGTTTGCTCCCATTCTTTTTTGTTGCCACTCTTGTTTTTATTATCACTAGAGCCAAAAAAGAAGAATCAAACCGTCGTTATGACCTGTACACTAAATCCTTGGAAATGGGTCAAACAATTCCGGCACACTTTTTTGACGCTCCAAAAAAACAAAGTACTTTGTCTAATCTGAAGAAAGGTATATTGTGGTTGATGCTCGGACTAGGATTGTTTATCTCGTTAGCCATTAATCATAAAACTGATATGTATATTTTTGGAATTGTGCCATCCTTTATTGGTATAGGTTATTTATTGGTTCATTATCTGGACAAATCGAAAACGGATACCAACAGTAAAGAACAATGAGCAAAACGGATGATATCCTCTGGGTGTCACAGCTAACTTTGTGGGGCGACAAAAGCGCATTCGACAAATTAACCAGTAAATATCAATCGCCCACTCGTCGGTTCTTCTTGAACATGACCATGGGCGATGCTCCGCTAAGCGATGATTTAGCGCAAGAAACATTTATCAAAGCATATCTGAATATCAATACTTTTAAAGGAATTTCGGGTTTTTCCACTTGGCTTTATCGCATTGCGTACAATGTATTTTACGATTCGGTGCGGGCACAAAAGTATTATGACGATCTAGACGTAAACGAAATTGACAACAATCATCAAATACAGAATGATTTTTCGCCCGAGCGAATGGATATTTATAAAGCGATAAGGCAATTGCGAAAGGAAGAACAAACGGCCGTATTATTGTTTTATATAGAAGACAGAACGCAGAACGAAATTGCGCGAATAATGAATTGCCCACTGGGAACAGTGAAAACATATTTACTAAAAGGAAAAGAAAAATTAACTGTTTACCTCACACAAGCCGGTTATGGAAAAGAACAATACAGATAAATTGCTAAAAAACTTTTTTAGCGAACACAAACAAGAAATTAAGGATAATGGATTTACACGACGTGTAATGCATAGACTCCCCGAGCAACACGACCACAGCTGGATTGTATGGTTTTGTGCATGTGTAGGAATGATTCTCAGTTTGTGGTTAGGATTTAGCTCGGGGTCAATACAAGCCGGACTATCTCATTTATTACAAATGCCGATATACTATTTTATTGCCGCCGTCTTTTGCTTTCCACTACTTAGTACAGTGGGATTTTTAGTCGCGGCAAAAAGGTATTTTTAATGAAAGAAATCTGAGTAGGGATTTACAACTTGTCATACCATAACTATCGATTTATTCTAAAAAATGGAATAGCAGGGAAATAGAATAATTCCTTTCCTCTGTCAATTCTAAAGGAATTAAGAATTACAAAAACAAAGTTATAGGGGTACAAAATCAACAGACCGAGTTCTTGTATCATCATTTTATGACCGATGGCACTTCCATCTAAGTTTCCAACTTCGAACATTGAAACCAACCCGAATACAATTACAACAAACCATAGTATCAATAGAATAAACCATGTAATTTGAAAGTTTATAATCCTTCTTCCAATTCCATCTAAATCTTTAATTGTTCTTTTATTTGACACCCAGATTACAAATGGTAAAACAATTCCCAGAAAGGGAAGAACAATAAAACTAAGAGCTGAAAAATTAGTCATCATCAACAGTCCTCTGTTTTCTTTCATTGTCCAATCAAGCGCATCTGTAGATTCACCCAAAACTTTAGCTAATTTTTTCAGTGAAACTTCTCTTGGTAAAGTTTCACTACTTTCTATACGCTGAATTGTTCGTATACTTAGTCCAGTTTTTTCGGACAATTCTTCTTGCGAAAATCCGTTCTGTATTTTAAGCTCTTTAATGCGTTTTGATAAATGAGGGCTTTTCATTATTAAATTTTTATGCAAAGGTAATCGGAAACATCAGTTTTCTTTACGTCAAATATACGACATTCTTACGCCATTTCACATTTTAGCGCATTCGTTCCAACCTTGCAGCGTCCAATCTAAGCAATATAAACAACAAAATAGTGAAACCCCAAAGCGAGGAGCCACCGTAGCTGAAAAATGGCAGCGGAATACCGATTACGGGCATAATGCCAAGCACCATTCCTATATTAATGGTGAGGTGAAAAAAGAATATACTTGCTACACAATAACCATACACGCGACTAAATTGATCCCGTTGCCGTTCTGCTATTTTTAACAATCGCATTAACAATAGCCAATATATCAGAAGCACAAGCGTAGAACCCCAGAATCCGTGTTCTTCACCCACGGTACAAAAGATAAAGTCGGTATCTTGTTCCGGCACGTATTTTAGTTTTGTCTGCGTTCCGTTCAAGAAACCTTTGCCCCAAAATCCTCCGGAGCCAATGGCAATTTTAGATTGATGTACGTTGTACCCGGCACCATTAAGGTCGTTTTCCATGCTCAACAGCTCCTTGATGCGCTGTGTTTGGTGGGGCTGCAGAATCTTCTCGAACAGATATTCGGCCGAAAAACTGAACAGCACCGAACCCAACGAAAACACAATCAGAAACCAATATTTTTTGAACCGAAACATAATCTCAATTACCGCCCAGTAAAGGCAAGATGCAATGGTGGCAACAACAGCCACGTAATTATAATTCAAATAAAACCATATATTTATTAGGTAGGAGATAATAGCAATTACAAGCGTTCCTATCAATATATTAAGAGCCTCTTTTCTGTTCTTTGTAAAGAAAAATGCATAGGCAAATTGCGTGAGAAGCACTAATCCCATCGCCATTAAAAATCCTAGCGTTCCATGATCAACTTGCACAGGAATGATACTGAATCTAATGACAATTATAAATAGAAAAACAGCGTAAGTTCCTATCAATAGAACAATTCCATTCATTCCTTCGCGATAAAGCATCAATAGAAAAGCTACAAATACCAAAGCCGATCCGGTTTCATTCTGTAAAAGGATAAGTGCAAAAGGGATAAAAAGAATCACTCCTAGCGGAATAAGATCTTTCCACGCTTTGAGCTTGTAGTTATACGAACTCATGTATTTGGAAAGAGCCAGAGCAGTAGCCATTTTAGCCAGTTCAGCCGGTTGAAATCGTATAGGTCCAAATTCGAGCCACGAACGTGAGCCTTTTATGTCCTTGGCAACAAAGATGGTGATGATGAGCAATAAAATAGCTCCTATATAAATCATATAGGAGAAAATGCTGTACATTTTAGCATCAATAAGTAAAAGCATTCCACCAATAGCAAAACCAGTCAATATCCAGATAAACTGCTTACCCGCACGTTGACTGAAATCAAAGATGCTGGCTTGATCGAAATCGTAGCTTGCGCCATAGATGCTTATCCAACCCATGAAAACCAGAACGACATAGAAAAATATCGTTGTCCAGTCGAGTGCATATTTTATACTAACGTTCTTTGACATAACTATTGGTTACTTTGGCAGCAGTACTATTAAGCAGTTCAGCACGTTTAATTTTACGGTAAAGATATTGCTCTACCATCAAACTAAAAATCGGGGCAGCAAACAACGATCCAAATCCTGCATTTTCGACTACTACTGCAATGGCAATTTTCGGATTATTCCGCGGTGCAAAACCTACAAAAATGGAGTGAGGTTTGCCATGACTATTATCGGCTGTACCTGTTTTACCACACATCTCCAAACCTGGAATTTGTGATGCACGAGCTGTCCCTGATTCAAAAACACGCGCCATACCTTCGTACACAATCGGGAAGTATTTCTTATCCACCTTAGCTTGATGAATATGATTGCGCATTGAATCGCATCGAAGCAAGTGCGGAGTGATGTAATAACCCTCATTACAAATCACTGCCATCGTATTGCACAACTGAAGCGGAGTTACCAACACTTCCCCCTGTCCAATTGACAGAGAACGTATCGTTATTGCCCGCCAGCCATTCTCTGCACGATAGACTTTGTTGTAGAATTTCTGTGACGGAATATACCCCCTCGATTGTTCGTAGATATCACTGTCTGTATATTTTTCGCCCAAACCAAAACTTTTCATTCTGTCCACCCAGTCATCGTAGTTTTTCCTGAAAATGGCATTTTTTGTACCATACCCATCTTTTTCGACAGTAGATTTAAATGCATTCCAAAAATAGGGATTACAACTTTGTTCGATAGCACTAAGCAAGCTAACCGGAGAACCATGATGGTGCGTACATTTTATCGGTGAGGATGACGGACCATTACAGCTAAACATGGTACTTTGAGAAATACCTCCCATTTGTTGACACACTAATGCTTGAATAGGCTTAAACGCCGATCCGGGAGAGTATTGAGCTTGTGTAGCCCGATTCATCAATGGTTTTGTAAGGTCATTTACTAACTGCATGTAGTTTTTCGACCGCTGCCTACCCACCAATATCGATGGATTGAAAGATGGGTTGGAAACCATTGCCAATATCTCTCCGGTAGAGGGTTCAATGGCCACTATGCTACCCACCTTTCCAATCATTAGCCTTTCACCCAATACCTGTAGCTGGGCATCGAGGGTCAACATCAAATTATCACCTGCTTTGGGTGCTATATCTTCCTTGCCATTCTCGTATTTGCCTTTTATTCGTCCTTTTGCATCGCGCAACAGAATTTCAACTCCTTTTTCACCACGCAATTGCTTTTCGTAAGTCTTTTCAAGTCCATCTCTACCCGCATAATCACCTTGTTTATAATACGGATCAGAATCCAACTTAGATTGCGAAACCTCACCAATACTGCCTAAGACATGTGCTGCATTTGGAAACGCATATTCCCTCAACGTACGATTTTGAATATAAAATCCGGGGAATTTATACATGGATTGTTGAATCGTTGCAATATCCTCGTTACGCAGCTGAGTCATAAAAAGTTGAGGAGTGTAGGAAGAATATCCGTAGTTCTTGTCACGATCTTTGATTTCCGCTATTCGCTGAATAAAGAATGGTTTATCGATATTCAAGGCCTTGCAAAATGCCAGCGTGTCCAGCTCACGAATTTCCCGCATAATAAGGGCAATATCGTAGGCCGGCTTATTAAAGACCAACAAAGTATGATTTCGGTCGTAAATGAGTCCCCGGGGAGGAAACTGTATTTTCTTCAAAAAAGCGTTACTATCAGCACCTTCTTTGTATCTCGACTCAATAATTTGAATTGAAAATAAACGTATGATATACACAAGGACAACAGCACTCATGATAATTGCAATCACAGTCTTTCTGTTTTGAAGTGTATCGTTAATCATTATTTATTTTTTATTAAGCGATTGAATACCCAAAATCAGTAAAATAGTTACCACCGAACTGAGTAAGATTTTTGTTGTGATAATCCAAAAATGAACGAGTGAAAACGCTTCCAGATAAAATAAAACAGCGTGATGAATAAATACCATCAACACCACATATTTTACGTAGGCACTTACTCCGAAAGTGTAAAATGAAGGAGTCGGATTATTTCCATCCTCAATGGATGTAAATAATTCCATGATTCCAATTCTGAGAAATGCAATAAATACAGTGGCGAAAGCGTGCATTCCCATTGTATTTGAACACATATCAATCGTTAAACCCAACACAAAGCCTAAAACCAGCGTAAACCATTTGGGAGTTTGATAGGGTAGCGATAAGATAAATAAGATATACAAATACGGATTGATATACCCTAAAAACTGGATATTATTCAGAATCAGTACTTGAGCAAGTACCAATAAAATAAAGCGAAATATGTTCTGAAGTGCTGTGGGCATATTTTTAATTGATAGTTGATAGTTCTCAGTTGGTAGTTATGTTCGTTGGAGAAGATATTTTATAATCTTTCTGAACTATTAACTGATAACCATCAATTATTGTTATTGTTCTTCGGCTTTTTTCTCGATATCTTTTTGCTCTCTATAATTTAGGTAATTAATTACCTTAACATGCGACAGTGTCTGGAAATTTACAGACAGTTTCACCTTAATGTTAAAGTAAGCATCACTCTTTTTGATATTAAAATCTTCGATGTATCCCACCGGAACTCCTTCGGGGAAGGTGCTGGTCAAGCCACTCGTAATTAATGTATCACCCAATACCAAGTCTACGTGACGGGCAATATTCGTCAAATTAGCATATCGACTATCTTCGCCAGACCAAAGGAGTGGCCCCGTATAATTGTTGCGCTTAAATTTAGAACTAATCTGAATTTTTGGATTCAGAATCGGAATGATTACAGAAAAATTATTCGAAACCGTTTTTACAATTCCCACCACTCCTTCGTCGCTAATTACACCCATATCCACTTTGATTCCATCAATTGAACCTTTGTTTAGAGTGATGTAGTTTTGTAGTTTATTGGTTGAATTATTAATGACTTTTGCTGAAATAAATTTGTACTCCATTTCGGGAGGAATGCGAAACTGAATAGAATCGCGCATTGGCTTTTGGAGAGTAGCCAACTTGTTTTGTAAATCAATAAGTTGATTTTTTAACGCAGCATTTTCTTCTGACAGGTTATCGTTTGCTGCGCTTAATTTGAAGAACTCGAAGACTGAATTATTCCACTCGTATATTTTTGAAACAGCAGAATTGCTCGACGAAAGGAACACACTTTGTTGATACTCTTGATTCTTTACAATCATGGTGAAAGAAATTACTTCTAAAAGTAGAAATAAAAACACAACTCCATAGTTAATAAAAAAATTGATAAGATTCTTCATATTTAATCAAATCTGAGCGGAGAAAAAGAGAAGTGCTGTTCTAAACGCTTTATTCATAATTCGATAAGCCTGTTGTTTGGAGGGAAAAACAAACTTTCAAGAAAAAAATGGTCTGATAATACTGTTATACAATTTTTCAGGCCAATAACAAACACGCATTGGCCTGAAAAAAACTATTTTATTATCGTATTAAGAACGAGAATTTATCTACGTTTTTAAGTGCAATACCGGTACCACGAGCCACGGCACGCAATGGATCTTCGGCAATGTGGAACTGGATATTCAATTTATCGGTCAAACGCTTGTCTAAGCCACGAAGCAACGCACCACCCCCAGCAAGATAAATACCACCCATCACAATGTCTGCATACAACTCAGGAGGAGTTTGCTCCAACGCACTAAGAATAGCCGATTCAATTTTAGAAATCGATTTTTCTAGACAGTGGGCAATTTCCTGATAGGAAACGGGAACCTGCATAGGCAACGCAGTCATACGGTTTGGTCCATGAACAATAAAATCTTCAGGGGCATCTTCCAAATCGGTCAAGGCTGCACCCACATTGATTTTAATCATCTCAGCAGTACGTTCACCTACTTTGATATTGTGCATACGTCCCATATATTCTACGATGTCCAAAGTAAGGTCATCGCCTGCAATACGAATAGATTTATTGGATACAATACCACCAAGTGAAATTACTGCAATCTCGGTAGTACCACCACCGATATCAACAATCATACATCCGTTGGGAGCTTCCACATCAAGACCGATACCGATAGCTGCTGCCATTGGTTCATAAATCATGTACACTTCGCGTCCACCAGCATGCTCCGACGAGTCACGAACCGCACGAATTTCTACCTCAGTACTTCCCGAAGGAATACAAACCACCATTTTTAAAGTAGGAGAGAACAGGTGATTTTTAGTTGGAATCATCTTAATCATGCCACGAATCATTAATTCAGCAGCATAAAAGTCGGCAATAACTCCGTCGCGCAAAGGACGAACGGTACGAATACCTTCGTTTTCTTTTCCTTGCATTTGGCGAGCTTTTTCTCCGATAGCAATTAATTTATCCGTACGTTTGTCCAACGCTACTACCGAAGGTTCGTCCACCACAATTTTATCATTATGAATGATAATGGTATTGGCTGTACCTAAATCGATAGCTATTTCTTGAGTAAATGAAAATAGTCCCATTGTTTTTAGTCTTATGTCAACGGTCGACAGTTGCAGGTCGTTGATGAATTATTTTGTCTTGTACTTTGTAATATATAACTAATTAGTTATATATGAATTAGTGTTTGAAATGACGGAACCCGGTTGTAACCATTGCCACACCATTTTGGTTACACGACGCTACTGATAGTTTGTCGTTTATCGAGCCACCCGGCTGAATGATAGCTGTAACACCTGCTTCGAACGCAATCTGAACACAGTCTGGGAATGGAAAAAATGCATCCGAAGCCATAACCGCACCCGTTAAATCTATTTTGAACGAATCCGCTTTTTCGATAGCGTGTGTCAATGCATCAACACGCGATGTTTGACCTACGCCACTAGCACACAATTGTTTGTTTTTAGCCAAAACAATTGCATTCGATTTTGAGTGTTTTACAATTTTATTTGCAAAAAGTAAATCTTCAATTTCCTGTTCATTTGGAGCCTTTTCAGTGATTACGGTCAACTCGTCAGCTGTTTCGGTTTTAGAATCCTGATCTTGCATTAATACACCGTTAAGCAATGATCGGAATTGTTTTCCTTTCGATTTTGCTTCTTTCAAAATCAAAATAATGCGGTTTTTCTTTTGACTCAAAATCTCAATAGCTTCCAAATCGTAATCAGGAGCAATAACTACTTCGAAGAAGATTTTGTTCATTTCCTCAGCTGTAGCTTTATCAATAATAGCGTTGGTAATCAACACACCACCAAATGCTGAAACTGGATCGGCAGCTAAAGCAGCATTCCACGCATCTACCAATACAGGACGAGAAGCAATACCGCAAGCGTTATTATGTTTAAGAATAGCAAATGTAATATCGTCGAAATCGTTGATTAAACTTACAGAGGCATCGATGTCGAGTAAGTTATTGTATGAAATTTCTTTGCCTTGCAATTGTTCGAACATATCTTCGAATTTGCCAAAGAAAACGCCACGTTGATGTGGATTTTCGCCGTAGCGAAGCACTTTTGCATCATTGGCACTTTGACGGAAACCACTTTCTTCATTGCCATCGAAGTGATTGAAAATAGCTGAATCGTAGTGAGAAGAAACGGCGAATGCTTCTTTTGCAAACCAACGGCGTTCTTCGAGCGAAGAAACAGCTCCACTTGCTGTTATCATTTCTAATAATTGGTCGTATTGATCTTGTGAGGCAACGATAATTACATCGTTGTAGTTTTTAGCCGCTGCGCGAATTAGTGAAATACCACCAATATCTATTTTTTCGATAGTCGTTGATTCATCAGCTCCGGCAGCTACAGTAGCCTCGAAAGGATATAAATCTACAATAACTAAATCTATTTCAGGAATTTGGTATTCAGCAATTTGAGCTTTGTCTAATTCTAAATCACGACGAGTAAGAATACCGCCAAAAATTTTAGGGTGAAGCGTTTTAACGCGTCCGCCGAGTATAGAAGGATAGCCAGTAAGGTCTTCAACAGCTTGGCATGGAATATTAAGCGATTCGATAAATGATTGCGTACCTCCGGTTGAGATAAATTCAACTCCTTCAGCATGAAGCTTTTTTATGATTACATCCAGTTTATCTTTGTGATAAACAGAAACTAAGGCTCTTTTTATTTGCTTTTTTTCCATTTTCCTTTATACGTTTATTTATGGGGTACAAAATTACGCAAAAAAGTTGTTTTATCAATGCAAATGCTTGATTGATTTTGAACGTAAACTAAATTTAATAAGTTGATACAGAAATAGACTTAAATATGTATATATAAAAGCTATTTATGTACATTTTACCGAGAAACTGTTTTATTTCGAAGACCATCACTTCTCCTAAACTTTTTACTCTATTGCCTCTTTTACGGTCTTAAATGCACGTTCTAATTTCAACATTTCAGTGGACATAAATTGGTAAAATTCCATCCATTGTATCCGGCGATGCAGGTCGATACCATTCTTTTTTGTGTAAATACGGCAAACCTCTGTACCACATTCACGGACATAAGCAAAATCCCAAATTAAACCATCCGGAAATTGTTTTTCAATAATTGATTTATATTGTTCAAATTGCTCGTACTTTTCTAGTCGCAAGGCCTCTCCCGAATGGTTTATTTCCAAAATAACAAAAGCTCCATCGCGTGTAGCATCAAACTTCAATTCCACTCCTTTCATCTTGGTATTGTAAAGCATAAACTTGCTCTTACGACGCTTTAACGCTGGAATTTCGCTGCAAAAGGTGCCAAATCCTTCCCAAAACTCTTTCTTTAATTGTTTTAACTCTTCTTTAGAATACATAGCCCCTCCCAACCTCCCCAAAGGGGAGGAGTTTTAATTACTTCATTCATTCCCAAATCTAATCTTTCCACACTAATTATTCCACCTCGGGGGTTAGTGGGTTTTTATTTTACAATTCTATAGATACTGCCTGGCAAACATTTCACCAAGCCTTTAAACTCCATTTCGAGTAATTGTGAGGATAATTTACTAATTGGTTTTGCCAATTGAATAGACAATTCATTAAGCTGAATGCCTTCTGTATGTTGACGGAGCATGGAAACAATTTCCATTTCTTCATCCGACAAATCGAGAAACAAAGCTGTTTGAACGATTGGTGAGGCTACTACATCTTGCTTTTCCCAATTCATAAACCGTAAAATGTCATCGCCCGATCCAATCAACGATGCTTTATTATTTTTTATTAAAGCATTACAGCCCACCGACCATTCGTCATCAACTCTGCCAGGAAAGGCAAACACATCACGATTATAATCATTTCCCACTTCGGCAGTTATCAATGCACCTCCCTTTGCAGCCGATTCAACCACCACAATGGCGTCGCTCAAACCAGCAATGATGCGGTTTCGTTGCACAAAATTTTGACGATCGGGATTTGTCTGACTTAAATACTCTGTCAATAACGCACCATTTGGCATCATCTTCACCGCCGTTGGGCGATGAGCAGCAGGATAAAGCCGATCCAATCCATGACCAACAACCCCTATCGTTGCAAGCCCGGCATCAAGTGCTGCCTTGTGCGAGCAAATATCTATCCCATAAGCCATTCCGCTTACAATTATTATATTGGGCTGCGCAGTGGCCAACTCATAAATGAGCTTTCTACAATTTTCTCTCCCTACCTCCGTTGCATTACGAGTGCCAACAATGCCAACAAATTTTCCATTGTTTAAATCACAATTTCCTTTGCTAAAAAGCATCAACGGCGAATCAGGACACTCTTTAAGCCGGAACGGATAATCGCGATCGGTATAATAATAGGTTTGAATCTTATTTTTTACAATAAATTCAATTTCCTCTTCAGCCCGAGCCAACACGTTCTGCGATACGATTTCTTTTGAAAGCATTTCGCCAATTCCAGGAATTTTGGAAAGTGCAATTTGCTTTTCATGAAAAACGCCTTCTACACTTCCTACATAGGCAATAAGATTCTTGGCCAACATGTTGCCAATACCTTTTATAAGCGTTATGCCTATTTTATATTTCAAGTTCTCATCAAACATAAGGTGATATACAACATAGGTAAATAATTATTATTTAAGACACTTCCTTAATATCCTTGGCACCATCCATTGCAGTACCCACCACGCAGCTAGCACTCCAGCCATATCGCACAACCAGTCGTACCAATCTCCGGTTCGAGGGGCAAAGTAAACACTTTGAAGAATTTCTATCAATCCGCCAAAAAAAATGGGGAAAAGAATACATACAAGAACAAAAAACTGAAAATTGCTGTTAGAGTATTTGTACCCTTTAAAGTCCCAAATTAAAGTTGCCGTCAGGCCTGCGAACATAAGAAAATGAACCAGTTTGTCTAAATTGGGAATTTCAAATGTTGGTATGCTCTTAAATGTTGAGGGAGAGGCAAATGAAAGATATTGTATGAAAACCACTATAAAAATGGATTTCCAGTAATGACGAAATATAGTTATCAATATCATAATTTAATGTCAATTGAATGTTTTAAGCAAATAAGCTTATACACTTGTTTAAAATCTAGTTGTCATTGTTCAAATATAAGAACGAATATTTATCTTTGCAAAGATAAATTATTGTTAGTTACAAAACAGAATTTCAAAGATAAAATTATACATTCATGAAAAAATTATTGTCATTATTATTACTTGCCTGTATTTTGGCATCTTGTTCGAGTGTAATGCTTACCGGCCGAAAACAATTGCTATTAATCCCTGAGTCGGACGTGGTGGCAATGAGCTTGCAAAGTTACAAACAGTTTGTAGATTCTGTACCACCATCTATCGACAAGGTAAATACTGCATTGGTAAAAAAAGTTGGTGCAAAAATGTCGGCAGTAGTAGAAACATACATGAAAGCTAATGGATATGCAGCAGATGTAGCTAACCTAGCTTGGGAGTTCAATCTAGTCAAAGATAAACAAGTGAACGCATTCTGTATGCCGGGTGGCAAAGTAGCTGTTTTTGATGGGATTTTACCCATCACCAAAGATGAAACCGGATTAGCAGTAGTTATGGGGCATGAGATAGCTCACGCTATAGCCAAGCACAGTGCCGAACGCCTAAGTCAACAATTGTTAGTACAGTATGGCGGCTCACTTGCGAGTTTACTTGTTTCAAAAAAATCTGAGATAGCCCGTGCAGGAGTTAACTCGTTGTACGGACTTGGTGCTCAATACGGTGTGATGTTACCTTACTCACGCAAACATGAATATGAGGCAGACCAAATGGGTTTGATTTTTCTTGCAATTGCAGGTTACGACCCTTCAAAAGCAGTTGAATTTTGGGAACGCATGGCAGCAAACAGTACTAACAACGCTGCCGAATTTATGAGCACGCACCCTTCGGACGCCAATCGCATTGCAAAGTTGAAGGAATTATTGCCTGGAGCAATGAAATATTACAAAAAGTAAGTGCAAGAAACCGAATTCCGAAAGAAAAGTTAAACATAAGAGGATGACCATTTTGATCATCCTCTTATGTTTAACACGGGATGTATTCTAATCTTACAATTTCTCGCCGTAAGCCAAATCGCCTGCATCGCCAATTCCCGGAATAATGTATGAATGTTCGTTCAACTCCGGATCAATGGTTGCGGCCCAAATAGTAGTTTTAGCTTCGGGAAAATGTGCTGCCACATAATCAATGGCTTGCTGACTTGCAATAACGGTTGCGATATGAATGTGAGCAGGTTTCCCTTTGGTAAGCAATGCACCATAGGCCAATTCCATCGAGCTACCAGTTGCCAGCATTGGATCGGTAATTATCAGTGTTTTACCATCTAAATTTGGAGAAGCTATGTATTCGATAAAAATATCAAATTTCAGTGCATCTTTGTACTTTCTATAAGCCGACACAAAAGCATTTTCAGCCGCATCGAAGTAGCTCAAAAATCCTTGATGAAAAGGCAGTCCGGCACGCAGAATAGTTGAAATCACAATTTTTTCATCAATCACATCGGCATGTGCTACACCTAGCGGGGTTTTCACTTCCTCGCCTTTGTAGCGCATGGTTTTACTCATTTCATAGGCCATTATCTCGCCAATACGTTCCATATTCCGACGGAAACGCATGGAGTCTTTTTGGATTTTTACCGAACGAATTTCTTTGATATAATGCTTTAATACAGAATTGTTATCTGAAAGATTGATGATTTTCATATTGAGTTGAAACTTTCTTTTTTTAGGGATTAAATATAAAACTGGGCAAAATTACTGTTTTTTTCAAATTATCTGTGTAAATATTTGAATATAAATTCATAAAAAAGAAAGATTATAACCACATAAGCGTGCTTTTCTATTTTAATTCAGATTCAATCGAATACCTATATTTACATTTCTGCCAGGCTGAGCCAGTCCTCCATAATCGGCATAGTTTGCATCTATGATATTATTGATATCGGCAAAAATATCAAACTTCTTAGCCGACCATAGCAAACGACCATCGAGTAAAAAATAAGGAGAATAATTAGTCGTGATAGCCGATTTACCAATCACGGTATTCGCATCATAACTGCCGGAACGATCTTGATAAGCTAATTTCCATGAGGCACTTAATTTTCCGAAGATAGAGTGATCAAAAGTAAGCGTCAGCTTGTGTTTCAAATAGTCCAATGCATATTTTGAATCAAATCCTACAGCAGCCTTATCGAGCGTCAAAAACGAATAAGCGACAGATACTTTTTTTACGAATAATTCCTTAAAACGATATTCAGCAGTAATATCACCTCCCAAAGCATTTACACTAGATAAGTTCATTGACTCATATTTTGCAGAAGAAGAAGTTAGTTTCACCCAATCAATCACATTTTTTCCCATACGATAATAAATATCTGCATTTAAGCTCCATTGCGATTGATTTATTTTAGTACCAATTTCAAAGGTTTGAGATTGCTCGGGTTTAAGTAACGGATTTCCTTGTTGTACTGGATTCACAAAAAACAAATCGGTAAATGTAGGCAATCGGGTAGCAGAATTAGCAGACGCATAAACTTTCACATCATCGGTTATAAAATAACCGAAATCGATACCGCCATAGGTTGTCGATTTAAAATCGGCACTATAACTCGTGGCAACTCCTGCCGACAAATACCATTTGCCGATATTTACAGAGTGGTCAATCATTCCGGAATAGATGATTCGATTGTACGATTTCTTGAAGAATTTATTTGTTTCATAAGGAATAGCCAATGAATCTGGGTTCAACATAGCGTTCCCCAATGCAGTGCTATAGATATGTTCATTTCTCAAATTGAAACCCAAGGTTGTTTTTCCAGCAGCCGACAAATAGCTTGCTGATAACTTCCCGCCTGCAATGTCAGTCATGTGGTATTTGTATCCGGCAACCGAACTGTGATCCAGCTCATATCTGTCGTGATGGCGTCTCCAACTAGCCTGAGCATCGAACACAAATTTACCTTTGGAAAAAGACCAGTCCAGTGAGCTAAAGTAGGTTTTGGTATTTTCCCTTTGATTGGCATACTTCAGCGAGTAAAATCCATTCTCTCCAAAATCTTTCAATTGAGCTGCCAGTTGCAAATCAAATTTACCGGCATTAAGGGTATTTAAAGTCGACTGAATAAATGCATTGGTTAAGTTGAAGTCTGTATTAGCAAGGTAGCCTGTACTGCTCTTGTGATTAAGCGACGCAAAAGTGTGGAATTTACTTGTTCCAAAGTTTCCGGCAACTGACTCACCAAATGTATTATAACTACCACCAGTCAATTCTACACTCAACGCTTTTTTTGCGGAACTTTCAGTCACAATATTTATTGCACCGCTAAATGCATTTGGACCAAGCACACGAGCTGACGAACCCTGCAATATTTCAATTCTACTTACATCGGATATGTTTAAAGGAATGTCCAGATTAAAGTGTCCAGTTTGCGGGTCGGTAATATTTACACCGTTTAGCAAAATCAGTACTTGGTCGAACGAACCGCCGCGAATACTTATATCGGCTTGCGTACCGTTCGTCCCACGCTGACGAATGTCTACGCCCGCAACATAATCTAATAATTGGTCGATACTTTGAACCGACGAACGTGTAATTTCAGTTTTATCAATAATGGTAAGGATGCGACCCATTTCCGAATACAATTTATTACGGGTTGCATTTACTTCCACATCCGAAAGGTTTACCGATGTTGAATCTTTTTTTTGCTGCGCAAAAAGTGTTGGAAAGCAAAATAAAAGTGAGAACGAGAAAATTAGAATATTTTTTTTCATTTTTGTAAAATAAAAAACGGTTGAAATGGAAAATCCACTTCAACCGTTACAGTTAATAATATATGATGTAGTCAGACAAAGCGCTGCAGCACTGTCCGATGACATTTCAGATAAAAATACAATAATGGCCTGTTGCAAGCCTGTTTCCATTCCATCCTCGGCGGGGTCATTCTCAGCACCATCTGTTTTAGAAACAGATAAATAAACGCCAACCATCGGAATCTTTTCAGACTTTTGGAGGGTTTTGTCGGAAACAGAAACAGCCAGTGCACCTATAGATACGCAGCAGGACAAACTACAAAATACAGCGTAGTTCAACCGACTCCACCGACGGAAGCGAAAGGTTGAATTTGTATTTTGAGTTTTTTTATTCATTGCTGTTTTGTTTTTTTGAAAGTGCAAAAGTAAACAAAAATTTCAATCGTGAATGATTTTAAACAAAGAAAGTGATCTTGCGCACAAAATCACTTTCTCAACTTTCATTCTATCAGACTATTGTTTTATAAAACTTAGACTGTTTAATTTTCCTGTCCACACATCTGAAAAAATCGTGGTATTGGTTTTGCCGCCGATAATGTAAATACGGTTTGAATTATTTAGCACCACCGAAGAATAATTTCTAAACTGAAAACTTACAGGCAATGAATTATACTTATTATCAGTAGCTTTCCATGTTAATCCTTCGTCTAGCGACACTTTATATTGAGTTGTGTTATCATCTTTTTTAGTCCCAAACACCAATAATTTGCTATCGTAAGCAACAAGTGAGGCACCCAATGCCAGTGTATCTAAGGATTTGCTATGTCCGGAATTTTCATTGAAATCTACCCAATAGGTCCCATCCTCTGTATTCCAGTTAGTATTTAATACATTACCTAACTTGTCTTTTCCACCAATGATAATAGCTTTTGGCCTACTGCCTACACGCGACGTAAACGAAAGTGCTGCAAAATCAGTTATTGGGAAGTTAGCTGGCAATTCATTTTTTATCAACCATGTAGACCCATTAACAGAGCTTGCAAAACGATATTTTTGATCTACTTTCGATTGGGTAATAGCCCATATATTTCCGTTTAGCGAGAACAACAACGTTTTAAATGTGTAATTCTCCGAAGTAAAATCAACACTTGTCCAGCTTACTCCATCGGTAGACGAATATATCTTCACACCATTCTGAGTATAATGCAATTTCCCGTTAAATTGCACCATGTTTGCCATCGTTGCATTGGCAGGCAACCCACTTAGGGTCGTTGCTTCAGCCCATGTTGCTCCAGCGGTTGAAGTGTATAAATGGATGGTGCCTGCTTCATTTGAGTAATATAAAAGTTTGCTATTAAAGTAAATAGCTTTCTGACTGGTCGGGTTAGATGCTCCCACTATATTATTCAACAGACTCCAAACGTATAATTTTGGTTCCACCTTATGAACGTTCACTTTAATGTTATACTCTTTAATGGTTGAATTGTCAGACGCTGTATTTTTGATCTTTACCGGGGAGTTAAAATCTACAGTATCCTTTCCCGTTACCAACTTACCGGTTGTTGATCCATTTAAATAATAAAGTGCTCCGACACTGCTCACAAACGTAAGCTTTGGAATAGCCTTGTTGATAAGAGTTCCAAATGGCAATGAATCTACGTTTTCGATAGTTATACTATCAGCATTAATCTTAAAAGCCGCTTTGGTTATTGAGTCGTTTCCAGCCAAAGAAAACGAAGAAATGCGAGGATTTGTTGAACTGGTAACAACAGTATCGTTTGTATTTGAACATGCAGATAAAGCCACAACAACAAAAAATAGACAACTGAATTTAAGAAAATAGGACTTCATATTGATAGGGGTTATTTTTTTTGAAAGGACAAAGTTAAATTTATTTTTCGTTTCTGCTGCTTCTTTGCACAAGATTTATTGTTTTTTATCATTAAAAAAAGGCATTTAGAAGAAAATCGCTGTAATTAGCTAAGTTCTACTACTACAGGGCAATGATCGGAGTGAACAGCACCATCAAGTATAGCTGCTGAAGCTAACCTATTGCGCAGGGGCTCACTCACCCAATGATAGTCAATTCGCCATCCGGCATTTCTAAATCGCGCTCCTCCCCGGTAACTCCACCAACTGTATTTATTCGCATTTTGGTCAAACACGCGAAACGAATCCACCATACCACTTGCTTCCAGCTCATCCAGCCAGGCGCGCTCTTCGGGCAAAAATCCCGATACACCGTTTTGACGCTCTGGATGATTGATATCAACTGGTTTATGACAGATATTATAATCGCCACAAACTACAATATTGGATCTTGTTTTACGAAGATTAGCAATATATATGGCAAAAGCCTTCAGAAACTCCATTTTAAAAGCCTGACGCAAATCGCCTGATGAGCCCGAAGGAATATACACGCAAACAACAGTTACATCACCAAAATCGGCACGGATGACACGTCCCTCGCCGTCGTACAGCGGAACCTCCATTCCAATAACTACTTTATCCGGAGCTTGTTTGGTAATAATGGCCACACCACTATATCCTTTTTTCTCGGCCGAATGCAGATAAGAAGTGTATCCCATTTCGGCAAATATCATAGTGTCTATTTGGTCGGGCTGGGCTTTCGTCTCTTGCAAGCAAAGTACATCCGGATTCTCATCAGTAAGCCATTCGGTAAAATTCTTTTGGAGAGCGGCTCTAATACCGTTTACATTATAAGAAATTATTTTCATCCGCAAATAATTATTTTTTAAGTTGTCATCAGATACTTACCTACTGAAAAAATTACCACTCACTAAAGTTGGTGGAATACTCCTTTCACTGATTAGTCTTTTTTACTTTTTTAAATAGTTCTGAGGCAAAAACAAAATTATTAAGCGCTTCATTATCAACATGAAAAATATCATCTTTGTTCCCTTGCCAGGCTTTTTCTCCCTTTTCAATAAAAATAACATTCTCTCCAATCTCCATTACAGAGTTCATATCGTGCGAGTTGATAATAGTTGTAATGTCAAACTCGTGCGTCACCTCATGTATCAATTGATCAATAACGAGCGATGTTTTAGGATCAAGACCTGAGTTGGGCTCATCACAAAACAAGTATTTGGGCTGCAATGCAATAGCTCTTGCAATGGCCACACGTTTTTGCATACCGCCACTAATTTCTGAAGGTGCTAAGCTAAAAGCTTTTTCTTCAAGATTCACATGTTTTAGACAAAAACGAGCGCGTTCCATCATTTCCTCTTTCGTGCTTGGCGAAAACATTTCGAGTGGATATATTACGTTTTCCAACACTGTCAGCGAATCGAAAAGTGCCGAGCCTTGAAATAGCATGCCTACCTCACGACGTAAGATACGTATTTCTGTCATTTTCATATCGGGCAGGTTACGTCCATCATACTCAATGCGACCGCTATCAATACGATGTAGGCCAATAATACTTTTCATCAGTACCGTTTTTCCGGAACCGCTTGCACCAATAATCATATTGGTTTTTCCGGTTTCGAAAACAGCCGACACGTTTTTCAATACATGGTTGTTTTCAAACGATTTCTCTATATTTTTTACTTCAATCATTTTATTTTCTGTCTAAGCGGTGCGAACCATTAGTTCAACATAATTTTGGTGATCAGAATATTGAAAAACAGAATCAGAATACTTCCGTTTACAACAGCATTGGTGCTCGATTTACCTACGTCGAGGGCGCCTCCGTATGAATAGTAACCATAAAATGCTGCCACAGAAGAAATAAGAAATGCAAAGATCATTGACTTAACCAATGAATAGAAAACGTAATACGGCACAAATGCAAATTTAATTCCGACCAGATAATCACCCGTAGTCATAATGGTGGTAAGTACACCTACAAAATACCCTCCAAATATCCCCAAAGCCATACTGAAAATAACCAGAAAAGGCATCATTACCACAAAGGCAACAATTTTAGGAAGTATCAGGTAGTTAGCCGAATTCACTCCCATAATTTCCAACGCGTCAATCTGTTCGGTGATGCGCATTGTGCCTATTTCGGAAGCGATATTAGAACCCACTTTCCCTGCCAGAATCAAACACAATATAGTTGACGAAAACTCAAGCAGTAAGGTGTCTCGTGTTACCAATCCTGTAGTGTAAACGGGCAGCAAGGGACTTGTGGTGTTTAGCTTGGTTTGCATAGTCATAATAAATCCAATAAACACGGATATAATAGCTACAATTGGCAAAGACTGCAAACCCAGTTTTTCGAGTTCTTTGGGAAACTGACGGAAAAACATTCTTCCTCTATCGGGTGCAACAAAAACCCGCTTCATTAATAAAATATACTTACCGGTATCGGCTACTAAACCCATATCTATCTTTTTATTATTATTTACTATTTTGAACTTATTCTCAAAAAACCATGCAAAAACAATCGAAATGCAAAGATACTCTTTTTTTGGAATATTTGTAAATTAACTTTTTCTCGTTTGCCAGTACAAAAAAAAAGAGAAACCCGCTTGGATTTCTCTTTTCTTATTTCTTCGTAGAAGACAGTAATTATACGCGTCTTTCTTTGATTCTTGCTTTTTTACCGGTAAGAGCACGTAAATAGTACAATTTAGCGCGGCGAACTTTACCATGTTTGTTTACAGTAATGCTTTCGATAAATGGTGAATCTAATGGGAAAATACGTTCAACTCCAATGTTACTTGAAATTTTACGAACAGTAAAACGTTTTCTGCCTTCGTGACCAACGATTTTGATTACGTCACCACGAAACTCTTGAATACGTTCTTTAGTTCCCTCAATAATACGGTATGCTACCGTAACAGTGTCACCAGCTTTGAAAGCAGGGTGCGTTTTGTTAACAAGAAATGCTTGTTCTGCAATTTTAATTAAGTCCATTATTGATTTTTTTATTTTTAATAATATGCGCAATATTCACAGTCCATTCTAATTCTGTCAGAGATTACGCTAAAATTGGACTGCAAAAGTACTATTATTTTTTTATCACACAAAAATAATGCGCTCTTTTTTTACTACAATAAGAATAAAACAATATAATAACAACTTCAAAAAATGCTACTTTACTACCTAATATTCAGTTCATTTCCGAAATAAAATGAATATTGAATTATTTTGACTAACTTTGCACCCTCAAAAAAAAAGATTGTATTACATGCAAAAAATTAGAAACATAGCTATTATTGCCCACGTTGACCACGGAAAAACAACCTTGGTAGACAAGATGTTATTAGCTGGACACCTGTTCCGCGAAAACGAAAACGCTGGCGAGTTAATCATGGATAATAATGACCTCGAACGCGAAAGGGGTATCACCATATTAGCAAAGAATGTATCCATCGATTATCTGGGATACAAGATCAACATCATTGATACTCCGGGTCACTCGGACTTTGGTGGTGAGGTAGAACGTGTCTTGAACATGGCCGACGGTGTCTTATTGTTGGTAGATGCCTTCGAAGGTCCTATGCCTCAAACTCGTTTTGTACTGCAAAAAGCTATTCAAATGGGACTGCTTCCTATTGTGGTTGTAAATAAAGTTGACAAACAAAATTGCCGCCCCGACGAAGTTCACGAGGCTGTTTTTGACCTAATGTTTAACTTGAACGCTACAGAAACACAATTAAACTTTCACACCATCTACGGTTCTGCTAAGAATAACTGGATGTCTGAAGACTGGAAAGAACAAACCGATAGTATTATACCTTTATTGGATGCTATCATTAAATATATACCGGGTCCTGAATACATTGAGGGTACTCCACAAATGTTGATTACCTCGCTAGACTATTCATCCTATGTAGGTCGTATTGCTGTAGGACGTCTTCATCGCGGAACATTGCGCGAAGGTATGGATGTGAATCTTGTAAAAAGAGATGGAACTCCAATCAAATCGCGTATCAAAGAATTACATACCTTCACCGGATTGGGTCGTACGCGTGCTACCGAGGTTAGATCGGGAGATATTTGTGCTTTGGTAGGTATCGAAGGATTTGATATCGGCGATTCAATTGCCGACTTGCAAAACCCGGAACCACTGGTGCCGATAGCTATCGACGAACCAACAATGAGTATGGTATTTACTATCAATAACTCTCCGTTTTTTGGAAAAGAAGGAAAATATGTCACGTCACGGCATATCCAAGACCGTTTAACTAAAGAGTTAGACAAAAACCTTGCATTGCGTGTAGAAAAAGATCCTGCATCGGATGTATGGAACGTTTATGGACGTGGTGTACTTCACTTGTCGGTATTGATTGAAACGATGCGTCGCGAAGGTTACGAACTTCAGGTAGGTCAGCCACAAGTAATTTTTAAAGAAATTGATGGTGTTCGTTGTGAACCTATTGAACAACTGACTATCAACTTGCCAGAAGACTGTTCGGGTAAAGTGATTGAAATGGTAGCGATCCGCAAAGGTGAAATGCTAAGTATGGAAGTGGTTAACGACCGTATTCAGTTAGAATTCACAATTCCTTCACGTGGAATCATCGGATTGCGTAACGCTGTACTTACTTCATCAGCAGGTGAAGCAATTATGTCGCACCGTTTTCTTGAATATCAACCGTATAAAGGACATATCGAAAAACGAACTAATGGTTCTATCATTGCTATGGAAGGTGGAAAAGCATTTTCTTATTCGTTAGATAAACTACAAGATCGTGGTCGCTTCTTCGTATTTCCACAAGACGAGATTTATGCTGGTCAAGTGGTAGGTGAAAGTTCAAAAGACGGTGATATGGTTGTAAACGTTACTAAACCAAAGAAACTTACCAACATGCGTGCCTCTGGTGCGGATGACAAAGCAAAACTTATTCCACCTATCGTTTTCAGTTTGGAAGAAGCATTGGAATATATCAAAGAAGATGAATACGTTGAAATCACTCCGGTGACTTTCAGACTACGTAAAATCTATCTTGATGAAAATGAACGTAAACGTATGACCCGTAAATAATTTATCATTGGCATAAAAGTTGTTTGTTTAGAAATGACACCTGACACGTCAAATTTAATTTCTTTATAGAATGAAAAGAAAAAACTTCTTAATGCTCATGGCATTACTTTGTTCAGTCGGTACATTTGCTCAATTGGGTATAAAAGCCGGTTTGAATATGGCCAATGAAATAAGGTCTTTTCAGCAATCTGATGTTGCTGCAAGCTTTAGCTCTACTAATTTAACAGGGTATCAAATCGGGCTGGTTTATCAGGCAATGCCAAAGAAAACCGGACTGGGCGTAGAAATAGGTGCGTTGCTTTCTCAGAAGGGGAGTAGCTTCCATTTCGACAGCATAAATGTAAATAACGGGTTGCGTAACGGCTACAAGGAAATAAACTACCTGGAAGTACCACTCAATTTACGTTATCATTTGCTGGTAGGGCTGGTTGGAATATACGGTTTTGGAGGTGTTTACGGAGGCTGTGCATTAAATGGCTCAACCGTTACCGAAAGCACCAGTACTACAGATAAAGAAGCCTACAAAACCTTTGCCGATAGAGTGGATTATGGCTACAGTTTTGGTGCAGGTGTTGAACTTTTTAGAAAAATTCAACTAGGCGGCACTTGGAGCAATGGCATAAAAAGCACGACCAACAGCAGTAGCTCATTCAAAAACAAAGTTTTTACAATGAATCTGGTCTATATGTTATAACATAAAAAACCATTTGAAATATCAAAAAAAGAAGTGAATCGTTAGTGGTTCACTTCTTTTTTGTTTACATCGTATGCTAGAACAGAAATAATTATTAATTCCTTGACATTCAAAATTAAAGCGTTAGCATTTTTTTTCATTTAAATTGCTTTGTGTTTATCTTTTTTTCGTACCTTTGCACCCCATTACAAAAAGATAAATATCAGCAAATTACTAGATTATTATATTTATGAATATTGTCAGAAAAGACCTCGATCAGAGCAATGCAATGGTTACATTAAGCATTGAAAAAGTAGATTACGCCGAAAAAGTGGACAAAACTTTACGCGATTACCGCAAAAAAGCAAACATCCCAGGCTTCCGCCCAGGCATGGTGCCGGTGGGTTTAGTAAAAAAAATGTACGGAAAAGCTGTATTGGCCGAGGAAATCAACAAATTGGTTTCTGATGGTTTGTATGGTTACATTCGCGACAATAATATCAATATACTTGGTGAGCCACTTCCAAACCAAACAGAACAAAAACAAATTGACTTTGAGAGTCAGGAAGTTTTCGAATTTGTTTTCGATTTGGGTATTGCTCCTGAATTTGATGTAGAATTGACAAAAAAAGATAAAGTAGCCTTCTACAACATTACCGTTAGCGAAGAAATGATTGACAATCAGGTTAAATCATACACCGGTCGTTACGGTAAATATATTCAGGAAGACACTGTTGAAGAAAAAGATATGTTGAAAGGCGAATTGCTTGAAATGGCAAACGGCAAAGTAAACGAAGATGGTATTAAAGTTCAAGACGCTACTATGACCATTGCTTACATGAAAGATGCTGACCAAAAAGCACTTTTTGCAGGAGCAAAAAAAGGAGATTTAATCACTTTCAACCCAGCTAAAGCTTATGTTGAAGAGGCTGAAATCAGCTCTTTATTGAAAATTTCGAAAGATGAAGCGAAAGGCATCGATGCTGATTTCCAATTAAAAATTGAAAGCATTACCCGTTACCACGAATCTGAAATTGATCAAGAATTATTCGATAAAGTATATGGTGAAGGCGTTGTAGCAAGTGTAGAAGAATTTCGTGCAAAAATCAAAGAAAATATTCAGCAAAATCTGACTGCAGACAGCGAATATAAATTTGGTGTTGACGCACAAGAAATGCTGATTGCAAAATACAGCAACCTTTCTTTCCCAGATACTTTCTTGAAACGTTGGGTATTGTCTTCGAACGAAAATCTGACCGCCGGAAAATTGGATGAAGATTATTATAAAATGATTGCAGACTTAACCTGGCATTTGGTGAAAGACAAATTGGCGAAAGCTAACGGCATAAAAGTGGAGAAAGAAGATGTTGAAGAATTTGCCAAGAAAATGGCAAAAGCGCAATTTGCTCAATATGGAATGATTGGCATGGACGACGAAATTATTGCCAACTATGCTAAAGACATGTTGAAAAAAGAAGACACCCTTAAAAATATTATCGAAAAAGTAGCCGAAGAAAAAGTATTTGCAGCAGTAAAAGCTACGGTTAAACTTGAAACGAAAGAAGTTTCAGTGGACGAATTCAACAAAATGTTCGAAGCTAAGTAATTTTGCTTCGAAATATTTGCCGAAAGGGCTTTTAACTGCTAAAAATATAAACAAAATAGAAACTATCTTTGTTTTTCTTTTTGGGAATAGTTAAAGGTCTTTTTGATTTTAGGAGCTCAACATAAAAAATAGAAATATGAACAACAACGATTTTCGCGATTTCGCAACCAAACATCTACGTATGAATGGGTTGGCGTTGGATAAATACGCCGACATTACCAGCAACTACATTTCTCCTTCTATCTTGGAAGAACGTCAATTGAATGTTACTCAAATGGATGTTTTTTCGCGGTTGATGATGGATCGTATTATTTTTCTTGGAACTCAGGTAGACGACTATACAGCCAATGTTATTCAGGCACAATTACTTTACTTAGATTCATCTGATCCGGGAAAGGACATTTCCATTTACCTGAATACTCCGGGTGGATCGGTTTACGCAGGATTGGGAATCTATGACACCATGCAATTTATCAGTTCCGACGTAGCTACTATCTGTACCGGTATGGCTGCTTCGATGGGTGCAGTGTTATTAGTAGCGGGTGCTGATGGTAAACGCTCGGCTTTAAAACACTCGCGTGTAATGATTCACCAACCAATGGGTGGTGCGCAAGGACAGGCTTCGGATATTGAAATCACTGCGCGCGAAATTCAAAAATTGAAAAAAGAATTGTACACTATCATTGCCGACCATTCAAAAAATCCATTCGAGCGCATCGAAAAAGACTCAGACCGTGACTATTGGATGACTTCGGAAGAAGCATTGGAATACGGCATGATCGACAAAATTTTATTCAACGATAAGAAAAAATAAAGCCATTTTTCTTCTTCTTAGGGGAATTTTAAAGGCAGATTAACTACAAACTAAACGAACTTGAATTTTTCGAAAGGAAAATTCAAGTGGATGAACTATATGGCTAAAACAACAAAGAAATGTAACTTTTGCGGGCGTCCAGAATCGCAGGTCGGCTTTTTTATCATGGGTATGGAGGGTGCGCACATTTGTGACGAATGTGCCGTGCAAGCTTCTGATATTGTAAAAGAAAATACCCTAAGCAAATCGAAATTGCCCAATTTAAAAAAAGAACAGCTTCCAAAACCAATTGAAATAAAAGAATACCTCGACGAATATGTAATTGGTCAGAATGAAGCAAAGAAGTTTCTTTCCGTAGCTGTGTACAATCACTACAAACGCTTGATGCAAGAAAAAACCAGCGATGATGTGGAAATTGAGAAATCGAACATTATCATGGTAGGTTATACCGGAACCGGGAAAACTCTTTTGGCTCGCACCATTGCCAAGAAATTACACGTGCCGTTTGCTATTGTCGACGCCACAGTGCTAACCGAGGCTGGTTATGTGGGTGAGGATATCGAGAGTATCCTTACGCGCCTGCTACAGGTGGCCGACTACGATGTGAAAGCTGCAGAACGTGGAATTGTTTTTATCGACGAAATTGATAAGATTGCGCGTAAAGGTGATAATCCAAGTATCACCCGCGACGTTAGTGGCGAAGGGGTACAACAAGGTTTACTGAAACTTCTCGAAGGTGCTATTGTAAATGTTCCACCACAAGGCGGACGCAAGCACCCCGATCAAAAAATGATAGCTGTAAACACACAAAACATCTTGTTTGTATGTGGTGGTGCATTTGATGGTATTGAGAAAAAAATCGCTTCGCGCCTAAATACCAGGGTAGTAGGCTACAATGCAGCTAAAGGCACAGAGCAACTCGATAAGCACAACATGCTTCAATACATTGCTCCACAAGATCTCAAATCATTCGGTTTAATTCCCGAAATTATTGGTCGTTTGCCTATCCTTACTTATCTTGAACCGCTGGATCGCACGGCATTACGCCGAATACTGACGGAACCTAAGAATTCAATTATCAAGCAATACACCAAATTATTCAAAATGGATGATATTGATTTGACTTTTACCGAAGAGGTATTGGAATATATTGTGGACAAAGCAATTGAGTTTAAGCTTGGCGCTCGTGGGCTACGCTCCATCACGGAAACCATCATGATGGACGAAATGTTTGAAATGCCGTCGAAAAACATTAAGGAATTAACTATTTTGCTTCCTTACGCTCAAAGCAAAATAGAAAAAGCAAATATTCATCGATTAAAAACTGCTTAAATTATTAATTTTAATCACTGTATATCAGTATTGTAAAACAAATTAACTGGATATTGATCAACTTGATTGGTTAATATCCAGTTTTTTTTAAAAAACATGTTGTATATTTGAAATCTGTTTATAATTTTGTCTGAGGAAGAATCGAATGCAGGGGAAAAAATTAACGATTATTTGCAATAAACAATAAAAAAATAATTCATTCCGTGCACTACTTTCGACAATAAATACTACTTTCGCATTCATTTTTTACAAAAGACACTAATATGGCCAAACTATCTGCATTAACCACGCAGTTGAAAAAAAACTTCGGTTTCGATACTTTCAAAGGAAACCAAGAAGCGATTATTCAGAATGTGCTTGATGGCAATGACACTTTTGTGCTAATGCCTACTGGTGGAGGAAAATCACTGTGTTATCAGCTCCCATCGCTGGTTATGGAAGGTACTGCTATAGTCATTTCGCCACTTATTGCGTTAATGAAGAATCAGGTAGATGCCATGCGTAATTTTAGCGAAGAAGATGGTATAGCACATTTTATCAACTCGTCGTTGTCAAAGCAAGCCATTGATTTAGTAAAAGGTGATATTGTGTCAGGTAAAACAAAATTACTGTATGTGGCTCCCGAGTCGCTGACCAAAGAAGAAAATATCGAATTTTTAAAACAAGTAAAGATTTCGTTTTATGCCGTAGATGAAGCGCATTGTATATCGGAGTGGGGGCATGATTTTCGTCCGGAGTACCGCCGTATTCGTCCCATAATAAATGAGATAGGTTTTGCGCCACTTATTGCGCTTACTGCTACTGCAACACCAAAAGTACAACACGATATACAGAAAAATCTGGGCATGCTTAATGCTACAGTTTTTAAATCTTCGTTTAATCGAGCAAATTTATACTACGAAGTTCGTCCCAAAACGAACACTGTAGACAAAGACATTATAAAATATATCCGCTCTCAGGCTGGCAAATCAGGAATTATTTACTGTTTGAGCCGCAAGAAAGTGGAAGAATTATCGGAAACTCTAAAGATGAATGGCGTTTCGGTGCTACCATATCATGCAGGTATGGATTCAGCCCAACGAAGTGATAATCAGGATAGTTTCCTTATGGAAAAAGTAGAAGTGATTGTAGCCACAATTGCTTTCGGGATGGGCATTGACAAACCCGATGTGCGCTATGTGTTGCACTACGACATGCCAAAAAGTTTAGAAGGGTATTATCAAGAAACGGGACGCGGAGGTCGCGATGGTGGCGAAGGCCAGTGCATTGCATTTTACGCATATAAAGATTTAGATAAGTTACGCAAATTTATGCAAGGCAAGCCCGTTGCCGAGCAGGAAATTGGCAATCAATTATTATTGGAAACGCAAGCCTACGCCGAAACATCTATTTGTCGCCGAAAAATGTTACTACATTATTTTGGAGAAGAATATATGGAAGAAAACTGTGGATGCTGTGATAACTGTATGAAACCACGAAAATTTATTGAAGGACAAGAGCTACTAGCACTAGCGTTAGAGACTATTTTACAAGTAAAAGAGAAGTTTAAAGCGGAACACATAGTAGACATTTTAAAAGGGACTGAAACATCGGACGTAAAATCATATCAACATGATGAACTAGAGAATTTTGGTTCGGCGTCGGACGAAGAAGAAAGCATGTTGCATGCTGTAATTCGTCAGGCAATGATTGCATGTTTTGTTTCGAAAGATATTGAAAATTACGGATTGCTGAAGGTTACAAGTCGAGGAAAAGCGTATTTGAAAAAACCGGAACCGTTCCCAGTAGTAAAAGATAAAGAATTTGAGGAAGAGGAAGAAGAGACTGCCGTAAAAAGTTCAGGTGGAACTTGTGCTGCCGATGATGTGCTGTTTTCAATTTTGAAGGATTTGCGCAAAAAAATGTCGAAGAAACTTCAGGTACCGCCTTTTGTTATCTTTCAGGATCCATCGCTTGAGGCAATGGCTACTAGCTATCCTATCACGCTCGAAGAACTTCAGAACATACCTGGTGTAGGTGCGGGAAAAGCAAAACGCTATGGCGACGAGTTTCTTAAACTGATTAAAGAGCATGTTAAAGAAAACGAAATTGTTCGCCCCGAAGACTTGCGAGTACGCACTGTGGCCAATAAATCGAAGCTAAAAGTGTCTGTTATTCAGGCTATCGACCGTAAAATTGCATTGGACGATATAGCACTTTCAAAAGGATTGGACATTAGCGAATTACTCGACGAAATAGAAGCAATCGTTTACTCGGGAACAAAAATAAATATTGATTATTTTTTAGAAGAAGTAATGGATAGCGACCATGTAGATGAAATCTTTGATTATTTCAATACTGCCGAAACCGATAAAATTGAACCTGCACTCGATGAGCTAGGCGAAAACGACTACAGTGAAACCGAAGTGAGACTGGTTAGAATCAAGTTCCTATCAGAGATTGGAAATTAATTAACACCTGACTTTCTATTAAAAAGACGTCGAAGGAAAATCTCTTTTGACGTTTTTTTTTGATAAATATGTTGAATTATCGAAAATAAACTATATTTGCATACCCTAAATTCCACTCCTAGTATTTATTTCAATTAAACTTGTTCAAAGTTGTAACTATTCCATTTTTATTGTTATTTTTGTAACGCTATTTACGACTAGTAACCCAGATATCTCAACTCTACAATGAGAACGCCCGCATTTCTAACCAAATTATATCTTTTTTATCACGACGGATTTAAGGGCATGACGGTAGGTAAAACACTCTGGCTAATAGTCCTTATCAAGCTCTTTGTCATGTTTGTTGTATTAAAGATATTCTTTTTCCCGAATTATTTAAATAGCAATTTTCGCGATGAGAAAAGCAAGACAGACTACGTGCGGGAACAGCTGACACGGGAATAATCACACCCAAGTGTTGATGCCGAGGTGTAAATACCCATCGATAATTCAATGTATTAAAATAAAATTGCACAATCAATCATTTTTCAAATACTTATTAAACACTAAAAAATTATGGATTTATTGGATATATCTTTGGTGGATTGGTCGCGAGCACAGTTTGCAATGACCGCCATGTACCATTGGCTTTTTGTGCCACTTACCTTGGGTTTAGGAGTAATAATGGCAATTATGGAGACTTTGTATTTGAGAACCGGCAACGAAGAATGGAAAAAAATCACAAAGTTTTGGATGACACTCTTTGGTGTTAACTTTGCCATTGGAGTAGCTACCGGAATTATTCTGGAGTTCGAATTCGGAACTAACTGGTCAAATTACAGCTGGTTTGTTGGCGATATTTTCGGAGCACCACTTGCTATCGAAGGTATTTTTGCATTCTTTATGGAAGCAACATTTATTTCTATCATGTTTTTTGGTTGGAATAAGGTGAGCAAGAAGTTCCATCTGGCCTCTACTTGGCTAACCGTTTTTGGTGCAACACTTTCCGCTCTTTGGATATTGGTTGCCAATGCATGGATGCAATATCCTGTAGGCATGGTGTTTAATCCGGATACTGTGCGTAACGAAATGATCGATTTCTGGAGCATCTTGTTCTCACCAATGGCAATTAATAAATTTTTCCATACCGTTCTTTCTGGTTGGGTAATGGGTTCATTGTTTGTTGTAGGTGTAAGTGCTTGGTTTTTATTAAAAAAACGCCAGGTGAGTTTTGCAACTAAAAGCATGCTAGTAGGTGCCATTTTCGGCGTAACATCCTCCTTGCTTGTTGCTTTCACAGGCGATGGATCAGCATACAATGTCACTCAACATCAGCCAATGAAACTGGCCGCTATGGAAGGTTTATATCAAGGTAAAAAAGGTGCAGGTCTAGTTGCATTCGGAGTTCTCAATTCCGATAAAAAATCTTACAAGGACTCAATAAATCCATACATATTTAAAATTGAAATTCCCTACATGCTTTCCATGTTGGGTTATAGGGATGTTAACGCCTACGTGCCCGGTATAAAAGATGTTGTAAATGGTGGATACGATACTGCTGCTGGAAAAGCGCTTTCGTTTACCGAGAAGCAAACCCGTGGGAAGGCTGCCAGACTATCGCTCGCCAACTATCATAAAGCTATTAGTGCCAAAGATACAGCGGCTGCGACAATCCACAAGGCACAATTAAAAGCAAACTTCCCATATTTTGGATATAGTTTTTTGGATAAAGCTGAAGACATAATCCCAAGTGTACCAACTGTTTTCTATTCGTTCCATGCAATGGTAATATTGGGCTTGTATTTTATTGTACTTTTCTCGTTCATTTTATTTTATACCTACCGTGAAGAAATTGAAAAAACAAAATGGCTTTTGAAAGCAGCTTTGTGGAGTATTCCATTGGGTTATGTGGCTGGCGAATTAGGTTGGGCAGTGGCTGAAGTGGGTCGTCAACCATGGGCAATTCAGGATGTATTACCCGTTCAGGCAGCCATCTCTGGCATCTCAACTCAATCGGTGCAAATCACCTTTTTCCTTTTCTTGATTCTTTTTACCGCACTACTGGTGGCCGAAATAAGAATTATGCTAAACCAAATAAAAAAAGGACCGGAAGCAGACCATTAAGTTATAATCGCTGTCAGCCTCAGATCGTGGACAGTTCAAAAATTTAATTTTATAGAATTCTGGTTTTCAATAACTTCTAATTAATATTTTTATGATAACATATTCATTTTTACAACATTACTGGTGGTTTATAATATCACTTTTAGGTGGAATTCTGGCTTTTTTGCTTTTTGTTCAGGGTGGACAATCAATGTTGTTCTCGCTATCAAAAACCGAAGATGAACGTAGGTTGCTGGTAAACGTGCTTGGGCGCAAGTGGGAATTTACTTTCACTACATTAGTTACCTTTGGAGGCGCATTTTTTGCTTCGTTCCCTTTATTTTACTCCACTAGTTTTGGTGGAGCATATTGGGTGTGGATGGCTATTCTGTTTTGCTTCACGCTTCAGGCTGTATCCTATGAATTTCAATCGAAAGCTGGAAATGTATTTGGTGCAAACACATATCGCGCCTTCTTGTTTGCCAACGGTTTGTTGGGCACATTTCTGATTGGAGTAGCCATTGCTACCTTCTTCACCGGTTCTGATTTTATTGTGAACAAAGCCAATATTACCGAGCAACTAACACCCGTTATCAGTCAGTGGCAAAACCCATGGCACGGCTTAGAAGCATTGCTGAACTTACGTAATCTCACCTTAGGTTTCGCTGTTTTCTTTTTGTCACGTGCTCAAGCAAGTTTGTTTTTTATCAACAGACTTAACCATCCAACCTTGGAAAAACGTTCAAGAAAATATTTGCTGATAAACACTCTACCTTTTTTGGTATTTTTCTTAACTTTTGTGATTTGGACACTGTTGTCTGAAGGATTTGCAGTTGATGCTACAACAGGCATTGTTGCAATGGAGAAATACAAATACGTTACTAATCTTATCGAAATGCCTGTGGTTCTAGTGTTTTTGCTGATTGGAGTTGTGGGTGTTTTATACGGAATTGGAAGAAGTTTGCTTATCGAAAAATTCAAAAGTGGTATTTGGTTCTCGGGTGTAGGCACCGTTATAACCGTTTGTTGCTTATTCTTAATTGCAGGTTATAACAATACATCTTTCTATCCCTCAATAAATTTGCAAAGTTCGTTGACGATTTCGAATGCATCTTCTAGCTTATTTACACTCAAAGCAATGTCCATCGTTTCGATAGCTATTCCATTTGTACTTGCCTATATTTTTTACGCATGGAGAGCTATGGAAAAAAAGAGAACAGACATTGATGATGTAAATAACGATAGTCATGCTTATTAGTTTGATAGCCAAGTAAATGCAAAGACCATAAAAAGGATAAACATCCGACTTAATAAAGGCTGTAGCTCTTCAGAGTTACAGTCTTTGTACTTTTATCTCTCAAAGACAACATTTTTTGTGCAGATGCGAGCTATAATTTCGTTAATCAAAAAATATTGTTTTCCTTTGTAAGATATTTATCAAAATATAGATAACCAAAATACACACTTTTATGAAACAGTTTTTAAAATTTACACTTGCCACTATCGTTGGCGTAATAATTACAAGTCTATTAAGTATTTTAGTTTTATTTGGAATAATTGGTGCTGTTGCAGGTTCTAAGGAAAAGGTGACAGATCTCAAACCCAATTCTGTTTACGAAATAAAATTAGAAGGGAATCTTATCGACCGTTCGGAGGAAGATCCTTTCTCGGCAGCTTTTGCCGAGGTGATGGGAAAAACGACTGAAAAAACGATGGGACTTGATGATGTATTGAGTAACATACAGAAAGCAAAAAACGATGCTAATATTGTAGGTATTTACCTCAATGGAGGTTCACTATCGGGAGGTTTTGCCTCTTTTAAAGAGATAAGAAATGCGCTAATTGATTACAAGAAATCAGGGAAATTTATTGTAGCTTACGCCGATAATTATTCGCAAAAGGATTACTATTTGGTGTCGGTAGCAAGTAAGATATTGATAAATCCACAGGGAATGTTGGAGCTAAAAGGACTTTCGGCTCAAACCATGTTCTTCAAAAACACGCTAGATAAGCTGGGTATTGAAATGCAAATTGTAAAGGTAGGCACGTATAAATCAGCTGTTGAGCCTTTGATCAATACTAAAATGAGTGATGCCAACCGTGAACAAGTTACTGTTTACATGGGTTCTATTTGGAATACATTTTTGACAGATGTATCAGCAGCTCGTAAAATTTCGGTAGAGAAATTGAATGCCTATGCCGACGAAATGTTGATGTTTCAACCAACTGAAAAATCAAAACAATATGGACTGGTTGATGGGTTGGTATATGTGGATGAAGCAGACAGCATTCTTAAAACGTTTGTAAAAGGGCTCGAAAAAGACAAGGAAGTAACTTTGGTGAAACATTCGGCGATGACGAAATTGCCCGATACCAACAAGTACGACAAAAATAAAGTAGCTGTCATTTATGCCATTGGCGAAATAACAGATGCTGATGGAGAAGGTATTGTAGCGAAAGATCTGGTAAAAACGATTAATGATGTAGCAAAAGACTCTGCAGTTAAGGCTGTGGTTTTGCGCGTAAGCTCACCGGGTGGAAGTGCTTATGCCTCAGAACAAATATGGCATGCATTGAATAAACTCAAAGCAAAAAAGACGTTGATTGTTTCTATGGGCGATTATGCTGCCTCGGGGGGGTATTATATTTCATGTATGGCCGACAACATTGTGGCGCAACCCAATACCATTACTGGTTCTATTGGTATTTTCGGAGTTATTCCTAATATCAGCGGATTGAATGAAAAGCTAGGGTTGACCTATGATGGTGTAAAAACCAACAAAATGAGCGACGCAATAACTGTAAATCGTAAGTTTACGCCCGAAGAACGGGATTTAATGCAAAACTACGTGAATCGCGGTTATGAGTTGTTTGTGAAACGCTGTGCCGATGGACGTAAAATGAAAATCGAACAAATAAAAGCCATTGCCGAAGGTCGGGTTTGGACGGGTGAAGATGCAATCAAAAATGGATTGGTGGATAAGATTGGAGGGCTGAACGATGCAGTTAAATTAGCCGTTGCGAAGGCTAAACTAAAAACCTACAATGTTAGCGAGTATCCTGAAAAAGAAACTTTCGAGTCTAAGTTAATGAAGAGTTTTGGTGATGATGTAGAAACCCGTTTTATGAAAGCTCAATTGGGCGAACAATATAAACTGTTCAAGCAGATTCGAAATGTGGACAAAATTAATGGCATTCAGACACGGTTGCCCTATGATTTAAACATTCAATGATATATTGCAAGAGAGTCGGTGTTTTATGGCGGCTCTCTTTTTTTTATTCCTGTAGACGAGCGACAACCATTGAGTATCTGGGCTGAAGCATTAAATAATTCACATTAATACAAGGGCCTTTGCCCCTAAAATCCCACTCACTTTTTTGCCATGACGCAAAAAAGGAAGCGAAAAAAGTCAATCCGTCAGCTTACGGATCACTTCGTTCGAAAAACTTACGCTCGGCAGGCTCATCCGTCGGCTGACAGACCAAACTCACCCCGATGAAATACGTCGGGGCTCAAACAGGACGATTTTTAACCGCCGACTTCACTTGTTTTTCTACTCACTGGACAAGATCGGTCGGCAATAGTGCATCAGCAATAAAATTGACCTATTATTTATTTTAATGCCTCAGTCCTGTTCGAGTATGTCATCAGGATTGCAATTTCCAAAAAATAAACTATCTTTGCGGTCGCTTTTTGCGGACAAACTGCAAAAACGTGTGCTTGAATACCACGTAAAAAACAAGAAAAATGAAGAAACAAGTTTCCGTCGCCTTTATGGTGTGTGGCCTACTATTCACGGTATGCCTTATTGTGTCCAACATCGTTGAGCAAAAATTGATTTCTATTGGAGGAATCGAAGCCACTGCCGGCTTGCTCATTTTCCCCGTATCGTACATTATTAACGACTTAATAGCCGAAGTTTGGGGCTATCGCAAAGTGCGCCTTATCATTTGGAATGGTTTTCTGATGAATTTTTTAGCCGTACTTATTTTCCGCTTGAGCATATTGGCCCCGGGATCTATCCACTTCACGCACCAAGCAGCTTTTGAGCTCGTTTTAGGCAATACCCAGCGCATTGTCTTCGCCAGCTTTATTGCTTTCCTTTTTGGTGCGTTTCTGAATGCCTATGTCATGAGTAAAATGAAAATCATGCAACACGGTCGTGGATTCTCTATTCGGGCGGTAGTCTCAACTATTGTAGGCGAAGGAGCAGACTCGTTGGTGTTTTTTACCCTTGCATTTTCTGGCGTGATACCCGTGCCAGCACTGATAACGCTTATTATTACCCAAACTGCAATGAAAACAGCTTACGAAATCATTGCGCTGCCACTCACTAACTCTCTGGTAAAATGGATAAAGAAACACGAAGAAACTGACGTGTATGACAACGGTATTTCATACAACCCATTAAAAATAAAAGATATCTAACACAAAGTTCAGTTATTCAACACACAAAAACCGACCAATGGAGCAAGCGCTTATTGGTCGTTTTTTTTTGAATCTTGGTTATCAAAACGTCAAACCGAATAGATAAACATCTTTTTGTAACCAACAAGCGTATTGCTTAATAAGTGTAAGCATTTTGTAGAATTTTATATGATATTTTACTAAGTACATGACAAAAATTTAAAAATATCTATATTTAATTGAAAACCAGCATTTAAAAGTATTATTGCAATAAAAGTCAGCCCATATTTGAAATAACTTTTTGCCATTTTTCCGTTATTGAGTATTCTGATTGGCTTATCATGTTCGTGTAAATATATACCGACCAGATATGCCCAACAAAATGCAATGGTTACAATAGCGACAA
>JBBSDM010000025.1:0-51086 GCA_038249445.1 Bacteroidales bacterium
CGAGATATTATGGCGAAGAATCAAGTATAATTGGATACCGCTTGATGCTTATCTCTGTTTTCAGAATCTCAAAGAACGCTTGTCGTTTGTGTTGAATAACTTCGGCACAAAATACGACATTATATTTTGACCATTACTTATTTATCCCTCAAACCAAAAAATTTCTTCCAACTGATTTCATAGATTCATTTCTAAAAGCATTAAATCTTTCGGTGTTTTTTTGTATTATCACTATTTAAGTAAAATGTAAATTACAGTATCAATTGATACATATAGGATAAATCGTAGAAAGACTGTTTTGTATATGGTTTTCATTCTATGGATATTGACTACTGGGTTTTAATATCTGAATCTTTGCTCAAACATGTAGAAGTCAGATGGCTTCGTTTTACCTTGGGTGGGTTATGCATGTCAATATTCACTATTTTAGTAGTGCATATCTCAGTAATATACTCTCTTTGGGTAAATCAAAAGACAAACAATAGAATAAATAATAATAACCTAAAATTGTGCTAAAATGAACATTAAACATTTCATCCTTGTATTTAGTCTGTCCATTTCCTTGTTTTCCAAGGGAGCAAACAGTGCCGACAACACCTTGGGGCAAACCATAATGGAGCGATTTGCCAACCAACTTCTGTACTTTCCGCAAGAGAAACTCTACCTTCAAACCGATAAACCTTATTATAGTGCGGGTGAAGAAATTTGGTTTAAAGGTTTTATGATGAACGCAGCCACTCATGAACCCTACCTATTCAGCCTGGCCGCCTCAATGGATCAAAACCAACTTGCAACGGCGGACAAAAAAACAGCTGTCATGGCACCTGCACCCGAAGTATGTAGCCAATTTATTTACGTAGAGCTAATTAATCAGTCCGACTCCGTTTGTAGCCGCGCAAAAATCAGAAAAGATGCATTTGGATTCTCGGGCAACATAAAACTCGGTGCGCAAATTAAGACAGGATTTTATGCCTTGCGCGCATACAGCACATGGATGCAAAACGTAAAACCCGACTTCTTCTTTACTAAAAATATATACATTGGTAACAGCATTGACGACCGCACCAATTGCCAAATTTCCTATGGTGAGATCTCCAATGGCAAAGTGCCGGTAAGCCTCACTTTTGTAAACGAAAACAAAAAGCCGATGGCTGGCAAAAAAGTGATAGTGCAACAAGACTGGACTTCCAACATCCAAAAACAGCTAACGGCTACAACCAACACTGAGGGAAAAATCAAGGTCAATATTTTGGTGGATACCCTCAATAGGGCAAAGCGAAACATGACCATCATGTTCGACGACCCTACACTTACATACTATAATCGAGTATGTTTACCTACTTTCATCACCAATTACGACTTACAATTCTTACCCGAAAGTGGCGTATTGCTCAGTGGCATTTCCCAATTTGTGGCATTTAAAGCTATTGGTGCCGATGGGTTATCGATTGATGTTTCGGGCAAAATATTTTCGAACAATAACGAAGAAATTACCGAATTTGAGACTTCGCACAAAGGCATGGGCAAATTCTTGCTCGAACCCAAAGCGGGCGAAACCTATTACGCACTTATCAAAGCTGGTGGCGGCTCAGAAAAACGTTTCAATCTCCCTGTGGCCCAAACTGAGGGAGTGGCAATGCACCTGCAAAACATAAGAGGAAAAATTATGTACCAAGTGTTCAACCAAACAAATCGCCCCAACGCATCGCTTTACCTGCTGATACATACACGTGGAAAAATAGTGGCGGTGCAGCCACTCAATTCTCTGAACGGACAAATAGTAGAAACGGCATTGCCCGTAGGGATTAATTCGTTTGCCGTAATAGATTCTGTGGGCAATACTTTTTGCGAACGGTTAATTTTTGCCAATAATTACTTATTGCCTACCATCAATATGCTTACCGACAAGGCTGAATATGGAAACCGAGAATTAGTAAACTTGAAATTCGACTTGCACACCAGTGCAGGAGAACCGCTTGTGGGTAATTTTTCGGTAAGTATTACCGATAGCAAAATGGTAGAAAGCGATTCGCTCAGCAACAATATTTTGAGTTATTTTCTGCTCACTTCGGATTTGAAAGGATATATTGAAAATCCGGGAGCGTATTTTGCAGACAGCCAGCTCACCACCCGCGAAAAACTGGATGTGCTATTGATGACCCAGGGATGGAGACGCTTTAACACCGCCGATGTTCTGAAAGGCATTTACCCAAAACCCAGCTACCTGGTAGAAGATGCACAAGCTATTAATGGAAAAGTAACAAACATTTGGGGGAAACCCGCCATTAATGGCAACGTGTATTGCATTGCCCCCAAAAGAAATGGATTTTTGAATACTACCACCGACAGCTTGGGCAGATATTCAATCCCAGTAGATTTCCCCGACAGTACCTGGTTTGTACTCAAAACCGAACGAAAGAAAAGTTTAACGGGCATTGCCATCAAGCCCGATGCGGATGTATTCCCCACGCCAAACTTATTTTTTCCTAACCCACGCACAGAAAATGCCAAAGCTGCACCAACTGATTACTTCCAGCAAAGCAAAGAGAAGTATTTTACAGAAGGAGGTATGCGGGTTATAAGCCTAAAGGAAGTTACCGTTACCAGCAAGCCAACCCAAACCCTTGCTGCGGAGGAAATGTACACTAAAATGGCCGACCGAAATTATGGAAGAAAAGAACTGGAAAGATACCGTAGCATGGGGCTATTGACTTACATAGGCACCATACCCGGCTTTACTGTTAGGGATGGAATTATTTCATTCAGAGGCGAATCGCCAATGCTAGTTATCGACAGCAGAGAAATAGCCAACCCCGATGATGTATCTATGGAATTATCGCTCTTAACTACCGAAGATGTGGCAAACATATCCATCATCACAGGAGCGGCGGCAGCATTTTTTGCCACAAAAGGCGCTAATGGCGTTATCGTATTAGGTATGAGGAAAGACATTAGTTACAAAAGAACTTCATCCATCAGTTTGGCAGTAACCCGCCCGCTGGGTTACCAGAAGCCTACAGAATTCTACGTTCCTAAATACGAAATAGACAGCATAAGGATGAGTCCAAAAGCCGATTTACGAACCACTATTTTTTGGAATCCGAACCTACAATCTGACAACGTGGGCATGGCAAGCACCCAATTTTTCACCGCCGATAAAGCCAACGATTACACTGTAACCCTCGAAGGCGTGGGCAACAAAGGTGAAATTTGCCGTTATGTGGGGAAAATAAAAAGGAAGTAGAATAATAGCTTGCACCGTTGAGCGTAGGTTGGTAAACGATTGACCAACAATGAAGGCTTACTAGCTGTTTGTGCCAGTGGGTTGACTAACTGGTCGGAGGATTTTGATCTGGGTCTCTCGCCTAACAGGGTGAAGTGTTGTTGTCGGTAGATCTTGCGCAGTGTATTGTGGGTGGCAACAACAGTTGAGAATCTTATCTGCGCGAGCAATACTTACTAAAGCGAAAGAATACAGCTATTGTTTTGTGATCAAGCTACTGAAGTAGTTTCAACTATTTCTTCTTTACCAAAATGAAAATCTTAATGCCATCGGCATTCTATGTTTATAAAATGCCGATGGGTTTGTTGTTGTTCGACGCCTTTGGGGTCCCATATTTGATTGTATTTCGATTTCCTATAAATATATGTACCCTTTGGGTTCAAAATCATATGATTAATTTAAATTCGTAAAGAAGAACGACACTAAAAAATAAATGGCCGTAAAGCACTTATTTGCTTTACGGCCATTTATATATCCAAAAATAAGCTCGGTTATTTCATCATAAATTCATAGGTTACACCTGCGTAGGTCAATGTTGCTTTATTATCTTGCGTACCAGTACCATAATCAATTACTCCAGTGCTTTGTCCAATGGTTACGTCCACACTTCCTTTAGTGATGTATGGGTACAAAGTGCTGCCTGTAAGAGGATTTTTTTCTTTGATAGTAATAGTATAGGCTTTACCTTCTGCATTTGTTCCACTTGCCGAACCGGTCAGAACATAGTTTTCACCCCATATGTTTGTAGTTCTGGCAGTAAATTCGAGTCTGCGATTTGCTTTCCAGGTAATGGTTTTTTTGTCTAACAGCATAATTGTATTATCGCCTTCAATAGTCCAGTATGGATTTTGGGCGGTAAGAGTCCAACCTCCAAACGTAATTTTGTTAGTACCCGTTACACTTATTCCATTAATGGTGAAGCCCTCGTAGGTAATTGTTCTCGAGGATCCAATTATATTTGTCTTGATATCCAGCGTTACAATTAGTTTCCCCTTTAGGATGTTACCATGTCTGCCTGTGAATCCAGTGGTTCCAAAGTCGATGGTGGTTTTACTATTTGAGAACGTAACGATTGGATAAGGTATTGCAGTGCTTACCAACAATGGTTTTACTAATTGTGCACCTGCACTTACATAGGTATTCACTTCGCTCAATAGTTGATCGTTGATTGTTGAAGCTTGAGCTTCATCACCGGCCGTTGCGGTTAAGGATGTGGCACTTGCTGTTACATTCTCATCATTTTTACACGATGTAAAATTCATGAATACTGTGCATACAATTAATAGTGTTGCAAAAACGTTTTTATTTTTCATAACTTGCATTTTAGTTTGTAATTTAGATAGTTGACTATTTTTATCTGGCAAATTTAGAGTAAATATTTATATTGAGCAAGTAATTAGTACTAAATTTCTTATTTGTCAATTCAGGTTGCTTTTCACAGCTGCCTTTTAGTCAAAATATATGTTGTTTTTAAATCAGTTGGCTAAAGAATTTGTTCCTATTAGCACATTCTTTAGTATTATTTCTTTTATTCTTTCTGGTTCTTCAAAAATCGGACTATGAGCGGATTTTTTGAACGAATAAAACCCTTTAATAGGTGCTTGTAAATCTCCAAAATAGTCTTTTGCCAATGTGTAGGATACGGTATAATCGTAAACACCTTCAAAAAAATAAACTGGAATATCTAATTTTGGCACTTTAATCATCATGTTTGTTAACAGCATTTCTGTCCAAAGTGAGCTAACGCCCGAACGAGATTTTCCTGCCCACAGATTGTATTTTTCTCGCAATGTGTATTCTTTGCACAATAAAGACGGTACAAAGATTCCTGTGAATACCGATTTCATATTGTGCATTGTTCCAATTCCAAAACTGTGCATAGCCACATCTCGTAATTTGAGATAATTTTCTGGCGTGCTTTCTATCACAAGGGCATTCTCCAACTTCTGCATCATTTTTTTGTTCCCGCTCAACGTATATTGTTGGAGCATATATTCGTGTGCAAGTTGTTCGGATTTAAGTTGATCCGACATTTGCGAAACACCAATATAAGCAGAGTAAAGTTTAGGCGCTCTTGCTGCAACTTGTATTCCAATAAAACTTTCACCAGAATGAGCCATTAAGTAAATTTTATTTTTGTGGAAGCGGTTTCGTAAATAATTTGTTAGCACTACAGCATCAGCTATCATTTGCTCCGACGTTAAGGACGAAGGTGGCATCTTGGCGTTATAAGAAATTCCGGAGCCACGTTGTTCCTACCAAACTACTGTAAAATAGTCTTCCAATTCAGTAGGATAATTTCGACTTAGGAAATATTCGGGCATACCCCCATGAAGAATAAGCAACACAGGATGCTTATCATCTTTGCTTTTTATAAACATTTCTTGCTTTGTGCCATTAACATCAATGAATGTTTTTTCCGAAATGCTACCAATAATAGAATTTCCGGACTTATCGAGGTAGGGTTCAGATTTGCCAGGACTATATGCCAACAAGACAATGCCAAGTATTAAAATAACAGCAAAAAAAATTGTTAGTAGAATTATCGACATTTTTTTAAGTTTTAATTTAGTCATTGTCTTGTTTTTTTAGCGTTGTTGGTTACGACCAAGGCTAGCTTATAGCTGCCAACTGCCTTGCGCCAACTTGTCGGAATCTTTATTTAATACCAACTAATTTCAATCTTATTCATCTCCCTTTGGGGTTGTGTTCTTGTTCGTTATCCTTTTCCACGGGTAAAAAACTCGTGGCTATTCAAATTCAATCTCTTCAGGAATTTCCACATCAAAATTAAAGATATATTCTGTATTAATAAGCCTTTAGCTGTGATATTTTAATTATTGTTGTAGGGGATATAAAAAAGGGTCTAGCAGGTAGCTACCAGTTTGGTTAGTTTTTAGTTTATCGAGGGCTATTTAATACACACAGGGCATTCCAGCTCACCATCAGTCAGATGCGTTATCATTGGGTACGTGAGGTGTACATCCTTCTGCTAGTTGTGTTATCACCATTCCTCCTATGTCTTATCGTGTGGTCTCCTATGTATCATCACCTTTCCTTCTATGTTTTATCATTTGGTGCGTGAGCTGTACATCCTTCTGCAAGTTGTATTATCATCATTCCTCCTATGTCTTATCGTGTGGTTTCCTATGTATCATCACCTTTCCTCTTATGTCTTATCATTTGGTGCATGGGGTGTATATCCATCTGCCAGTGGTGTTATCATTGGGTATCAGATGTATTATCATTAGGTGTAAGGGGTGTATATCCATCTGCCAGTAGTGTTACCATTGGGTGTTAGATGTATTATCACTAGGTGTAAGGGTTGTACATCTGTCTGCCAGTAGTGTTATCATTGGGTGAGAGATAGCAATATTTTGGGGTTAAATGGCTTTTAAGGGGATAAAAGGGAGGCATATAGTGGGTATGTGACATCTAAAATTGCAATTTTGGATGAGTCATTTTACTATTTACGTTGTTAGATAGGCAGCCATTATCTTTCTATCTAATTAATTTTGCAGGGTGAGTGAGCGCTATTGGAACAATAAATTCATGTTACATATCTGCTCTTTTTGAATAAATATTCTATCTTTGCAACAATATTGCAGAGTATAAATGAATAAACAATATAGTTTCCAATAGTAACAAACGAAATAGCAAATATATGAATATCAATAAATTTTTCATTGCCTTCCTTTTTCTTGGGTTATCGTTTTTGCTCTCTGCCTATGATGCTGTAGGGCATCGTATTGTAGCCGACATTGCATACAATAATCTTACTAAAACTGCACAAACGCAATTGGATAAGATCCTTGGCAAACATGGAATTGTTTATGCTGCTACATGGCCCGATGATATTAAAAGTGATAAAAGCTATGCGTACAGCTATCAATGGCATTATCAAAATCTTAAAGACAGTATGTCTACGTCGGATTTGAAACATTTATTGTCCAATCCAAAATCGGAGGGGAATCACTTGTTTTATGCTATTGATACGTTGGGTATCCGCCTAAAAAAAGATAGAAACGATGTGGAGGCACTTAAATTTTTAATTCATTTTATTGGCGATTTGCACCAACCAATGCATCTAGGTAGGGTGGAAGATTTGGGTGGAAATAAAGTACAAACCAAGTGGTTTGGAAAAGGCATCAACCTTCATTCCTTGTGGGATGGTTATTTGATTGAAGGGCGTCAAATGTCGTACACCGAATTTAGTGAGTACTTGCAAGACCACTTTGCCGATAGAAATGCCGAATTCAAGAAGTGCAGCCTGCTTCAGTCGGTAGAAGCGAGTTATGCGGTGCGTAATCTTATTTATGGCTATGATACTTCCGACACGAGCAGTTACCATTACAGTTACTATTTTAACCCTAAATTGGATGAAATGCTATACCGCGGCGGCATCCAATTGGCCAATATCTTGAACGCTATTTATAAATAAGAAATCTTTGATATACTAAAAAAGGCTTGTCATTTACTTGATAAGCCTTTTTTTTTGTAAAATGATTGTCCGCATAATGTCCTAATGCTCTTTTACGCCTACCTTACAAAGGTTGCGTTTGTGTTGCTTTTATCCCCAGATTCGTTTCGCTTACTTCGGTTCATTCACAGTAAACTTCGGCTGGAGTTTTTCAGCAGACACTACTCACTTTTTTATTTTGGTTTTTTTTGTATCAAAATTATAGAAATAATACTTTTATTATTTGCAATTTAAATCTGAAAAATACATACATTTGTATAAGCTTACCAATAGGAGATAAACTTTGAATTGTTGCTTTGTAAAAGCTTACAGCAAATAAATGAGCACTAACCAAACACTCTCGTAACTAGTAACTTTGTAACTCGTAACTGAATATTATCATGCATAGAAAGTTTTTACTCATTTATACCGTTCTACTTGGGTTGCTCGTAAGTAGTTGTAATCAGGCTAACCAACGTAGTGGAAGCTCAGATACGAAGGCCAAAAGTGATGTTGTTAATGAAGACAGCGCTGTAGTTCATCAAAAAGCAAACACCGCTGCGCAGATTATGGCCAAACAGCAGGTGCCTGTTCTTTGTTATCATCGCCTTTCCGATGGCAATAAAGGCGATTATACGGTCAGTCCAGTTACCTTTTCGGCACATATGAAAGTGTTGGCCGATAGTGGTTATCACTCAGTTTCTCCGGCACAGTTGTACGACTATTTGGTGTATAACGCAACCTTGCCTGCAAAACCATTTGCGGTTACCTTCGACGATTCGAGAGTGGAGCATCGCACCATTGCTGCTCCTGTGCTGGAAAAGTATGGGTTCAGGGGCGCTTTCTTTATCATGACCATCACTTATAATAAAAAGAATTACATGACCAAGGATCAAATTGCCGAGCTGGCAAAAGCAGGTCATACTGTAGGGCTGCATAGTTGGGATCATACCATGGTAACCAAATACCTGGAGCCAACAGATTGGCAGAAACAGGTGGTTGAACCAAAGAAGAAGTTAGAAGCCATTGTAGGCAAACCGGTTGAGTATTGGGCGTACCCCAACGGTGTTTACAATCACAAGGGGGCTGAAGAGCTAAGCAAATACTTTAAAATTTCGTTCTCACTAGCTACCAAGCGCAATTCTATTCAACCTTTACAATCGGTACGTCGTATCATTGTTCCGGAATGCACTCCTCAAGGGCTGCTGAAATCGATGCGCCGGAGTTTCACCGGGAGGTGATTTAAGATATAAGAGACAAGAACCAAGAATCAAGAATCAACAGTCAAGAGCCAAGAATCAATATCCAAGAATCAACCATTCAATTAATTATCCAATCAACCAATAACCCATGAATCCATCATCTACACGTTATCTACTATCGATTTTAGTGCTTACCATTTTACTATCGTTTAGTAGCTGCGGTCTTAAATCAGAATCTGGTAAAGAGAAGAAATCAGCAGACAAGTCCATAGTACAAGAACAGGAAACGAAGGTGGTGCCGATAGACACGCTGGCTTATCAAAAGAAATTGCAGTTGCTAGCCAATGGAGACACAACAGGATTATGGCCTCACCATCTTCGCTCGTATCCTCTAGATGGTGCTATTATGCCTTTCAAACGTATTGTGGCTTATTACGGAAACCTTTATTCGAAAAGAATGGGTATTCTGGGTGAATATCCTCCTAAGGAAGTGTGGAAAAGACTAAACATTGAAGTAAAAGCATGGGAAAAGGCCGACTCTGCTACGCCTGTACAACCGGCCATTCATTATATTGCTATCGTAGCTGCAGGCACGCCAGGTAAGGATGGAAAGTTCCGTACTCGTATGCCCGATCATCAGATTGATTCAGCATTAGCCATTGCTAAAATGGGAAACGCTATTGTGTTTCTAGACATACAAGTGGCCAAAAGCACCTTGCAACAAGAAGTTCCAACCCTCGAAAAATACTTGAAATTACCGCAAGTACACTTAGGTATAGATCCTGAGTTTTCGATGAAGGACGGAAGTAACCCCGGCAAAAGGATAGGAACAATGGATGCAACGGATATCAACTATTGCACTAGTTACCTTGCAAAACTGGTAAAAGACAATAATCTACCACCTAAAATCTTGATTGTACACCGTTTTACACAAGGCATGGTTCGCAATCATAAAAACATTAAGATGCATCCCGAAGTACAGGTGGTGATGAATATGGACGGATGGGGTGAACCTATTCTTAAGCGGAGTACCTACAAACTGTATATTTACAAAGAACCAGTTCAGTTTACAGGTTTTAAATTGTTCTATAAAAACGATTTGAAGAAGGCTCCTCACACTTTGATGACACCTGCCGACTTATTGAAACTGAAACCACAACCTATTTATATTCAATATCAGTAAATTGAACTTAAGTTATATTAATCGTGTTTTATCAGACATTCTCAAGCTGTCGCTAATAACTAAACTTAGCACCGGTTTGTGATAAGTATTTTAGCTATTAATATTTTTTGTACCATGAAAAATTTAATCCCTACATTTAAAGCAGAGGTATTGTTCCTCCTTCTTTTTCTCTTTTTATTTAATTCCTGTAAAAAGGATGAAGTTGTAGTTCCTGTATTAACTCAAGATCAAAAATGGAGCTCGGAGGTGTACTTGACCATGAAAGATATTTATTTATGGAATGATGCTTTGCCTGCTACCCTGGATCCTGCTAAATCTACTACTGCTGAAAAAACGCTCGAATATCTTTCAGGTTTGAAGATAAATGCTGCTACTAGTCAGGCTATTGATCATTATAGCTTTTTGGATAAGATAGGCAATCTGAGCGGTGAAATACAAGGAGGTACAGCCACTGGGGATTATGGTTTTATGGTACGAGCTGGGCGCAACTCTTTGAATGAAGTGTCTTTCTTTGTTACCTATGTGTATAAAAATTCTCCTGCAGGATTGGCCGGTTTAGCCCGATCGTACGAAATTACCAGTATTGATGGAAGTATCGATGTACATCCCGGCGTTGATGCCCGGGGTTATTTGGATCATACTTCGGTGGGCTATACCAAAATGGTGAATGCTCTTTTCAGCTCTACAAAGGCTTCATTTGGTTTAAAGAAGCCCGATGGGACTAACATCGCCGTTTCGCTTAATGCAGCATCTTATGCCATCAACAGTATATTGGCTGATACCATGTTTACGGTGGGATCGAAAAAAGTTGGATATGTGGTTTTTAATCAGTTTTTAGGCGTCAGCTCACAAACAGAGTGGACCAATACCATTACTAAGTTTGAAAGCAATGCCGTGAAATATTTAATTGTAGACCTTCGTTATAATGGTGGAGGATCTGTAGAAACCTGCGAGAAATTAAGTGCTATGCTTGCTCCTCTATCGGCAAATACCAAAACGATGTATACCTATAAAATGAATAAAGCATTAGCGGACTACTACATCAGCCAAAAGGAACCTCTTACCACCAATTTCACTAAGACCAACACCTTTGCACCTACGCAGATATACTTCATTGTAAGTGGTGGCACTGCTTCTGCTTCCGAGTTGTTGATTAATAATTTGAGGCCCTATTACCCCGGCAATTTGTTTTTAATAGGTGAAACCACTTATGGTAAGCCCTGTGGTTTCTGGGCTACACCAATCGGCTACACTGAGAAACAAACCACTACAAAGGAAGGTTATGATCTGTATGCTGTTTCGTTCGAGATGGTTAATGCCAATAACCAAGGAGGCTATTATGCCGGAATGACCCCCGGAACCGCTCAATATCCTGGAGTAGTTGCCAACGATTCGTACAACCTGGCTTGGTGCAATGTGAACGATGCATGCCTGTCACAAGCTGTCAATAATATTTCTTTAGGAACATTTAAAGCGGTAGCTCCATCAAGGGTAAAAGCTGTAAATGAAAGTCCTCTTTCCACCATCGATCGTAGTTTCAAGGGCATGATTGATTTCCGAAAACACTTGAGATAGAAGTTCAATTCTGATATGTCTAAACAGAACGCCAAAACCGCAAATATTCGCAAATATTGAATCAATCAATCAATTAAACATTTGCGAATATTTGCGGTTTTTGTGTCTTTTGCGTTCTGTTTCCCATTAAGCATCCCGTTCTCTTTACAGGATAATAAAGAAGGTGGTGCCTTCCGTTTCGGAGGTTGTAAAGTTTACAGTTCCACCAAGCGATTGCTCTCCTAGAATTTTCATGCTGTATGTTCCCAGTCCGCGTTGAGGCCCTTTGGTGGAGAAGGTGCGCATAAATACCTGCATTTCAATGTCGCGGGTGATGAACTTTGGGTTGTGTACCGAAAATCTCACTTTTTGATCTGCTTTAGTCACCGCGATGGTTACTGTTTGTCCGGGCTCACTTGCTTCGAGCGCATTTTTTATCATGTTTGTAAGTACCCGGCGCAACAGTACAGGCTCACTCTCAAAGCTAACATTAAGCGATTCACTGTCTACAACAATCGTTTTCTCTTTCGCCACATCCAGAAACTGTAAATCGCTGGCAAGCTGTTGAATAAAAGCTAAGCTTTCTATCGGTTGTAACTTTATATGCAGTTCATGATTTTCGGCTTGTGCAAGTTGTCTTTGAGCGGTAATTTCTTCTATAATTTGCTGACTCATCGATGCACCCATCTGTATATATTTTTTTCTGTCTTCTTCATCTAATAAACTAAATACATCGAAAAAGCCTCGTAATCCTCCAGCCACATTCATGATATCATGGAAAAATATTTTTTCAATGATGGCTCTTCTCTTTCGATCCGAAATATCAATCACTGAAAAAATGGTATAGCTAATATTTTTATGGACAAAAGGGGTTGCTGTAACTTCCACATCGAGGAAGTTTTCAATGTCATCGGACTTTACACGTACCCGACACTCTCCTGTGGATATAAGTCCTGTTTGCTGGCACTTTAGTATGGTGTTAGTAGCTCCACAATACCGACAATGCTCCGATGTACCGCAGCCAGCTTTCTCATCGGACGAATAGCGACAATTTATTGCTTCCCCAAAACGCCTTCCCAGTATCTGTTGGGTTGAATCAATACCAAGTTTTTGTAGTAGGGCGTCATTTGTAAATACTATTTGTCTGTTTTCGTCCAGAATGCAAAAGATATAGGAGAGAGAACAAAAAATCTCATGCAGGTAGGTGATGTTATTGAGATCTGAATAGTTTTTCAGAATATTATCTTGCGAGCTTCTTTCCGGTGAGGCAAATTTTGTTTCCATCCGCATGTTTTAAATGTATAAATTCACTAAACTATTTATAATGGACAAATATAGTAAAATTTTTTATAAAGTTGAAACGTACTAATCATCTACTCGCTTTGTCAGCCCCAATGGTTAGGACCTACACGTTTTCTTTTTGGAGTTCAGAGGATATAAATCAAAGAATAAAAAAGCTTGTCGATAATATCGACAAGCTTTTCTGTTATGCAAATTGTTCTATTTCTTCTTTTGTGATGCTTGTGCCACCCAGTATGATAAGGCGTTCCACCACATTGCGGAGTTCGCGTATATTCCCGGTCCAGGAGCGCGCTTTTAGCGACTCTATGGCGATAGCGTCAAAGCTTTTAGGCTGAATGCCCTGCTCGGTACAAATTAGTTCGCAGAAATGTGTTACAAGCAAAGGAATGTCCTCTTTCCGGTCGTCCAGACTAGGCACATGAATTGGGATAACGTTGAGGCGGTGGAATAAATCTTCGCGGAAATTTCCTGCTTCGATTTCTTTTTTCAGGTTTTTGTTGGTGGCAGCCAGCACACGCACATTTACTTTTATACTTTTGTCGCTACCCACGCGGGTAAGTTCACTCTCTTGCAGCACGCGGAGTACTTTTGTTTGTGCCGAAAGGCTCATATCGCCAATCTCGTCGAGGAAAATTGTTCCGCCATCGGCTTGTTCAAACTTGCCAATGCGTTGTTTTATGGCCGAAGTAAAAGCTCCTTTTTCATGTCCGAACAATTCACTTTCAATCAATTCCGACGGAATAGCTGCGCAGTTTACCTCCACGAATGGTGCATCCGTACGATGACTTTGTTCAAAAAGTAAACGCGCTACTACTTCTTTGCCAGTTCCATTATCGCCGGTAATCAGCACGCGCGCATCGGTGGGAGCTACACGCTCAATCATCATGCGTACCTTTTCTATCGCTGCCGAAGCGCCAATCATTTGGTGTCGTTTGGCAATTTTCTTCTTCAGCGTTTTGGTCTCTGTTACCAGATTATTTCTATCCAAGGCATTGCGTACCGTAATCAGTAGGCGGTTTAAATCGATAGGTTTAACGATAAAATCGAACGCTCCTTTTTTGATACACTCTACTGCTGTCTCAATATTTCCATGTCCCGAAATCATGACTATGGGTGCTTCAATTTCTTTCTCTACCAAATGACCCAGCAATTCGATACCATCCATCTCAGGCATTTTTATGTCCGAAAAGATAAGGTCGAAAATGGCACTTTGCGCTGCTTCCAGTCCTTGTTTTCCGTTTTCGGCTAAGGTAATCTGATGTTTCTCAAACTCCAGAATCTCCTTCAGCGTATTGCGAATGCTACGTTCGTCATCAATTATTAATATTTTTGCCATATGGTTGACCCCTATATCACCAAATGGGGACTTTAGGATTGAAATTAAGTTGAATGTTGAAAAGGAAAGACTCAGCAAATGTAAATCCACAAAAGCCCCCTTCCAGGGTTGGGGTTTCTTACAAATCAAACCCGATATCTGTTCTGAAATACTTTCCTTTGTATTGAATTTTTTGTGCGTTGGCAAATGAAGCAGCTAAGGCTTCGGCTTTGTTTGCGCCATAAGAGCTGATGGCCATAACGCGACCGCCATTGGTTACTATTTTGCCATCTTTGGCTGTCGTTCCGGCGTGGAAAACAATGCTATTTTCTACATTTTCAAGTCCGGTAATTTCGTCGCCTTTGGCATATTCTGCAGGGTATCCACCAGCCACCAACATAACGGTTACTGCTGCGCGTTCGTCAATTTCGATGGTTTTTTCGTTCAGGTTTCCATGAGCCACCCCTTCGAGCAATTCTACAAAATCACTTTTGATACGCAACATCACCACTTCCGTTTCCGGATCACCCATGCGAGCGTTGTACTCGATAGTAACAGGTTCGCCCTTTACTTTTATCAATCCAAAGAAAATAAAACCTTTGTAAACGATGCCTTCGCTGCGAAGTCCATCGACTGTAGGTTTGATAATGCGTTCTTCTACTTTGCGCATAAAGTCGGCGTCGGCAAACGGCACTGGTGAAACGGCACCCATGCCTCCCGTGTTTAATCCTTTTTCGCCTTCGCCAATGCGTTTGTAGTCTTTGGCTTCGGGCAGGATTTTATAATTTTCCCCATCCGTAATTACGAATACAGAACATTCAATCCCGTCGAGAAATTCTTCGATAACCACCGTTTTACTGGCCGCACCAAATTTCCCATCGAGCATCGCTTTTAGTTCCGAGATGGTTTCATCCAAATCATTGAGTATTAAAACACCTTTTCCAGCAGCTAATCCATCAGCTTTCAGCACGTAAGGTGCTTCTAAACCTTTCAGAAATTCAATGCCTTGGGCCATATTTTCGGGTGTAACGCTTAAATATCCGGCTGTGGGGATATTATGGCGGAACATAAATTGTTTAGAGAAATCTTTGCTTCCTTCGAGTTGCGCACCCACTTTATCGGGTCCAACCACAGGAATATGTTTTAATTCTTCATCATCCGCAAAAAAGTTTACCACTCCTTTTACCAATGGATCTTCTGGCCCAACCACCACGATGTCAATGTTTTTTTCGATAACTACCTTCTTGAGTTGTTGAAAATTATCAGCAGCAATGGATAAATTGGTTGCAACAGAAGCTGTTCCGGGATTTCCTGGGGCTACGTAAAGAGTAGTGAGTTTAGGACTTTGTGCTATTTTCCAAGCCATGGCGTGTTCGCGACCGCCCGAACCGAGGAGAAGAATATTCATGATACTAATTGAATGGATTTGAGATGCAAAAGTAAGGAAAATTGACCGTTTTGCAAAATGGTGGAGAGGAAGGTCTATAAAAGACGAAAGGTAGCTTTACCTCACGGTAATCTACCAATCTTTTTGTTAACCTTAAATCTAATACTATGAAAAAATCACGATGTAAAATTACGGCATTTCTCAATACAAACCAAACAATTTTCCTTCAAAATACACCGAAAGCATGTTTTATAACATACTTTTAGAATTGGTTATCCAATTTTATGTTTTCACAAGCATTCAAAGTCTTATTTTCACTTATTTTGTATATGACAAATCGGTTGAAAATCAAAAATAACTGATTTTCGGTGTTTTAATGTAACATTCTTACTCATTTCGAAACTGTTATTTACATTTTAGGGGGTGTTTTATTGTCAAATGATCAGGCTAACAATAGAAAAAATAGCTACCTTTGTTTCTCATAATTCACAAATACGCTTTATCATGTCAAGGTTTACCAAAAAGAATAAAGAACATATTGGGTTGTCGCCCTATGCATTGGTTTTTCGTGGACAAAAGAAAACTGAAAAGATTTTGTTGCAAGCCATGGACTTCGATTTAGAGTCGGTGCGCGAGTTGGAGGTAAAGTCAAAAGACCAGTTAGTAAGTTTGAAGAAATCCAAATCGCTGAGTTGGCTCAATATTTATGGATTGGATAATGTCCAAACCATGGAAGACTTGGCTCAGGTATTTGTTATTGACGATAATATTCTTTCGGATGTAATGAATCCATCGCTTCGTCCGAAGGTGCAGGAGTTTGAGAATGGGCTTTTCTGCACCATAAAATTATTGCAATACGATGATAAGAAAGACACCTTAAGTGTTGAAAATTTGAGTTTGATCATCACCGAAAATACACTAATTTCTTTTCAGGAGCTGTCGGTACACATGTTCGAGCCAATCCGCGAGCGGATAAGAAAACATAAAAATAAAATTCGCACTGCCGGATCGGATTACCTGGCCTTTGCGATGTTGGATGTTGTGGTTGATAATTATATTTATGTAATAGGTCAGTTGGGTGATAAAATTGAGGCTTTGGAGGAAGACATCGGCAATAATCCCAAAAAGGAATTGCTGGATGATATCAACTCCTTTAAACGGGAATTGAATTTTCTGCGTAAGCATATTAAACCTGCCAGAGAAATGATTCTCAATCTGGCAAAAATGGAATCGGAATTTATCCATGATGATAACCGGATTCATTATAAAGAATTGCAAGATAACATTAATGAGGCCAACGAGTTATCGGATAGTTATCGAGAAATTTTGTATGACCAGTTGAATATTTATCATTCAACAATGAGTACCAAACTAAATGAAATAATGCGGGTACTCACTGTTTATTCGGTTATTTTTATTCCGCTTACCTTCATTGTAGGAGTTTATGGTACAAATTTCGAAATTCTACCTGAGCTGCATTGGCCACATGGGTATTTTATAATGTGGGGAGTAATGATTCTGACAACATCCTTTATGCTCTGGTATTTTAGGCGGAAGAAATGGTTATAGAAATCAGTATTCTTATCTTAATTAAAAACTGAACGATTTTTAAGGTTGAATTGTTTATCAAGTCTAGAGTACAACAAAAACAAACAAATGGAAGAAAAAATAAAGAAAGTGCCAAAGAAAAACACCGTAGAAAATCAGATTTTGGTTATTTTTGGCTCTAATGGTGATTTGTCGAAGCGTAAGTTGCTGCCCGCCATTTTTCAATTGTACCTTGACGATTTATTGCCGGATAATTTTATATTAATTGGTGCTGGTAGTCAGGAAAAGGATGAGGAGTCCAATAGAGATGATGTAAAAGAAGCGTTGCTACAGTTTGCCAAAACAGATGTCACCACATTCCCCGAAAAATTAGAATTGTTTCTTCAACGGCTGTATTACAAGAAAGTACATAATCAAACCGAGGAAGATTTTGGAGCGTTGAAAGAATACATCGATAGGCTCTCGTTAACTCTAGATATTCCTAAAAATATTATTTATTATTTCTCTATTCCTCCATTTTTGTACGAAGTGGTGGCTGATCATTTGATAAAATATGGTTTGAACACCGAAGAGGATGGTTGGAAACGAATAATTGTGGAAAAACCGTTCGGATACAGTTATGATACCGCTATCGATTTGGATAAAAAGTTGCGGAGTGGTTTCAATGAAGACCAGATCTACCGTATCGACCATTATTTGGGCAAAGAAACGGTTCAGAATATTATGGTTACCCGGTTTTCAAATGGCTTCTTTGAGCCGATTTGGAATCGGAAATATGTGGATAGAATAGAAATTACCGCTGCCGAAAAAATTGGTGTGGGTAGTCGTGGAGGATATTATGACACTTCGGGTGCTATGCGCGATATGATTCAAAATCACTTGATGCAGGTGCTGGCGGTCATTGCTATGGAGCCACCGTCAATTTTCGACTCGGAATCCATCCGTAACGAAACAGTAAAGGTACTGCAAGCTCTTCGGCCAATAAAAACCTCGGAAATTCAGGATTATGTAGTTCGTGGTCAGTATATTGCTACTGATGTGGATGGAGAATTACAGAAAGGGTATCAACAAGAAACAAACGTGGTTTCCAACTCAAAGACTGAGACCTTTGTAGCCATGAAGGTTTTTGTGGATAATTGGCGTTGGGGCGATGTGCCGTTTTATATTCGTACCGGAAAACAATTGCCAGAACGGGTTACAGAGGTAATTATACATTTGAAACCGGCTCCGCATCAATTGTTCAAACAACGTTGTGTGGCGCAATCTACCAATATGATTATTTTGCGTATTCACCCTGATGCTGGTGTGGCGGTAGATTTTGGGATGAAAATTCCGGGAGCAGGTTATAAAGTACAAAATGTGAACATGGCTTTTCATTATTCCGATTTGGCTGAAAATAAAATATCTGAAGCATATGAACGATTGCTATTAGATTGTATGATAGGCGATTCTACACTTTATGCGCGAGCCGATGCTGTGAAGGCCAGTTGGAAATTTGTTGATCCTATACTTCAGGCATGGAAAACAAACCCCAAAATTCCAATGTATTTTTACGAATGCAATACCTGGGGACCAAACGAATCGAATGCATTATTTGGTGATAAACAGTTGAAATGGAGAGTGCCGTTTAAAAAATTCAAAACTGATTAATTCTATTTTTACCAAAATAAAAGATGAACCCTTTGTGGTTGAAATCTCTTTGATTTTTAATTTAGGAATGCAGAACTAATCAACCAAAAATTTTTTTCAAGCAACTTCTCAAACTAGCAACATGAACCACATTTACGAAACTCCAGTAAAAACAGCACGTGCCTTGGCTGAGTTAATTCTTGCCAAAGCAAAGGAGAAAACCAAACAATCACTGCCATTTAATATTGCATTGTCAGGTGGTAGTACTCCAAAATTGCTGTTCACATTGCTAGCCAACGAATATGCTGATAGTATTCCTTGGCATTTTGTTCGCCTGTTTTGGGTGGATGAACGTTGTGTACCGCCCACTCATCCCGAAAGTAATTTTGGGATGACTTACGACAGTTTACTTGTTCATGTCCCGATTCATGATAGCAATATTTTTCGAATGCAGGGCGAAGATAATCCCGGCAAAGAAGCGGTGCGCTATCAAAAAATGCTCGAAAATGAATTGCCCTTGCAAGATGGATTTCCACAATTCGATTTAGTGTTGTTGGGGATGGGCGATGATGGGCACATTGCTTCCATTTTCCCCGATAACATGAGTTTATTGCAGTCGGACTCGGCAGTTGCAGTGGGTGTTCATCCGGTTAGCGGTCAGCAACGTATTACGCTCACCGGGCAAACAATTCTCCATGCAAAGCAAGTTGTCTTTTTTATAACAAGTGCTTCTAAAGCTTCGGTGTTACGACAAATCATTAGCCGTGAACCTGAAGGCGAGATTTATCCGACATTTTATATTGCTAATAATGCAAAGTCGGCAGATTTCTATCTCGACAAGGCTGCTGCTGCACAGCTATAACTAATTTAGGAAGATGAATTTGAGCGAACATTTAGACGAATTTTCTACGTACATGACAAAAACACAGGATGCAATTATAATTAAGACATTTAACTTGACTATGCAAATAGTCGCAAATCAGACATTACTATTTGAATATAAGATTACTTCAACTTCGTTAATATACATACTGCTTATGAGTCGACTTTAGGTGCGTATAGATGAATAACAGGCTCTAAAATGAGGTTTTAATTTATGCAGCAAGAGGACAATCATCAAATTGCGTTCCAAGTTTTGTCATGTACTAAAACGAATTTTACAAAAAATACAAAATACCAGCTAATGGTGGTGTGAATGACAAAACCTTTGAAATACCGTTTCCATATTTTATGCTTACTTTACCCAATTTCTCGTGGCGAAAAAAGATGTTGCATGTTTGTGCTGGGATTTAAAACTTTATCGTTAATTTTGAACTCGATTCCGAATTGTCAAAACCTTGCTAAAAAATGAGAAAATTAATTAGTCTTTTTGTACTTGGGTTGCTTTTTACACCTATTTTTGCTCAAATAAATAAATCGGATTCGTCTGTTCAGATAGTTAGTTACTGGAATAAACACGATAAGCAAAGGTACAGTATTACCGAAGAGAGCTATCAGGTGAAAAATGTCGCTGACACCATTAAACGTCAACTGTTTACTTACGACGTGGATGTTGAAGTGCTGGATTCAACTGCCAATAGTTACACCCTTAAGTGGTTATACCATAACTTTGAAATGAAGCAAAACTGGAATCCGATAATGGAAAAATTGCTTTCTATAAGTAATAATTTGCCCATTATTATAAAAACGTCGGAGATGGGGGTGTTTCAGGGAATCGATAATTGGGAAGATGTACGTGATCAAATCGAGAAGGGTATTAAACTGCTAAAATCCGAAGGCAAGGATGTTCCCAACCTGGATGTAATTATTGAACAGCTTCGAAATAGATATTCTACCAAAGAAGCCATCGAAACTTCCGCCATTCAGGAAATTCAGCAATATTATGCCTTTCATGGTGCAAAATATAAGCTTAATGAAGAATATCCAAGTTCGATAAAACGCCACAATGTATATGGTGGTGAGCCTTTTGATGCCGAGATTAATGTGTATTTGGAAGAAGTCAATTTTAATGACGATAATGTTATTCTTCGAACTTCGCAGGTGATTAACAACAAGCAACTCACCGATGCAGCCTATGGATATGTAAAGAAAATGGCTCAAAGTATGGGTGCACCTTTCAACGTTAAACGTATTGATTTTCCGCTGGCTGTGAATAATATCGACACAGCTTCGCGCATTCAGGCGAGTACAGGGTGGGTAATTTTTAGTATTCAAACCAAAGAAGTATCGATGGATAGTCTGTTGCAAGTTGATGAACGAACCATTGAAATTCAATAATTAATATTTTATATAATGAAATCTAAGTTAGTAGCTCTGTTATCAGTATTTTTATTCATTTTCTCGTGTGCCAGCGTTGCACAAAAATCTCCAAAATGCACATCGTTATTTACTCAAGCCAATGCTGCAAAATGGGAATATGTTATCAACGACAAAACCATTATTCCAGCCCAGGTTTTTGTATTAAACGATGGTTTGCTGCAAATTACTGGAGTTTCGTCGGGTTACTTACGCACCAAAAAAGTATATGCCAACTACGTGCTAAACCTTGAATGGCGGTGGACTAAAAAACTTGGAAATAGTGGGGTTTTGATCCATATTCAACCAAAGGACACTATCTGGCCCGTATGTTATCAGGCGCAACAAAAAGCTGATGCCGCAGGCGATATCATTTGTATGAATGGTTTAAGGGCAAAAGAATGCACCGATACGGTAAAGTTTACGGTGAAAAAATTACTTCCTTCTAATGAAAAACCCTTGGGTGAATGGAATAGTTTGCGAATAATATGCAAAAAAAACACATTAAAAGTATATGTAAATGGATCCTTACAAAATAGCCTTACTGGCTTGACGGAAAATAAAGGGTTTATCGGTTTCCAAAACGAAGGAACTCCTCTAGAATTTAGAAAACTGACCATTGTTTCCAAATAACTTCTGTTTTGTTTCTTTTTTTAATCCATGTCTTTTTTTTCTTTCTGCATCTCCACACTTTCTTGTCCGAAATATTGGTTATTCGATTGATGGCTGATAGGATTGTATTATTTTTGTACTCATTATTCTTTCGCATTAAAATAATAGAAACATGACATACAAAGCTGCAATTTTTGATTTTAACGGAACTATTTTCTGGGATACCGCTTTTCACGATCAAGCCTTCGATATTTTTTTAGAAAAACACAGTGTTCAACTCACTGATGAGGAGAAACGGGTGAAGATACACGGTAAGGGCAACCCCGACATTATGCGGGGAATTTTTGGTGATTACCTTACGGATGCTGCGGTGGACGAGATGGCTCAAGAGAAGGAGCTAATTTACCGTCAGCTTTGCGTCAACGATTTGCAATTTGCTCCCGGAGCCGAAGATGTATTCAATTTTTTGAAGAATATAGGCATTCCTATGACCATAGCCACTTCGGCAGGTATCGAAAACGTAGACTTCTATTTTGAGCATATGCATCTAAACCGTTGGTTTCAGATGGAAAAAGTGGCCTATAACGATGGCACATTTCGTGGTAAACCGCATCCCGATGTTTTTCAGGTAGCAGCACAAAAATTAGGTTTCAAGCCCCAAGAAATGGTTATGTTTGAAGACTCGGTACCGGGAATTCTATCGGCTGAAGCTGCTGGAGCTGGAAAGATTTATATTGTAAACTCCTACGGAGAAAATTACCGTCGTTTCTCTTACGAAATAATTACTGACTTTGGTCAGGTGGATAGAGAGTTGTTTCAATAGCTAGTTACAAGTGTTTGGATACGAACTACAAGTTATTTATTATCTGAAAGTTGCTTCAAAATAAGGAGACAGTAATAATTATTTAGATAACGAGTGTTCCAGAAAGATTAAGAGCTGATTGAAGTTGTTTAATCAGCTCTTAATCTTTAATTTTATAATTGATAACAATTCTTTACAGCCATTTTTTTCTTCTAAAATAAAGCATTACAGCTCCCGAAAATCCAATCATCATCAAAATAGAAATAGGATAACCAAGTTTCCAATCGAGTTCTGGCAAATGTTTAAAGTTCATGCCGTAAATACTGGCAATGAGTGTTGGCGGCATGAAAATTACCGAAACAACGGTAAAAATCTTGATTATTTTATTTTGTTGCAGATTTACCAAACCTAAAAAAGTGTCCTGAAGGTAGTCCAGTCGGTCGAAACTAAAACGAGTGTATTCAAACAGAGAATTGATATCTTTTATAATCATCGTTAGGCGTGGGAGTAACTCTTCTGGAAAGAAATTACACTTTAGCATATTCGACACTACTCTTTGTTTATCTACAATATTTTGACGTATAATCATCACCTTTTCTTGCAAATCCTTTATCCTAATCAAGATATCCTGATCAAGATCATCCTCGGTGTTCAGCGTTTTACTTAAACTGGTGATTAACTCGGTGGCGTCTTCAATCATGTCGGCATCGTACTCCACCCGTGTTTCGAGCAAAGTAACCAATACGTGATAGCCGGTCATGAAATTGCTGGTATTTGCAAATATTTTCTTCACCGTTTCGCTGAACGATTTGAGTTCGGCGTGGCGCACCGAAATAAGAATCCCATTTTTTAGGATAAACGAAACCGGTTCAACGCTGTAGTTGTCTTGTAAAAAATTGGAGTTGGCAACAATGCTATCATCGGTCTGCATGTAGCGGGAACTCATTTCAATTTCCTCAATCTCTTCATCTTCTTGAATGTAGATTTTCAAAAATTCCTCCAGCTTATCCTCTATTTCTTCTGAAACATCGTTCAAGTCAATCCAAACCAACTCTTTTAAGTTGACTTTTTTTAAGATATCAAGACTTTTTGAGATTTTGATTTTATTATCCTCGTGATAAAAGATTCGAAGTTCGGACATATCTTGGTACATTTTTTCTTGTTTAGTGGTAGATTTTTACAAAGTTATTTAAAAAAATGAAGAAACAAACAGTGTTACCGTAAGTCCAATCAAAATAGTGATAGTAGTCCAGCCAATAATATTCTGCCACGGTTTATTTACGTGGGTTCCCATTACTTCTTTGTTGTTCACAATCAACATCATACATACCAAAACTACCGGAAGTAAAAGTCCATTAGCCACCTGCGACCAAAGTGTAATGACGATTAGTGGTGCATTGGGGATTAAAATAATAGCTGCCCCGATGATAATGATAAAGGTAAATAACCAGTAAAATTGCGGTGCTTCTTTCCATTTCTTGTCAATTCCGGCTTCCCACCCGAAGGCTTCGCACACATAAAACGCTGTGGCAACAGGCAGAATGGTAGCCGAGAAAATAGATGCAATAAACAAACCAAATGCAAATGCTATTGATGCTAAATCACCGGCAATGGGTTTCAAGGCCATGGCAGCATCTTTGGCTTCCTCTATTACAATTCCATTTACATGAAGAGTTGAAGCGCAAGCAATTATAATGAAAAATGCCACCACCACTGTGATTATGCTCCCGATAATTACGTCCCAAAGCGTGTATTTGTAGTCGGATATAGTTAATCCTTTTTCGATTACTGCCGACTGCATATAAAATTGCATCCAGGGTGCAATGGTGGTACCGATTATTCCGATAACGATCGCTAAATATTGTTTTGTGTATTGAATATCAGGTTTTATCATGGCTTGACCAATGTCGTGCCAATGTGGTTTGCCCATAACGGCCGAAACCACGTATACCAGTAAAAAAGCACTGAAAATAAGAAATACGCGCTCACTAAATTTGTACGTTCCTTTTACCACCAGCCACCAAACCAGTGATGATGCAATTGGTACACTTATATATTTGCTGATATTAAAAACCTGCATACTTCCTGCCACACCCGCAAACTCAGTAGTGGTGTTGCCAATATCGGCTATTAACAGACCTACAAAGATAAAGAAAGTGATTTTTACACCCGCATTTTCCCTGATCAGATCGGCAAGTCCTTTGCCCGATACAATTCCCATACGGGCATTCATCTCTTGCACCACTATCAACACGATTAGTGCTGGAATCATAGTCCACAGTAAATTGTAGCCATACAAAGCACCAGCAATGGAGTACGTGGTAATACCACCCGCATCGTTGTCCACGCTGCCTGTAATAATTCCAGGGCCAAGCACAGCCATAAACACAATCAGATTGCGCCAGATATTTTTTCTTTTTCGGGTAAATTCATTTAGTTTTGTCATCTCCATGAGCGACCTCCTTTCTTGGTTTTGCCCTTGCACATAAGGTCTTCCACAATATCATCAATTACAACCATCCCCACCAATGTGTTTTCGGCATCAGTTACAGGTATGGCTAATAAGTCGTACTTAGAAATAATTTCTGCTAAGGTATCAATTTTATCTTCGTCAGAAACACGGATAAATTGTTTGTTCATAATGTCTGCCAATGTCATAGTGGGCAGCGAAATGACGAGATCTCTTAACGAAACGGTAGCCACCAGCTTTTCGTCTTCATCGGTAATGAACAAAGAATAAATCATATCCGCTTCCGGTTTTAGTTCCCTCAGTTCATTTAATGTTTCATCGATGGTCATGCTTTCGCTGAAGGAGAGGTGATCGGTGGTCATAAGACTTCCTACCTCCTTGTCTTCATATTCTAGCAATTCGCGAACGTCTTCCGACGATTCTTTCTCCATCTCGTTCAACAGCAATTCCACCCGGTCGTCCTCAAGTTCGTCGAGCAAGTCGGCAACCTCATCGGCTGGCATTTTTTCGAGCAAATCTGCAGCTTTGCCAATCGAAAGACTCTCAATGATTTGTGCTTGAGCGTATGGTTCCAGTTCTTCCAATACATCGGCGGCACACTCTTCATCCAACGATTCGAAAATCTTTTTACGAGAGTGGGCTCCCATTTCTTCAATGATATCAGCCAAATCAGATGGATGCAGTCGTTGAAGTTTGCTGGATGTTTGGGATAGTTTGATGTTGAAGTTAGTGGTATCCAACGCTTCCACATCGTCCCACAAAATGAAACGGGTGGGAAGGGTGGTATTGAATAAATTCAACGATTTGTTTACCAGATTGGCAACTCCAAGTCTGCGGAGCAAACCCTCAGTACCAATGTCCACTGCGATGGCGTAAGTGCCCGATGCAATAGAAACTAATCTAATGTCATTCACACGCACCAGTTTATGACCGTTGATATCTACAATCTGTCGATCGAGAATGTTTTTCCCTAGCGGTAAACTGTTTCCTAATGCTGTTTCGGTGAGGTTCTCTGCTTTATCGCAGACGAAGGAAAAACGCTTGTTTTTGTTCTCAATCTTGATATGCTCAAAATTTAAGTAACGAAGTGTTCCGTTTATCTTGGTTTTAAGTCCTATAATTTCAGGTCTGAACGTCTCTTCGTTAGGTACGTCAGGCTGGGCTGTATTTACCATAATGTCCATAACGCTTCCTAAACGGGTACCGTTTACGTCATAGATTTTGCAGCCAATAATTTGGCTTGCATAAAATGTTATTTGTGATGTCATTGCCACCTCCTTTTTTTTGTAGACTCAAAAGGGTGGCTGAGAGTTGAATACTAACAGACGACCTTTTAAATCAGGATGATTTTTACTAATTTTTGTATCGCAGGGTCGTCGTCCATTGGAATTGGGTTTTTTAAAATTTGCGCAAAGGTACTCTTTTTTCTGGAATGATTTCAATCAAAAGGATTAAAAACGTGTGACAGAAGAATAATGTAATTCATCAATTGTGACAAGTCTGCTATTTTAGAGCTTGTTCCACTCGTTTGGTAAGGTCAATAAATGCTGCCACATCCAAGCGTTCTGGTCGTAGGTCGAAAAGCGGGTCGGCATACATTGGATGTCCAGGTTCTACCAACGGCTTTAGCGAATTACGCAATGTTTTGCGGCGTTGGTTGAAAGCTGTTTTCACGACTGTTTTGAAAAGTTGCTCATTACAATCAATTTGCGAAACTTCGTTACGGGTAAAACGAATTACAGCCGATTGAACCTTTGGTGGCGGATCAAAAACAGTTGCATTTACCGTAAAAAGATATTCGATTTTGTAGTAAGCTTGCATCAACACGCTCAAAATACCGTAGGTTTTACTACCAGCAGGAGCCGCAATGCGTTCGGCCACTTCTTTTTGAATCATGCCTGCTAAACAAGGGATAGAGTCCTTGTTATCAAGCATTTTGAAGAAAATCTGACTCGAAATATTATAAGGAAAATTGCCGATAATACAGAATTTATCTGAGAAATGACTTTTTAGATCCATTTTCAAAAAATCGGCTTCTATTACTTTCAAATTTGGATAATGCTCATGTAGATAAACTACCGATTCGCCGTCGAGCTCCACAGCAGTGAGGTCGATAAGCGGATTTTGAAGTAAAAATTGCGTTAGGACTCCCATTCCCGGCCCAATTTCAAGTACAGCAGTAGGCCCGTATAGTGTTAAGCTCTCGGCAATTCGTTGAGCCACTCCCATGTCTTTGAGGAAGTGCTGACCTAGGTATTTTTTTGCTTTTACTTGATGCATAATTCGGTTGGTTACAGGGAAATTGGTAGCGATAAAAAAAGTGAAATTGAAAAATAGTATTAAATATCAATAAGTTCTAAAATTGTCAATTGCCGATTGTCAAATGTCAATCCAATAATACTATCTTTGCACTGTAAACTTAAAATTACCTTTTTCAAAAGCGCACAAAAGTAACTATAATTGTTCGATTAACCTACAATTTTGGTCGTATTATAGTAAATGGCTCTTATTTCAGTATTTTAAAATAGACATTGATGATTCATTTTTTAATAACTTCAGATAATTTGACTTGTAACTTGTAACTACCTCTATAACTACACATGAGAAAGAAATTTGAAACTGCCGGCGGTTGGATTATCTCCATTATCGATTTTTTTTACCCGCCATTTCGCAAGCACATGACCATTCAGTTTTTTCGCTACGGATTTACTGGTGTTGTGAATGTTGCGTTTTCGCAGGTGTTGTTTTTTCTGGTTTATAATTTTGTATTGAAACAACAAATGCTACCGATGGGTTTCTTTACACTTAGTGGTCACATTGCTGCACTGACTATTACTTTTCCCTTCGCAAATTTCTTTGGATTTTTATTGCAAAAATACGTTACGTTCACAGAGTCCGAGTTGCGCGGTCATGTTCAGCTGTACCGGTATTTTATAATCGTACTTGTAAATTTGGGAGTCAATGCCGTTCTTCTTAAACTATTTGTGGAGGTTTTTCACTTCTGGACAACTCCTTCCAATTTATTAGCCACCTTGTTTTGTATTCTAATTAGCTATTTTTCTCAAAAAAAATTTACATTTAAGCATGGCTAAAACCTACAAGTTTGCCAAATGGTTGATTGTTGTAGCTGCTTATTTGTATTTGATTTACAAACTTCTCACATTCAGCCAGTATCCGGATCTGATAGAACAATGTAAACATGTGACATTGTCTCGGCTTAGGTGGCTAGTGGCTATTGTTGCACTTCTGCCTCTCAATTGGTTGCTCGAAGCAATTAAATGGCAGCGACTCACGGCAAATGTTCAGTCGCTCTCACTTATTATATCCATTAAAGCTGTGTTGGCAGGTATTTCTACCGGTTTTTTTACACCCAATAGAGTGGGCGAGTTAGTGGGGCGGGTGATTTTCTTAGAGCCAAGCAATCGTAAATCGGGTATCACGCTATGCATGGTCAATAGTCTGACGCAAAATCTGATAATGGCGGTGTGCGGTGTGCCTGCGTGTACCCTTTTTTTTATTCAAACGGTGGGGAAGGTGGCGCCCAATATCACTCACTATTTGATAGTTATTGTGTCGTTGTTCATTTTTTTTGGGCTAATTTACTTTGCTCTTCCGCGGATTAGTGAGCAGTTCCGAAACAATCGATTTGGGCTGGCTATCCATCCATTTACCGATTGTCTAACAAGTTACACGATTTTTCAGTTGGCAGTAATTATTTTTATTTCCCTTGTTCGGTATCTTGTATTTTGTGTGCAATTCTTCTTTATGTTGCAGTTTTTTGCAGTTTATCTCGCCGCTTGGCAAGCTCTTATCGCTATTCCCACCACCTATCTGTTCGTTACTTTTACACCGTCTTTTGCGTTTTCCGAAGCTGCGGTGCGTAGCTCGTATGCCGTACTTGTTATTGGGGCTTTTTCGGGTCAGGTGGGCAGCATCGCATTGGCAGGACTCTGCATTTGGCTGATTAATTTCGTTATTCCCATGTTGGTGGGGTCGGTGGTATTGGTACGTAAAAATTAATCGTTCGGTTCTATTTTTTCTTTTCCAATTCCAATTCTATCCGTCCCAGATATAAGCCGCTTTTCCCCATTTGAGCAATAATCACTTTTTTACCGTCTGCATTTCTGCGTGTAATATTTTCGATTAAACTGTGCGAATGTCCACCAATGATTACATCGATATTATGTGATTGTTCCACCAGTTTATAATCAGATTCCAGTCCTAAATGGGAAAGGCAAATAATCACATCGCAATGTTTATTTTTCTTCAAAAAAGAAGCCATTTTATTGGCCGTTGTAAGCGGATCCTCGTAATCAATTCCTTTGTAATTATTTTCAATGATGAGTCCTTTAGGCTCAACATTGGTGGATAAAATTCCAATGCGTAATCCGAAGCGTTTTAAAATAACATAGGGTTTTACAATTTCCGAGAGTGCTGTTTTGGTTAAGATATAATTGGAACTTACAACTGGGAATTGTGCTGCACGCAGTACTGTCGCCAGCGTGTCCACTCCATTATCAAATTCGTGATTCCCAAGCGTTATGGCATCATATTTCATTCGATTAAAAGCGTCAATTTCAATTCTGCCGTTGTAAAAATTAAAATAAGGTGTGCCTTGCGAGTAATCCCCGGCATCGAATAAGAGTACATTTTTTTCTTCGCTTCTAATCTCGTTTATCAGGCCTATTCTGCGGGCATAGCCACCCATGTCGGCAGTTTTCAAATTAGATTTTTCGGTAGGTTCTATCTGGCTGTGTGTATCGTTAGTGTGCAGAATAACCAGTTTTATTTTCTGCTGTCCCAGTGTCGAAAACGTTGAAATAATAAGTGCAAAGGCGATGAGTCTATATTTAGTTTTCATTTCTTTAGTTGTTTTTTGTTTGGGTTGAATCCGTAAGTAAGCTAACTTTTTTTTAATTTTCAACTATCAATTTTCAACTACTTTAACTCTTCCGTCCAGCTTTGATCGAATTTTATTCCCTTTTTTTGTTTCCCCTCTTATGTAGTTGAGCAACATCGTTCTTACTTTCAGACCTGTGTTTACGCGCTTCATCGACTGAGTGAGTTGTACCATTTTGTCGTTCCCTCCTGCCAGATAATCGTTGGTGGCAATGCTGTAAACTTTTGCTGTGTCCAACGGTTCGCCATCGATGGTGATGTTCACAGCTTTCTTCTCTTTTATCTCCATGCGCAGACCTGCAACTCCTTCGCCACCCATGCTAGCAAAATATTGCACCAAGTCAAACAATTTATCACCTTTAAGCCAAAGTATTATCAATTCATTTTCGAAAGGCATCAGTTCAAACACTTTGCGAATAGGAATGTAACCAGCCGAAACAACTGTGCGCAACCCACCCAGGTTCACAATGGCAATATCCACTTTTTTGCCCTGTAAATTTGTTGCAGCTTGCAGGTAGACATCCGCACTGAAGTTGGAAAGTAAACTCTCAGGTGCATGTCCTTTCATTGTTTCAGCAGCTTGCCCGATTACTTCGTCCATTTGTGCGTCCACTTTTTGTTTGAAAGGCTGTAAATAAGCGGTGTAGCTTTTGTCGGCCAGCGTATCGGAGGTGCTGTCAATGGCAATTTTCTCCGATTTTGTTTGCGTTATTGCCCATTGCTTATGACTGCACGCTGTGGCAGAAAGTGCAATAAGTGAGGCGAATAGTATTTTTTTTATATCCATCAGAATATCGATTTTAGTTGGACGTTTCGAAAAGCGAAATTAGTAAAAATTTATCAATACACTTCTGTTTCAATATTACATTATAAAAATAAATGTTGTTGCTTATGACCCTAAATCGCCGAAACATCAATAGATTGTGCCGGCATTTAGCCTAAAATGGTCACTCGAAAGTGTTTTGTTCGTAAACCCAAAATGTTGTATCTTTGTGCGTTTATATCAAAAAACAGCGAAAATAAACGTATAATCAAAATATTTCCAGATGAATTTTATCGAAGAATTGCAATGGCGAGGGATGATACATACCATGATGCCCGGTACCGAAGAACAACTAAAAAAAGAAATGACTACGGCTTATGTAGGTATTGACCCAACTGCCGATTCGCTCCATATCGGACACTTGGTAGGCGTAATGATGCTTAAGCATTTTCAGCGTGCAGGTCACAAGCCCATTGCTTTGGTGGGTGGTGCCACAGGTATGATTGGCGATCCATCGGGAAAATCGGCAGAGCGCAATCTGTTGGATGAAGCTGCTTTGCGCCACAATCAAAATTGTTTGAAGGCTCAATTGGAAAAATTTCTGGATTTTACAAGCGATGCTCCCAATGCTGCCGAACTGGTGAACAACTACGATTGGATGAAGGATTATTCTTTCCTTGATTTCATTCGCGATATTGGTAAGCACGTCACTGTCAATTATATGATGGCCAAGGAATCTGTAAAAAAACGTTTGGGGAGCGATTCGAACGTGGGGATGTCGTTTACCGAATTCTCGTACCAGCTATTGCAAGGGTATGATTTCCTGCATTTGAATCAAGCCAAAAATTGTAAGTTACAAATGGGCGGTTCCGACCAATGGGGAAATATCACTACTGGCACTGAACTTATTCGACGTAAAACTGGAGGTGAAGCTTTTGCTTTGGTTTGCCCGTTAATTACCAAAGCCGATGGTGGTAAATTTGGTAAAACAGAAAGCGGGAATGTTTGGTTGGATCGTCGCTATACATCGCCGTATAAATTTTTCCAGTTCTGGCTAAACGTGAGCGATGCTGATGCCGAAAAATATATCAAGATTTTTACCGCCATTAGCAAGGAAGAAATTGATGCCTTGATAGCAGAGCACGCACAAGCTCCACACCTGCGTTTACTTCAAAAAAGATTGGCGCAGGAAGTAACCATTATGGTTCACTCCGAGGAAGATTATGATGCTGCGGTGGATGCTTCGAACATTTTATTTGGTAATTCTACATCGGAAGCATTGAAAAAATTGGACGAAGAAACGCTTTTGGCAGTGTTTGATGGTGTGCCTCAATTCAAAATTTCGAAGGAGGAACTAGGGAAAGGTGTTAAGGCAATCGACTTATTAACCGATGTAGCGGCTGTTTTTCCATCAAAAGGGGAGATGCGCAAGCTGGTTCAGTCGGGTGGAGTGTGTATAAACAAGGAAAAACTGGGAAATCAGGACGAAGTAATCGATAGCTTAAAGCTCCTCAATAGCAAATATTTATTGGTTCAAAAAGGGAAAAAGAACTATTATTTACTGACCGCAGAGTAGTATCAATCGAAGAATTAAGGAATTAATTTTCGAAATTGTTTTGTCAAAAAGAAAAACAATTGTATCTTTGCACCGCTTTAGAAATAAAGCCCAATGATTGTCTCATGGTGTAATGGTAGCACTGCAGTTTTTGGTTCTGCCTGTCCAAGTTCGAATCTTGGTGAGACAACCAACCAAAGCGGTTGAAATTCAGAAATGAGTTTCAACCGCTTTTTTTATTGCGTGTGGATACTTGAATTTGATATTTTTTTTGTAATTTTGCAATAATGATTGTCTCATGGTGTAATGGTAGCACTGCAGTTTCTGAATCTGCCTGTCCAGGTTCGAACCCTGGTGAGACAACAATGACAGCGGTTGTGATTCAGTAATGAATTTCAACCGCTTTTCTTATTTTCATCCCTAAAAAAAGAAAAGGGTTTGTTTTCGGCTCAGTAGCAAAAGCGACTCGTGGCTGTCCAATTGGCGTATTGCCACAATTTTAGTATCTTTGCACTCCAAAAATCATTTCAATTTAAAGACTTTATGGGAAATTTTGCAAAATGGATCGGTGGTGGACTTGGTTGGGCATTTGGTGGTCCGGTTGGTGCATTAATTGGCTTTGCCTTGGGTTCAATGTTCGATGGTTCGGATCATGTCGATTCATCTCGTACTTTGACTGCAAACCGCACTACCGAAGGTGATTTTAAGATGAGCTTGCTGGTGCTTATGGCTTGCATAATGAAAGCCGATGGACGGGTAGACAAAGCAGAATTGGTTGTTGTTAAAAAGTTTTTAGTGGCAAATTTTGGTGAACAAGGTGCACTGGAAGCATTACAAATTCTCAAAGGTCTTTTGGATCAGAATATAAATGAAACAGAAGTGTCGGCTCAAATTGGGCAACACATGAATTATTCGTCGAAACTTGAATTGCTCCACCTGCTGTTCAATATTGCTTATGCCGATGGCGACGTAGTTGCTTCGGAGCTAAATACTATTCAACGTATTGCCACTATTTTCCGCATCGATCGTCTTGACTTTGAGTCCATAAAAGCACCGTATATGAAAACGGTTGACCGCGATTGGGCATACAAATCATTAGAAATTGAGCCATCTGCCACCAGTGACGAAATCAAGAAAGCTTATCGACGTATGGCCATGAAGTATCACCCCGATAAAGTAAATGATCTGGGAGATGATGTAAAAAAATCAGCTACAGAAAAATTCCGCTCGGTAAATGATGCGTATGAAGATTTAAAAAAACAAAGAGGAATAAGCTAAGCATTGCCAATTTTTTTAATAAAAATATACTAACATAAAATTATCCATTTTGGAAGGATTGGGTCTATGGAACACAAATTATCTATTTACAACACATTAAGCCGTAAAAAGGAACTTTTTATTCCAATCAACGAGAATAAAGTTGGCATGTACGTTTGCGGACCAACCGTATACGGTGATGGTCATTTAGGTCACGCTCGTCCTGCTATTACTTTCGATATCTTGTTTCGTTACCTTACGCACATTGGCTACAAAGTTCGTTATGTGCGCAATATTACCGATGTTGGCCATTTAGTGAATGACGCTGATAGTGGCGAAGATAAGATTGCCAAACAGGCGCGATTAGATGAATTAGAACCGATGGAAGTGGTTCAATTTTATGTCAATCGTTATCACAAAGCTATGGAAATGCTCAACGTGTTGCCACCAAGTATTGAACCTCACGCTTCGGGACATATTATGGAGCAGATTGAATTTGTTGAGAAAATTTTGGCTGCTGGTTTTGCTTACATTAGCGAAGGTTCGGTGTATTTTGATGTGGAGAAATACAATCAAAAGCACAATTATGGAACACTTTCGGGTAGGAATATTGAAGATATGCTCGCAACTACTCGCGATCTCGATGGTCAGTCGGAGAAACGTCGCAGTGTGGATTTTGCGCTTTGGAAAAAAGCATCTCCAGAGCACATTATGCGCTGGAAAGCTCCTTGGAGCGAGGGTTTTCCTGGTTGGCATCTCGAGTGCTCCGCTATGGGAACAAAATATCTTGGTGAAGAGTTTGATATTCACGGTGGCGGTTTGGACTTAATGTTTCCACACCATGAATGCGAAATTGCTCAAAATCAAGCAGGATTAGGAAAAGACAGTGTGAAATATTGGATGCACAACAATATGATTACTATCAATGGTCAGAAAATGGGTAAATCGTTAGGAAACTTCATAACTTTGGATCAGTTTTTTACCGGAAATCATCCATTATTGAGCCAAGCATTTAGTCCTATGACAGTGCGTTTCTTTATTCTACAAGCACATTATAGAAGTACTGTCGATTTTAGCTCCGAGGCTTTGGTAGCTTCCGAAAAAGGACTGAGTAGATTGATGGAAGGATATGCTCGCTTACAAAAATTGTCGGTTTGGGCAACTTCATCGGTTGAAACTGCCGGACTTCGTGCAAGATGTGAGGAAGCCATGAGCGATGACTTGAATACCCCGATAGTGATATCGCATTTGTTTGATGCATTGAAAGCTATAAATCTGGTTCATGATGGCAAAGAGACTATTTCGGCTGCCGATTTGGAGGAACTGAAATCTGTTTTCTACTTGTTTATTGAGAACTTACTCGGTTTGAAAGTGGAAAATGAGGCTGGTTCGGGTAATGAAGCTTACAAAAAAGCAATTGATTTACTGCTAAATATGCGTTTGGAAGCTAAACAAAATAAAGACTGGGCAACCAGTGATAAAATTCGCAACGAGCTGACAGCCCTTGGCTTTGAAATAAAGGATACCAAGGACGGGTTTGAGTGGAAGATATAAGTATGTAAGGATTTCTTACTAACTGATAAGAAATGATACTATGAAAACAGAAGGAGAAATAATTCTATATCAATCAGTAGATTTCACACAACTGGAAGTAAGAATTGTTGATGAAACTGTTTGGCTGACACAGGCGCAAATTGCAGAGCTTTTTGGAACAAAGCGTCCGGCAATTTCTAAGCATTTGAAGAATATTTTTGAGAGTGGAGAATTGGTGGAATCTACCACATGTTCCATTTTGGAACACATGGATGCAGATAATAAAAGACTCTATAAAACAACTTAATGTTGTCTTGACGCTATTCTTTCAATTGGTTATAGTGTTAATTCGAAAAATGCCACTCAATTCCGGATTTAGGCAAATTCTATTCTGAAAGAATATTTGATGAAAGGTTATGTGCTCAATAGTCGCATTGATAGGATTGAAAAGAAGATGTTGGAACACGATCAAAAATTTGATTTATTGATTAAAACTTCATTACCGCCGCACGAATGGATTTTTTATGATGGGCAAATATTTTACGCATTGAAATTTACTGCTGATTTAGTGAAATCGGCTAAAAAATCAATTGTTCTGATTGACAATTATGTGGATGAAAGCATTTTGCTAATGATATCGAAAAGGGAGAAAGGGGTAAAGTCACTTATTTTTACAGGTAAATTATCAAAAAAATTTTCAACTTGATATAGATAAGTTTAATGCTTGAAGTAAAAGTATTTACAAAGTCGCACGATAGATTTCTGATAAATGATAACGAAACGGTTTATCATATTGGAGCTTCGCTGAAGGATTTGGCAAAAAAATGGTTTACATTCTCCAAAATAGAATTGGATGCAACCGAAATGATTAAAAAACTAGAAAACTAAAAAGAAAATGGAAACAACTAGACAACAAAAAATATCGAGGATGTTGCAAAAAGAATTGGGAGAGATCTTTTTGTTGTATGCCCGCGAATTGCAAGGAACTTTAATCACCGTAACAACCGTGCGTATTAGCCCAGATTTAGGGGTTGCTCACACGCATTTAAGCATTTTCCCCAGCGATAAGTCGGCTGCGGTATTATCTCGTGTTCAAGAAGATACACGTGCTATTCGTTTCGACTTAGGCAAGCGTGTTCGTCATCAATTACGAATTGTACCGGCTCTGTTTTTTCATGTGGACGATTCATTAGATTATCTCGAAAATATCGATAATTTGCTGAAAAGCGATCCGCCTTCACCTTTAAAAGAAGGTGAAGTGATTGAGCTGGATTAATCAAGTTGCAAGTTTTTAGTTACGGGTTACAAGTCAATGTTACAATCTGGATCAAAATTTAACGACAAAATAAGTGGACTGTCCTTTTCGTTTAGGATAGCCCGCAGATACTTATTTTCCAAAAAGTCGCACAATGCTATCAATATCATTTCGGGTATTTCGGCAGCTGGTGTGGCTATTGGCACAATGGCATTGGTATGTGTTTTATCGGTATTTAATGGCTTCGAATCGCTTATCAGTGACATGTTTTCTGCATTTGATCCAGATTTGAAAATTACGCTCACACAAGGCAAAACCTTTGATGTGAATTCGCCCGAATTGGATCAGGTGCGTAAGTTGAAATCGGTGGTTTATTTTACCGAAGTGGTGGAGGAAAATGCATTGTTGCGGTTTAAAGATAAACAAATGCCTGCCACGGTTAAAGGTGTTAGCGCCGATTTTCAGAAAATGACGCGTATCGATAGCATTATGTACGATGGTAAATTTTTGCTTTACGACGGTGCTTTTCAACGTGCCGTTCCCGGTGTGGGTGTGGCCAGTATTTTGGGCTTAGGAGCACAGTTTATCGATCCGTTGCTGATTTATGCACCCCGTAGAAGTTCTAAAATAAACCTTCTTCGTCCCGAAAATAGTTTTAATCAGGTGGGAACGTTTGTTTCGGGAATTTTTGCTGTGCAGCAATTACAGTATGACGATCACTATGTATTGATTTCTATAGATTTAGCACGTGATTTGTTCGAATACGAGAAAACGAAAGTCACCGCAATAGAGATAAAACTTGCTGTAGGAGCAGACAAAGATGTTGTGCAAAGCCAGATTAAGGATATTCTTGGGAAAAAATACCAGGTCAAAAACCGTTATGAACAGCAAGAGAGTTTCTTTAAGATAATGATTATTGAGAAATGGATCACTTATCTTATTCTCTGCTTTATTCTGCTCATAGCCAGCTTTAATATCATAGGGTCACTTTCTATGCTTATCATTGATAAAAAAGCGGATATAGAAACGCTTCGAAACCTTGGTGCGAATAATCAATTGATAAAACGGATTTTTCTGTTCGAAGGTTGGCTAATCTCTGCTGTAGGTGCTTTGGTGGGAATTGGTTTAGGTGCAATGTTGTGTTTGCTTCAGGAGCATTTCGGTTTTTTAAAGTTGGGGACAGGCTACGTAGTGGATGCTTATCCAGTGGTCACTAATTTTATGGACATGTTGCTTGTATTTGTAACTGTTCTTGTTATGGGATTTTTGGCAGCATATTATCCAGTTCGATATATTCAAACCAAGGAGAAATTATCGGAATAGGACATTTCTTCCATTAATTTTGAAGATAAAAAATGCTCAACACTGATTTAGTACTGAGCATTTTTATTCTGTTTTGAAATAGCAATTAATTCGATTCTCTTATAATTTCCAGAGTGTCAGCAGCAATCATAAACTCTTCATCAGTCGGGATAACACATATTTTTACTCTCGAATCGGGAGTGCTAAGAAGCACCTCTTTACTTCTACTGGATGTGTTTAATTTGAAATTTATTTTTACTCCAAGATAGGCCAGTTGTCTACACACAAACTCACGTGTTTCGGTCTGATTTTCGCCAATACCGCCGGTAAATACAATGGCATCCACTCCATTGAGAACTCCCACATAGGCCGAAATGTATTTCATAACTTTATATTCGTACATGTCCCAAGCCAGTCGGGCGCGTTCATTTCCTTCGCTCTTGGCTTTTTCCACATCTCTCATGTCCGATGAAACGCCTGAGATGCCTAATACTCCACTGTGTTTATTAAATAAAGTAGAGACTGATGAAGATCCAATCATTTCCTTCTCCATCAGGAAAGTAACAACTCCAAGATCCACATCGCCCGAACGAGTACCCATCATGAGTCCTTCAATTGGGGTAAATCCCATAGATGTGTCCACAGATTTCCCGTTTTTGATAGCGCAAATAGAAGCTCCGTTGCCCAAATGAGCAGTTATGATTCGCGAATTATTATAGTCGAGTCCAAGAAAATCTGCTGCACGTTGTGATACATAACGGTGGCTCGTACCATGAAACCCGTAGCGGCGGATACCATATTTAGAGTAGAGCGAATAAGGAATTCCGTACATATATGCATGATCTGGCATTGTTTGATGAAAAGCTGTATCGAATACCGCCACTTGTGATACTGAGGGCAAAAGATCGGTAATGGCTTTTATTCCAGCAAGATTGGGTGGGTTATGCAATGGAGCAATGTCAATACATTCAGTAATTTTTTGGATAACTTCATCTGTAATAAGCATGCTGGAGTTGAATTTTTCGCCACCATGAACGATGCGGTGTCCAACACCGGTAATTTCGTCGAATGAACCAATGGCTCCATGTTTGGCGCTGGATAAGATTCCTAATATATATTCAATTCCGAGTTGATGCTCCAGTATTTCACCCTTGAGCAGAACCTTCTGTCCATCTCGTCGTGTATGTTTCAGAAACGAACCTTTCATACCTATTTTTTCAACAGCTCCAGTTCCAAGCTCTTCATTGGTATCCATATCTAACAATTTGTATTTTATCGAGGAGCTACCACAGTTCAAAACAAGTATTTTCATATGTTGTGATTTTTTTATTAGACTTTTTATTGACAAGTAGAGTAGATTTACATTTGCAAATATAGATGTTTGATTTGAATATTTTGTTTTTTTTTGTGGCGCTAACCTTAATTTATGTTAGGAGATAAAAAAGACGCCCGAAACTAGGTAGTTTTAGGCGTCTTTCAGTATCGTTTAGTGAAATTAATTCCGATTATTTAGTATTTCAATCGTGTCGTAAGCAATCATAAACTCTTCGTCGGTAGGGATAACACAGACTTTTACTTTCGAGTCAGGAGTGCTCAACAAGACTTCTTTCGCACGAGCATTTTCATTGAGTTCAACATCGATTTTTAATCCTAAATATTCAAGTTGCTTGCATACATATTCGCGTATTTCCGTTCTGTTTTCTCCCACACCGCCGGTGAACACGATTGCGTCTACTCCATTCAGCACACCCACATAGGACGAAATATATTTCATTACCTTATATTGAAACATTTCCCAAGCTAGACGAGCACGATCATTCCCTTCTTTTTTTGCATTTAATATATCGCGCATATCCGACGAAATGCCCGACACACCGAGAACCCCACTGTGTTTGTTGAACAAGGTAGAGACAGACGATGACCCAATCGTTTCCTTTTCCATCAAGAAAGTCACCACACCCAAGTCTACATCGCCGGAGCGTGTTCCCATCATCAAGCCTTCAATAGGCGTAAATCCCATAGAAATATCCATTGATTGACCATTTTTGATCGCACAAATCGATCCTCCATTGCCAAGGTGAGCTGTAATGATCCGCGAATTCTGGTAGTCAAGTCCCAGAAAATCGGCGGCACGGCGTGAAACGTATCTGTGACTCGTGCCGTGAAATCCATAGCGGCGGATGCTATATTTTGCATACAGGGAATAAGGAATGCCGTACATGTAGGCGTAATCAGGTATTGTTTGATGAAAAGCAGTATCGAAAACGGCCACCTGAGGTACCGTTGGCAACAGCTCAGCGATGGCCTTAATACCTGCTAAATTCGGTGGATTATGCAGCGGAGCAATATCAATACATTCGGTTATTTTTTGGATCACTTCGTCGGTAATGAGTATGCTCGAGTTGAATTTTTCGCCTCCATGTACTACGCGATGTCCCACGGCGTTTATTTCTTCGAATGAACTAATTGATCCATGCTTTTCGCTGGACAAAATGCCCAGAATATATTCTATCCCAATCTGATGTTCCAGAATTTCTCCTTTTAGCAAGACTTTTTTACCATCTCGGCAGGTATGTTTCAGAAACGAGCCCTTCATCCCTATTTTTTCCACAGCTCCTGAGCTTAGCTCTTCATTAGTGCTCATGTCGAGCAATTTGTACTTAATGGATGAACTTCCACAGTTCAAAACAAGTATTTTCATGCATTGTTATTTTTGAATTATTGTTTGTATCAATTGATAACAAAAAAGGGGTTATGGTTATAAGTCGGGAGAAATTCTGATGCAACGTTTGCTGGAGTCATTATGAAAAAAAGACATCTGAAACTACCAGGTATCAAATGTCTTTAAATTATAATGTAAAGAATTAAATTCTATTTTCGAGTATCTCAAGCGTATCTGAGGCAATCATAAATTCCTCATCTGTAGGGATTACAGCAACATATACTGCTGAATCTTCAGTGCTGAGCTTAACCGATATACCTTGCGAAACAGCATTTAAGTCATAATCAACTTTTACGCCCATAAATCCGAGTCCCTCCAAAATGTAACGACGGGTAAATACATGGTTTTCGCCGATACCGCCTGTGAATACAATGGCGTCGACACCTCCCATAGCGGCCGCAAATGCACCAATATACTTACGAAGGCGGTATACATACATCTCACGAGCCAAGCGTGCCCGGTCGTTGCCTCCTTTAATGGCTATGTCGATGTCGCGCATATCAGATGTGATTCCCGAAACTCCGAGTAGTCCGCTATGTTTATTAAACAGTGTGGAAACTGCTGCTGCCCCAATAGTTTCTTTTTCCATAAGGAAAGTGGCCACACCCAAATCCACATCGCCCGAACGGGTTCCCATCATCAAACCTTCAATTGGGGTGAATCCCATTGAAGTATCGATGGATTTTCCATTTTCGATGGCTGTAACCGATACCCCATTGCCAATGTGAGCTGTAATAATTTTTGAGTGGTAATAGTCGAGTCCTAGAAATTCTGCTGCAGCTTTAGATACATATCGATGGCTTGTTCCGTGGAAACCGTAGCGGCGAATGCCATATTTGGTATAAAGTGAATACGGAATGCCATACATGTAGGCGTAATCCGGCATTGTTTGGTGAAAAGCGGTGTCAAAAACCCCTACCTGAGGAACTGACGGAAGCAATTCGGAGATAGCGCGAATACCAGCCAAATTTGGTGGGTTGTGTAGTGGTGCTATGTCTATACATTCAATCAGTTTTTGAATAACTTCTTCGGTAATTAGCACGCTGGAATTGAACTTCTCGCCTCCATGTACCACGCGATGACCCACGCCGTTTATTTCTTCTAAAGACTTAATGCAACCGTGTTTTTCGCTGGTAAGCACACCCAAAATATATTCAATGCCCACCCTATGTTCCAGAATTTCACCCTTTAACATCACCTTTGTACTATCTTGGCGGGTGTGTTTCAGAAATGAACCTTTCATTCCAATTTTTTCGACTGCTCCCGATCCAAGTTCCACATTGCTCCCCATATCGAGCAATTTGTACTTTATCGATGAGCTACCACAATTTAAAACTAATACCTTCATACCCTTTTCCCTTCTCTTATTTAATTACGTTACCTGCTTCGTCGTATGTATAAAAACCTTTGCCACGGCTTAAACCATAATGTTTTGCGCGTGAAAGACGTAGTAACACTGGAGATGGTTTGTATTTTATACTTCCATATTCCTCCCACAAATTGTCAAGCAATTTTACAATTTTCTCAATACCCATATGATCAGCTGTTCGGAAAACGCCTTGACGGTGGCCGAAACCAACCGTTAGCACCCGGTCGATATCTTCAACGGTAGAAATACCTTCCATTAAGATACCGCAGGCTTCGTTAAGTAAAATCAGGAACAAACGGATGCTGATTAATCCTGCCGATTCCATTACCTGAACATATTCGTGGTTAATCAGTTTAGCAAACTGGCAAACTTTATTGTAGGTTTCTACAGATGTATTTAGCCCCGGAACAATTTCAATGATGTTCGAATCGGGGATATTCGACAAGAAATGCAGACCGATACAACGTTCGGTGTGTTCCAGTTCGGCAGCCAGATCGGTAACAATCACTGTGGAAACATTCGAAGCAATAATGGCATTAACAGAAAGGACTTTTTCCAATTGTTTAAACACTTCCTTGCGTTGAATGATTCTTCTCTCGCCCGTATTGTCATCGTAACGAATTGCTTCAATTACGAAATCGCAGCCACTAAAATCTTCATATTTTGTTGTGCCTGACATCCGAGAAAGTATAGCTTTTTTTTCATTCTCGGTCAAACCCCAGTTCCCAATTTTCTTGTCCAGTTTATTTTCGATTCTTGCAAATGCATTTGCAATTGCCTCGTCGCTTAGTTCTAAGAAAACTACTTCCATACCATTGAGAGCTGCGGTAGTAGCAATAACACTACCTTCTTTGCCACATCCCACCACGCCTATTCGCGAAAATAAAGTGCGTTTACGGTTACGTTTGCTTAATCCGTAACGTTCAATTGCTTCGATAATTGGTTCTGACATAATATTTTTTTTAATGCGTAATTTATAATTTACAATATAAAACTCTATTCTCTCGATACAGTATTCAAGTCTAGATTATATATTGAGAAATGTGAATTAGTTCTTCATCGCCTGATTGGCGGTAATTGTAATCATTCGTACAATATCATCTACCGAGCAACCGCGTGAAAGATCGTTGATGGGTGCAGCCATTCCTTGTAAAATTGGGCCAACGGCTTGTGCACCCGAAAAGCGCTCAACCATTTTGTATCCAATATTTCCGGCTTGTAAATCTGGGAATACCAGCACGTTAGCATGACCAGCAATCTTGCTTCCCGGGGCTTTACTTTGCCCGATGGCTGGCACCAATGCTGCATCGGCTTGTAGTTCACCTTCAATTTCTAATTCGGGTGCTTGTTCTCTTGCCAAACGGGTTGCTTCTACTACCTTGTCCACCGATTCATGTTTTGCACTTCCTTTAGTCGAAAAACTCAACATAGCAACGCGGGGTTCAAAACCACACAGATTACGAGCCGTTTCGGCTGTGCAAATTGCAATTTGAGCCAATTCTGCTGCGGTGGGATTTGGATTTACGGCGCAGTCGGCAAAAATCAACAAGCCATTTTCTCCGTATTGGGGAGTAGGGGTGAACATTAAGAGCGCGCCGGATACTACGCTGATGCCGGGTAATGTTTTTACGATTTGGAAAGCCGGGCGAAGTACATTACCGGTAGTGTTCTGAGCTCCGGCCAATTCGCCATCGGCATCACCGTTTTTAATCATCAAACAACCTAAATACAATGGATCTTTAGATAATTGAGTAGCTTGTACTATGGTCATGCCCTTACTTTTGCGAAGATCAAAAAGTAAATTTGCATATTCGCTCATTTTAACGTTTGTTTCCGGATCTACAATTGTAGCTTCAGAAATGTGGGTCAGGTTGTTGTCTGAAGCCAGTTTGTTGATTTCTGATTCGTTTCCAATTAAAATAAGCTTGGCAGCTTTTTCTTTTAAAATGATCTCGGCAGCTTTTAGTGTGCGAATTTCAGTTCCTTCGGGCAAAACAATGCGTTGCAGATTTGCCTTGGCACGTGCCATAATTTTTTCTAATAATTCCATCTTTGTAAAGATATATAGTTGAAGTCTAATGCGAGAGGAGAAATTTCTTAAACTGAAAATCGGTACAAAGATACATCTAATTTGCAAAATTGCAATGTAGAGATGGCAGTATATTGCAGATTTGTGACGAAATAGCAAAAATGACAGCTAATTTATCATTTATTTTATAGAAATGAAGGTCTAAATTAATACTGCTGATGAATTGTGTCCTTTTTTTGCATATTCAAAAGTTGGCACTTATATGTTTTCCACTTGGTATCTGTAATTTTTCGTATCTTTGTGAGCTGCTGTGCTCCATATTTATCAATACGATAAAGTAAATGCTATTCACTTACTGATAATTGCAAAAATGCTTCCGATTCTTGATGAATATCACTTGTATTTGAAACTCGAAAAGGCTTTATCTAACAATACGATAGAGGCTTATGAGAGTGATTTGCTGAAGTTCTCGGCTTATCTGCAGGATGCCCATATTTTGTTAGAAAAGGCTGAAACAGAACATCTGCGTGATTTTATTATCGAAATCAGCAGTTTGGGCATACACCCACGCTCGCAAGCACGCATCTTGTCAAGCGTAAAGTCATTTTATCATTTTCTGATTTACAGGAATATCAGAGATAATGACCCAACAGAATTGCTCGAAAGTCCAAAAATCGGATTACGTCTTCCGGAGGTGCTTTCGGTGCTTGAAATCGACAAGATAGTGGCGGCCATAGATCTTTCAAAAGCTGAAGGCCAACGCAATAAAGCCATTATTGAAGTGCTTTACGGATCGGGGTTGCGCGTGTCGGAACTTATTGGACTACAGTTGTCTAAGCTTTATATTGACGAAGGCTACATGTTGGTCGAAGGAAAAGGAAGCAAGCAGCGGTTGGTGCCGCTTTCTCATCAGTCGATAACACAAATTGGGTTATGGAAGATGGACAGAAATATTTTGAAAATTCAGAAAGGACACGAGGATATTTTGTTTTTAAACCGGCGGGGTGCAACCTTGACGCGCGCCATGATTTTTACTATTGTCAAAGATCTAGCTGTTTTGGCAGGCATTCGTAAAAATGTTAGTCCGCATACGTTCAGGCATTCTTTTGCAACTCATTTGCTCGAAAATGGAGCTAATTTACGCGCTATTCAGCAACTACTTGGTCACGAATCGATTACCACCACTGAACTTTATACACATATTGATGTGCATTTTCTGAGAAAAACAATTTTAGAATGTCATCCAATGAATAGATTGAAAAAGGCCGAAGGACAAGAGAGCTAAGCATTAAAAACTACTACATTAAAATATTAGGAACATTGAAAAAAGGTTATATTCAAAAATGTACTTTACTGATTGTGATTCTATTTATTGCGGTTTCGGGGGCTATGGCACAAGAAACTGTTGTAGCTGGGCAGGTATTAAGTGCTACCGATAAAAGTCCTGTTCCATTTGCAAACGTATTTTTTAAATATACTCAAAAAGGCGTTCGGTGCAACGAAGAGGGTTATTTTCTCTTGCGCAATCAGGGAATCGAGACCACTTTGGTGTTTAGCTCCGTTGGCTACATAAAGCAGGAGCGAAGAATTAAACCGGGTCAAAGTGTGGGTATGGAGGTGGTGCTAGAAGAAGATAATACTTTGCTGCAAGATGTGTTGGTGATTCCCGGTTCAAATCCGGCAATGGAATTGATGAAAAGAGTGCGCTTGTTGAAATCGGTTAATGATGTCAGCAGGCAAGCTAATTATAGTGCCAAGAGCACCGAGCAGAATCTGGTGTTGTTGAACAGAATTGGTCAACGATCGGTAGGTAAGCGAATTTACGATCAGCTTCGTACGGGTAATCTTTCTCATTCCGATTCTTCGCTTGTGCTGCCCTTGTATATGGCCGAGACTCATTATCAGATTTTTAAGTCGGAGAGAAAACAGCTTTCTAAGAATATATACTCATCGCCAGAGGTGGGTGAAAGAGTTGTGGCGCAGTTGGTTGGCGAAATGGATGTGAACATTAATTTTTATGAAAACGCAATAACTGTTTTTGGAAAAAACATGATTAGTCCGCTTTCTAATATTGGAAATGCCTACTACGATTATTATTTGGCAGATAGTTTGAAGTCAACTACAGGTAAGCAATATGAAATTCACTTTCGAACGAAAAATAATAAAAATTTGGCTTTCGACGGTCGTCTTTGGATAGATTCTGCGACTCTTGCTCTCACTCACATTGAAGCCGAACTTCCCAAGCAGGCTAACATCAACTTCATTCATAATCTCCGTATTTCTCAAAAATTTGACCCGCTTCAGTCGAAGCATTGGGCGCGTCAGTTTGAAGAGATGGCGTTGAATATGAACTACGAACTGCTGGCCGATAGTCTTCATCCCAAGCCCGAGATAGTTGTAAAACGTAGAGCTACCTATCAATCGGTCGATACCATTAGCTTTCATAGTAGGGATTTTGCCAAAAGCAGTTATAGTCAGGAGACATTGGATGATAAACTTCGCAATTTAAACAATACGCCGTTGTTGCAAACTGCTAAATTTCTGGTGGATGTTATGCTTACCGGCTATATTCCTGTAGGCAAAATTGATATCGGTAAAATTCAGCAAGTGATGCGTGTGACTGATATTGAAGGCTTTAGAATAACCTTGCCCTTTAGAACCAACGAGAAATTGTGGAAAAATCTGACGATTGGAGGATATGTTGGTTATGGTTTTAAAAATGAACAAATAAAATACTCCGGTTTTGCTCAGTTCAAACTTCCCGGCCGAATGCGCCGAATCTTAGGGTTGAGTTACACCGACGATTTGAGGCGCATAGATTACAATTATAATGATTTTATGTTTCGCGAAAATCCACTGGTGACAGGTGACGAGGATATTTCAAGTTCAATTTTCGCACTAAAATCTGCATTTAAGTTGAATGAACGCAAGGAATTCTCCGCTTCGTTTTCCAACGATTGGAATAGCGACTTTGAAAGTAGTTTGTTTGTGCGTTCTAATCGCCTTTTTGCCAGTTCAGCGTTGCCAATGCAGAGTGGTATATCTAATTATAATTCTTTGTTGCTACAATCAGTTACACTTTCTTCCCGCCTGTCATTTAGAGAGAAAACCTACGAAGATCATTTACAACGAATTTATATTGCCAATAAATTACCAGTTCTTTACAGTGTTTTTGAGTTTGGGAAATATAAAATGGGAGCAATTTCGGGCACTTATGCCAAAATATCAGGATCGATTAAACAAGCGGTTCGCTTAAATATTGGTACATTTAATTATATCGCCGATGTGGGTGTAATTATTGGAAATGTGCCTTATCCTTTGCTTGAGTTTCCGGCCGGCTGCGAAACAGGAGGTTATAGTCTTTATCAGTTTAGTAAAATGAATTATATGGAATATGCTGCCGATAGATATTTTAATCTGCATACCGACTTGATGTTGAATGGCATAATTATGAATAAGATACCCATTATCAAACATCTTAATCTGCGCGAGTTCTTTTCGTTTAATATGGCCTATGGCAGCTTGAATCAGGGGCATCGTATAGTGCTTGATTATCCTAGCTTTATGAATCCTTTAGCTAAACCTTATCAGGAACTAGGGGTGGGGTTTGCTAACATTTTTCGCGTTTTCACGCTTCAATCTGTTTGGCGAATCTCTGGATTGCACCGCGAAGTTGATGGTTGGGGACTTCGTGGCTGTTTGAACTTGACTTTTTAATTTTTTTGCTTTTTTTTGGAAAATATCTTTATTTTAAAAGTGCTGTAAATAACAAAAAATTCTATCTTTGTGTTTAAAACCAATTTTTTACAACACGCATAAATTTAAACAATAAAATATGGAAACTGCTGATTTGAAAATTGCAATTATAGGAGCCGGAAACATGGGCGGTGCTATTGCTCGAGGCCTGACTAAAGGAAAACTCGTTCAATCTAAGAACATACGAGTAAGCGATATTACCCAAGCTAATTTAGATGCGATTAAAGCTTTTGATTCTGAAATAACGGTAGCGACCTCTAATCGCGATATAATTGAAGGTGCTGATATTATTATCCTGGCTCTAAAACCTTGGTTAGTTGAAGTTGTTGCCGAAGAGATAGAAAACAAAGTGGACTTAAACAAACAAATTATAGTTTCAGTTGCAGCAGGAGTAGATTTCAGCAAGTTGTCCGAATTTTTCGGTAAGCAAGCTACAATTTTCCGTGTGATTCCAAATACTGCCATCGATGTGCTACAAAGCGTATCTACCATTTCGTCTTTCAATGCCAAAAAAGAACAAGAAGAGTTGATTGTGGCTTTATTTGCTGAATTAGGGAAAGCATTTCTTGTGCCCGAAACGCAACTTAATGCCTTTATGTCATTGTCGTCGTGCGGAATAGCATATGCCTTCCGTTATATTCGTGCAGCCATGGAAGGTGGTGTAGAAATGGGAATTTATCCGGGCGTAGCCAAAGAGGTTGTTATCCAAACTTTGCGAGGTGCTATAGATTTATTGGAAGCCAACGCCTCGCATCCTGAGGTGGAAATTGATAAAGTAACTACACCGGGAGGCATTACGATTAAAGGATTAAATGAAATGGAAGGACGTGGATTTACAAATGCAGTGATTAAAGGATTGAAAGCTTCGCATTTGAAATAAAAATAAATCGTCTGAAGTTAAGTACTTTGGAAGAGTTTTAAAGAGGATAATACCATGAACACACAAATCAAACAAATTGCCGAACGTTTACGCGGACTTCGCGATGCACTCAATCTCACGGTAGCACAAGCTGCTGAAAAATGTGGTACTTCCGAAACGAACTATGCTCTTTATGAATCGGGGACCTCCGACATTCCGATGAGCTTTATCTGCGAGGTAGCTCAAACCTTTAATGTGGAAACCTCAGCACTTTTTTCGGGGAATGACGCTCATTCGCTTGCTTACTTTGTCACTCGCAAGGGAACTGGAACAAGCGTTGAACGAACCAAATGCTACAAATATCAATCACTGGCGCATGGGTTTAGAAATGCCAAAGTAGACCCATTTGAAGTAACTGTTGAGCCCAGTCACCAAACCATGCATTTGAATACTCATTCAGGGCAAGAGTTTAATCTGGTACTCGAAGGAACCCTGCAACTCCGCATTGCCGGCAATGATATTGTACTTAACGAAGGTGATAGTATCTATTTTGATGCCACCAAACCGCATGGCATGAAGGCGCTGAACAGCACAAATGCAAGATTTCTAGCCGTAATCGTATAGATATTTATCCCGCAATTTGAGTTTTTACCCCAAATATATAGCTTTTATCCCTCTTTTTTGTAGATCTGAATCTTCTGATGTTACTTTGCAGTTGAGTAATCAGAATGCTTTAAACAATAATTACGCTTATGTTAGAGAAGTACCTTCAACAAACAGAATTTAACGGCTTTGAAGATTTCAAAGCAAATTACAAACTACTGGTTCCTGCAAATTTCAATTTTGGCTACGACATTGTTGATGCTTGGGCCGCTAAAGAACCCAATAAACGGGCTTTACTTTGGACAAATGATCAGGGTCAGTGTCGTGAATTTACATTTGGCGAAATAAAAAAATATACTGATCAAACTGCATCCTATTTTCAAAGCATTGGGATTAAAAAGGGTGATATAGTAATGGCCATTCTGAAACGCCGTTATGAATTCTGGTTTACGATTATTGCTCTGCATAAAATTGGTGCCGTAATTATTCCGGCTACCCATTTGTTGACAAAAAAGGATTTGATTTATCGCAATAATGCTGCTGATATTAAAGCCATTATTGCTGTTGGCGAACAAACTATTATAAATCACATAAATGATTCGATGCCCGAATCGCCGAGTGTGGGAATGCTTATTTCTGTTGGACCGGTTGTTCCTGAAAATTGGTTGGATTTTCATAAAGGTATTGACAACGCTGCACCATTTATTCCGATAACTAACGTAAATAAAAATGACGATGCGCTGATTATTAGTTTTACATCGGGTACTACCGGCAACCCAAAGATGGTATTGCTTGATTGCGTTTACCCTTTGGCACATATTATTACTGCTAAATACTGGCATAATTTGCACGAAGATAGCGTTCACCTTACCATTGCCGATACCGGTTGGCTGAAAGCCGTTTGGGGAAAATTATACGGACAATGGATCGTTGGTGCGTGTGTTTTTGTATACGATCACGAAAAATTTACTCCAGCAGCCATGCTGGAAATGATTCATAAATACCGTATTACATCGCTTTGTGCGCCTCCAACCATTTTCCGTTTTCTGATTCGTGAAGATTTGACTAAGTACGATTTGTCGTCGCTGGAGTATTGTACTATTGCTGGCGAAGCACTGAATCCTGCTGTTTATGAGCAGTTTTTGAAACTTACAGGCATTAAACTCAAAGAAGGTTACGGTCAGAGTGAAACTACTTTATCTCTTTTCACATCTCCTTGGGTAGATCCTAAGCCGGGTTCGATGGGCTTGATAAACCCGCATTACGATGTTGATCTGTTAACTCCAGAAGGTCGCTCGGCCGAAGTGGGTGAGCAGGGTCAGATTGTTATTCGTACCGATAAATCCTACCCTATCGGACTTTTCAAAGGATATTACCGCAATGATCAACTTACAAACGAGGCTTGGCACGACAATGTTTATTATACCGGTGATGTGGCTTGGCGCGATGAGGATGGTTATTTTTGGTTTGTGGGCAGAGCGGATGATGTGATCAAAAGTTCGGGTTACCGCATTGGCCCATTTGAAGTGGAAAGTGCTTTGATGACCCACCCTGCTGTGGTGGAATGTGCCATAACTGGCGTTCCTGATGAAATTCGCGGACAGTTGGTGAAAGCTACTGTTATTCTTGCGAATGAATACAAAGCTCGGGCAGGAGAGGCTTTGATAAGAGAGATTCAAGAGCATGTAAAAACGGTTACAGCTCCTTACAAGTATCCAAGAATTATCGAATTTGTGGACGAATTACCTAAAACAATCAGTGGAAAAATCCGTAGAACTGAAATTCGCGAAAAGGATTTGAAAAACTAACAGGTCAATAATTAGCTTGAAAAAAGAGAGAAGATGTTCATTTTCTCTTTTTTTATTCATAAAATTTTCTCATCCTAAAAGAAATTAACCCACTTTGGGGCTAATGGACAAAAATGATGCTCAAAGTTGCTGAAATGCCTTTCTATATTACCTTTGAAGTATTTCAAAGCCTATGAACAAAAAATTTGCTTTTCCTGTGGTTCAAAAATCACAAAAAAGAACGGACATGTAAAAGGTGTTCAACGATATAAATGTTTCGTTTGTAAGCGAACATTTATAGGTGGTATTAGACTGTCTTGCAATAATATATGGGAATAATATACCATTGGAAAACA
>JBBSDM010000026.1:0-43732 GCA_038249445.1 Bacteroidales bacterium
CAAATGTTTTTGAAAAAATATTTGATTGATTTTTTGAAGCTATTCTTGCGGTCCGTACATCGCTTCTCTCTTAAAGCGGGTGCAAAAGTAGTCGCTTTTATATTACAAACCAAACTTATTCGGCTGTTTTTTCTGCTATAATTTGACTTTTATTTATAACTTACTGAATATAAAATATATCTGACATTAATTATTTTACCCAAAATAGAATATAATGTTTAAATAAACACGAAAATGTCCACATATAATGAAGATCTTTAGGGAAAATGGTTGGTAGGACTGCGAAAATAGTTGAAATTCGGAGCGTTTTTATCCAAACTAGATGGAAATAGCAAGAAATAATCGTAGAAAACAGGAAGAACGGAGGAGATAATACTGAAAAGATATTAAAAAATGTGGAAGCTGAGGATAAAAAATAGCGTTTGAAAACCAAAGTGGGCTAATAAAATGTAAGTTTTGACAAAAGAAACAGTACAAAGAAATCGCAACCATTGAAAAAAAAGAGGAAAAGAAGATTTATAAATGAGATATCTTCTTTGAAAGTTGAGACTTGTATTCAATATATGACAACATTGAATAAAGAAATGTCGAAGCAATGTAAGATAGCATGGTATATGTATATATATGCGTTAAACTTTTCGGTTTAAAAAGAAGGATTCAATTTGTAATCTGAATGTTTATCTGGCTTCAAATCATATACATAAAATGATTATCTTTGTCGGGGAAAGTAAAAAATTGTATTTTCAATTTTTTTAAATATAAATGAGAGAACAGAAACGTACTATAAATTAATCATTAAATTTGCACAGCACATGAGCAGACGTACTATTGGCATTCATGAAAAAATGCCACTTCTTGAGAGTTTACCACTTAGTTTTCAGCACCTAACGGCAATGTTTGGTGCTACCATTTTAGTTCCAATATTATTGGGTGTAGATCCAGCCATCGCATTATTGATGAATGGTGTAGGAACATTGATTTATTCGTGGATTACAAAAGGCGGTATTCCTGCCTATTTGGGATCTAGTTTTGCATTTATTGCACCAGTGATGCTCATCATTAGTACGTCAGGTGGATTTAGTCATGCTCAATCCGGATTTATCTTTTTTGGATTATTCTTTGTACTGATTTCTTTTGTGGTCAAAAAATGGGGAATTGGATGGATAGATGTAGTAATGCCTCCGGCAGTAATGGGTGCAGTGGTAGCTATTATCGGTTTAGAGCTTGCACCAGTAGCCGCTCAGCAAGCAGGACTTGCTCCATGGCCAACAGCGGTAGGTGAGGTTGTTCAACCATTTGTTACTGCTCCTAACGTATTAATAGTATCTATGTTTACTTTATGCATTGGAATAATAGGCTCAGTATTGTTCAGAGGTTTTATGCAAGTGATACCCATTTTAGTAGCCGTAGTGAGTGGATACCTAATGGCATTAAGCATGGGAATGGTCGACACAACGACAATTAGTAATGCAGCATGGTTTGCATTACCCAAATTTCAGGCACCTGTTTTCGATTTAAATGCTATTTTTATAATTGCTCCGGCATGTATCGTAGTATTAGCAGAACATATTAGTCATTTAATAGTAACAGGAAAAATTACTGAGACTGATCTGATGAATGAACCGGGATTGCACCGTTCGCTGCTTGGCGATGGTATCAGCAATATTCTTTCGGGTTTTGCAGGGTCACCACCAAACACCACTTACGGCGAGAACATAGGCGTAATGGCTATTACCCGTGTTTACTCGGTTTGGGTAATACGCGGTGCAGCTATTCTTGCTATTGCATTTTCGTGTATTGGAAAAGTATCAGCAGCCATTTCTACAATTCCAGGACCGGTAATGGGTGGTATCACCATGTTATTGTATGGTGTAATAGCGGTTCAGGGCTTCCGTATGTTTGTAGAACAAAAGGTTGATTTTAGCAAAAACAGTAATATGGTACTGGGAGCTATCACTTTTGTAGTGGGTGTTAGTGGTGCAGCCATTAATATTGGTTCTGTACAATTAAAAGGTATGGCTTTCGCAGCTATCATAGGTGTTTTGTTATCGTTGATTTTTTGGGGGCTGAAAAAATTAGGCATGATGAATAAAGAGGTCTAAATAATTTGTACTTCATTATGAGTATAGAAATTGAAGGAGCGAACAGTTGTTTGCTCCTTTTATTATGATAGAACCGGTTCAGTTCCTATAATGAAATGAAAATGATTCAGGCCAATTCAGTTGGTACGAAAATTGTAAGGTGCATAAAATTTATCTGTTTCTTAGAAAAATCTAGTATCTTTGCAGCTATTAAGACCCTAGACAACATTCTTTGGTTTTCCTATTTATGTTAAAGCAACAGTTACAACAGAAATTACAACAAAAGCTTTCACCTGCTCAAATTCAGGTTATAAAAATGCTCGAAGTGCCTACTTTAGAGCTAGAAGAACGCATCCGCCAGGAGTTAGAAGAAAACCCTGCTTTGGAAGAAGGTGCTGAACTGGATAATGATAGTAATGAGAAAGATGATGATTTTAATTCGGAAGATGGAGGCAATAATGATGATCTTGATTTAGATGAATATATGTCGGACGATGACATTCCGGATTACAAACTGAAAGCGAATAATACATCGAAAGATGATAAATACGAGGATATTCCTTTTTCGATAGGCATGACCTTCCACGAATTTTTATTGGATCAGGTGGGGCTATTGCAATTATCGGACAAAGACCGCCTGCTTACAGAATATGTAATTGGGAATATTGACGATGAGGGTTATTTACGTCGTGCCCCCGAAGCAATTGTTGATGATATCGTTTTTCAGGCTGGCGTACAAACTACCGATGACGAAATTTACAGAATAATACATCAAGTTCAACAATTAGATCCGGCTGGAGTTGGTGCAACAGATTTACAAGGTTGCTTACAACTGCAACTTGAACGCAAAACAGAAACACAGGAAAACAAGTTGGCAAGAAAAATCATTGCTGATTATTTTGATGAGTTTTCGAAAAAGCATTACGACAAAATAATGCGTGGGCTAGATATGGATGACATAATGCTGAAAAAGGTGATGAATGAGATTATCCATCTAAATCCAAAACCGGGAAACGCCTGGGGTGGAAATATTCTGGAAAAATCGATGGCTACCATTGTCCCTGATTTTATACTGGAGAACGATGAGAACGAATTGACCGTACATCTCAACAATAGTAATATCCCCGATTTGAGGGTAAATACCTCTTACAACGAAATGTTTCAGGACTATGCGGGTAATAAGCAAAACCAAAGTCGGGAAATGAAGGATGCGGTAATGTTTGTGAAGCAAAAAATTGACTCTGCCCGCTGGTTTATCGATGCCATCAAACAACGTCAACAAACATTACTGACCACCATGATAGCGATTGTGCAGTTTCAGAAAACGTTTTTTATTGAGGGTGATGATACCTATTTGAAACCCATGATTCTAAAAGATATAGCCGACATTACCAGTTATGACATTTCAACTATTTCGCGCGTAAGTAATAGCAAATATATACAAACTGAATTTGGAATTTTTCCGGTAAAGTATTTCTTCTCCGAATCGATGACCAATGATTCGGGCGAGGAAGTTTCTACGCGTGAGATTAAACAAATTTTACTGGAATGCGTTAACAACGAAGACAAGCACAAACCGATAAACGACGATGCACTTGCCGATGTACTCAAAACCAAAGGTTACATTATTGCTAGACGCACGGTAGCAAAATATCGCGAGCAACTGAATATACCCGTAGCAAGAATGAGGAAAGAAATATAAAATAAAGCATACTAAGCAGTTACAAGTGTTTAGTTACAAGTCTTATTATCTGAAAGTTATTCCAAAATAACCTATCAATAATAATTGCCAACTACTTTTAAGACATAAACTATACAAAGTGAAGACATTTCATAAAATAATCTCACTGATATTTCAGCCATTATTGATGCCTACCTTTGGCATGATAATACTGATGAATATGACATTCTTCGTTGGATTACCATCGCTGTGGAGGTGGATAGCGATTATCGGGACTTTTATATTTACCGCTGTATTGCCTGCCATTCCAATATTGGTAATGCTGCGTAAAGGTGAAATAAACGACTTATTCATTTCCAAAAAGGAAGAGCGTACCATGCCATATCTATTTTCGATTATGGCTTATGCGTTCTGGACGATGTTTATGTGGAGAACCTTACAGTTCCCAATGTTTATCGTAGCTATGGGCATTGGCTCAGCTGTTTCCATTATTGCTATTGTCGTTATAAACCTGAAATGGAAAATCAGTGCTCACCTTGGTGGTATTGGTGGATTAACCGGCGCCATATTTGGTGTAAGCTATCGCATGGCTATTAACCCATTAGTATTTATTACTGTGATACTTGCCATATCGGCCTTGGTGGCGTTGGCGCGCATAGAACTGAAGGCGCATACGCCTAATCAGGTGTTGGCAGGCTTTGTAGTAGGATTTATAGCTGTATTTTTACCCTGCATTTTCTTTTAGGCTTAGTATGCCTGCGGTGATATTTGCTTTGCGATATTAATTGATGGCATATTGCGGAATTTTAGATGAAATTATTAATTAAACAATAAAATAGAAAGAATGATAACGATAGACCAACTGAAAAATGTGTTGGAGCGCGAGGATGCACTGAGGAGGTATCTTTGACGTTGACACGAAACTGATACAAATAATAGAAGAAGATTTGCGCACGCAAGTACCCGGTTTCTGGGACGATGCAAAAGCGGCTGAAGCGCAAATGCGCAAGGTAAAAGAACTAAAAAATTGGGTAGCCGGTTACAACGAAGTCAAGAATGCTGCTGATGAGCTGCAACTAACCTTCGACTTTTACAAGGAAGAAGTTTCAACCGAAGATGAAGTAGATGAAGCCTATCGCCAAGCTATGGAGTTAATTGAGACCCTGGAGATGAAAAACATGCTTTCGCACGAAGAAGATAAACTGGGAGCAGTTATCAAAATTGTGGGTGGTGCTGGTGGTACCGAAGCACAAGACTGGGCTTCGATGCTTTTTCGAATGTACCAACGGTGGTGTGAACGTCAGGGGTATAAGTGCGAAATCACCAACTTACAAGATGGTGAAGAAGCCGGTATCAAGACCGTAACCATGCAGATTGAAGGTGAAATGGCCTACGGCTATCTGAAAAGCGAAAACGGCGTTCACCGCTTGGTGCGTGTTTCTCCTTTCAATGCCCAAGGTAAACGTATGACATCCTTTTGCTCGGTATATGTGGTGCCACTAGTTGATGATACTATTGAGATAGAGCTAAACCCTGCCAATCTTAGTTGGGATACCTTCCGATCGAGCGGTGCAGGTGGACAAAATGTGAACAAGGTGGAAACGGGAGTCCGTTGTCATTATAAATTCAAAAACCCTGTTACAGGATTGATGGACGAAATAATCATTGAAAATACCGAAAGTCGTTCGCAATTTGGGAATAAAGACAATGCTATACGGTTACTGAAATCGCAACTGTATGAATTGGAACTCGAAAAACGCCGTGTGGAAACAGCAAAAGTGGAAGCCGGGAAAAAGAAAATTGAGTGGGGATCACAAATTAGAAGTTATGTTTTTGACGACCGCCGCGTAAAAGATCACCGCACCAATTACCAAACCTCAAACGTACAAGGTGTTATGGATGGCGATATTGATGCATTTATCAAGGCATATTTGATGGAATTTCCTGACTAATTCAGTGAACAATAATCAGTAATCAGTTACATTATCTGAAAGTTATTTCAGAGAAACCTATCAAAAATTAGTATAAGACGTATTTCATTCTGATAAAACAGAAAGAAATACGTCTTTTTTATTTTAGACCTCAATGTATTTACAAATTATAAAGTCACTCAATAAAAGCATAATGTGCGTTAATCGAGTCTATAATTGCCTATTAGCCGAAAACAATTCAGAGCATTTGACGTTTTGCTTTCGTTGCTTGCTCATCGTTAAGTCCAACATCTGGCAATACAACATCACCGCAGGTACATTTATAAAATCGCTAACTATTTATGCAGCTGCTCGTAAAGCTGATCTTACCAAATGGGCAACAGCTTCGGATGGAAATACCACAGATGCAACTACCGGTGCTACACAAAGCAACTTTGGAACGGTTTACGGAACATAGAACGGTAAAGACCGCAACGGAATGCTGGTAGCAGATGGCGCCTACAAAGTTTGTATGGAATTGACTGATAAAAATGGAACAGGTAATTACTCATTGTACCCCTTTACAATAGGTGCAATTGCAAGCACTCAAACACCTGCAAATACCTCAAGTTTCTAATCGGTTGCCATAAAATGGATGCCTTTATAAGAGCAGGTACAAGACTTAAGATATTTTCTATTACTTAATTTGATGTTTTCCAATTATTGATTTTTAGATGGATACCCACACTTTTGAATTGTAAAAGGTGTGGGTATTTCATTGCTACAAAGATAAATCAGTGAATGATGAATTAGATAAATTAGTGAATTAAAACAAACAATACTATGAAAACTACAATCCCACCTAAACAAGAACAACATAATATGCGTTAATAGGAACAACAACTGCACATTGTGATATAATCTTTGAGTAAATTTGGCGTTACAATCACAAAATAACAATGAATACAATTTAAGAACTAATATCGTTATGAAACTAAATGTCAATATAAATTATCTCAAGCTGTTACTTGCTGTTTCAATTGTATCGCTAACCATCTTTAGCTGTGATAACAAAATGCCATTTAGAACAGTATCAACTACTACAGCCACAGGTATTACTTCAGGCACAGCTACGGTAGGCGGAAAAATAACGAACGACAACAACATCGTTAGTACTATTCAAGGTATTTGTTGGAGTTCCAAAACTGCCCCAACTATTAACGACAGTAAAACCTCGAGTACAACTATCACCGTAGATTTTACTGGTTCATTGACAGGTTTATTACCCAATACAACCTATTTTGCCAGAGCTTATCTCAGTAATAGTGACAACACAGTGTACGGAAATGAAATTACGTTCACTACATCGCAAGGCACTTCGTTTGCACTTACTACTACCGCTCCAACACCAACTTCTCCAACAGCAGCAACAGCGGGAGGAAACATCACATCGGATGGTGGGTTGGTTATTTTAGCACGTGGCGTATGTTGGAATACAGCTACTGCACCAACCACTAGTAACAGCAAAACCAGTGATGGAGCAGGAACAGGTGCTTTTACAAGTAGCATAACCGCTCTTACAGCCAACACATTATATTATGTACGAGCGTATGCTACAAATGCTAGCGGAACCGTTTATGGTAATGAAGTTTTGTTCACCACACCACAAGCTACTGTGCTCACTCTTACAACTACCGCTGCAACTGGAATTACCACAACAACCGCAACAGCCGGAGGAAATATATCATCCGATGGTGGAGCAGCGGTCACAGCACGTGGAGTATGTTGGAGTACCACTACCGCTCCTACTATCAGCAACAGTAAAACCACTGATGGAACAGGAACGGGCGCATTTGCAAGTAGCTTAACCAGTCTAACACCCAACACCATATATTACTTACGGGCGTATGCTACCAATACTAATGGAACTGCTTATGGCACCGAAGTTCCATTTACAAGTGCACAAGCCACAGCAGTAACTCTTACTACTACAGTTGCAACAGGAATTGCAACAACGGCAGCAACAGCGGGAGGAAACATCACATCGGATGGTGGGTTGGTAATTTTAGCACGCGGAGCATGTTGGAGTACCACCATTACTCCTACTATTGCCAACAGTAAAACAAGTGATGGAATAGGAATGGGCGTATTCTCCAGTAGTATAACAGGATTACAACCGAACACGAAGTATTACATTCGGGCGTATGCCACCAACTTGCTTGGCACTACATACGGTACTGAACTATCTTTTACAACCCAACTGACGGCTGTACTCACACTTAGCACCACTGCGGCAAGTGCTATTGGAACAACCACCGCAACAGCCGGGGGGAATATAACATCTGATGGTGGGTCTGCTGTAACAGCGCGTGGTGTATGTTGGAGTACCTCTACAGGACCAACAACCAGCAGTAGCGTAACACAGAACGGAATAGGAATGGGCACCTACACCAGTAACTTAACAGGACTAGTACCGGGCAATACCTATTACATGCGAGCCTATGCTACCAATGGCAACGGAACCGGTTATGGTACTGAAGTTACATTTACAACTACTGCATTGTTAGCACCCACAGTGACAACTACCACTGCCTCAGCCATTGCGATTACTACCGCAACAACAGGAGGAAATGTAAGTTCCGATGGTGGATCGGCTGTTACAGCACGCGGCGTATGTTGGAATACAGCTACTGCACCAACCACTAGTAACAGCAAAACCAGTGATGGAGCAGGAACAGGTGCTTTTACAAGTAGCATAACTGGTCTGATAACAGCTACCAAATATTATGTACGAGCCTATGCAACTAATGCCATTGGAACGACTTATGGCAGTGAAGTTTCATTTACCACTACAAGTGCAGTATCAAATACCCCAGGAACGCTAACGGTGAGTACACTTACAAGTGTAGCCGGTGGTGGTTATTCTCCTAGAAATGTTGTGGCCATTTGGATAGAGAATAGTTCAGGAGTTTTTGTGAAATCACTATTGGTATTGGCTAATGCTCGGAAATCAGATCTTTCTAATTGGTCTTCAAACTCAGGGAAAAGTGTAGTGAATGCAACCACTGGTGCTACACAGGCTAACCATGCGACCAGAACTGCAACATGGAACGGAACCAATGTGAGTGGAGCTGTGGTAATAGATGGAACCTATAAAGTGTGTTTCGAATTAGCAGATGGTGCATCGAAGTTTTCAACATTCAACATTATAAAAGGACCAACAGCAGCCAGTCTGACGCCTGCTAATGCTCCAAGTTTCTCGAATATCTCCATAATATGGACTCCTTGATGATAAGTTAGTCCTATTTTGGCAAAAGCCGATACCTCTTTTATTCTCTCACGGAATAACTTTCAGAAAATAAGCCTTGTAACTTGTAACTAAACACTTGTAACTATATACCCACACTTTTAAATAAAAAAAGTGTGGGTATTTTCATTTTATTCTGGCAAAAAGTAACTATAGTAAGTGTGAATTGATTAAATTTGCACATTGACAATTTCAACTCGTTCAATCATTCCTTCATCACAAATGGCAATAAAAATACTACAATCTGAAAACGCTGAGTATAAAAGTCAGATCATTGCGCTTTACATGGAAGCTTTTGCACAAGGAGCATCGGAGCAATACATTGATTCAATTGCATTGGATAAATACATCGAACAACTGTTGAAACAAGGAACTGTATTATTAGCCATAGAGAATGAACAAGCGGTTGGAGCATTGCTTAGCTGCCTATTGACGTTTGACGAATACGTTACAACGGCCATTACCGAAAACTTTGACATCGAAAAATGTGTTTATGTTGCAGAAATGATGGTAGCAGAACAAGCACGCGGAAAAGGAATAGGACGGCAACTGTTGACCGCTTTTTTCGAAACGCCCGACATAAAACACTATTCGGATGCCTTTATAAGGGTATGGGATAAAAATGTGGGAGCGATAGCGTTGTATCAAAAAATGGGATTTGTACCCTATACCATCATCCAACAAACTAAACTAAAAGCCGACAGAAGCGAGACCTTTGTAATGCATAAAATATATTTACACAAGAAAATAGATTAGATATGACAAATTTATTGACCAAAACAATTGATTTAAAAAGCGGGAATGTAGAAGAGAAACGACAAGAAATCCTTCGGTACTTCCAAAAAACCTGGGCTATAGACGAACAATTGTACACACAATTAAAGTCGGACCAGGTGTTTTACCACCGTGGTGACTCCTTGCGTCATGTGTTGCTCTTTTACTTCGGACACACTGCCGTGTTCTTTATCAACAAATTGTTTCTGGCTAAAATTATCGATACACGTATTAATCCCTCCTTCGAATCTATCTTTGCCATTGGTGTAGATGAGATGAGTTGGGACGACTTGAACGAAACACATTACAACTGGCCAAGCGTGGATGCCGTGCGCAACTACCGGGGCAAAGCCAAAGAACTGATTGAAACCGCAATTCTTACCATCCCACTCACCCTTCCCATCACCTGGAACGATCCAATATGGATCATCCTGATGGGCATTGAGCATGAACGTATCCATCTGGAAACATCCTCGGTACTTATTCGTCAGTTACCGCTGAACGAAGTAGTGCCCGGAAAGTTTGGGAAGATCTGCACCGAAGCGGGCACTGCTCCTCAAAATGAGCTCCTACCAGTTACCGGTGCACAAATGCAGTTGGGCAAATCGTTCGACAATGCATTATACGGTTGGGATTTAGAATATGGTCATTACACCGAAAAAGTAGAAGATTTCAGCACCTCCAAATACTTGATATCCAATGGAGAGTTTCTGTTGTTTGTAACCGATGGTGGCTATAAAGATAACTGTTACTGGACAGAAGAGGGTTGGAACTGGTGCAGCTTTAAACAAGCCGAGATGCCACTCTTTTGGCGTAAAGAAGGAGAAGAATATCGCCTACGCCTGATGGCCGAAGAGATAGCTATGCCGTGGAATTGGCCAGCAGAGATAAATTACCTCGAAGCAAAAGCTTTTTGCAACTGGAAAACAGCCAAAGAGGGTAAAACCTTCCGCTTGCCTACCGAGGCTGAGTGGATGAGACTAACAGATGTATGCGCTGTGGCCGATGAATTGGAATGGGAAACTGCTCCAGGCAATATTAATCTGGAACATTACGCATCGCCTTGTCCGGTAGATAAATTCCAGTCGGGCAAGTTTTATGATGTGATTGGCAATGTATGGCAATGGACCGAAACGCCCATCACCGGCTATGCAGGCTTTAAGGTACATCCCATGTACGATGATTTTGCCACACCGACCTTTGATGGCAAACATAACCTAATAAAAGGCGGTTCGTGGATATCCACCGGCAACGAAGCCATTCGCAATGCACGCTATGCGTTCCGTCGTCATTTTTACCAGCATGCCGGATTCCGCGTAGTGCAATCGGAAACTCCACTCGCCATTCACAACGATGAATACGAGATGGATGTGGAAGTAGCCAACTCTTGCGAAACAAACTGGAGCGATGCCTTTGCCCGCTGTTCCAACTTCTCGGTAGAACTTGCAAAAGTGGCCATCGAAACCATGAAAAGTAAAAAGAACATCAAAGTATTGGACTTAAATGCCGACACGGGACGTATGGCCTTTGAACTGGCACAACATTTCGAAAATGTAACAGCACTCGACTTCTCAACCCGCTTTATTCGTCTGCCCATCAAACTGCAAGAGAAAGGATTTATCCGCTACATTGTAAAAGACGAAGGCGAACTAGTGTTTTACCGCGATATAGTACTTGCCAATATGGCACTTGAGCAGGGCAAAGACAATATTCTGTTTAGGCAAGCCGATGCTAATAACCTAAAACCCATTTACAGTGGTTACGATTTGATTATTGTACCCAATCTATTGGAAGAACTGATCTGTCCCATCTTGTTTCTGCAAAGCATTCACGAACGCCTAAACGAAAACGGAATATTGATCATAGCCAGTACCTACGAGTGGGAACATCACGAAGTAAAACGGGCACATTGGCCGGGTGGGTTCAAAAAAGATGGTGAACCGGTTTCCTCCTTCGATGGCATGGAAGCAATACTCTGCAATCATTTTACACTAGAAAACACACCTTTTGAGTTATCACGCACCCTACGCAAATCATCTCGCATTAGCGAGTTACGCATGTCGGAAGTAAGTGTATGGAAAAAGAAGTAGGGTAAATAATGGAGTAAGTTATAAATTCCCATCCTATTCATCAACCTCTATCCCTAACCCTTTCTTCTTTAAAGAAAGGTGACAAAAATGCTCATACAATACAGTTTGTGTTATTCATTGCATGCTGCAAAGTCCTGACAAAGACTTAATGTGAATAACTGTGGGTGCAAACCCACGTATAAAGTAACAAATAAAACTGAGCCCTGATTTGGTTTATTTCAATTCACCAACTGGCGCATTATTCACGTTTAGCTCCTTCGGAGTAAAAACAAACTTCTAATAACAAATTTTTATAATAGATTATGGATACAACAAAATTCAATCATATTGTCCCTATTCAACTCCGGTTTAATGACTTCGATGCGCTGGGACATGTCAATAACTCGGTGTATTTCTCCTTTTTCGATCTAGGAAAGACCGCCTATTTTACCGAGGTGATACCCGCAGTAAGTAATAGTAAAGAAGTTGGAGTAGTGATCGGACACATAGAGGTAAGCTTTCTGCTACCAGTATACCCCGGAGAAAATGTAGCGGTAGAAACCGCCGTGGTAGAAGTGGGCAACAAAAGTTTCAAACTCTTACAACAACTCATCGACCTTGATACCAAAGAAGTAAAATGCGTCTGTCGCACGGTGATGGTTTGCTTTGATGCCAGCACCAAAACCACCCATGTAATTTTTGATAAATGGAGAAAAGCAATGGCTGATTTCGAAAGCAATCCCAAACTTTTGGTTGTGCATGCAAAGCAATAATAAATCATAGCAATACGATAACACCTTTACGAAGCAAGTGATATTATTTGTTTATATATCATTTATTTCATCAAGTTTCACCAAACCGACCACTATCCTTAACCATTTCTCCCAACGTAATAGAAACAAGTTTGCTCATACAATAAAATTCGTATTATTCATTGCACACTGCAAAAGTCCCTCTCCTTGGGAGAGGGACTTAGGAAGAGGTCAGACTGCAAACATAGCAATACAATAAAACCACTTTTTTGTAACCCACCATCTATGTACATAGGCAGAAATGGCCGGGTTATTTTGATTTTTGAATGTTCAGCAAAGCACTATACACCTCACTTTTATGCCCCCCAAAAGCCATTTACTCCCAAAATAAAGCAATCTCTCACCCAATGATAACAAAACTGGCAAAAGGATGTACATACCTTGCACCCAGTAATAATACACCTCGCACCCAGTAATAACATAGCTTACACCCAGTGATAACACAACTGGCAGATAGATGTACATGCCTGATACCAAGTAATGATACAACTCGCACACAATGATTACATAGCTTACACCCAATGAGAAGACATAAGAAGAACGGTGATAAAACAGAGGAGACCACACGATAAGACATAAGAGGAGCAATGATAATACATGAAAGGCAACACGATATAACATAAAAAGAGTGGTAATAAAACATCTAACAGCTAGTGATAACACATCTGATACCCAATGATAAAACCTTATACAGGCAATGATAACACATCATACACCCAGTGATAACACAACTGGCAGATAGATGTACATGCCTAATACCCAGTAATGATACAACTCGCACACAATAATTACATAGCTTACACCCAATGATAAAACATAAGAAAAACGGTGATAAAACAGAGGAGACCACACAATAAGACATAAGAGGAGCAATGATAATACATGAAAGACTACACGATATAACATAAAAAGAGTGGTAATAAAACATCTGACAGCTAGTGATAACACATCTGATACCCAATGATAAGAACTCATACAGGCAATGATAACACATCATACACCCAGTGATAACACAACTAACTGGCGGTGATAAGACATCTAACTGATGGTGATAATACATCTGGCAGGCAAATAAAAAGCATATAACAGTTAATACATTGCCAATATGTCTAAAAATAAATTAGATTCATTCTAAATTACAACAATATTCATTTCTAGCTATGTTAAGCAAAACCCCGATTAACACTACACTTTATTAAATACACAAAGGGGAAAATAGGACATTTTGAATATAGATTATCAAAAAGACTATTGCATATTAAAAAATAATTCCTAAATTTGACAGACAATTTAGTTAACCATAATTAAATAAACAATACAACAGAAATCATATAATCCAAATCTATTAATAATTAAATCCCCCTAAAATTTATGACATCAAAACTTGAATCAAAACTTAAAATGCTTCTTTCCTTGCAAATTTATTTGTTGTCGAATCCTGTAATTACAGCTACACTGCCGCACTGCGCTGAGTTTATGGAAGCACTGAATGTTGCCATTATTCAAATTCAAACCAATAGCGAAAAAAATCAAATCAGCACCAAAGGAGTAACGGATAATAAAAGTGAAATTAAACTGGAACTGGTTAACTGCGTAGCCGATAATTCGCGAAAAATGCAAGCATTTGCCAGCTATATTAACAACACAGTGTTGCTGGCCGAAACAAAAATGACAGTAACAGCATTGAAACAACAGTCCAGTATTGCGCTATGTGATAGTGCCAACGGATTGTACTTACTTGTAGACCACCATTTGGGTGAATTAACGCCCTATGGACTCAATGCCGAAAGTCAAACTAATTTTAAAAGCCTGATTGATGCGTATGCCACTGCCATTCCGCAGCCCCGCCAAAAACAATTAAACGGCAAAGAACTATCACTCTTTGTAGATCGGGGATTCGAAGCAGCAGATAAAGCTTGTGCCGATATCGATACCCTGGTAGAGATTGTGCACTTAAGTCAACCCTATTTTTACCAAGGATATAGAAATGCCCGTAAAATAGTGGAACAAGGTAATGGATCCCTACAAGTGCAAGGCAAAGTAATAGACGCTATTACCCAACACCCCATTATAGACGCTACCGTATCATTTAGCTTGCCATCGCAACCCACGGTAGTAGTGGAAAAACAAACAGCCGAAAAAGGTGGCTTTAATATAAAATCGCTTGGCGAAGGAGTGTACTCTGTTACCATAAGTAAAGTAGGGTATAAGACCCAAACCATCACCGCCGTGGTGAGCTGGGATGCCCTGTGTGTATTAGAAATAGACCTCGAAAAACTATAACTCAACCAAAGGGGTAGCAACACGCTACCCCTTTTTTATATAAACACAAAAAGAAAAGAATAAGACAATTAAAAAAATACACTAAAAAGCTTGTTAATACAAAATATATCATTAACTTTGTAGCAAGAAAAAATCCTGAAGGGATTGAATGTAATTAGCCATGGGTGCAACCCGTGTAATAAGATAAAAAACAGAAACACAACCCCGAAGGGTGTTGAATAAGATTAGAATTAGTTAATATTGAACCCCATTCGGGGTACTGTAAATATTCACCATATTCATATTCTATGCATTGCACCTATGGCTAATCACATTCAACCGCGTTGCGGTTAAGAATACACAAATCAGACAGTCAACATCTACTCCAATAAATTTTTATTAATGACAGTAACTCCCCACCACTCTAAAAAACAAGTAGCATTTGGCATTGGTATCGTATTGCTATTGTTTATTACTCCATATATTGGGAGATATTTGGGTATCATCAGCACTGAAAAAAACATATACACTCTACTAATACACGAACTATATGTATGGGTCATATTGTTTGCTGTGTACCTGTATGCAACCAGAATTGAAAAGAGACCACTGTTGGATCTGGAAGGAAAGCTCTATTCCAGTTAAACAATCAATAAAAAATGTATTCGAATTATTGCTGTCCATTATTGGCATTAGCATTATGATTGGCTTAGCATTAAAACTGGCAGGAATTAAAATGATACTATTTACATACAAAAAATCATACCAATTCTAAAACAATATAAAATACTTATACTCATCGTTGCTCTCACGGCAGGCATTGTTGAGAAACTGGTTTTCAGAGCTTATATATTTACTCGCTTCGAAGAAATATTTGAAAATACAAATGCTTCAGTTATTCTATCATCTGCAATATTTGGAATACTTCACATATCCTACGGCACAGTAGCTCAAGTAATCTTCCCCTTTGAGTTTGGAATTATTGTTTCCATGCATTATAAAAAACACAGGAACATAAAAACACTCATCTATACCCATTTTTTGTGGGATTTTATATTACTTTGCAAATCCGTTTTGTAGATTTGCTTATAATGACAGAAGGAACAACTTCCAATAAAATAAATAGACAACAATGAAAAACAATACTCAAATAAAATGTCCCAACTGTGGCACAGCGATAGATGTACAAGATATTCTGGCACATCAACTGGAAGATGAAATCAAGCAGAAATATCAAACGCAACAGGCCGATGAAAAGAAGAGATACGACTCTGAACTGGAGAACCTGAGCAAGGCCAAAGAGCAATTTGAGCAAAAAAAGAAGCAAGAGAACGAACTTTTTCAGGAACGGTTGGAGAAGCAACTCAAAGAAGACCGCAAAGGAATAGAGGAAAAGTTGAAAGTGAAGTTCCGTGACGAACAGATGGAGCAATTCAATGCTTTACAAAAAGAGTTGAACGAAAAATCGGAGCAAGTGAAAGAGCTGAACCGCACCAAAGTCGAAATTGAAACGCTAAAGCGCGAGAAATCGGAATTGAAAGATGTGGTAGAAGCAGAAGCTCAGAAAAACCTAAACGAGATGCTGACGGCAGAAAAAGAAAAAATCAGAAAACAAGAAGAAGATAAAAACGAACTGCGCTTCAGAGAACTCAACAAACAACTGGAAGATCAAAAACATCTGACCGAAGTAATGAAACGTAAGCAAGAGCAAGGTTCTATGCAATTGCAAGGCGAAGTACAGGAACTGGCCATGGAAGAATGGTTGGCCGCACAGTTTCCGCTCGACTCGATAGAGGAAATTAAGAAAGGCGCACGCGGCGGCGATTGCCTTCAGATAGTGAATACCCGCACCGCTCAAAATTGCGGAACAATATACTACGAGAGCAAACGTACTAAAGACTTTCAAGCCAGTTGGATAGAAAAATTTAAAGCCGACATTCGCGAGAAGGGGGCAAATATGGGCGTATTAGTAACCGAGGTAATGCCATCGGATATGAGCAGAATGGGGCTCAAAGATGGTATCTGGATTTGCAATTACGATGAATTCAAAGGATTGTGTTCCGTATTGCGCGAATCCATCATACAAATCAGCTCGGCCATCAGTTCGCAGGACAATAAAGGCGACAAAATGCACATGCTCTACGATTACCTTACCGGAAATACGTTCAGACTACAAGTAGAAGCCATTGTGGAGGGATTTACACAGATGAAGCAAGATCTGGAAAGCGAAAAACGAGCCATGCAAAGCATTTGGAAAAAGCGCGAAAAGCAAATAGAAAAAGTAACCATCAATACCATCGACATGCACAGTTCGATAAAAGGGATTGCCGGTAATGCCATTCAATCGGTGAGACTGTTGGAGTTATCCGAAGCTGAATATGTTGCTGACGAACTGGAATAGATTTACAAAAAATAAAATTCAAAGTAAAAAAAGAAATAGATTTACTTCCTCATAATCAGCTGGATTTTGAACAAAGTTGGATAGAATGAGTTACATTGGTAAAACTTATTCAAATAACCCCAACGATGAAAAAACAAATCATACTAGTTGGTGCCTTTATCTGCCTTATCTATTCGGGCAAAGTACTTGCACAGCCGGCTATAGGACAAACAGCACCTACGCTTCCCAGCTTGAAAATGATTGACAACGACTTTCCAAACAGGGAAAATAAATATCTGTACCTGGATTTTTGGGCAAGCACTTGTGCGCCGGAAGTTAGGTCCTTAGATCATCTCAATTCTTTAGCATTACGATTCAAGCCGAAAGTGATTTTTTTGGCAGTGACCGATGAAAACGAACAACAAGTTCGATCGCTGTTGCAAACGAAACAATGGAACTATTTATACATTGGATTGGACAAAGATCAAATCTACCATAAGAAATTCTCGGTCAAAGAGCCTCCAATATTTTATCTCATCTCTCCCGAGAATGTTATTCTGGCCAGTGGTATTTCGGCACAGCTGATGGACTACAAACTGGATTCTATCATCAACAAAAATGATTCGCTAAGGTTAAACATACCGTCAAAATACGTTGCTCCAAGTGGTAAATATAAAATGATAGTACGCCCTTCTGCTAAGAATAAGAAATAATCAATTACTTTTGTAGAAAAGACTTAGGTAGTTACAAGTCTTTAGTTACGAGTTACAAGTCTTATTATCTGAAAGTTACTCATAAAAAACCTATCAAAAAAATTTAGAATTACTTAGAATAAATAAATTAAATATAGAACAATGAAAATTGAAAAGATCTCCTGGCATGGAGTTGATGCCGTTTTGTTGGAAACAAATGTGTATGAAGCAATTTTAGTTCCTTCTGTAGGAGCTAATCTGGTAAAGCTATATAATAAAGTGCTTAAGATTGATATTCTGCGAACTCCTACCGAGGACGAAATTGGGACTTTCCTTCTCAGACCGCAGATATTTGGTGTACCTCTACTATTTCCACCTAACCGCATAGAAGATGGAACCTACAGTTATGCTGGGAAAAAGTATCAATTTCCGATTACCATTCCAGATCAAAATAATTATCACCACGGCATTATCAAGTCGCAGGACTTTACGATTACACGTACCCGTTTTTCATCAGATGCTGTAGAGGTGGAAGCTACTTTTTACTCCAACAGAATCAACAATGCCATCTATGAGCATTTCCCTCATGATTTTGTGTGCAAGGTTAGAATTATTCTTACCGATAATGAACTAACACATATCGTTTCATTCAATAATTTTGGAAAAGACCCAATGCCTTTGGGTGTAGGATATCACACGCCTATTCGGTTACCTTTCTCCGAAAACACTTTGAAATCCGACTATAAACTCCGTTTGTCGGCAGGTAAACGTTGGGAATTATCGGATCGCAACTTACCAACGGGCGTTTTGCTCGACCTGACAGAAGAAGAAATGCAATTAAGAAACGAAGGAATGACCGTAACAGGTAAACCTATTGAAATAGCATTGACCGACGAAGCATTGACCGTAAGTGGCAAACCTTACCATGGTGCTATCCTTATCAATACAAAAAACAAAGTGGGTGTCTTCTACGAAGTGGATAAAGAATTTAAACACTGGACACTTTGGAACAATGGTGGTGAAGTAGACTGGGTATGTCCAGAGCCTCAGACATGGGCCATCAATACACCTAATTTAAAATTACCTGCCGAACTAACCGGAATGCAATCGGTAAAAGGCGGTAAAACATGGAGCGCCACAACGCGTTTTTACGTAAAGTCAACCAACAAGCTCTAAGTGTTTAATTGAAAATTTTAATGTGAATGGATGACAAGCTAACAAACCTTGTGATCCATTTGCTACAGAATAACGAATTGCCAAAAGATATTTAGTGGGTTTAAAAAGCCATCATAGTTAAACCCACTATTTTCTAAGAATTAATTTCTACTTTTGTAGTCAAAATAAAAAAACCATACGATTATGAATCCGTACAAAAATCTCCGAATCGCTATTTGCAACGACCATGCGGGCTACGAACTAAAACTAAAAGTGGTGGAATATCTTGAAGGCGAAGGTGCTATTGCAGTAAAAGACTTTGGCTCACACTCAACCGAAAGTTGCGATTATGCCGATTTTGCACACCCAATGGCCTTGGCTATCAAGCGAGGCGAATACGATTTTGGCGTATCTATCTGTGGTAGTGGCAATGGAATTAGCATGACACTTAACAAACATCTGGGCATGCGCGCGGCACTTTGCTGGAAACCCGAAATAGCAGCCCTTGCCCGCCAACATAATGATGCAAACGTACTATCTCTTCCGGCACGTTTTATTACCGAAGAAGAAGCATTAAACATCATAGAAGTGTTTTTCATGTCGAAATTTGAAGGCGGCAGACACCAACGACGCATTGAAAAAATAGATGAAGTATGATAAGAACATAACTCATTTTCCGGAGCGACACACTCCAAAAGTTTATATATCAAAACCCAACAACTTTTCCAGCATTATTAATGTTGGAAAAGTTTTATTTTAAACAAACATGCAACGAACAGAAATATCAGCTTACGGTGAATTTGGTCTTATCAAACACTTGACCGATAAATTCAAAATTGAAAATCCATCGACGCTGAAAGGTGTAGGCGATGATGCCGCAGTGCTTAGTTACGAAAATAAGAAAGTGCTTGTTACTACCGACCTGTTATTGGAAGGCATTCACTTCGATCTGGTTTATGTTCCATTAATGCACCTAGGTTATAAAGCAGCAATTGTCAATTTCTCCGACATTTACGCCATGAACGGAGCTCCAAAACAAATTACTGTTTCTATTGGTGTTTCAAAACGTTTCTCGGTAGAAGATCTGGAACAACTCTATGCAGGCATTGAAATGGCTTGTACGAAGTATGGAGTTGACCTAATTGGGGGAGACACTTCGGCATCACTCACCGGATTGGCCATCAGTATAACCTGCATTGGTGAAGCAGATGAAGACAAGATTGTATACCGCAACGGAGCAAAAGAGAACGATTTGATCTGTGTCACCGGTAATTTAGGTTCTGCTTACATGGGCTTGCAATTGTTGGAGCGAGAAAAAGTGGTTTTTGGAGCCAACAGCGAAGCTCAACCCGATTTCGAGAACCGCGATTACATCCTGCAACGTCAGTTAAAGCCTGAAGCGCGCAAGGACATAGTAGAGCTATTAGCCGGAAAAAGAGTGGTACCCACTTCAATGATGGATATTTCGGACGGATTATCATCAGAATTACTGCACATCTGCACACAAAGCAATGTAGGATGCAGAGTCTACGAAGATAAAATCCCCATCAATATTCAAGCAGTGATTATGGCCGAAGAATTGAACATGAGCATAGTGACTGCCGCTTTGAATGGTGGCGAAGATTATGAATTATTATTCACCGTATCGCTCGAAGACTACGATAAAATACTAGGAATGGAGGGTGTTGCCATGGTGGGTCACATTACCAAATCGGCACTAGGTCTACAACTTGTTGGGCGCGAAGGCGATGAAATTGAACTAAGAGCACAAGGCTGGAACTCCTTAGAAGAGGAATAGCCCTGTTGAAACTACTTTCAGAGAACGAAACTGTACAATTATGAATCGTTGTTTGGTGTGAAACGACAATAAAAAGAAATGCAGATTTACATCATGTAAGTCTGCATTTCTTTTTTATCAAAACCGTTCCGAATCAACATCCACTTCCACATGCTCTACATATTTATTACGAGCTCCGGTGTGAAAACGACTGACCTTTTTATTGATAATAAGTGTGGATGGAATGTTGCGTAATTCCTTGTTTTCCGACACCGATAATATGTTCCAGGCCTGATAACTGATTAGCATAAAGCTGTATTTATTAAGCAAGGTACTTGTACTCTTGGTATATCTTATCAACTTAACCGAATGCGGGAATTCCACTTTCAAGCGTTCAATTCCATTACGAAGAGCTTCATTGGTGTGGGCGAGTTTGTGAATATCAACAATGTGAATAACCACTTCCGGGTCATTCCGCAACAGTCTTCGCGCATAGCGCAATAAAAATTCGTCAGATTCACTGTGCAGCATAATCACTGTGTTGGTGATAGTTGTAAATCCACGATTGACAAATACACCTACACTACAATTGGCATGCTCTATAAAATAGCGGGTTTTGTCTTTTATCAATGTTCCCGGATAGAAAAAGGCTTGTTTTTGGGACATTTTATTGATAAAACTATTCAGCCATTTATTTTGTCCAAACAGTTTACTCTCTTTGATAAAAGGAATACCCGAAAGCGAAACTCCTGCTCCCACCAACAGGAAGTCGAAATTATTGAGGTTTGCCAACTTAACAATCCCGAGTTCAATATTGTCTGTCACCTTGTACTCCGTAGCAATTGGCGTATTGAGAATAGCCGCTTCATCTTTTACTCCTTTAAAACTTTCGGTAGAAAATTGTTCTCCATAAATAGGATTGGTATCTGTACCCGGAGTGATATGTAAAACCGTAACCGACAAACTGTTTTTAGTTCCCTCAAGTACCGTTTTGGCAACATTGAGTAGGGTCTTTCCATTTTCTGGATTACCCAACGCAATCAAAGCTTTAAAAATACCTTGTGTTTGATGCAGAATATATTCCTTTTCAATATCCTTTTGAGGAAATAGTACATTAATCAGTGACAAAGCTGGCGTAGTCATAAAAGTAGTTACCAGCGCCATTATTACCAACATAACAAAAATAGGAGGAGGCAAAATACCCATTTCGTAACCAATATTGAGCACAATAAGTTCCATCAGCCCCCGGGTATTCATCAACACACCAATAGAAAGACTATCGTGCCACGATTCGCCCAGAATTTTGGCAGTAAACGCTCCACCAACAAACTTCCCGGTAATAGCCACTAAAATAAACAGTCCACAAATGATCCACAAGTAAGGCGTGTTGAGCAAACCTATCTCGGTACGCAGACCGGTGAATACGAAGAAAAGCGGCAAAAGTAATGTTACTGAAACATCCTCTATCTTTTCGATGATCATTTTGCGAAAGTTAGGAAGCGGTGGCATAATTACACCGGCCAGAAATGCACCAAAAAGAGCATGTATGCCAATAATTTGGGTTAGCCACGACGACACAATTAATATCAATAACAAAAAAGCTACGATACTTTTATTCAATACCTCCGCGTTACTGTAAATTTCACCGACCCTCTTTAAGAATGGACGAATCAAAAACATCATCAAAACCACATAAAGTACCGAAAATCCGATAGTATAAAGTGAACTTACAAAGCTACCTGTCTTAGCAATAGCAATCACAGCTGCCAGTATACACCATGCAGTAACATCGTCGATGGCAGCACTTGCTATAGAAATTGTACCAAGATGTGTTTTAGACAATCCCTTTTCCTGTACAATACGTGCTAACACAGGAAAGGCAGTGATACTCATTGAAATACCAATAAATAAGGCGAATGCGGTAAAAGTAGTTTGACCGGCAGCAAATTCTTTGAAAACAAAGTAAGCCAATAACATACCACAAAAATATGGAATGATAATGCTGGCATGACTGATGACATAAATCTTACCCATTTTTTCGTTTAACTCGCCAATATTCAGCTCCATGCCAATGGTAAACATGAACAGAACAAGTCCAATCTGACTTAGAATATATAAATTTCCTAATGAATTGGCGGCAAACAAAAAATGAAAAGCTTCTGGATAGAAATAACCAAGTAGTGATGGGCCTAAAACAATACCGGCCAGAATTTCGCCAATAACTGTGGGTTGTCCTATTTTGGCGAACAAGTAACCAAAAATACGTGAAACGATGAGAATGGAGATGATTTGAAGCAGAAGCATTGCCGCCGGTTCAGCAACATTGTTGAGAATAGACATCTTAAACACGTCAAAGTGACCTAAACCAGCATCTAGTTTCTCATTTATATTATTTTGTGAAATAACGTTTTGTGCCGGTTGAAATGCTTTTGCATTTTGAAAAAGCAGATAGGTAAGGATAGCAAATAAGCTTATCATTAAACCGTAAAAGAGCCTGATTTTGTGAGGAGATTTATTCATACTTATTTTTTTTTCAAAACAAATAGTGATGTAAGAAGCATGTTCCGATGGCGAGGGGTGAAAATCTCAATGCTAGCAGGGTACAAGCAATCTATTTTAGAGTACAAAGATACAATTTTTTTTGACTTTTAAAGTTTTATAACTAAGAATACTTATTGAAAAATATTGTGTTTTAAAACATTTTTTTGGTATCTGCACATTATTGTCTATTTTTGTCATCTAAGATTGTTTTATAATTTAAAGGAATAAAAAAAGATGGAAATTGGAATTAGTTTTTGGATAGGATTTGTAATTTTTGTGCTGGTGATGCTGGTGCTCGATTTATTTGTATTTCACAAGAAAGATTCAGTAGTAAAAGTAAAAGAAGCGCTTCTCTGGAGTGCATTTTGGATTGGATTAGCTATTGTATTCAATATTGGTGTATATTATTTACTGGGAAAAGTAAAAGCACTTGAGTTTCTAACAGGTTACCTGATTGAAGAATCGCTCAGCGTTGATAACTTGTTTGTGTTTATCATGATTTTCGGGTTCTTCAAAATTGAACCTAAATATCAGCACAAAATTCTTTTCTGGGGTATCATTGGTGCCATTATTATGCGTGCCGTATTTATTTTTGCTGGTGTGGCCATTATCGAACGGTTTGCCTGGGTAATGTATATCTTCGGAGCATTTCTGGTTTACACAGGTGTAAAAATGATTTTCGAAAAAGAAACAGATGATTATGATCCGAATAAAAATGTTCTGATAAAGGGTTTTAAAAAGATGTTTCCGGTTACTGATGATATGTCGAAGCATCAGTTTTTTGTCCGAAAAGAAAAAATCCTTTATGCCACACCTTACTTTATTGCACTATTGGTTATCGAAGCATCCGATCTTATTTTTGCGGTAGACTCCATCCCGGCAGTACTTTCAGTTTCAAAAGATCCGTTTATTGTTTATACTTCCAATATTTTTGCCATTCTTGGATTACGATCGCTTTACTTTGCATTGCAAGGTATTATGGAGTATTTCCATTATCTGAAATATGCACTTTCGGGAATTCTTACCTTTATTGGAATAAAAATGTGTGTAAATGAATTCACTTCTGAACTGGGCTATTCGTTTCACATTTCTAATTTTGCTTCACTCGGAGTAATTGTTTCGTTGCTTACCGCTTCTATTCTTTTATCGATAGTTGTGAAAAAAAGACAAGAGATGAAAGCTAGGAGAGTGAGAAAATAGGCATTTTCTAAAAGACATTTACAAGGAGAGTTAACGAAGGTTGACTCTCCTTTTTTATTTAAAACAACTCTGCTTAGCCTCTGAATCTTGCTTCTCGATGTGGGAATAGCCACACGATTTCAGTGGAGGGACTATTGACTTCATATTTTCAACAGTTACTTCGCTTTAACAATTTCAAATAGAATACCTAATCTGAATAACGCACGTCAGAAAATAAACAGAGCTTTAAAATGTAACACATATTAAATTTTGACGAATTATGCACGTTTATTATTATAATTCATAACTTTGTAACATGGCATTTAAGAAAACTATAAATATATTTCAATTTATAGCTTTCCTATTACATGGAATTTTTGTTTCTAAACTATTTAGGTAAAGCTTACTTACGTTTATTTTTAATGTTGACAATTCTTTTTGGGCAGAAAATCACGACTTGTATATCAATGCCTTTTAGATAAAGAATTAGCACACAGAATATCACCATTCGTAAACAAACTATGTGAACGAAATCTTATCATCAATAAACAGTGATTATCCGTACACTCAGTTTATTCCGTGTGCTAACTAAACGACATTGACTTGTATATTGAATATCTTAAACGGTTTAGAGACAATTACAATATGAATTAATTAAGACTAAAAAGGGGAAAAATGAGTAAAAAGAAAATTGAAAAAGCAGTAAAAATTGTCGAAATTTTAAAAACCAATTTGGCAGTTCTTGAAGAGAAGAAAGTTGACACATCATTTGTAAAAAAAATTGATGATTCAATTAAGCAATTGATAAAACTTGAAAAAGAAGTTGATACCTTGTCTGAAAAACTTAAAGTAAAAAAAGAGTTATTCGAACAAAAGAAGAAAGAAAGTGAAGTAACAGTAAAAAGTGCTAAAGCAATGATTAAAAAAAAATTGGATAAAGCGCTACTTAAGGGCAAAGACAACAGTAAATCCAAAGTTGAAAAAAAGAATAAAGAAGCAAAGGAGGATAAACCCAAATGATTGTTTATGGAGTTTACAATATCAAAGGAGGAGTCGGAAAAACGGCCACTTCAGTTAACCTTGCATATTTATCGGGGATTGAACAATATAGGACATTGTTGTGGGATTTAGATCCTCAGGGTTCAGCTTCATTTTATTATGATGAAGTTTTTGGAACTGATACAAGCTTAAAAAAAATAATCTCTGGTAAGGTTGATTTGAGCAATATTATTTGCAAGACTGAATATCCGAATCTGGATATTATTCCGGCTGATTTCTCTTATCGTCACATTGATGCTGTGTTAGACCAGGTAAAAAAGTCAAAGAAAAGAATAAAAGAGGTTCTGAAAGATATAAAAAAGAATTACGATGTGGTCTTTATCGACTGTCCGCCTGCCATTTCGTTTCTGGCTGAAAACATCTTTTATGCTTGCGACTTTATACTTGTACCCACAGTTCCTACAACGCTTTCGATAAGAGCTTTTGAGCAAATCACAACATTCTTTGAAGATGACGAATTAGATAAATCGATGCTGATCCCTTTTTTCTCCATGGTTGAAATGAAGAAATCGATTCATAGGGAAACAGTAAACGAAATGACGAGAAAACTTCCTAACATTTGTACTTCTTTTGTCCCGTTTCTTTCGGATATAGAGAAAATGGGTGTATTCCAAAAACCGCTAATGGAGTTTAAGCCGAATTCTAAAGCTGCAACGGCTTATAAATTATTATGGGAAGAAATTAAACAGAAGACTTTTTGACGTTCCAACACAAAAACATAAATCTGATTCCCCAAAACCTAAAATTTACACCAATGAATCTTTGGTCAAGACCTAGCTTCATCATTTGTTGAACCAAGTGAAAAAAGCCCTTGATTCAACAAACTAGAGCAAATAGGGAGGATTTCATATTAGTTAAAAAAAAACAGTGAGTTTATAAAAGTGGGTTTTTATTCAGCTTGAAATATTTATATAATTCAAATCCGATAACACTAAAAAGACCTGCTACTACACAAATTATTGTTTCAATCATACCGATTTTCTCAAACTGGAATAGGTCAATTAAGAAAGGGATATTGAGGATGAGAGTCAGAAAAAGAATGGCTCCACCAACAATCCACAGAACCGCTTTATTAGGAGTAAATAGAATTTTGAAGATATTAGCCGTCCATGAACGATTTGAAAAGATTACTGCGAGGTTGGATACGATAAGAGTAATAAAGGTAAATGTCCTAACAGCCTTTTCGGTGTACCCCATTTTATGACTTATAAAATACACGAGTAAACAAATAAGTAATATCCCCAGACCTTGTACACAACTTACTACTATTTTTTTTGCTCCAAAAAAGGGCTCGTCCATTTTTCTTGGTGGTCGCGACATGACATTCATTTCTTCCTTTTCAGCTTCAAAAATGATGGAACAGGCCGGATCGATAATCAGTTCGAGAAATACAATATGCACAGGCCACAGAATTAAGGGCATATCGGCGAATAAAACCGGAATCAACGATAATCCCGCAATGGGAACGTGAATAGCAAAGATGTATCCTAAGGCTTTTTGTAGATTATCAAAAATTTTACGACCCATTTTTACTGCTCCAACAATAGAAGCAAAATTATCATCCATCAGTACCAACGAGGAAGCCTCCCTGGCCACATCAGTTCCTTTTTCTCCCATAGCTATTCCGATGTTAGCCGTTTTCAGTGCCGGAGCATCATTAACTCCATCGCCAGTCATGGCTACAATTTCATTGTTTTTCTTTAATGCATTAACAATTTTTAGTTTCTCCTCTGGAATGACTCGGGCAAAAACATTCACCTCTTTTATCCTCTTGCAAAGTTCCACTTCAGTCATTTTCTTCAATTCATCACCTTCAATACATAATTCGGGATTTTTCAAGCCTATCTCTTTGGCTATGCTCATGGCTGTCACTGAATAATCACCTGTAATCATGATAACTCGGATACCAGCTTTGTAACATTCTACAACTGCGGCAGGTATGTTCTCCCTAATCGGATCTGCCAGTCCGATTAATCCTATAAACTCAAAATTGAAATCATGTTGTGTTTTTGGCAGACTTCCAGTTTTTATTGTTGCTTTAGTAACACCCAGCACTCTTAATCCGGCCGAAGCCATTTCGGTAACGGCTTTTTCATAGTTACTTTTCAATTTACTATCCAAATGGCAAAGGTCAAATATAGCTTCTGGTGCTCCCTTGGCTGCAATTACTTTGCCTTTTGTTCCAGCACTATTATACACTCTGGACATGGCCAACATTTCCTTTGTCAGCGGGTATTCCTTTTCCATGGACCAATCGGCATGAATATGCTCAGAATCCTGAACAAACTTTTCACCCATATTGACAATAGCTTTTTCCATCGGATCGTAAGGATTCACCTGACTCGATAAAATTCCGTACTCTATAATTTCATGAAACGACTCAGGAAATTCTGATTTAGCAGCAACAGTATAAAAATCAGTCCCATTATATAATTGGGAAACTGTCATTTTATTTTGTGTCAGCGTACCAGTTTTATCCGTACACAGTACCGTTGCGGAGCCAAGTGTTTCAATGGCAGCTGGTTTACGGGTTAATACCTTATTTTTAGACATACGCCATGCTCCAAGTGCAAGAAATACTGTCAGAACTACCGGAAATTCTTCTGGAAGCATCGCCATTGCCAATGTAATTCCGGCTAAAAATCCGTTTAGCAAATCGCCTCTTGTCAGGGTATAAACAACCACCACCACTACACAAAGTAAAATTCCAATAATTGCTAAACGCCTTACCAGAATGCCCATCTCTTTTTTTAATTTAGTGGGCTCTTCTTTTACCGATTCCAAAGCTTTTCCTATCTTTCCAATTTCGGTGTTCATGCCCGTTGCCAAAATTTTTACAACACCATTCCCCTGAACAATCATTGAACCTGAATAAACAAAAGGCATATCATCGCCACCAGGGCTTGTATTCATATCGCCGTCCATTCCTTCCCGTTTCCTCACCGGAACAGATTCTCCTGTAAGCAACGATTCGTCGGTCATAAGGTTAATACACGATAAAACAAGTGCATCGGCCGGAACTCTGTCGCCCTCTTGTAATATAACAATATCGCCGGTTACTACTTCTCTGCCGGGTATCTTTTTTTCAATTCCGTCTCTGATAACCAATACTCTTGGACTAGCAAGGTCTTTCAATGCATCCAGAGCTTTTTCTGTTTTTTTCTCCTGGTAAAATTCGATACCCATGATGACAAAAACAGCCCCCAAAAGCATTAAACCCTCGCGCACATTGCCAAGCACAAGATAGAGAGAGGCACAAGCAACCAATAATATGAACATGGGTTCTTTTACCACGCTAAGCATGATGTGTCCTACACCCTTTGGTTTTGAAGAGGGAAGTTCGTTAAAACCTTCCTTTTCGAGTTTATGTTTGACTTGATCTTCGGACAAACCGGTATATTTCTCAGTCTTAAATATTTTCCCCATGATGATGTTTATTCATTTATTACTTTTTGAAGACTTGTGACGTTTAGCAAACCAACCTTTTATTTTTTTGAATCCATCTACCGAATGTTTTATCGTCGCCATTTTCCCCGGTTTCATTTTGGCTACCAATTAATAAGGCAATTGGCTTCAGTTCAACAAATTCCTCATTAACACCTTTCAACATGGCAGCAAAGGGCAAAAAAGGAAGATGTTTTTTTTAAACCCCGGACTCAAGCTTCTTTACTAAACGGTACAGAATATCAAAGAAAAAGTCCTGCAACATGCTTGTTGCAGGACTCCAACTTTTTGTTCTTAGCTGCCTATATTTTATAAACCGGATAATCTGCATACCCTTTCTCATCGGGGGTATAAAATAAATCCATTTTCAGATCCTGAGATAAAGGCCAATCGTTTTCCAACCGTTCCACCAAATCAGGGTTGTTGATAAATGGTCGTCCGAAAGCAATCAAATCAGCCTGTCCGGTATCAAGATCCGCTTCGGCTCTTTCCTTGTCATACCCGCCCGATAGAATGATTGAATTTTTAAAACGTGTCCGTATTTTCATTTTAATCTCTTGTGGTACTTCGGGAGCTCCCATAGCCGAATGATCGACCAAATGCAAATAAGCTAATCCTATTTTATTTAATTCTTCGGCCAGATAAATATACGTTTCATCAATTTCGGGATAATTCGGCATATCACTGGCAACTCCATAAGGTGATAATCGGATACCGGTTTTTTCGTTTCCAACGGATTTTGCTACAGCATCAACCACTTCCAACACAAATCTACAACGGTTTTCAATGCTTCCTCCGTATTTATCAGTTCGTATATTGCTTATTGGAGAAAGAAATTGTTCTAACAAATAACCATTGGCACCGTGTAGCTCAACACCGTCGAAACCTGCCTCGATTGCATGATTAGCCGCAGCAATATACTCAGTTAAGGTAAGCAACAAATCATCATCATCCATTGCTTTTGGGATTGGAAAATCCTGCAATTGCATCGAATCAGTCCACATTTGTCCACTGGCTCCGACGGCTGATGGAGCAATTATTTGTGCACCTTCAGGTAAATTGAGCGAATGGCTGATTCGTCCGCTATGCATTAATTGAATAAATATCTTTCCTCCTTTTTTGTGAACTGCTGAAGTTACTTTTTTCCAGCCTTCAACCTGATCCTTACTAAAACAACCCGGTATGCGCGCATAACCCAAACCATTGGGCGAAGGAGCTGTACCTTCGGTGATAATCAGTCCGGCACTAGCACGCTGACTGTAATACATGGCCATTAATTCATTGGGCACATTTCCAATAGCACGACTACGTGTCATCGGTGCCATTACAATTCGATTTTGCAATTCGATATCTCCTAATTGAGTTGCGCTAAATAATCTATATTCTCCCATGAGTCAAAATGTTATGTGGTTATAAAAGTCAATATTTTCTTCGAACAGTTTTATTTGAGATAAGTAATTCTACTTTACTAAATTCAAATATTAAAGAGATTCTAACCACCAAAGGGTTCACAAAAGTTATATACAAAAATCTTTGTTTTAAAATCAAGCTCACAAAAATGACAAATTGATGTTCTTTTAAAAATAAATTGCTTTTGTGGACTATTTTTTTTCTTCTTTTGTGAGTCTTTTGTTCCTTGTGTCAGTTGACGGAAAGTTTTGTGGCTCAATTTATATTTTGGTAAAGTAGAAGTAATGGTAAATTAGTATTGATAGGTTATTTTGAAATAACTTTCAGAGAATAAAACTTGCAATTCCTAACTAACAACCTTTTTGAACGAAGATTTTTGAACGCAAAAAACGCAAATCAGAAATCTTCGATTACTTTAATAGTTAGATTTTATTTTCTCTAAATATACAAACTTGGTCTCAAGGTCTCCGCCAGCTTGCGGAGACTTTTGGGGGCTGCTCGTAACTAAATACTTGTAACTACTTCCATGTCTTTTTTATTTCTTTTTACTTCTATCCATTTTCTTTTCTTCAACCGCCTTGTGATATTTTTCGCGAATATCGGCAATATCAACAGTAGGCAAAGGCATTTGGATGTTCATTTTTTCTAATGTATCCGCAATAATCTGTGAAATAGCGAGGTCACGAAACCATTTATGATCAGAAGGGATTACGAACCATGGAGCGTCATCAGTGCTGCATTTGTTAAAGACATCCTCATACGCCGCTTTGTAATCATCCCAATATTCTCTTTCAGAATAATCCGATTCGCTTATTTTCCAATTCCGTGCAGGATCATCTAAGCGATCTTTAAAACGTTTCAGTTGTTCACCTTTACTGATATGCAGGAAGAATTTGAGAACATGTGTACCGTTAGCAACAAGTTTCTGCTCAAATTCATTGATGATATCATAACGGGTTGACCATACTTCCGGTGGAACAAGGTTATGAACCCGGGCGATAAGCACATCCTCGTATTGGGAGCGATTAAATGTCACTACTTCACCAATCTTTGGGGTTTGACTTTCAATTCTCCATAAAAAATCATGCGAAAGTTCTTCTTCCGTTGGTTGCTTAAAGCTAGCAATACGGCATCCTTGCGGGTTCATTGATCCTATAACATGCCGTACAACTCCATCTTTGCCGCCGGCATCAAGTGCCTGAAGTACTATCAATAGCGATTGTTTGTGTTCGGCATAAAGTTTATACTGCAACTCATCCATCTTTTGTTGCAACTTTCCCATCTCAGCAAGAGCCGATTTTTTGTTATCATGGTCTCCGGTAAATTCAGTATCAATTTCGCTGAGCTTAATTTTACTTCCCTGTGCTACCTTAAATTTTTTACTGTAATTCATTGGCTTTATATTTTTATATTAAAATTCGAACATGAGTAGTTACAACTCATATTATTTGAAAATCATTTCAAAATAATCTATCAATACTAATTTCCAACTACTTCCATTTTTATGAATTAATTATATATAAAACCATTTCCTATTCAAAAGGTTTTAAACCCTACTCGATACGGGATAAAATGCTTATTTCTTTTCCATTCCGGCATTATATTCGCCAAAACGAGCAGCCAAGTTACACTCAGACCTATGAAGCAACGCTTTTTGTGCAGCTAAGACATTTGATTCCTTACCTTTCCATATTTCTAATGCCGGTTGTTGAATAGCTCGTCCGTAGGAAAACGACAAATCCCAAGGCAATTGATCCTTGAATCGGGCATTCATGGCATTTAGGCGGGCAGAAGCTAATTCGTTCGACTGTCCTCCTGACAAAAACATAATGCCTGGAACAGCAACCGGAACGGCGCGCATAAGACACATCACAGTGGCATCGGCAACTTCATCCTCAGACTTTTGGTTGGGGCAGGTCAATCCGGGAACAATCATATTGGGTTTCAGAAGCATGCCTTCAAGCATTACCTTCTGAGTAAACAAATGTTGGAAAACCGTTCGTAAAACATCTTCCGTCACATCAAAGCATTGTTCAATTGTATGTCCGCCATCCATTAGTATTTCCGGCTCCACAATCGGAACCAGACCTACTTCTTGGCATAACGTTGCATAACAGGCCAGTGCCATAGCATTTGCTTCGATGCACCCCTTGCTAGGAATTCCTGTACCAATTGTAATTACAGCACGCCACTTAGCAAAGCGAGCACCCATACTGGCATATTCGGTCAATCGATCACGCAATCCATCCAAGCCTTGGGTCAACTTTTCACCAGGATGACCAGCCATATCTTTAGCTCCAAGATCTACTTTAATACCCGGAATAATTCCGGCATCAGTAATCACTTTTATAAAAGCTGCGCCATCTTTCTTTTTTTGGCGGATGGTTTCGTCAAAAAGGATGAACCCACTAATAAACTCACCCAAACCCGGAGTGGTGATAATCAATTCCCTATAAGCACGTCGGTTCTCTTCAATTTGAGGTATTCCATACTCTGCAAAGCGCTTTGTAATGGTCGGACTACTTTCATCCATTGCCAAAATGCCTTTATGATTGGCAACCAATGCCTTCGCTGTTCTGATAAGTTCTAGTGTTTTCATATTTTATTGTGTTTTTTTAATTGAGATGAAAGCAAGTAAGAAGTTACAAGCATTTGGTAACGAGTTACAATTATCTGAAAGTTATTCCAAAATAACCTATCAATCATAATTTCCAATAACTTAGACACTCACCCTGTTCAATTATTTGACTCTTTTCTTTCTGAAAATGGCATAAAGGCCAACGAGAACAACAAGAATGGCGATGCCCAGTATCAATCCACCACCCATTCCAAAACTATTCATTCCAAATCCGTCCATAATATTTTCTATTTAAGTTTCAATATTGTTTAGTTAGCACACATAATAAACGAAGTGTACTGATAATCACTGTGTATTGATTAAAAGATTTCATTCACACAATTGTTTAAGAATAGTGATATTCTGTGTGTTCTGTGTGCTAATTCTTTATCAAAACGGCGTTAATCTAAGTTTACTATTCGTTTTGTTTTTTTGTTGGCACAATGTAAAGCGGTATAGTCGTTTTGTTTAGTACCTCTTTGGCTTCGCTACCCAACAGGATATTTTCCAACCATTGACGGCTATGCGATCCCATAACAATAATATCAGCATGCAATTCTTTTGCTGTGCTTAAGATGGATGGGGAAATTTCACCTTCCTTTAATACGGTTTTAATTGACTCATCGCCAAGGTGTTTTTTTGATTTATCCAGAAAAGCCTGAGTCGATATTTTTAAATCGCCAATTATATCAACCTGTAATTCGCGCATGTAGTTATAAGCCGAATAATAAACCGGACGCTCAGATATTACATGTAACAATATGGTTTCAGCATTCATTGCCTTAGCCAATGCAAAACCACACTCAGCAACCTTTTGCGATGTTTCATCATAATCCATCGCAATCAATACCTTTTTAATTTTTGTTGTTGTCATTTTCTTTTTGATTTAGTTTTGTGTAAATTATCACATTCTGGGTAATGATATTCAGGGATTAAAAACAATTATCGATATGTTATTTTGGAATAAATTTCAGATAATAAGACTTGTACCTCGTAACCAAATGCTTGTAACTACGTGCACATTCTATTTACCTTCAATTACAATTATAGGAAGCTCTTGAAAAAGTTCCTCTATCATTTTATTACAAAAGGCAGGAAGGTCTTTCGGACACCTGCTCGTAATGAGTTTATTATCCGCCACCACTTCTTCATCTACCCAATGAGCACCTGCATTCAAGAGGTCAGTTTTCAAGGTATGATATGACGTTAATCGTTTCTTCTTAATTTTGCCAGTCTCTATCAATATCCAGGGAGCATGACAAATGGCAGCAATTGGTTTACCCAAATCAAAGAAATCGCTTACAAATTTTATAGCCGATTCATTCGTTCTAAGTGCATCAGAATTTAGAACACCACCAGGCAATACCAATAAATCATAGTTGGCAGCCGAAGCTTCGTCAACAATCACATCAACTTTGAATTTATCTCCCCATTTTGTTTTCTTCCAGCCTTTTATCTTTCCACTTTTTAGCGAAACCACATCCACTGAAACTCTGGCTTTCTTTAGAGCTTTCATTGGTTTCTTAAATTCCGATTGTTCAAAACCGTCAGTAGCCAGAATAGCTGCTCTTTTTCCTTTTAAATATGTCATACTGTTATGATTTGATATGGAGGGTTATCTGTTCTTTTGCGTTTAAGTTATAAAGTCATGAAAATGGAGGTTTTAATTCTATTTGCTTCACAAAGGTGAGACTTTTAAAGACCTAAAATGTTACACAATATCTGAAAAAACTTACATTATTCTCACATCTTCACCCTGTAAATGAGTGAATAATACAACTTAAAGATAAAATTGTGTAATAACTTCATTGAACTTTCATCCCAACTTTACCAAACAATAATTCATTACTAAATTTGAACTGAAAAATGAAGAACGAGACAAAAAATAAGCTACCTATTTTCACACTTAATGAACTGGAAGCCGATAGGGATGCACAAGCCGCTTTTCCGGCTTATCCGATTTACAATCCTGACGAAGACATTTACAACCAAAGCAAAGAAGTTGATATCAACCCAGAGGAAATTACTGAAGACAATGTTTATGACGAGAATGGAGTAATACGAAACATCGAAGACTCTAGTGAAGCTAAAATAGGTGATGATTTGGACATTCCGGGATCTGAGCTGGACGACAGACAGGAAGACATAGGAAGTGAAGACGAAGAAAACAATTACTACAGCCTTGGTGACAATGACCCAGTGGATGAGCAGGAAATTATAACCGCCCCATAAATGGGGCGGCAATTCAAAATAGGGTGCCAATAAGTTCTCAACTTCAGATGTCGGTTAGAAACAAACTTATTTTATCATTGGGAGATATTTATCACGGTTTTCGATAATTACCCAAACATTAATGATAAATAAAACTAGTGCAATGGGCAATCCCGAAGGTGCGTTGAAAATATTAGTTAAGAGTATGCCTATCAACATAGGAAAAATAATGATAGCACCTAATGCCCTGTATTTAGTGATTATAAAAAGTAATCCACCCGTGATTTCCGCTACAGCAACCAATGGCATTAGCCAACTTACTTGCATGAAGGCTGTCATTAACTTTGTCATGCTTTCAGGCATATCTGCGGGCATTGGCATGTAATTAAAAAACTTGTTTAGCCCTGCATTAATAAACATTAGCCCAAAGAGGAGGCTTACTCCGAATAGAATTTTGCTTTTCATGGTTCTTGAATTTTAATAATACAACTCATCATTATTTATTTTTACTTTAACATATATCAACCGTTTTTGTTGACAGCTAACCCATAAATAGTGCAGCAATTCCAACTCTATCATTCATCGGTAAGGAGATATTTCTGGTCTTTGCCCGCTTCTTTCAATAGTAAATTTAATTCTTTTTTGAGTTCTACCATTTTGATTTCTCTGTTTACTGTAAACTTATGAAAATACTCCAAGTCATTATTCCTTTTTTGAAGTTCAAATTGCATTTTTTTTCTCGCAGTAATATCTTTCGATATTCCGAAAGTTCCAATAATTGAACCGTCCAAGTCTTGTAGTGGCATTCTCGATGCTAAATACCAGGTTTCTATTTTATCGAGTATTAAAACTTTCTCTTCTTTGTCTATCACAGGAACCTTGGTTTTCATGATTTGCTGCTCTTCTTCAGTCGATATGAGGGCATGCTCTTTATCAAAAAAACCAGTCTCCGATTTACCAATTGCTTCATTAGCATCATTCAACCCTATACTTTTTGCAAAAGAATTATTAATTTTGATAAATCTACCTTCCACATCTTTAAAGTAAATATGATATGGAATATTATCCATCAACACTTGCATTAAGTATTGTTCATAGACTAATTTACTCTCTGCATTTTTTCTGAATTCAATTTCTTTTGCTTGTTCAAGCGCACGTTTTACAGAATAAACAAGTCGTTCTATTCTATCCTTGAGCACATAATCCACAGCTCCTTTTTTTATCAGTTCAATGGCAGTTTCCTCGCCAATGGAGCCTGAAACAACGATAAATGGTGTTTTTGGGCAAATTTCTAATACAGATTCTAAAGCTCCGAAAGCATTAAAATCGGGCAATGAAAAATCAGATAAAATCACATCGTAAGTATCATTTTGCAATGCATGAATGAACTCTTGCTGTTTCTCTGCACGTTGTATCGTAAAATCGAATTCTTCGGCATTCAATAATTCACATATAAATTCATAATCACTTATAGAATCTTCTAATGATAATATTTTCAACGGTTGCTGTTTCATACATTATTTATTGACGGGAATTTCATTAATTAAACCCCAAAATATGCCTAATTGTTTAACTGCATTCATAAAATCGTTAAAATTTACAGGTTTCACAACATAAGCGTTAACACCCATTTCATAACAACTTATCAGATCAGGCTCCTCACGCGAAGATGTAAGCATAACTACTGGAAGTGTGTTTAAATTTACGTCACTTCTAATGATTCTCAGCAATTCTTTTCCATCCATGCGTGGCATTTTAATATCCAACAATACCACAGCAGGATTTTCGGGATTACGATGGGCGTACTTACCTTCACAACGTAAATACTCCAGTGCTTCTACACCATCATTTGCCACAACTACGCGGTTTGCCAAACGATTCTCTTCCAATGCTTCCAGAGTTAATTCCACATCCATTGGATTGTCTTCTACCAATAAAATAGTTTTTAAATTGATCATGACTGTTTTTTATTTTTAGGTAATGTGAAATAAAATATAGCTCCTTTATCTACTTGTGCCTCTGCCCAGATACGACCACCATGCCGACTTATAATTCGTTGAACGTTGGCTAATCCTATTCCGGTACCTTCGTATTCGGCCACTGAATGTAAACGCTGAAACACTCCAAATAATTTTTGTGCATACTTCATGTCAAATCCAGCTCCATTATCGCGGACTGAAAAAATGAATTCATTTGCACTGTCATTACATTCAATTTCGATGAGGGCTTTTTCTTTCTTTCTTGTAAATTTAGCCGCATTGCTTAGTAAATTAATCCAAACCATTTTGAGCAAACCACTATCACCCCAAACCTCAGGCAAAGGTTTTAATAGCCAATCGATTTTACGACCTACATTGTCATATTGAATCATCTTAATGGCTTCTTCTGTCAAAGCATTCATGTTTAATTTGAAGTATTTTAGTTCTTGTCTGCTGGTTCTGGAAAATTGCAGTAGTTCATCAATCAACTGACCCATTTGGATAGCAGATTCTGAGATATTATCGAGGTACTGTTGTCCTTTTTCGGGTAAAGAGTCGGGAAATCGTCTTTTTAGCAAATCAATATATCCGTTGATATGGCGTAATGGAGCACGCAAATCGTGTGAAACAGAATAACTAAAAGCTTCTAATTCTTTATTTGATGCTTCCAATTGTGAGGTACGGTCTAATACACGTTGCTCAAGTTCTTGATTTAGACTTTTATATTCTTGGTTTAATAATTCAAACTTTTTGATTTGTTCTTGTAATTTTGTTTCTGATTTTTTCAGTTTTTTCAAATGGCCTTTTACTAAAACAAACAAGAGAAGCGACGTTATAAAAATATAAAATATACCTTTATAGCTCTGGGCTGAGGTCAATAGGCTTATATTTTTCGGATATAATACAGACTCAAGAACCATATCGGAGAAAACAATCCATAAAATACCAATAATCAAATAGATGATTGTTATTTGGTACTCAAATCTAATTTTTTTATCCTGTATAAATTTCATATCGGCGATCGTGTTTTATAGTAGGTTGCGGGTAAATAACTAGCTTCGTCTATTTTTAATTTGTTTCTTTGTATATTGCAGTTTCAACATCATTCCGTACTGCATATTTGAAAATTCCCATCCACAAGTTGACATTTATGCAGACATTCTTCAAGTAAACGGCCTTGGTATAATAAACATGAAATACCTTCGTGTCTTGGTATTATTTTTAATGAATAGTATTTCCATTGAAACAGCTGTTGTAACCAATAGAGATGCAAATATAATAATTATTTTTATGTGTGTGAATTAGTATAGCGAAATTTGAGTTAATTTTACTCACCCTATATAAAATATAATCATATGATCTTAAACCCATAAGTGTCATCTATTTATAGGAAATGGAAATATGAACGAACATTCAACCCAAAAAAAGGTCCAACAACAATAAAACCCTCTGAATTCTATAAACATAAAATGCCTCCTGTCATAAGATTTTCTATTTTGGTAAAGTTGAATTATCATCATATTAAATACACATCATCAGCACTAAGTCCGAATGGGCATCTGTTATGGCTTGTTTTCAAGATGTAATAAACCAAAATCATGTTATAAAACATAAATTAATTAGTTTTTTATAGCTTCTAATTGAGTTATTTTGTGTTCCGAAAAAATAAACATTCAAAATACAATTAAAATAAATCAATTATGACAGTTCTAGAATTAAAATCAGCTTTTGAAGCAGCTTACGGCACAGCAGCCGAGGCAGTGTATTTCTCTCCTGGTCGTGTAAACCTGATTGGTGAGCATACCGACTACAATGGTGGTTCGGTATTTCCATGTGCTTTGAGTTTCGGTACGTATTTGTTGTTGGCTAAAAACGACAAAAAAGTGATGAACTTCAAATCATTGAACCAACCCGAAATTATCACGCTTGGTTTAGATCAATTGACCACACGGCTCGAAAAAAGTTGGGTAAACTATCCGCTTGGTGTTATTGCTCAGTTCGTAAAACGCGGTATTGCTATTACTCAAGGTTATGATATCCTTATCTGGGGTGATGTACCAAACGGTGCAGGTCTTTCTTCGTCGGCTGCATTGGAAGTGGTAACTGCTTTTGCTTTCAACGACGAATTGGGAACTGATTTCAACCGCACGGTGTTGGCTCAGATCGGTCAGAAATCGGAACATGAATTTGCCTTAGTAAATTGTGGTATCATGGATCAGTTTGCTTCGGCCAACGGTGCCAAAGATCACGCTATTCACCTGAACTGCGATACCTTGGAATTCGAACTTGTTCCTGTAAAACTGGAAGGTGTAAAAATTCTTATCTCCAACACCCACAGTCCACACAAATTAGATTCTGGTGCTTACAACCAACGCGTAGCAGAATGTCAATTAGCTGTAAAAGAACTGAGCACCGTTCGCACATTGAAATACTTGGCTGAATTGACCGAAGCTGAATTCAAATCTATCGAATCGGCAATTACTGATCCAGTAGCAAGAAAACGTGCCCGCCACGTGGTAGGTGAAGTGCAACGTACTTCTGATGCTGTAAAAGCCTTGAAAGCAGGTGACTTGACTTTGTTCGGAAAATTGATGAACGCTTCACACGTTTCGTTGCGCGACGATTACGAAGTGACTGGTCCTGAATTGGATTGCATGGCAGAAGAAGCATGGAAAATTGATGGCGTTATCGGTTCACGTATGACAGGTGGCGGTTTTGGTGGTTGCACCGTATCATTGGTAAAAGAAGAAGCTATCGATACCTTTATCAGAGAAGTAGGTGCAGCTTACGAAGCTAAAATCGGTATTAAACCAGAGTTCTACATTGCCGAAATTGGTGACGGAGCTTGTAAAATCAATTAATAATGCATAATTCATAATTTTGTCTCAATTGGCTCACAATTTTACTCTTAATTGTGCATTGTGAATTACTTATTAATGAAAATATTGAACCACAAAACGGTTCACAAAAGGAAGAAAATACTATAATCAAAACTTTTGTGAAACCTTTTGTGGTAAAAAAAATCAACTAAATGAAAACAGTAAAAGATTTAGAAATAGAAATGGACGGTAAACCGGTATCGCTTTACACTTTGTTCAATAAAAACGGCATGTCGGTAGATATTACCAACTATGGTGCGAAGATTCTCCGCCTGATAGTAGCTGATAGAAACGGTAAATTCGACGATGTGGTACTTGCATTCGATACGCTGGAAGAGGTTATCGAGAAAGAAATCTACTTTGGTGCCGTTTGTGGTCGTTTTGCCAACCGTATCAAAGACGGCAAGTTCAGCATCGACGGTGTGGATTACCAACTTCCGATAAACAGCGGAACCAATTCTTTACACGGCGGTATTCATGGATATAACGAGAAAGTGTGGACGGTAAAATCGGCATCGCAACAAGAACTAGTACTTGAACTTTTCTCGCCCGACGGTGAAGAAGGTTATCCAGGTAATCTGACCATTACCTGTACCTATATTTTGAGCGATGAAAACGAGATAAAAATGCACTACGAAGCAACGACTGACAAAGTGACTATCATTGCTTTGACCAATCACTCGTACTTCAACCTGAAAGGTGCCGGAAACGGAACCATCTGGGATCATCAATTGCAAATCAATGCCGATTTCTATACTTTGAAAGATGAAACCGATGCATTGACTGGGGAGATAAAAAAGGTGGACAACACTCCATTAGATTTCCGTAAACCTACATTGGTGGGCGATAGAATAAAAGACCCCGAATATTTACCATGCCGTGGTATCGACAATAACTGGGTGATAAGAAAAAGTCAACCGGCCGAAATGGCTCTGGCAGGTTACTTGTACGAACCGGTTAACGGTCGTAAAATGGATGTACTCACTACTCAGCCCGGGATGCAAATCTACACCGGTAACTGGATTGATACGCAAGTGGCCAAAGATGGAAAAACATATGGTTTTCAAACGGCTATTTGCTTGGAAACTCAAGGCTTCCCTAATTCTCCCAATATTCCTTGGTTTCCCACTTCAATTCTTCGTCCGGGCGGAAAATATGACGAGTGGTGTATCTATAAATTTTCGGTAGAATAAGAAATTTAGATTATACTGATAAAAGAGCCAATTATAAGCACAACAGCTTTTAATTGGCTCATTTCATTTTTACCCTTTCTTCTGTGTACGATAGCCCGAAGGCGAAACGCCCATTATTTTGGAGAAAATTCGGCTAAAATAAAAAGGATCATCAAAACCAATCATCATCGATATTTGATTAATATTCATATCCGAGAAATCGAGATAATGGCAAGCATGCTGAATTTTGAGGTGAGAGAGATAATTCAAGGGTGAATACACTGGCCCTTCGGATCTACCCCAATTTATTTTAATGCTGAAAGCTCGGAATTGTCACTGGGATTTGTAATTCCAGTTCTTTTATTCTTTGGATTTGTAATCCTAAAACAAAGTAAAATTTGAAACTATCGGATTATAAATCCTTATTATTCAAGAAATTGGGATTGCAAATCCCACCAACCAATGCCACACTTTGCTCAGTTAACAAACATATCAGCTAGGACTTGCATCGTAAATAAAAGAGACTTTGCCATACAAAAAATGTCAACCTACCTGTACTATTCAAGAAACTGAAAGTCATTATTTATTTGACTCGGCTCACAGAACCGCAGCAACATGTGGCCTTAAATCTGAATGATATAGCTTATAGAAAAAAGAAGAATAATTGTGATACAAATAATTTGAATAATCAGTTTAATTCTATTATTATTTATATAAGTATTTGACATTAAACCTATACCTAAAGTGATTTGTGTTATTTTCAGATATAATGGATAATTATATATAAATGGTAAAAGAAAAATTACTAAAAGAAAAAAAACGAATAAAAAATTGGTTTTATTAATATTTTCCATGTGAAATTACCTTGATTGAATAAAGTCTGAAAAACCATAAGAAATTTCAATTCCATTTCCATCATTCATGATACCAATTTCAGCTGCTCTATAAGTCAAGATTACTCCAATTATACCTACAGGAACACAACCCAGCAACCCAGCAATATCAGCTGCACAGGCACCTGCAGCTACTAATTTATTTAGTCTTTTAGTTGTTTCATTATTTAAATATATATGCACGCCACTCCAATCAACATTCCAAGAATCTTGACCATCAATAGGAGTAGATTCATAACCTAGTATTTTATATCGTGAATTCTTACCTAAGCCTTTTGATTGAACAATGTGTAACAATTTAGGGTTATTTTTATCAACTACAACATTCAAATTTTTAACCAAATAATTGGTGTTACTAATTGTTGTTTTGATTAATTCAAACAACCTTTCAGACATTTGAACATCGATAGCATTGGTCACGGCTAAAATATAAGTTTTACCTTCCAAAACAATGTAAGGATCAATTCTATCCTTAGCCTTTTTTAAAATTAGTTTTTGAATATCTGTCGGATTATTTAAATTAGACACATCCAGATCCAAAAATTCTAACTTCATAGTTTCCTGCATTGGTGTGTCTTCATCATCGCTACATGATTGTAAAAAAGTCAAGGCTGACACAGATACCATAGCAGCCATCAATATAAAAATTATTTTTTTATTTAAAATTACATTCATTTTTTCATTTGTATTTTTAATAAACGCCTCGTTTGTTTTTATAAGGCATTTTGATTATTATTGTTTTTTATCGCTATTTGCACTCCTCACTATAGCAGATGCCTAAAATGATTAGCACGTCATTTCTTTCTCATAATTTTAGTGTCTGGCATATAATGTATACCTTTCTGTTCTCCTTTCTTTATTTACGGGTTAGTGAGGCAGAGGGGCTGGTTATTATCCACATCGACTACAATCATGAAAGATAATTGCCGCCCCTTTTCTATACCTCTGAGTATTCTATTATGTTTGTTCATAAAAACGATAAGTCCTTTGCTAATAAACGATTGAAATACATGGACTTCCTTTCAGTTAAGACATAGGTATGATCCTATACCAAACTAAGGAATGTCTAAATTTTCTGCTCATTCTAACTATTGAACCTAACTAGTAACAAACTCCCAAAAGTAAATAACATACTTACTAGCAAAATAAAAAATGTCCAAAATGAGTATTTTTTCATTCTAAACTTATCTTTAAGGGCATATTTAATAGATAGTACAAATAAAAATAATTGAATTAATAACATAGGAATCGTCAATACTTCTTGAAAGAATCCAATTAGAATTAATTTAGATTTTATTAAGTAGTTGGAATAATATAATACACCATTTCTTTGGTGGTACGGATTAATATTCGTATATTTGTCTCAATATGAGATATATAAAACTAAAAACAGAGGATATTGAGCTCCTAGAGTTGCTTGTCAAAACTAGTCCCAATAATACTATAAG